>BJUT01000003.1 GCA_007988745.1 Pseudoalteromonas atlantica
TTCTAAATGAGATTTTTTAACGCAGATAGCGACACGTTTAGCCCCTAAAAATGATTAAATATTATTGCGAATTGGTATAACATAGCCTGTTAGCTTAAAAAGTGGGTTTAATTATCCCACTCTTTAAGTGCGTCTTTAACAAAACTGTAGCGCCAAGAATTAAGTAAATCAGGTTTAATATGATTTAGCTTTTGCTCATCGGTGAGTTTCCAATTCCAGCTAATAAGCTGATTAATTTGCTTTTTAGAGGCCATTACATCCTCTGGTATACCCTGCTCTTTTGCCACTTTCGTGATTTTTTGTTTAATATCTTTAGCTACTTTTTTATAAGCCGGAAAATCAATTAAACGTTTAAGCACTGGCGGATGCTCATCAACCGGGAGTGCTTTGGCCTTTTCAATACACTTTAGTATTTCGACTCCAGAGCGGTTTACTTCCATTGACTCAACACCCGGAATTTGTCTTAGCGTATTTAAGCTCGAAGGCCCACGTTTAGCAATTTCCGTCATGTTGTGCTCTTTAAGCACAAAGTTAAGCGCTAAATTTTTACGAATAGCTTTATTACGACGCCATACAGCTAATTCTTTTAATACCGCGAGCTCGTGTGGTTTTAGTTGCCATGCGTTTTTTATATCTTTGTAAAGCAGCTCATCTGGGGTTTGAAAGGCGCGTTTATTTGCAATTAACTCGCTCTCATTTATGACAATATCAAATAGCTCAGCTTTATTTATACGCTCTATTATTAGTTCAAAACAAGGCAGTAAATGAAACGTATCAGCGGCTGCATAATCGAGCTGCTTTTTAGTTAATGGGCGCTGTAGCCAATTAGTTCGCGATTCACTTTTGTCTATTTCTATGCCTAATAGCTCTTTTACCATTAGCGCAAAGCCCATACAGTTGCCTTCGCCTAAAAGCTGAAGAGCAAATTGTGTATCAAACAATGGAGCGGGTACAAAGCCTGCATATTTTTGAAATACTTCAATATCTTCTGAGGGGGAATGCAACACTTTCAGTACTGATGGATCTTGTAATATTTGCCAAAATTCAAATAACGAGAGTTCGGCAAGTGGATCTATAAGGGCGAGATGCTCACCATCATATACTTGAATAAGTGCAACTTCAGGGTACAAAGTACGGCGGCGCATAAACTCTGTGTCTATGGCTAAAATAGGCTTGTTTTTTATTTGCTCAACAAAGGTATTGAGTTGATTTTGTGTTTCGATCAATTGGTATTGCACTTAATCTCCTACAATAAAAAAGCCGGCTAATGCCGGCTTTTTTATAGTTTACTAATCTTTTAGGGCTCTTCTGAGAATTTTACCTACATTTGTTTTAGGTAACTCATCCTTAAACTCAACGAGTTTAGGCACCTTATAATTAGTTAAATTATCACGACAGTGATTTATTATATCTTTTTCAGTTAAAGAAGGGTCTTTTTTAACAACAAAAACTTTAACTTGTTCGCCACTTACATCGTGCGGAATACCAATAGCCGCGACTTCTAGTACGCCGTCGTGCATGGCAACCACTTCTTCTATCTCATTTGGGAACACATTAAAGCCCGATACAATGATCATGTCTTTTTTGCGGTCAACAATATAGAAGAAACCTTCATCGTCGTATGTGGCAATATCGCCGGTAGCAAACCAGCCATCTTGCAAACATTCTGCGGTTGCATCTGGGCGGTTATAGTAACCTAGCATAACTTGTGGGCCTTTAACCCATAGCTCACCGGGTTCACCTTTTGCCGCTTCTTCACCGTTTTCAAGCATTAGCTTAATTTCGGTATTAGGAGCAGGTAAACCAATAGAGCCATTATAAGCTTCTAAATCGTACGGGCTTACAGTTACAAGCGGTGCACACTCAGTTAAACCGTAACCTTCCATCAATTTAGAATTAGTCACTTTTTGCCATTTTTCGGCTACAGGACGTTGTACCGCCATACCGCCACCTAATGACATTTTTAAATGACTAAAATCAAGCTCTGCAAACCCTGGTGTATTAAGTAACCCGTTAAACAGGGTATTTACACCGGTAATAGCAGTAAATTTATGCTGATTAAGCTCTTTAACAAATGCTGGCATGTCACGTGGGTTTGTAATTAATACATTCAAACCACCGTATTTCATAAACGTTAAGCAGTTAGCCGTTAACGCAAATATATGGTAAAGCGGTAATGCAGTAACAACAACTTCAGTACCACGGTCTAATACTTTATCTAAACAGCCCGATACTTGCTCAAGGTTACCAACCATGTTGCCATGACTTAACATCGCCCCTTTAGATACGCCGGTTGTACCACCCGTGTATTGTAAAAAGGCCAGATCAGATAAGCTCATTTCTGGACGCGTATACTTTGCAGGGTCACCTGCTAACACATCTGAAAACTTAATTGTATTTGGTAGGCTGTAGCTAGGTACCATTTTTTTTATGTATTTAACCACAAAATTAACGATATGCTTTTTAATACCACCCACCATGTCGCCCACTTGGGTAACAACAATGTGTTTTACATCCGTTTTTGCAAGTGCTTTTTCAAGCGTGTCTGCAAAGTTAGCCAATATAAAAATAGCTGACGCGTCAGAGTCTTTTAATTGATGCTCAAGCTCTCGTACTGTGTAAAGTGGGTTTACGTTAACCACCACACACCCTGCACGTAAAATACCTAAAATAGCGATAGGCGTTTGTAACAAGTTAGGCATCATTACGGCAACTTTGTCGCCTTTTTTCAAACCTAAATCATTTTGAATATACGAGGCAACACGTTGTGTCGCTGTATCTATTTCATCATACGATAATGTTTTACCCATATTCGTAAATGCAGGTAAATCTTTGTAATCGGTAAAACTTTTTTCGAACACTTCGAGTAACGAGTTGTAATGCTCAGGATCGATTGTTTCAGGCATACCTTCTGGGTAGCGCTTAAGCCAGATTTTTTCCACTCTTAGCCCCTGTTTATAATTATATTTTTATTAACCTTAATCTAAGTAAGGCACTTTAACAATTGAGCAAATACTCTAATGCAGGAATAATCCCACATTTGGCGCTAATTTACAATTAACATGCACCATTTTGCAGCATAAAGGCTTGAATATGCTCAAAACATAACCCACTGCTTTGCATATGGCAATGATGCCCGCCATCTACATTAATTACCTTCAAGTTGTTGTAATAGCTAATATACTTGGCCAAATTTTGTTTTACAAACGAATAACCTTGGTTACCTAAAATTAATTGGCTTGGTGCAATTAATTGTTTTATTGCACCAATACATTGCGCTTCATCAAACCTAAAACCTGAGTGATTTTTAAGCTTAGGGTCTGTTGTTAACTCATACCCTAGTTCACTTTGCTTAATATTACGACTCATCAATAAGGTGATCAGTTCGTTATTTAAATCTGTTGTATTTGCACGCGCTTCAATAATCGCTGATTGCGATTTATAAACGCGCTTTTTTTTATTGTAGGCGCGCTCTCTGTTCAGTATCGCCCCTTTTAATTGCTCACATACTTCATCACTGGGGGTTGTAACACAGCCAATCCCTTCAATAAAGGTAACTGAATACACATACTCACTAAAACAACTAGCAAATAAACCAGCCACCATTGCGCCCATTGAATGGCCGACTAAATGTACCTTTTTTGCCCCTAAGCTCTTTATAAGTTGGTACACATCGTCAATATAATCAACAAAATAATAATGAGCGTCCTGTGCGCGCCAATCAGATAGCCCATGCCCAGCAAAGTCAACACAATACCAAGTATGCTGCGGATTAACCTTATCCAACATAGGTGTAAAACTATTACTGTTATCTAGCCACCCATGCAAGGCTATAACCAGCTCATCGCCAGTGCCTTTTTGTAAGCCACGCAATGTTATATTTCTTGTTTTTATTTCAAATGGCTGCAACAGACACCTCTTTTTAACGTGCGACATTATTTATAACATACTAGTTGTCAGACCTCTAATACCAAAAGTTTTTATATTTTTTATATTTATAAAGACCACTTTATTTGTAAGGTTAACTTTTGAATTTTAATTATGTATTTAATTTCAACAAGTTAAAATATTTTAAGTTTCATTAATTCAATAAATAATTACAAACAGAGCTTAAATACTCTTCAGGTAGGTAATGTATACCACTATATTCATTACACTATAATTAACATAACCTAAAAAAATGGCTGTATTGTTTTAGTGACAATTAGCCAAACCTGTTTATATACTTTGCTTTTTATTCTTACTTCATTTCATTATTATACGAGGGCGTATTGAACTTTGTGGATTGAAATTTGTTCAATCTACGGGCGGTTAAATCCTGGTACGAGGTTTGTAACCTTGTGGACGGAGTAAAAACCTAGCAAAAACTTAATCGCCTTAGATAGAATTTTTGGGCAGCGCATGTTTGGTATTTATGCTGCAAATTCAACACGCCGTAACCATATACAATTGTGGTGCTATTTAAACAGCACATTCATAGGGATAAAAATGAAAAACCAACTTAGCTTATTAGCGCTTTTATGTGCATCTACCAGTGTTTATGCAAGCGATGCACCTAAAAATGTAATTTATATGATTGGTGATGGGATGGGTCCTGCCTATACAACCGCTTATCGTTATTTTAAAGATGATCCAACCACCAAGCAGATTGAAACAACCGTATTTGATACTATTTTAACAGGCATGGCGCGTACTTACCCTGACGATCACACTTATGTTACCGACAGTGCTGCAGGTGCAACCGCACTGAGTAGCGGCCACAAAAGTTATAATGGTGCTATTGCAGTCGGTACAGACAAAAAGCCTGTTAAAACCATGCTAGAAATAGCAAAAGAACGCGGTATGACAACGGCATTAGTGGCGACCTCGCAAATTAACCATGCCACCCCAGCTAGTTTTGCTACACATAACGAATCACGTCGAAATTACGATGCGATTGCTAATGAATACATAGATAACAAAATTGCCGGTAAACTCCCTGTTGATTTAATGCTAGGCGGCGGTACGCAGTATTTTATTAGAGAAGACCGTAACCTCGTGGATGAATTTAAAGCAGCTGGTTATCAATATAGCGACGATATAAAAAACCTTGGTCAGATCACAAAAGTACCGGCACTTGGCTTATACGCCCCAATAGGTCTGCCGTTTGCGCTTGATGCTAATTCAAACCACTTAACGCAACTAACAGCTAAAGCATTTGATTTACTCGACGGCCAAAATGAAGACGGCTTTTTTGTCATGATTGAAGGCAGCCAAATTGATTGGTGTGGACATGCTAACGATGTAGCCTGTGCCATGGCCGAAATGGATGAGTTTGCACAGTCGATTGAAAAAGCAAAAGCCTATATTGATAAAAACCCTGATACTTTATTAGTGGTTACTGCAGATCATTCAACTGGTGGGTTAACCCTCGGTGCGCACGGACAATATAAGTGGGATACAGAAGTTATTAAAGGTGTTAAAGCAACAGCCGTTGAGCTAACAAAGCAATTACTCGCTGCTGATGACCTAGAGCCTATTTGGCGCGCCAACACAGGTATTGAATACACACCGGCTAATAAAGTAAAACTTGAACAAGCGAAAAAAATGGGCGAAACAGCGCTTAATTTAGCCATTAAAAGTATTATTAGTGACGCCAGCTTTACTGGTTGGACAACAGGCGGACACACCGCTGTAGATGTACAAGTATTTGCCTACGGTAAAGGCAGTGAACACTTTAACGGTGCTCAAAATAATACAGATATTGCCGATAAACTAATTGGCTTTATTAAACAGTAGCCATAAGCTTACGCAAAAAGCCCGAACCAGTGTTCGGGCTTTTTATTTTTTACTATTACGGGGGCTAAGCGTATATATCGACGCCTATTAAATCTTGTACTTCGGCGCGACGCTCTAAATTTGCAAATTCAGTATATGTTGAAATTGCTTTACTCACCGTTGGGCTTGGTTGGTCATAAATAGTTTGGCTGTACTTTGCGTTACTAGTGTTTCGACTAAAGTATTGATTAGCAAGCTCTACACCCGCTTTACTAGTTTTTACATAATCTGTGTTTATTTTTTGAGTGGCGCTATCATCCGCTAAACCTTGTGGTTTAGAGGGTAAAATTTTTGTAGAGGTAACCTTTGCAGGAATATCTCCAGTAAAAAAACCAGCGCCAATTGGCAAAGTCATAGATAACTTCCAACAACAAACATATTAAAAATTATGATTTAAAAACACTCAATTTGCAACTCTTGTGCTTATTCGCGACCCGGTAGTTTTTTCCATGTTACTGTATCGCGCACATATTTAGGTTGCGCATCGCTTGCTTTAACAACCTCGCCCTTCAAAAAGGCCGTGTCTACATGGCTAAGCATATAACGAGCATCTGGCAAAGTAATGGCTGTATTTATGGTTATATCGCTAACGTTTTTAAGTGCATCAGGGTAACTTTTAAATCCCGTGCCAACGGCAATCGCGTGTAACTCTTCACTGTTTATATGCTCTTTGCTTAATAACTCTGGTTTTATAACACACTCTTCATTTACCAACTCCATGCGTGCATTATTTACCTGGTATTGGGCAAAATAAATTTCTCCCATGCGCGCATCTATAGCTGAATACACTACTGGTGCCTGCGTTTGTTCGTACGCTTGCTGGGCCATAATTGCCAAGGTTGATACGCCCACTAATGGTAAATTGGCTGAATAAGCTAACCCTTGTGCAATAGCAACACTAATGCGTACACCGGTAAAGCTACCTGGCCCTTGGCCAAAGCCAATAACGTCTAAGTCTTTTAATTTACACTGTGCTTTATTAAGAAGCTCATCAACTAAAGGGAGTATTTTTTGACTATGTTGCTGTGGGCATTCTTCAAAATGATGAAATGTTTGCCCCTCAAAGTGTAAAACTATAGATAACGCTTCGGTTGAGGCGTCTAGGGCAAGAATATTACTTTTAATCATTTTAGTACTCTAGTTAATGTGTTTTAAAAATGTGTTTGCATCTTCTAAGCTTCGCGTGCGGCGCATCGGCGGTAAGCTTTTTAAAAATACTTGGCCATATTGGCGCGTTACTAATCGGTTGTCGCAAATAACCAGCACGCCTTTATCTTTGTTATCTCGTATTAAACGCCCCACGCCCTGCTTGAGCGCAATAACAGCTTGCGGTAACTGTATATGAGCAAACGGGTCTTTGCCTTGCATTTGGCAATCTTGCATTTTGGCTTGCAGTAATGGGTCATCCGGTGCTGCAAAAGGTAACTTGTCAATAATAACACAGCTTAGCGTGCTACCACGTACATCAACCCCTTCCCAGAACGAGGCAGTACCTAACAATACCGCATTACCATGGCGCGTAAATTTTTCCAGTATTATACGCTTAGACATTTGCCCTTGCATATAAACTGGGTAGTCCATTTGTGTGGTTAACCCCTCAGCCACCAAATGCATCATTCGGTAACTTGTAAACAGTACAAAGCAACGCCCTTTAGCCGATTTAATCAGCTCTAGGGTTAATTTTATAATTGCATGAGGCATATTCTCTGCATGCGATTCAGGCAAATATCGTGGTAAGCATAAAAGCGCCTGATTAGGATAATCAAAGGGGCTATCAACCATCATACTTTGCGCAGGAGTAATACCTAAGCTTGCATTAAAGTGATCGAGCTTATTATCAACCGATAACGTGGCTGAGGTAAATACAAACCCTGCGCCGGTGTCTTTCATCATTTGAGCAAATTTAGCAGAGACATTAAGGGGCGTAATATTAACCGTTAAATAGCGCCGCGTGGTTTCGTACCAATAGCTAAAGCCCGTTTGTGCGGTATCAAAAACACGCTCTAACTGACCTTTAAACGCTAATGTACGCTCAAACGGATGCTCTATTTTATCACTTCGCTCTAGGCACAGTTTTAATACCTGATAAACAAAGTCTAAATCGCTAATTACCCGATGCAGCGCTGCGCAAATTAATTTATCACTGAGCTTTTCGCGCCAATCTCCTCGGCTTCCATCTACACCAAACTGTAAACGTAAATCAGCCACACTGGTTTCAAGCTTATTGAGGCTTTTGCCAAGCTGCAGCATATCGGGAATTTCTGCACGGTAAATAGCGCGTAAATCGTTAATTAAATCCACCAGCTTTTTAGTGCTAATACTTTCACCAAAGTAGTCACTGGCAATTTCGCTAAGCTGGTGTGCTTCGTCAAAAATATAAGCGTCGGCAGTAGGCATAAGTTCGGCAAAACCGGAGTCTTTTACTGCCATATCAGCAAAAAATAAATGATGGTTTATAACCACTACATCCGCTTCGGCTGCATTTAAACGCGCTTTGCGTATATAACATGATTGAAAGTCTGGACACTCTTTGCCTAAACAATTATCGGCTGTCGAATTAACATAGGGCAGTACCTTGGCATCTTCTTCAATACCAATACAGTCAGCTAAATCACCCGAGTGTGTTTCACTGGCAAATTTTGCAACCATAGCAAGTTGATGCATTACATCAGGATCGTCTGTTGGTACATGGGCTACATGTTGGTTTAGCCTATAAGTGCACAGATAATTAGCGCGCCCTTTTAACAATGCGGTTTTTTTAGATGCATTAAGTGCTTTTACTAGCTGAGGTAAATCGCGGTGGTATAACTGCTCTTGCAAGGCCTTAGAGCCTGTAGAGATAATTGTTTTACCTTTAGATTTAAGGGCAGGCGCTAAATAGGCAAACGTTTTACCTGTACCAGTGCCCGCTTCAACCACTAACTGCGTGCTATTTTTTAATGCATCGTTAACGGCAACGGCCATATCAATTTGAGGTTGGCGAGGCGTGTATCCATCTAAAGATAACGCTAACGGCCCGGTTGCACTAAACAGCTGTTTGATAATACCAGTCACTTTACAAAAAATAATAGCGAGATTTTACGTAAGCCTGGCTATAAGGGCAAGCCAATTGAAATTAGAATTTTGCAAAGGGGCTCACACCCCTTTACACGTTATTGTGCATTTATAGATAACGTGACATTGCTGGCATTGCTATACCCTTTTAAATCGATATACCAATTACCTGTTTGTGGCGCAGAAAACGAACAGGTTTCGCTATTGCCATTTTTATATGGCCTGCACAAGTACTCAGAATCACTAGAAGGAGTGCCAAAGTTTACATATAAATCAGCATCGCCACTGCCACCAGACATTGTTATATCTAATGATGCGTACTGCGTATTTAAACTTTGGCTAAAGCGTTGCCAGCTCCCAGCAGAAACACTAATGTTTGTTATGCTCCGATTGATAGGCTCAATACTCCCCCCTTCATTGTAACTTCCGGTTAGGGATACATTTTCTATCGCATTCCATGCGTGTACCATCACATAGTAAACTCCTTCACTAGAGGGATTAATATCGCAACGTTCATTACTACTTGAGGTAGTGCTTTTACAATCATAATCGTTCAGCGTAGGTGCTTGATTGTAGCGTACATATAAGTCTGCATCGCCTGTGCCCCCAGTCGTAATAAAATTTAAATTGCTCGCACTTTGTGGCACAGCTAATGTGTAAATAAACTGCTCTTTTGCAACCCCTGTGATCCCACTAAGTGTTTGCCCATTGGTTAATTGGTTATTAGTAGGAGGCAAAGTATCGCCGGCATTTTTTGCCATTTCGGCAACATAACTTACTGCCAACTTTGCGAATTTACTGGCATGTTGAGCATCAAATTGGTTATCGCTTTGGGTGTGAATAAGCGGGTTTATATCGCCCATTTTTGATTCAAAAGGCATAGAGGCTGCAAACCCTTGCTGATACCATGACGCATGATCAGAACAACCATAACCACACTGATCAAATCCATAATTTAATTGCGGTAAGTAGGTATCTAAAAGCGCTGCTAAAAACTGATTTTGTGCATTGTTAGAGTAATCAGTCATCATGACTATATCTTCAAGGCTGCCATTATTGCCTGTCATATCAAACTGCACCATGCCCACTACATTTTTACCCTGCGATTGGTAGCTGCTCGCAATATCACTTGAACCTCTAAGGCCAACTTCTTCCGCTGCAAACGCCATAATTTGAATCGTACGCTGTGGTTTGTAATTAGTTTGTACAATAGCGCGCAGCGCCTCTGATAGCACAGCAATGCCTGAGGCGTTATCATCAGCACCGGGTGAACGTCCATTACTTGGGTTTGACTGATTTATCGAATCAAGGTGGCCGCCAATAATAACAATTTCATCTGCTTTTTCATTGCCTTCAATTGTCACTATAACCGACGATTGCGCCCAATTATGCGGGTAAGTTGCAATGCTAATATCACTGCGACTTTGCGCTATTTGTTGCCAATATGTGTTTAACCAATTTGCAGCATCTATCCCAGCTTGTGAGGTGTAATAACGATTATTAAAACTGGTTAAAGAGTTAACAGTGCTATCGAGGTTAACGGTGCTAATTGATGACATTAAATTTTGTACTGTTTGTTCGTTATCAATAGAATAACTAAATGCTAATGTATTTTGTATAGTATGCGCCGCGGCTAATTGTGTTGCGTAACTGCTCGCCTCTTGCCATGAATCATGTGCCACAAACCCACCGCACCGATTATAATTGTGGTGCATAAATTCGCTTAGATTATTTACCTGATCAGCAGGTATATTCACCAAGTCTATATTTTCAAGCGCACTTGTTGAGCGCTGTGCATAGGGCAATCTTTGCACTAATCCATGCTGGGTATACTCATAATGTGCCGCTGCAGTTGAATCTATGCTTACCCACACTTTGTTTGTTTCACTTTGAGCTACAACGCCCATTGTAGTAAATAAGCTCAGTGCACTTAGTAGTTTAAAAGGTTTCATTGGTATTCCTTATAATTGGCAATACTGGTATCCATAAAATTAAAAAGGGGCACTAGGCCCCTGGTATCAATGTTTAATTAGCAGACACACTCAGTGTTACTGCGCTTGCATTACTGTACCCTCTTAAATCTAGGTACCATGTACCTGATTGTGGGTTATCAAACGAACACGTTTCACTGTTGCCATTTTTATAAGGTCTACACAAATAAGTTGACGTACTCGACGCTGAACCATAATTTACATAAAGATCGGCATCGCCACTTCCACCAGAAATAGTAACGGTTAAATTACTATAGCCCGCTCCTAAGTCTTGAGTAAATCGAGCCCAGCTATTAGTTGAAACACTAATATTAGACTCGGTTCTGTTAATCGGTGTGACGCCTCCTGTTGAATTGTTAAAACTCCCAGTAAGCGATACATCAGCTATAGCATTCCATGCTTCTACCATTACATAGTAGGTGCCTGCTTGGACGTTCGAAATACTGCAATTTTCGGTGCTTGAAGAGGTGGTACTTTTACAGTCATACGTATTCAGTGTGGGTTTACTTCCAAACATTACATATAAATCTGCATCGCCCGAGCCACCAGCGGTATTAAACTCAAGATCTGTTGCCCCCGCTGGTACATCGAGTGTAAAAAACATCTGCGCTTTTGCAGAGCCGCTGATCCCCGTACGTGCCACTTTATTTGTTAACGCCTCATCCGTAGGCACAGGTGTGCTTGAGCAATCGCTCCCTGCACTTAGGTTTGAACTAACTCCCACTGCCGCCAAAGCAGCTTGTACATCGCTTGGGTTGTAATTTAAGTCACACGCAGCGTCCATAACGCCGTTACCGGCCAAATCCCAATTTGTACTCGCACTCCAATAAAGCTGATTCGCACGTGCCATGACTACAAATGCTTTTTTAGTATCCCAGCCGGATGTAGTAGCAAGGTTATAAAATGCTTTGTTAAATACACCCGAGCTATAGTGCACATCCATGCCTGAGGTATAACTACCTTGATTATCTATAGAGCGTCCATCCTGTGATGGGTTATTCATATAGCGAAGCGCGCCATTGCCTTTAAAAATATCTTGTCCGACTAACCAATCGTTAGTGCCTTTCATGTAATACTCAGCCGCTTCACCAGCCATATCTGAAAAAGCTTCATTTAAGCCACCAGACTTACCGCTGTAAATTAAGCCAGAATTCTGTTCGGTAAAGCCATGGCTTACCTCATGCGCCGATACATCAAGGCTTACGAGTGGGTAAAAAGTGCTTTGCCCGTCGCCAAAGGTCATTGCACTGCCATCCCAAAATGCATTTTCATAATTACTTGAATAATGTACGCGCATTTTTAACTGAAAACTTAGCGGTGGCGATCCCACCCAGTCGTTATACATATTAAAAATAACGTTACCAAAATAATGAGCATCGTTAAGCGGCGAATAAGCCCCATTTATCTCTTTTACTGTATTCTCTGGGCAAGTAAATGAATGGGCAGCAGAGCCACTTGTGCCGCCATTGAGATTTATAGTTCTTACATTGGCATTATCCATAACACAGGTGTTACCAGATTGAGACACATCTAGGTTGCTAAAGTCAGTACCGTAAATGTATTTACCTGTTTTGAGATTCCCCCCTGGTCCCGTAGCATCAGCATGTTGTAAGTTATCGTAGCTGAGCAAAACCTCACCGGTATTAGCATCGATTATTTGATAAGGGCGTGATGGCGATTTGCCGTAGGTTACATACGATACTTCATACACCAAATGCGCCTTACTTTGTTGATCAACCCAAATCGCTAACCTTGATTTCTCATTGTGTTTTTTTAAACCTTTAGTTTTTGCAGCTATGCCTACATTTTGGCTTTGAAGCATGGCTTGTTTTACAGATAATTTAGCGCTTACATCGTTTATATCGCCTTCAATATCGTACACCGCAGCCCCATGGGCTTTTTTAAGCATGCCATTTTTAAATGAAAGGCTTAAAGTGTCACCAATTACTGGTAAACCTTGATATGTTTGCTGATATCGGCGAGTTACTTCACCGTTATTACTTATAAACTCTTTTAATACAACTAACTCGTTCCTTACACTTAACCCAATCAAGTCTTTAGGGCTAGTAGATAAAATGGATGCAGAATTTGATTGCATCATGTTATTTAAAGCCGTTTGTTGATTTAGGTATTTCTTGTTCGCAGCTACTGCATCTGTTGCTTGAACCAAGGTTAAAGCAGCAAAAGTTGCTAATGTGATTTTTGATAAATTCACGTTTACGCTCCGTCAAAATATTTAGTTTGTAGTGGATTTGTATTAACCGGAACTACTTGTACCCGATTAAGGATCAAGCTTATGTTACAAATTTGAGTTATGAAAATTAAACATTTAATTTACAAGTAAAGTATTAGGAAACGTAAGAACAACAGAAATTACAGTAGGTTAAAAAACACACAAAATCAGTGAAACCTTAAACAGATACAAATTGTATACATATATTTACACTAAATTACACTATTACACCCGCAAAATAGCCGCGTTTACTTTATTCAATTAACGGCATTAATTAGCCACTACGTTGCCTAGGCAACTTTGTATTAATCTCTTCATTACAAGCAATAACACCAGTAAATTTGCATTAACTATATGTCTCCTAAAGACATAAAAAAAGTGCTAAAAGCCCCATAAATACTGTGACACAGCCTAGTCACAAGAGTAATATACGGCTCGTTTAATTCGCTCTTTTTTGTTCTCTAAAATAAATTTAAGGTTAGCCAATGAATGCTTGGTATCTCATTTGTTTTCTCTCTGCTATCGCAATTTTTATTGCTTATGCAAACCAGTATGTTCTTAAAATGCAAACAACGATTGCTATAACAACGGGCTCGGTTGTTATATCGTTGTTATTAATTATTTCAGTTAAGTTATTAGGCGATACAACTGCATTGGAAATGACGCAAGTTGTAGCCAGTATTAATTTTAATGAATTGCTTTTAAAAGGCATGCTTGGATTTTTGTTATTTGCAGGTGCTTTAGAAATTAACCTGTTGGCACTGCGTAAACAACGATGGGAAATAACCGCTTTAGTTTTGTTCTCTACCGTAGTCTCTACTTTTTTAATTGGCTATTTAAGTTTTTATATTTTTGCCGCTCTTGGCTGGCCCGTCCCTTTTATTTATTGTTTACTTTTTGGCGCCTTAATAAGCCCAACCGATCCAATTGCTGTACTGGCAATTATTAAACAATTACGCGCCCCTGAAGGTATTTCGGTACAGGTAGAAGGCGAGTCTTTATTTAACGATGGTATTGGTTTGGTAATTTTTACTACGCTGTTTTCTGTTGCATTTTTTGGCACCGATGCCAACCCAGCCGACATTGCAGAGCTGTTTTTTGTTGATGCCATAGGTGGAATCGTGTTTGGTTTAGCAATGGCCCTTGTGGGTCACTTTTTAATTATTAACTGTAAAGATGTAAATATACGCCTATTAATAACCTTAACCATTCCAACTGCGGGCTTTGCCGCTGCCAATGTATGGGAAATATCTGGTGCGCTTGCCATGGTAACCAGTGGTATTATTTTAGGTAATATTACTCGCGCAAAAGCAACCGAGCGCACAGGGCCTGAAAACACGCGCTATATTAAAGACTTTTGGCACGCCACCGACAGCTTTTTAAACGCTTTGTTGTTTTTGATTATTGGTATGCTGATTGTCACTATGCCAGTAACAATGGGTGAAATTGGCTTAGGCCTTGTTATGATCCCTGCTATTTTATTAGCACGTTTTATTAGTGTTGGTGCGCCATTTGTAATATTTAAGCGCTTTAAAAACTACGACAAACACAGCGTTAAAATTTTAACATGGGGTGGTTTACGTGGCGGTTTAGCATTAGCTATGGCTGCAGCTATTCCTCGGGATCAAGTATTTATATCAGGCAGTGATCTGCATGATTTAATCGTTATTGTGACCTATGTTGTGGTTATATTTTCTATTATTGTGCAAGGTTTAACTATCTCTCCTCTCATTCAAAGTAGTATTAAATCTGCCGAGCAAAGTCACTAAGTTTTCTTTATTAAACCCGCAGTCTATTCACTGCGGGTTAGTTATTTATGGGGGATTATTTTTAGCACGGTTTTATTTATTTTAAGCGTAATAAAAATAGTTTTAATTTTAAATGTTTTTTATAGGGCTAATTATGTCCAGTAAGTATACCAGTGTTTTTTCGTTATTTTATGGCATTACACGTCGCCACGTTTTTCTCTTTCCTTTGTTCTTACTCACTTTTTTATGTTTTTCTGCTTTTGCCTCAACGCCTGCTGAGCAAGCTAAGATTAAACAAATATCACAACTTGCAGAGTACGTAGGGGTTGATTACGTTGGCGCGGTGCAAAAAGGCGAGGTAGTCAGTAAAGACGAATTTCAAGAAATGTCTGAGTTTGCAAATTTAATAAGCACGCTAGCCACACAGTTAAGCAGTGCTAATAATCAATACAGTCATATAAAAATACAAGCTGGCGCCTTACATAACGCCATTATAAATAAACAAAGCGTACAAAGTGTTCGTGCTGCCAGCTCAAAGCTTAGGGAGTCTTTGCTTGAATTTATGCCACAGCTTTCTTTGCCTACATCTTTATTACCCCTAAAACAAACAAAAGCACTTTTTGCAGAAAATTGCTCTATGTGCCATGGCATAAATGGACAAGGTGATGGCCCACTTGCTAAAGGTTTAACACCACAGCCCACCAACTTTACGGATAAAGAGCGAGCCACAAATCGCACAATTATGGGATTATATGAAGCTGTATCCAATGGCATAGACGATACGCCAATGGTTGCTTTTAGCCAATTTAATGAGCAACAACGTTGGTCACTCGCCTTTTATGTAGGAAGTTTAGCTTTTCAAGATATAACTAAGCCGCAACACAATAACCAGACAATCAGCACTTCAGACATCATTAATCTTAACCCTGCGCAGCTTTCACAAAATCAATCCCCTGCCCAAGTTCAATTTATTAAGTGGCTGCGCGGTAATCCAGAACACTTATTTAAAAACAAAGCTCAGCCACTTAGCGTTGCACGCTCGCAACTTATTGCAGCGCAAAATGCACATGCTAATGGTGAATATGCAAAAGCCAGCGAACTGGCTATCAGTGCCTATTTAGATGGTTTTGAGCTGATAGAAAATAACTTAAATGCATACGATGAAAGCTTGCGTAAAAGCATTGAAGTACAATTGATGAACTTACGTAACACATTCAAAAATGAAAAAAACACCGAGCTTGTCAGTGCGCAAGTTAATGCTGTACTTGCACAATTAACAAAAGCAAACAACCTACTTAATGACACCACACTTAGTGATGGCGCCTTGCTATCAGCCAGTTTAGTTATTTTGCTGCGCGAAGGCCTAGAGGCACTATTAGTTGTTATAGCGCTAATGACCGTACTTATAAAAACCAAACGCCAGGATGCGCTTAAATACGTTCATATTGGCTGGGTAATGGCCCTCATAGCAGGTGGCTTAACATGGGCAGCAGCGCAAACATTAATACAAATAAGTGGTGCCAGCCGTGAAGTAATGGAAGGTATAGGCGCCCTATTTGCAGCTATTATTTTGCTATATGTTGGGGTATGGATGCACAGTAAAACCAGTGCTCAGCAGTGGCAGGCATATATTCAGCAAAATATTAATACGCGATTAGAGTCTGGCACACTATGGGGGCTCACGGGCCTCTCGTTTATAGCGGTATATCGTGAAGTGTTCGAGACGGTATTATTTTATCAGTCGTTATTAACGCAAAGCTCGCAAGCACAGTATTCATCGGTTGCGATGGGCTTTGCATTGGGTGTGGTTTTATTAGCGCTTATTGCATGGGTGTTAGTTAAATATTCGATTAAATTACCTATTGCTAAGTTTTTTGCGTATACAACTTACCTATTATTTGCACTTGCCTTTGTATTAATGGGTAAAGCTGTCATTGCATTACAAGAGGCTGATTTAGTCGCGATTAGTGTAATGCCGATAAACTTCGATATTGCACTACTGGGTTTAAAATCTACGTGGCAAGGCTTTATAGCGCAACTTACCGTAGCTGTTATATTTAGCTTTTACATTATTAAAGCTAAAAAGCACTAACAAATATATAAAGCGTAAAGAACAACACGCCCTTAATAGTAAAAAGTTGTACGTGGCTTTTTACTATTAAGGGTTTAGATCATGCCCACGTATCTAAATGTTTATTCCCTTCGTCATCTACGGTAATCGCTTTTTCATTAGCTGCACTTGCACTTTTTTTGCCCTGCGCCTGCGCTAATCTTTTTTTGTTGAGCGTCTGCTTTTTTTCATTTTCAAGCTTAATTTTTTGCGCTTGCGGCATATTTTGCACACCTGCAATATGAAATGTACTTTTTGGCTCAAGCTCTAACCGCGAAATTTTCCCTAAAAAAGGGATCATTATATCCATACTCCCCTCCTTAACCTGTTTATTAAAAATTAGATAAATTGACCAACAAAGCCCAATTTGCCTACAATTTAAACATTAAAACAACTAAAAATACTGATTAGCTCTCAATATTATCGGCAGTTATAAGATATGCTTTAATTTGGTAAAAAAAAACTTGCCTTAGCTAGGCGGTTTATGTTTTTATGAATGCGAAATTTATTGAAACAGATTAAAGCTTAACGCTCACTAAATAGCGGTAAGCAAAATAGGATACAAAAATGCGCTTAAACCTGACAACAGTACATCATCACCACCATTCACCGGAATAACCTGTCAGGTCTTTCGCTGAGAGGTTATTCCTAAAAGGAACCTCTGGCGATTCAAAACACATTGATTCATTTTCGCCCTGAGGTTCCCCTCGGGGTTTTTAGTTTTTAAATTAAAGGAAAATGAATAATGAGTAACACAAATCGTCTACGTATCGCCATCCAAAAAGGCGGTCGCCTGTCTAAAGATTGTCAAGATTTACTAAAGCAACTAGGTGTTAAATTAAACCTACGTGAGCAACGCTTAATTGCACACTCAACCAATATGCCAATTGACGTACTTCGTGTGCGCGATGACGATATTCCGGGCTTAGTAATGGACGGTGTTTGTGATTTAGGTATTGTTGGCGAAAACGTACTAGTAGAAGTACAAGCCGAACGCGAACGCCAAGGTGTACCAAGCGAAGTTAGCAAACTAGCAAAACTAGACTTTGGTTACTGCCGCCTTGCACTTGCATGGCCACAAGAGCTTGGCCCACGTGATAAAAGCTGGTTTGAAGGCAAACGTATTGCAACAACCTACCCAGAAATTTTAACGCAGTGGTTAAAGCGCGAAGGCATTAATGCAAGCACTGTAATGCTTACAGGCTCAGTAGAAGTAGCCCCACGTGCCGGTCTTTCAGATGCAATTTGTGATTTAGTTTCTACCGGTGCAACGCTTGAAGCGAACGGCTTGATTCAAGGTGATACAATTTTAGAATCAAACGCGTGTTTAATTCAAAATAAAGACCTGCAAGATGAAGACAAACTAGCACTAATCAATAAGCTTATGCCGCGCCTTCGTGGTGTTAAACAAGCTAAAGAAAGCAAATACATTATGCTACACGCGCCAAAAACTAAACTTGATGAAATTTGCGAAATTTTACCAGGCTCTGGCCAACCTACTCTACTTGCACTTGCTGGTAACGAAGAGTACGTAGCGCTACACATGGTAAGCAGCGAAACATTATTTTGGGAAACAATGGAGCAGCTTAAAGCCCTAGGCGCTAACTCTATTTTAGTAATGCCAATTGAAAAAATGATGGAGTAAGTACCATGCTTCGTTGGAATGAGGAATCTTCACAAGTACAAGCAGCGGCGCTAATGCGCCCTGCGGTTTCTGCCAGCGCAAAGGTTGAAGCTATATGCCAAACAATTATGAGCGATGTGAAAGAGCAAGGTGATAAATCCTTACTTGATATGGCTAAAAAGTTTGATAATAGAGCTAACCCTCGTTTACGTGTACCGCTTGATGAAATAAACGCATCAGAGCAAGCACTAAGCGCAGAGCTTAAATACGCAATTGACACCGCTTATGCAAACGTTAAACGTTTTCACGAAGCGCAATTGCCTAAAGATATTAAGTTATCAACCCAACCTGGCGTTGAATGTGAACTGAAATATCAGGCCATCGAAGCTGTGGGTATTTATGTACCAGGTGGCAGTGCTCCACTGCCATCATCGGTTATTATGCAAGGTGTACTTGCACAATTAAGTGGTGCTAAAACCGTCGTACTTGCAACCCCTGTACAAGGTGATGAAAGCATTAACCCTGCGATATTATATGCAGCTAAGTTATGTGGCATTACAACTTTAATTGAAAGTGGTGGCGCAGGTGCAATTGCCGCAATGGCCTACGGCACTGAATCAGTGCCTAAAGTGAACAAAATTTTTGGCCCAGGTAATAGCTTTGTAACGATGGCCAAACAGCTTGTTGCGCAAACGATCCCTGGAATGGCAATCGATATGCCAGCAGGCCCCTCTGAAGTACTAGTTATTGCAGATGAGCGTGCAAACCCAGAATTTATAGCGGCAGATTTACTCTCGCAAGCTGAGCACGGCGCAGACTCGCAAGTTATTTTATTATGTAACAGCGAAAGTATCATTGAGCAAACGCAGCGGGCACTTACACGCCAGCTTGCTAACTTAAGCCGCAAAGAGACAGCCGAGCAAGCTCTGGCTAATTCATCACTTATTTTAGTCGACTCTGTTGAGCAAGCATTTGACGTATCAGCGCAATATGGCCCTGAGCACTTAATTTTGCAATTAGCAGATTCAACACCTTACTTAGATAAAGTAAAAAATGCAGGCTCGGTATTTGTTGGCGACTACACGCCAGAATCAGCGGGCGATTACGCATCGGGTACTAACCACGTGTTACCTACCTACGGTTACAGTGCAACCTATTCAAGCTTAAACTTGCTTGATTTTTTCCGCACTTACACAGTACAAACTATAAGTAAAAGTGGCCTAACACAGCTGTCAAAAGCTATTTTGCCACTAGCAGATGCAGAAGGCCTTGATGCACACGCAAATGCGGTTTCAATTCGTTTAGAGGCAATTAAAAATGAGCAATGAGAGCGCACAAGCGACTAGCTTATTACCACAAAATATTGCAGCTCTTGCTGCCTATAGCTCTGCTAAAAGTGAAAAGCTAACAGGGTCAACGTGGTTAAATGCCAATGAAAGCCCGTACGCTAAAAATATTGAACTGAGTATTGAAGATTTAAATCGCTACCCAGATCCACAACCGCAACTGGTTATTGACCGCTATGCTGCGTATGCAGAGCTTGAAAGCGAAAACGTATTAATGACGCGCGGCGCCGATGAAGGCATTGAGCTTTTAGTACGTACCTACTGCGAACCTGCAAAAGACAGTATCGCGTTATTTTTGCCAACCTACGGTATGTACAAGGTAACCGCTGATACGCACAACGTTGCAATCAATGGCTTAACCCAAGCGTTATTACTTGATGGCAGTGTTGATGAAATAGTTGAGGCAGTGGGCAGCTCAAAATTGGTGTTTATTTGTAATCCAAATAACCCAACCGGTAGCATAACCCCCCTTGAAAAAGTAAAAGCAATTGCAACAGCACTTGCCGGTAAAGCTTTAGTTATTGTTGATGAAGCCTACATTGAGTTTTGCCCTAAGCAAAGTGCTACAGCGCTGATTAACGAATATAGTAATGTAGTGGTACTGCGCACTTTATCTAAAGCGTTTGCGCTTGCAGGGCTAAGAACCGGCTTTACACTTGCACAAGAAAGTGTACTTGCACCTATTCGTAAAGTGATTGCGCCGTATCCGGTATCGGGTGTGGTAGCAAGTATTGCAGCACAAGCCATAGCGCCTGATGCAATAACATCAATGCGCCGACAAGTGACTATTTTAAATAGTTTAAAAGCTAAACTTGTACAGTGGTTAAACGCATCCCCAGCTGCATTAAAAATTCTCACTGGTGAAGGTAACTTTGTTACCTTAAAATTAGCCGACAAAAACTACTTTAAAGTAGCACTTGAACAAGGTTTAGTGATGCGCGCGTTTACCCTATACGGTGAAGACGATTGGCTACGTATCTCCATTGGTAATGAGCAAGAACTTGAGCAAGTAAAAATTTGGTTAGATGGCCTTGATAAGCCAGCAACCTCACCTCTTTTATCAGGACAAGAAGTATCATGAGTAACCCCTATTTATTTATTGACCGTGACGGCACCATAATTGAAGAGCCAATCACCGACAAACAGGTAGACAGCCTAGAAAAATTAGCGTTTTTACCTGGTGTTATCCCGGCTTTATTACAGTTACAAGCCGCAGGGTACCGCTTAGTAATGGTATCTAACCAAGATGGCTTAGGCACAGACAGCTTCCCGACTGCTGACTTTGATATAGCACAAGATAAAATGATGGACATACTGCAAAGCCAAGGCATTAGCTTTGACGAAGTATTAATTTGTCCACACTTTGACGAGCAAAACTGTGATTGCCGTAAACCTAAAACAGGTTTATTAACTGAACTTATGCGCTCAGGCAAGGTTGATTTAGCTCGCTCATACGTGATTGGCGATCGTCAAACCGATATTGGCCTTGCTCAAAACTTATGTTGTGAAGGCATTTTGTATGATGGCAGCTGGCCTGCCATTGTTACAAAGCTTACAACTGCCAATCGCGAAGGCCGTGTTACGCGTAACACCAAAGAAACCCAAATTGATGTAGCCATAAACCTAGATCAAACTAAAAACGGTAGCATTGAAACAGGCCTTGGCTTTTTTGATCATATGCTTGATCAAATTCGCACCCACGCCAACATTGGTCTAAATATTAAAGCGAAAGGCGATTTACACATAGACGAGCACCACCTTGTTGAAGACATTGGTATTGCCCTAGGTGTTGCGCTTAAACAAGCGCTGGGTACTAAATCGCAAATAGCGCGCTATGGTTTTGCGCTACCTATGGATGAGTGTAAAGCTGAAGCACAAATTGATTTATCGGGCCGCGCTTCATTTGTATTAAACGCTAACTTTAGCCGCGAAAAAGCCGGCGATTTAGACGTACAAATGGTTGAGCACTTTTTCAAAAGCTTAAGCGATAATGCCGCTATTAGCCTTATTTTATCGGTGAGCGACGGTAACTGTCATCACCAAGTAGAAGGCTTATTTAAAGCGTTTTCACGTGCCCTTCGTATGGCAGTAGCACAAGACACGACCCAACAAACAGCCAGCTCTAAGGGATGTTTATGATTGCCATAATTAATACCGGGTGTGCCAATATAAATTCAGTTCGTTTTGCCTTTGAACGTTTAGGTCAAACGCCAACAGTCATTACCTCACCAGAGCAATTAGCTGGTTTTGAGCGTGCAATATTACCAGGCGTTGGACATGCATCTGTTGCCATGAAACGCCTTGTAGATAATGGCTGGCAACAAGCTATAAACGAATACCAGCGCCCACTTATGGGAATTTGCTTAGGTATGCAGTTACTGTGCGAAAGCACCGAAGAAGGTAACGTACAATGCTTAGGTAAAATACCAGGCCAAGTAAAAGCCCTTGATGTTGGCAATTTAACATCGCCGCATATGGGTTGGAATAACTTAAGCGTAAATAAAGAGCATGCACTCACCAAAGGCTTAACACAAGACGAGCAAGTGTACTTTGTACATAGCTTTGCGCACACCGTGAACGATGCAACACTTGTAAGCGGCGAATACGGCCAAACCTTTTCAGCCATAGTTGCAAAAGACAACTACGCTGGCATGCAATTTCACCCAGAGCGCAGTGCAAAAGTAGGCACACGTTTATTACAAAATTTTGTTGATTGGCAGTTATAAACGGCCCATTAACCAACAATAAAGAGATTATTTGTGATTATTCCAGCATTAGACGTATTACAAAATCAAATTGTTCGTTTATACCAAGGTAAGTACGACACCGCTCAGTTTTACCCTTTTGAGCTTGGCGCACGTTTAAAAGAATACGCCGACAGCGGCGCAGGTAAATTGCACCTTGTAGATTTAGAAGGCGCACGCGATCCAAGTAAAAAACAGTGGCAACATATTCAAGCTGCAACTAAAGCGCTTAACGTACCGTATCAAGTGGGCGGCGGTATTCGCTCAGAGCAAGATGTAAGCGATTGGCTAAAAGCCGGTGCTAACCAAGTTGTTATTGGTTCTATGGCGGTAGAAAAACGCGAGCAAGTAAAAGCCTGGATTGAACAATTTGGCGCCGAGCACTTTGTTATTGCCCTTGATGTAAATAAAACAGCCACTGGCTGGGCACCTGCTACGCACGGTTGGTTAAGTGAATCTGAGTTTGGTTTACTTGAGCTTGTAGATTTTTATGTAAGCTTGGGCGTTATTGACTTTTTATGTACGGACATCAGTAAAGATGGCACCATGACCGGCCCATCGTTTGAGCTTTATGAAGATTTAAGTCGCCATAACAGCAGCATTAAAGTGCAAGCTTCGGGTGGCGTAAGCTCACTTGATGACATTAAAAAGCTTAAAGAGCTGGGCGTAGGAGGCGTTATTTTAGGTAAGTCACTACTTGATGGCGCATTTAGTGTTGAGGAGGCGTTGGCATGTTATCAAAACGCATAATCCCGTGTTTAGATGTAAAAGACGGCCAAGTAGTAAAAGGCGTTAAATTTAAAGGCCACGAAATAGTGGGCGATATTTTAACAATGGCAAAAGCATACAGCGATGCCGGCGCCGATGAACTGGTTTTTTATGAAATCAGCGCAAGTGTTGAAAAACGCCTACTTGATGTAAATTGGGTAGAGAGCATTGCCCGCCACATCGATATTCCATTTTGTGTGGCTGGCGGTATTAAATCGGTAGCCGATGCAGCACGTGTACTAGAGCGTGGCGCTGATAAAATAAGTATTAACAGCCCTGCTATTGCCCGCCCTGAGCTTATAAAAGAGCTGCATGATGAATTTGGTAAGCAATGTGTTGTTGTAGGTATTGATAGCTTTTACGATGAAGTGACCGGCGAATACTTAGTGTATCAATTAACCGGCGATCCTAATGCATCAAGCCGTACACGTTACAAAACCGAAGAATGGGTTAAACGCGTACAAGACTTAGGCGCAGGCGAAATTGTTTTAAACTGTATGAACCAAGATGGCGTACGTAACGGTTACGACAATGAGCAGTTAAGTAAAATGCGCGCATTATGTAATATTCCTTTAATCGCATCAGGCGGTGCAGGCAGTATGCAAGACTTTGTTGATGTATTTAAACAAAGCGAAGTCGATGGCGCATTAGCAGCAAGCGTTTTTCACAAAAATGTGATTAACATTGGCGAATTAAAACAATTTTTAACTGATAACCAAGTGGCAGCAAGACTATGCAAGTAACACAACAAAACCAAACTCAAGTAGATTTTGCTAAAAGCGAAATGATCCCTGCGATTGTTCAAGATGCTCGCTCTGGTGTTATTTTAATGCAAGGCTTTATGAACAGCGAAGCACTAAAGGCGACGCTTGAAAGTAACAAAGTAACCTTTTACTCGCGTTCGAAGTCACGTTTATGGACCAAAGGTGAGTCATCAGAAAACTACTTAAACGTAGTATCGGTGCATACCGATTGTGACTACGACTCAATTTTAGTACTGGCTAATCCAGAAGGCCCAACATGTCACTTAGGCACACAAAGCTGCTTTGGTGATGACGCAAAACCTAGCCTAAGCTTTTTAGCGCAATTAGAAGATGTGATTGTTGAGCGTAAAAACGACGACCCAGCAAAAAGCTACACCGCTTCATTGTTTGCTAAAGACTTAAGCCGTAGCTGTCAAAAAGTAGGTGAAGAAGGCGTAGAAGTAGCGCTTGCTGCAATGAAACACGATAACGATGAACTTACTAACGAATCGGCTGATTTAATTTATCACCTTACTGTATTGCTACAACGCCAAGGCTTAGCCCTTGAAGACGTTGTAAAATGCCTACAAGGTCGCCATAAATAATACAGCTGCTTTGTTTTAGCGCATTTACAGGCCCATATTTTATGGGCCTTTTTACGTTATGGTATTTATTTTTTTACATAGGTTGCGTATGGTGCAGCTTATCTAATTCTTTTAGCGTTGCTTATGAATAAATCAATTATCACAGCCTTATCCTTATTGGTATTAACAGGTTGTGTAAGCCAAAAAGCCCCTGCGCCCAAAATAGTAAAAACGCAAAACACGTGTAGCCCACTAAACACATTACTTAATGCGCACGCTAATGGCTTTAATGCAGTAAAAGCAAATAAAGTGGGGAATGATTTTATAAACCAGTGGCATGCTAATACCCATTTTATAGGCAATACCTGCACCATTACTCAACATAATAAGCAGTTTAGTTATCAATGCACGAGTGAAAACAAACAAGCCCATGCCACAAATCTACATATACAAACAGTGGATAAAATACGTCAATGTGTAGCGTCACAAGGCTGGTACGAAAATACGAAAGAGTCAGCAACTTCAATCAGTAGTAACTTTGTTTTGGATGAAGCTCACCCAGTTATCACCTTATTTACCTCTCAAAGCAGAACGCGCTATATTACCCGTTTTGAAATTGCTCCACCGCTAGGAAATTAAATGCAAAAACCCACACACTCAAACACTAAGTTAAAAACAGACTGTTTAGGCATATGTGAGCGCCGCAGCGGTTATTGCACTGGCTGCGGGCGAACTAATGAAGAAATATTTGATTGGATCATCCTCAGCCAAGAAGAAAAAAACGCCATTTTAGCGCAGCCGCGAGCTGACTTAAAAAAGCCATAAATTTGCCACTTGCGTGTAACAGCCCCCCTTTAGTATTGCTAAAAACGGTAGGGGGTGAACATCATGGCAGCATTATTTGTAATAAACTTAGCGCGCTCCGCGCAGCGACTCGCAAATACTCAAACGCAACTGGCACGTGTTAACTTGTCATTTGAACGAATTGATGCCGTAGATGGCGCACAATTAAGTACACAACAAAAGTTCCTACATTACAGCCCGCAATTGAATAAACAGCAGTATCACTATCCGCTAAGCAATGGCCAAATTGGCTGCTATTTAAGCCACCGTAAAGCATGGCAAAAGATAGTTGATGAAAAACTAGATTACGCGATTGTGCTCGAGGATGACTTTTATATTGATGAGAGCATTCATAATGCGATAAAAAATATTGAGCAGCTACAGCAGCCCTGGCAGCTTATTAAACTCGCCGCTTATGAAAACCGCACTCGCCCTATTGCCTATCAGCAAAACCTAAATAACCACCAGCAATTAGTCATACATAAAAAGCTAATGACCGGCTGTTGTGCTACGGCAATAAGCTATGAAGGGGCTAAGCAATTACTTAAAGCCACAGTTCAATTTGGCCGCCCTGTAGATTGCGACTTACAGCATATTTGGGAAACCCACGTAAATGGTTTTTCGCTTATGCCATACCCTGTTTCGCAAAATACAGACATACAGAGCGATATTGCAAGCTGCGCTACTAAAACCAAGGTTAAAAAAGCTTTTTTTAAACGTAAGTTTCAACAATTACACAGCGGCGTTTTAAATAAACTTTATACAAATGCATTTATAAAACAAACCAAGCAAATTAAACCTAATAAAAAAGGCGCTACAAAAGCACCTTCTTTACTCACGCAAGGTTCTTAATTTTATAACTATGCTTTATCGAGCGCTTGGCTTACATCGGCAATAATATCGGCAATGTTTTCAATACCGACTGATAGGCGAATTAAATCACGGCTCACACCTGCGTTTGCAAGCTCTTCATCATTTAATTGGCGGTGCGTGGTTGACGCTGGGTGACAAGCCAGCGATTTAGCATCGCCAATATTAACTAAACGCAGGATCATATTAAGCGCATCAATAAAGCGCGTGCCTGCTTCAAGGCCGCCCGCGATACCAAAGCTTAAAATGCCTGAGGCTTTACCACTGGTGATTTTTTGGCTCATTGCATTATGTGGGCTTGATGTTAAACCAGCGTAGTTAACCCAAAGTACTTTAGGGTGATTTTCTAAGTATTCAGCCAGTTGCTGCGCGTTTTCGCAGTGACGATCCATTCGTAAACCTAAGGTTTCTAGGCCAATTAAAATGTCAGATGCGTTTTTGGGCGCAAGTGCTGCACCGGTATTTCTAAGTGGCACTACTCTACAACGACCAATAAAGGCTGCTTCTGCAAAGGCATCGGTATAGACCACATTGTGATAAGACGGATCGGGCTCATTCATCATTGCAAAGCGTGTGGCATTGGCTTTCCAATCAAATTTACCTGAATCAACAATCATACCGCCAATAGCTGTACCGTGTCCGTTTATATACTTTGTCAGTGAATGAACCACTATATCGGCACCTAACTCAAATGGGCGGCATAAATACGGGGTCGCAACGGTATTATCAACAATAAGTGGCACCCCTTTACTATGAGCAATGTTAGCTAAACGCTCAATATCGACAATATTACCTGCCGGGTTACCAATGGACTCACAAAATACTGCGCGGGTATTATCATCAATCGCGTCTTCAAAGGCGCTAAAATCATCAGCTTTAATCATGCGAGCTTCAATACCTTGGCGCGGTAACGTATGGGCAAATAAGTTATATGTACCGCCATATACTTGGCTGGTGCTCACAATATTAGTGCCTACTTCACACAAGCATTGAATAGCATAGGTAATAGCTGCCATGCCTGAGGCTACCGCTAGCGCACCAATGCCCCCTTCCATTGCAGCAATACGCTGTTCAAGCACCGCATTGGTTGGGTTCATAATACGAGTATAAATATTGCCTGGTACTTTTAAGTCGAATAAATCAGCGCCATGCTGCGTATTATCAAACGTGTAAGATGAGGTATTATAAATAGGCACTGCTGCTGATTTAGTGGTTTCTTCAGACTCGTAACCATGGTGCAGTGCTAATGACTCTAGTTTCATAATTATTTCCTTCAATATTGTGATGATTAAACCTAGCATCATTAGCTTATAAAATGCACATGAATTAAATTAATGAATTATGAGTGTCAGGGGTATTAAAGTTTGCGGGATGAGTTTTACTCAATCTAGTGGGTGTTTTATTTAACTACGTAGGTTTTGTTTTATCTAAATACCAAAGCAGTAGCAGTAAAGCCTATCATATTAATGCGTAGCGTTATTTGGCTAAAGGGTTTAAATACTAAATGCGGTGGGCGCCTCAATTTACGCTATTTAAAGCTCAATGGGTCTAGGTTAACACTTATAATAAATGTACTTATAACGCTTTAAAATCAAGTAACTGTACCGCAGGCAGCGGTTTACTAAAATAGTAACCTTGAATCAAATCGCAATTTAGCTCGGCTAGTAATTTTTGTTGTGCTGATGTTTCTACGCCTTCAGCTACCACACTTAAGCCTAAGCTATGCGACATTGCAATTGTGGCTTTAACTAAGCTGTAGTCTTCTTGGTTTTCGGTAATACCACAAATAAAGCTGCGATCTATTTTTAATACCTCAAACGGATATTGCCTTAAATAGCTAAGCGATGAGTAGCCTGTGCCAAAGTCATCCATGGATAGTTTAATACCGAGCTTATTAAGTGCATACAATGACTCTGTAATATTGGTTTGTACGCTCATTAACACACCTTCAGTTATTTCAAGCTCGACATTTTTAGAACTTACTCCGGTTTTTTCTAACGTGCTTGCTATAAAACTTAGCAGCTCTGAATCTCTAAATTGGCTTGGTGATAAATTAATTGCCATGCTGTAGTTTTGTTGAGAGCTTGCCTGCCACTGCGTTAAAAATGCTAATGCCTGCTCAATAACAAACTTTCCAATTGGAATAATTAAACCTGTTTGCTCTGCTAACGGAATAAACTCATCGGGCATAACCTTACCAAGCACACTATTGTTCCAGCGTAATAGCGCCTCAGCCCCAATTATTTTAAGTGTTTTAGCATCGCATTTAGGTTGGAAATACAATTCAAATTCATTTTTTTCAAGAGCAACATGCATCTGCTCTTCTATTGCTAACCGCCTTTTTATGGCGGTATTCATTTCGCTGGTAAAGCAGGCGTAGGTGTTTCTGCCAAGCGCTTTTGCTTGGTACATTGCTGTGTCTGCATGGCGTAATAAATCAGAGGCTGTTACCCCATTATCAGGGTACAAAGCCACGCCAATACTTAACGTTAATAACAATTCGCGACCATCTATTTCAAAGGGGGTTCTAAAGCTTTTAAGTAAGCGTGTAACAATCTCGTCTAGCTGTTTTTTACTGTGTAGCTCTGGTTGTAAAATAATGAATTCATCGCCCCCCAACCTGCCTACGGTCGCGTTTTCATTAACTATTTGGCTCAATTTATTAGCGGCGCTGATAAGTAATGAATCGCCAATTTCATGCCCGAGTGTGTCGTTTACTTTTTTAAAGTCATCTAAGTCGATAAAAATAACAGCGGCTAAAGTGTTTTTTTCGCTCGCAGTGTTAATTAGCTGAGTAAGTCGTTTTAAAGAATTAAAACGATTAGGGAGTAGCGTTAAGCTATCGTAATAGGCTTGTTTACGTATAAGTTTGTTTGACTCATGCTGCTCTGTTATGTCGCGAATTATCACCATTACTTGGTCTGAATGATGTAAATAACTCACTCGCGCTTCGAAATACAACACGCCTTTGGGTACTAAAAGTTCGTATTCAAAGCATACATTACCTTTGTGAATTAACAGCTCTTGAATATTGTCTTTAAACATTTTGGCTACAGTATAGGGCAATACGCTAAACATCGATTTATTTAAAAATTGCTCAGGCTGTAAATGTAAGTTGCTCAAATCATTTGCATGGTAATCAACTATGGTGCCATCCGGTTTGAGTAAAAAGTACAAATCAGGAATGGCTTCAAATACTTTTTCGAGCATCTGCTGTTTATCCATAGCTTGCGCTTGTGCTTGTTTTACATCGCTCAAGTCTATGTCTATGCAGTACATCTGTTTTACCCCATGCTGATTTGTAAACATAACATGGCTTGAAAACACAGTAACATTGCTGCCATTTTGATGCTGTAATGTAAGCTCAGCCGCGGGTATTTCGATATCGTTTATGAGCCACTCACGATGAGCATCTATAACCGCATCTTGCATTGGAGGTGGGATAATTAAATCTTCTAGTTTTTTTCCGGTTGCGTATTCCTTTGTATAGCCATAAAGCAGTTCACTGCCTTTATTCCAATAAATAACGCGGCGCTGCTCATCGTATCCTTGCACAGAAATACTGTGTATCGCATCAAATAACTGATGCAGCGGATCGTTAAGCACAAATTGATGTGAGAGGATTTGAGTGGTTTTTAATGACTTCATTTATACGCAACCTAGAGTCGTTATTAACACAATAATAGGACGTACTCTTAAAATTAGCACTTTTAGGTTGGTTTTTAAGTGATATACCTTTGCATAAGATATAAAAAAAGGAGCCAAAGCTCCTTTTTTTAAACGCTATTATGATTAATCAGCTTGCACATTAATCGGGTGCTCTACCCCCACCCATGCTTTAAATAAAGCGCGTTGAGATAACGTTGCATTTTTATCAGCAACCACCTTTTTAGGTTTATCATAATCTTGCGATAAAATGAGGGTTGTCGATTGAAGTGCATCGCGACGAATAAAATCGATAGTGACTTTTTCACCCGCTTTAAATACTTCTAAGCTCGATTTTAAATCTTTTCCTACATGCTGCTTGTTAACCGCCACAATTTTATCGTCTGTTGTGAGGCCCGCCTGCCATGCTGCTCCGCCTCTGCGAACGTGGCTAAGCGTTAATAACTCACCGCTATTTTTTGCAGTGGCATCAATGCTTGCTAATGGCTTAGCGCTCTCAGGGCGAGTAAGCTTTAAGCCAACTTTACCTAATAAAGCATCAAAATCGATATTAGCTGGGGTGCTCACGTTATCGTGCCACCACGTTGTGTAGTCTTCACCTGTTAGCTCTTTTAATATTGCCAGTACATCTTGCTCAGTAAACCCTTGTGGTAACGTGTGCTTGTTGTATAAAGCATTGTGTACTTGGCGGTAATTAACTTTTGCCTGGGTTGTTTCTAATAAATGTATATCTAACAACATAGAAAGCAATGAGCCTTCTAAATATATATTGGTGCTGTAATTACGCGCGTGGTCGCCGCCTTGGTTTATCCATTTATCAAAGCTTGTTTCGCTGGCACTTTGTACTTCTCGACCCGGTGTTTGTAAGTGGCGATTAATCGTTTTACTCATCACTTTAAAAAACTCATCGGTGGTTTCTATGCCTGAGCGCACTAATAGATGATCTTCAAAGTAGCTAGTAGAACCTTCCGAAATCCATAATAAATTTGAGTAGTTCATGTTGGTGTAATCATAAGGCGCCAGCCCTTTAGGGCGGTAAGCTTTTACATTCCAAGTATGAATAAATTCATGCGCGGCGGTACTTATAAAGCCTAAGTAGTCTTCGCGGCTACCAAAACGATTCCGTGGGCGCTGTATAATGGTTGAGTTTAAATGCTCAGTTGCCCCGCCAGCACCCGATGTAGCATGCACCATAAATACATAACGCTCATACGGGTAGCTATTCCAAATAACATTACCTGTGGTGACTAATTTTTTTAAATCAGTAAGCATTAGTTGCTCATCGTAGTTGCCTTCGCCCCATATAACTAACTCGTATTGGCGGCCATCTACTTCAAATTTATGAAGTTTGTTAATTCCTGTCTCTATTGGTGAGTCTACCAGTACATCGTAGTCTGCGGCTTTAAAACTGTGTTTATTACTCGCATTTTCCATACCTGATACAGAGCGCCACGCTTTTGGCACCTTTAAATCTACGGTAACTGGTTCTTGGCGAAACGATTCACTAAACATAAAAAAGCCAGACGCATCAATAAAGGCATGGCTATCATCTATGTGGCGTGCACGTTTACCTAACTCGTTTGCATATACTTGGTAATCAATATTCACGTGTGTTGGCTCAGCTAAATGCACTCGCCATGTGCTGTGATTAATTTTTTCCCATTTTAATGCATTGCCATTGTCGTCTGTGGCCGCAAAGTAACGTACCCCATTGGCTAAGTTTAATATTTCGTAGCGACCAGTACGCCATGCAGGCAATTTAACATCGATATGCGATTGCGCCGACTTTGGAAACTCTACACTTACATTACCTAAATGATGTTGTGGCTGTGTAATACTTAAAGAATAATTTACATCGGCTAACGCAGGGGCTGCACAACAGGCCGCTAACATTGACAGGACTAAACGCTTTTTCATAATGACTCAAGGTTACTTATTATTTGAAATAAGCCTAACAAGGCATAAATTAAAAGTGAATTAAAAACGACAAACAACCTAATAGCTCAGTTTACATGCAAGGTCTAAGTAAAAATGCTAAGTTTTTAATTAGATAACTACACTTAATATGATTTTGTTGTAAACTGAAGGTAATGTAATTAATACAATGGCGGTATGCTTAGGTGTCTGAAAACTCTAACGCTGTAGATAAAAAGTTAAAGCAAGCAATTGAAGCAAGGGTAGCCATTGAAAATGCGCGTAAGCTCCAAGTTGATACTTTATCAAATCTAACTGCAAAATTGTCTTTAAGCTGTAAAGGGCTTGATATTGAGCTTGATAATAAACTCGCCAAATTTAGAAGTTCGCTAAATAAAGGTGTTGGGTTTGAAATATTATCCCCTTTAATAGATGACATTTTATTGTTACTGCAAAACCAAGAGGCGTTACAAACAGCCCATCAGCGAGAGCTGTTTTCGAGCGTACAAACAGCCGGTAAGCTTTTACAAAAAACCAAAGGCTTACCAGATGATACCCGCCGCACCTTAAGACATTTACTCGACCACGAAATTAATAATGTACAGTCTACGCACGACTACATCCCGATATTAAATCAGCTTATTAACTTTTATCACCATGCTTTGCATAGCAAGCTTTCAATCACGGATGAAACAAGTACCAATGCTTCTCCTCGTATGGCTAAAAAGCTGTTAGAGCTTGCAAATGAGCTGGTGTTAGAGGATGAATCGACTGAACAAATTAAACAAATAAAAAATACAATTACCGAAAACGATAATTTAGAAGCCCTGCTGCAAGCTGCTTTAAATATAATAAGCGTCGTGGTCAAAAATATCAGTAAAGAGCGCCAATCGGCACAAAGCTTTTTAGTCTCGCTTAACCAAACATTAGAAGAGTTGCACTCATCAATTGTATCTACCAGCCAGCACTCTAAATCAATGGGTGAAGAGTTCGATACACTAAATAAACGTATTGAAGGAAAAATAAAGCATTTAAACGAGCAAACCCAATCTGCTACGTCTATTTCCTCTTTAAAAGAATTAGTTGATAACGAGCTAAAATCACTCAGCCAAGACTTTATTGCTAAAGAGCAGCTAGAAAGAAAAGACCGCGAAACGCTGATTGCCAGCTTTGATGAAATTAACGAGCGAATTGGCAGCTTAGAAGGCAAACTAACCAAATATAAAAAACGCCTAAACGAGCAACGCTTTAAAAGTTTACTCGACAGCCTTACAAAACTTCCTAATAGAGCGGCTTTTGATGAACGTTACAATCACGAGCTTCACTTATTTAATGTCCAAGCCTCGGATGTTACCCTAGTGGTTATTGATGTGGATCACTTTAAGTCAATTAATGATAGATTTGGTCATACTGCAGGCGATATAACCTTACAAGTTATTGCAAAGGCGCTGCAAAAATCAGTAAGGCAGTCTGATTTTATAGCCCGCTACGGCGGAGAAGAATTTGTACTACTTATGCCTGGGCTTTCGTTGTTAAACGCAGCGCAGCCGCTTGAAAAACTTAGAAAAGTGATTAAAAATATTCCTTTTAAATTTAGAGAAAAAGAAATAGAAATCACCATTTCGTTAGGCGCTACACAATTTAAAAAAGGCGATACACCGCTCAAAGCATTCGACAGAGCAGATGACGCCCTTTATGAAGCAAAGAAAACGGGTCGGGATCGCCTTTGTATGAGTAAATAATGTCATAATTCTCAATTAGTTTGAGTGCTAAAGTAGATGACATGCAGTTTTTACATTTTAAGCAGCAAGGAGAATGCCGATGTTAATACAGTTAAACCCGACTGGGGTTTTAGATTTACTGTCACAATTGGAAGTTGATTTATTAGAGCAATCTTCAGCCAGTGAACGTTATCGACTTTTTAGAAACTGTGCCTTAGCCGTCCTTAATGTAGGCAGCCACACAGACGCAAGTAATGAAATTTACGACAAATACCAAGACTTTGATATTCGTTTAGTCAGTCGCGAGCGCGGCATTAAAATTGAGTTAGAAAACCCTCCCGAAACCGCCTTTGTTGATGGCGAAATAATTACCGGTATTCACGAGCATATTTTTTCGGTGATCCGCGATATTTTATTTATTTGCCAAAAGTACGAAAAAGATCTTAAAGAACAAAAAGCCATTACCCACATGGTATTTGATATGCTTAGAAACGCCGGGGCGCTGCGCGTTAACAGCGAACCAAATATGGTTGTGTGTTGGGGTGGACATTCAATTAACGAAATAGAATATAAATACACAAAACAAGTAGGTTACGAGCTTGGCTTACGTGGTTTAAATATATGTACTGGCTGCGGCCCAGGGGCAATGAAAGGCCCGATGAAAGGTGCCACTATTGGCCATGCTAAACAACGTATTAGCGAAAACCGTTATCTTGGTTTAACCGAGCCTAGTATAATTGCCGCAGAGCCGCCAAACCCTATTGTAAATGAGCTGGTGATTTTACCCGACATTGAAAAGCGCCTTGAAGCATTTATTAGAACGGCGCATGCAATTATTATATTCCCAGGTGGTGCAGGTACTGCAGAAGAATTACTTTATTTATTAGGTATTTTGCTGCATCCAGATAACGAAAAACAGTGTTTGCCTGTTATTTTAACCGGCCCTAAAGAAAGCGAAGCATACTTTAGCGAGTTATGTAAGTTTGTAGAGCTAACATTAGGCAAAGAAGCCCTTGATAAGTTTGAAGTAATCATTGATGATCCAGCGCTAGTAGGGCAAAAATTAAAATCAGCTATGGCAAATGTACGTAATTACCGTAAAAGCCAAGGCGATGCCTACTACTTTAACTGGACACTTAAAATCGATAACGATTTTCAGCAACCTTTTGCACCTACGCACGAAAACATGGCAAGTTTAGATTTGCACCTAGAACAGCCCAAGCAGCAATTAGCGGCTAATCTACGTAGAGCGTTTTCGGGGATTGTTGCTGGCAATGTTAAAGATGAAGGCCTACGCGCTATAAAAGCACATGGACCTTATGTGTTAAGTGGTGAGCCTGATTTAATGAAAGATATGGATAAACTATTACAAGCATTTGTAGACCAAGGTCGTATGAAGTTACCCGGTAGTAAGTATATCCCTTGTTATGAAATAAAAGCATGAGTTTGACTATTTGAAACCCCATTTACTTTTAATTGATGCGCTTAATTTAATTAGGCGCATTTACGCAGTTGACGCTAACCAAACACACCATAGTGAAGAGCAGATGCTAAAGGCCAGTTGCGCGCGCGTAGCACATGCTTGCAAAAAGCTTTTACAGTCAACAAATGCCACTCACGCTATAGCTGTTTTTGATGGCGACAAAAGCTGGCGCTACCACTTTTATAAGCAATATAAACATTCTAGGGCCCCCATGCCCGACACGCTTAAAAATGCGCTGCACAACTTTAAAGAAGCTATAGAGCAAACGGGCATCGTTGTATTTGAACCGCTCAACGATGAAGCCGACGATATCATAGCCACCTTAGCCGACAAAGCTGCAAAAAATAAGATAAACAGTACCATTGTTTCTACCGATAAGGGTTTTTTACCTTTTTTGAACGACTATATTTGTGTGTACGATTATTTTAAAAAGACCTACCTAGATTGCGACAGCATTGAGCAGCGTTTTGGTATTGAGCAAAGTAAACTTATTGATTTTTGGGCCTTAGCGGGTGATAAAACTAACGATGTACCCGGCGTTAAAGGCATAGGGACTAAATCGGCTCAGCTTATTGTAAATACCTACGAAAGCATAGATAGCGCCATAGAAGATGATGCCCTATCAAGCAGTATTCAAAAAAAGCTAGTTGAGCAAAAAGACATGTATGTTATTTCTAAACAATTAGTCACTTTGCGAACAGATATACAGCTAGGTTTTAGTTTAAAGCAGTTAAGGTTGCATTAGTCGCATGTTGATAGCACTGTTTAAGCGTACAACATATACTCACTTTATTGTTGCGAGTGTGAGTTAAAAATGATTAAAAAGTTTATAAGATACTTAATATTAGGGTTAGGCTTGTATGCACTCATTGCGACTTTAGTGATCACCTTTTATAAAGATGACCCGCAAGCAATGATTTGGCAAGACCGTGAGGCCTTTAACGAGCGCTACATAAGAAAGCTGTCAATTGATGAGGCGGTTACCTTAAACAGTGTACTCGATTATTTAGGAAGCCCCGATTTAACCTATGCCAAACGTAATAAAGACCAAGTATGGCAGATTGTTTTTTACCGTACTCAGCACCAAACTTCAGATGGCATAACCACGATGGATGAATGCACCGGCTTATTATTTAAAAATGGTGAGTTATTTTTATGGGGCCCCAGCGCCTATACAACTTATCAGGAAAAGATCAGGTGATGGCCAATGGATGAGCCTATTTCAAAACAGTTAGTGCGGTTACTACACAACACACATCAAATACTAACAATTTATAGTGACAAAACGCAGTGGCAACATCTTTATCCGCTTGTTGTACAAACAGCCCAGCATTATCGCGTTTTGTATCAGCAACACCCGCACGCTTTACAAGCGCGTTTAAGCTTGTACACCAGCCACTACGACTTTGCTACAAACCTCGTTATTAACCAATGTGTTATTAGCACAGCACTGTGCGCTAGCCAGCAATTTGATGACGAACTAACCGAGCTTTATATTGGTGTTGCATTGGTAGAGCATTGCTGCGTTGTAGCGCAGCATAATAAAATTGCGCAGCAGCAAATGCTTACACTCAGCGATAAAAAAATATGGCGTTTTCGCCATCAGCTAGCAGCAAAAGTGTTGCTCAGTGCACAGCACCCTACTCAAAATAGCGTGCGTATGTTGGCTAAACTAAATAAGTATAAGCAAGCGTTACTAAGTACTAGCGACATAATGCTATATGACAATGCCATAACCTTGTGTGCATTAAGTAATATTATCGCGATGAACATCACCTATACATCGAAAAAGAACCCATTAAATTTTTACAAAGCTTTGGGTGAATTGTATGTCAAAACAGCTAACCCATTTGCGCAAAGGTTAATTAAGGATTTAATAGCGCATATAGGCCCACACCTGCCAGGCAGTAAAATTGTTTACAGCGACCAAGCAATGGTTTATTTAGCAAGTGATGAGGCTAATAAGCATATACTTATTAATGCCAATAATGAGAAAAAACTGGCGTGGTACAAGGTTAAAACCTCACTTAAAGATCAACCACTGCAATGGCTATGTACTGATAAACGGGTATTATTTTTAGCCTGGAACAATGAGCACCTGGTACGTAAGGCCCCGGCGCAGATAAGCTCAAAGGCCGAATTAATAGCGTTAGTGAGTCATATAAAAGTAGCGCATGAATATGGTTTTAAAGGCTTAGATAAGTTACTGGCCCCTTTTAGTGAAATAACACAGAAGCTCTGCCAAGCAGTCAGGCCCTATAACAATCAGCACCAAGCCGCCAAAGACTTACGCCATAGCTTGTCGATGGTCGGCTACGATAATGCACCGGCGATTATTCAGCGGGTTATATTTGAGCAATTAGTGGATACATCACATCATCCACACAAACACATCGTACTGAATAAACTTAATAGCTTTATTAATATTTTAGCTTTAATAGTAAGTAATAACCCAAAACAGCAATTTGAACATATAGCCTTGCCCCTCTATGGTTACGTGCATTATTTATTAACCCATTGCAGTGCACAGCTCTGTGCAAAAGTAACCATAAGTAGCGTGCCTAACCAAACCTATAGTGCCCCATTAGCAGCCTTTTTTGGGGTGGAAACGATTAATAATGAACATTTAAATACAGAATTAACACAACTACTGAGTGATAATCCATGGACCAAGCCCCTACTCGATGCTGAACAACAACCTAAAAAAGAGCTAAACGAGCAGCACAAATTATGGATTAGTTTAAAGGTCGTGGCGCAAACTATTTTTAAACCCGCTCTGCCTTTAACGCCTTGGCAAAAACAAACTTTAAATGCGCAGCTAAAAGCACAAGGCTTTAAATCTGAGGATGATTTTTTTGCGCAACTGCAAGGCTTATCGCTATATAACAGCATTTAAGTCACTTATGCTGACTATAAGCACAGGTTATACCCTGTATTTATAGTATAAACTGGCAAAATGGGCGATAAGTTGGTATAAATGCGCCCTCAAAATATATCCACATACGTCACATAAATGACCTAACAAGCAGTTACTATTATTAGTAATAATTTATGTGCGTTTTTTATTCTTTTAAAGGAAAAGTCAATGGCCAAACAAACCATCACAGTGATCAAAGGCGACGGCATCGGTCCGAGCATTATCGACTCAGCACTTGAAATATTAAAAGCCGCAGGTTGCGATTTTGATTATGAATTTGTTGATGCAGGCCTTGCTGCACTAGAAAAAACTGGCGAGCTACTTCCTCAAGAAACAATTGATACAATCGCTAAAAACAAAATCACTCTTAAAGGTCCACTAACGACGCCGGTAGGTGAAGGTTTTACGTCTATTAACGTAACATTACGTAAGCAGTTTGGTTTATACGCAAACGTACGCCCTGTTAAATCTTTTGTTGGTACTAAAGCACGTTACGATGATATCGATATCATTACTATTCGTGAAAATACCCAAGGTATGTACTCAGGTTTAGGCCAAGTAGTAAGCGAAGACGGTAACGAAGCAGAAGCTAAATCTGTAATTACTCGCGAAGGCGCTGAGAAAATCATCACTTTTGCCTACGAGTTAGCAGTACGTGAAGGCCGTAAAAAAGTAACCGCAGTACACAAAGCAAATATCTTAAAATCTACCTCTGGCTTATTTTTAAAAGTTGCACGTGAAGTTGCTGAGCGTTACCCGCAAATTGAATCAACTGAAATGATTGTTGACGCAACATGTATGAAGCTAGTTATGACACCAGAAGAGTTTGACGTTGTAGTAACAACTAACTTATTTGGCGACATTTTATCTGATCTTTGTGCTGGTTTAGTTGGCGGTTTAGGTATGGCACCAGGTGCAAACATTGGTGAAGATGCTGCTATTTTTGAAGCCGTTCACGGTAGTGCACCAGATATTGCTGGCAAAAACTTAGCAAACCCTACTTCAGTAATTTTAGCGTCTATCCAAATGCTTGAGCACTTAGATATGGGCGACACGGCTGAGCGTATTCGAAGCGCTGTAGCTGATGTAATTAAATCTGGCGATCGCACAACACGTGACTTAGGCGGCAGCCACGGTACAACTGATTTCACTCAATCAGTAATCGACCGTTTATAATTTAACAAGGTTAATCTTGTTTTAAGCCTAAAAAGCCAGCATATTGCTGGCTTTTTTGTATTTTAACCTTTGCTAATTACATCACTTGGCATAACTACGCTATTTATTTTAAATAGAATTTTTAATGCAGTGAACATCTCCTTTTATACCACTGGTGTTAAGTTATTAGACATTTAAGTCGATTGGTATTACTTCACAAAATCATTAAACTTTATTGCTGGTACGCCGATAAAACCCACTTATCACTAATAGCGCAATGAAATAACCTATTGCCCCACCACTTGATGATGATTCACTTTGCGCTTCTTGTACCGAGACTGTTAGCTCACTACTTATAACTTCATTGGTTTGACTGTCTGTGAGTACAAGTTTTACTGAATAACTACCTGCACCTTGGTAATTATGACTTGGGTTTTGCGTTGTACCTAGTGGGCTGCTATCGCCATAATCCCAGCTATATGTATAATTACTAGATCCACCTAATGGTGAGCTATTAAATTGTACCGCTAAGTTATTTGCAGTATAGCGTGTACTTAATTGCAGCGGTGCGTTAACACTCAAAGCATGTTGTTGGCTAACACTTATCCCTTGCGTATCAGTTACTATTAACGCGAGGGTGTAATCTCCAGAGTAGCTAAATTGGTAATCTAGGTTTTCAGTTTGCGATACGGGTTCACCATCTATAAGCCAACTCATGCTGTAAGGTGCTTCTCCGCCAGTTACGATTGCTTGAGCAGATAAAGTCGCACCGTTTAACTGATACGTTAAATTTTCAATTTCTAGCGGCTTTGTGATACTAATTTGTTTAGTTTGTGTTTGCGTAGTCGTCTCACCCATTGCCGAAAAGGTAACGCTGTAGGTGCCGTAATCGGCATAGGTATGTGTAGGACTTAGCTCAGTACTCGATTGCCCATCACCAAAGTCCCATAAAAATGTATCTGTGGGGGTTAACTTTAAACCGGGTACATTAAAGCTAACGGTTGCCTCGTTTACTGTTGTGGTTATTTGTTGTAGCGCATCATAGCTAAGCAAGAGCTCTGCTGTTTCACTTCCAGGGTGTTGGCTGACTATTTCAAAGTTAAACCCTGGGGGAGTAAGCACCACACCTGATTCAGCCTGCTGCGTAAAGCTGTAATCAAAATGATCATTAAACTCACTAATGGCAGCTAAGTCTTGATCGCCTAAACCTGCACTTTGCTGATATAAACTAAATGCAGCATCGCGTACTTGTATAGGTGTATCTGCAAGTGTGGTGCTACTTGTACCGCGATAAATTGGCTTTTGATCCGCATCAACCACTAAATTAAAACCACCCCCAGGGTGATCAGTTGTGTTGTTGTTATCAAATGCACTATCGCTATACCATAATAAAACTCCCGGTGAATATTGCTCTGCTTGTAAGCCGACATCCACACCTCTGTGCGCACGTAGCTGTATATAGTAGTGGGCTGGTTTAGCATAAATATAACTGCTCACGCGGCTAAAACCATTTAACGCTAAGTTAGTACTTGGCTGCTCTGCGTTATTTTGCCAAATCACAGTATTGTTGTATGTTATTTTTAAATCATCGGCTACAAAACCATAATATTGTGTGTTTGTATCGGTAATATACTCAATACTTAGTGTAATGGTTTGTCCTGCATATTGTGTTAAATCAAACTCATGCATTAAAAAACCATTTGGTTGCTGCGCATCTGCATGTAAAAACGAATCACCACTTATATACGGGCCTATATCGCCATAATAAGGATTTGTCTCGATTGTATAATTACCAGCTAAAGGAGTTTGATTTACCTTTACTTGTACAAGGTCATAGTCGCGCTCAATACTGTAGTAAGCTAAAAAGCTAAGTGTCAGTGGTGTAGCCGCCTCAGGTAAGGTCACGGTTTGTGAGAGCGTGTGTGTTAGATTGTTACCTGTACCAGAGTAAAATTGAAAATCACCTTCAACCGGGGTTTTAAATTTTTCTAGCTGCTGCGCAAGTGTCACTTTAATTTGGCTTTGCTGCTGAGAAAGTGAGCTAGTATAAACTAGCGACTGCTGAGGCTGGCTGTTCACTTCCTCCATGGTTAAATTAAGCTGGTTCACCCAATTGCCTTGGTATCTGTTTTGTAAATACTCAAGCGCCTGTGCACTAAACATAACGGGCTTTGAGCCCCGAGGCCCACCAGCCCAGCTACCAGTAGACATTATTGACCAAGACGATACAGGCTCACCCACGGTATTTGACTGTAAATCGTACTCATCTGCTAAACCTAAGTCGTGACCAAATTCATGCGCAACGACACCTATGCTGGCATCTATTGGATTTATCGTATAACCCGATAACTTAACGCTACTACCCGCAATACTGACAGGTTCACTGTTTTCATCAAATACGTAGTAGCGGTGAGACCAAATTGCATCAACGCCTAAATAGCCTCCACCGGATTCTTCACCAATACTGGAATGAAAAACCATAACATGGTCGATAATGCCGTTTGGCTCGTTGATAATGCCATCGCCGTCAATATCATCTAAATCTGTTAAATCATATTGCGTTAAATCAATATCAAATTGTGCAGTGGCTTTTTCGACTGCTTCTTGTATCAGTGCGGGGACATTTATATCGCGCGTGTTGCCTACGCGCTCACCATAGGTTTTTGCATTACTATCTGCCCTAACCCACCCATATACTTGCCCGCTAAAAGTTAAGCTAGCACCTGATGCGTCGTAATAATAATCGTATACGCTGCTAAGTATTTCATTATTAGGGCCAATAAACCCACCCTCATTAAAAAGCAATTGTTGGTAATGCTCCTTTGTATAATTTTCGTAATACATGTCGGTATCATCATCAACTAGTTGATTGTCATCGTGCTTTAAATCAGGAAAATCAATTAAAATAGCCAGTACTTTAACCTCATTTAGCGCGTTGCTAGGGCTAGCCGCACTTGCATATTGCAGCTGCTTATTGGCTTGCTTAGCGGTTAAGCGGGCTTTCATAGTAGAAACAGGTTTTAACTGCAAAGGGTTAAGCCGTTCAGTATTCGCTAAGTAGCTTTCAACCGTTGGCTTGTTAGTGGTTTGTTGGGTATCAGCGCGTTTATTTAACCAATACTCTATTCTTTGTTTGTTAATAATACCTGGGTCATGCGCACTGGTATTTGCTGCGTTAAGATTTAGGCTGCAAAGGAATAAGCCAAGCCATATTATTTTTTTCACTGTATCTTCCCCAGATAAACTATTGCTCTATCATACCTAATATATGCATTAAGCACAGCGCTCAAACCACCTATTTACCCATTATGGCTACTCGGTAAAATTAGCATAATTTCTTCATATTTTTTATATAACTACAAATAGCGTGCAACTTTTTAGTATGAAAATAAATTAATTTGAAATTTCAATCCAAAACAGCCCTTTCAAGGTTGACATAAGCACGTAAAACCCTTAAAAATAACCCCATATAGAATTTTTAATCTAAAGCAGCATTTTGCTTTTTATAAAGTGACAATTATGAAAAAACAACTTCACCTTTTAATCGTACTCGTAGTGGTCTTAGTGATAAGCCCAGCGGGGATGTATTAAAAAGTGAAATTGCTTTTTAAAAACCCTCGCACTACGCGGGGGTTTTTTTATGCATAAACAGCGCACAGAGGAATGAGGATGAGCAAACAAGAATATAATGGTTCTGAACTAGTTGTTCAGGCATTAAAAGAGTTGAAGGTTAAGTATATTTTTGGCTACCCAGGTGGATCGGTTTTAGATTTATACGATGCACTTTTTCAACAAGAAGACATTGAACATATTTTAGTGCGTCACGAACAAGCCGCAACCCATATGGCAGACGGTTATGCCCGAGCTACTGGCGAAGTTGGTGTTGTACTTGCTACCTCAGGCCCTGGCGCAACTAACTGTATTACAGGTATTGCTACCGCTTATATGGACTCAATTCCGATGGTGGTATTATCGGGGCAAGTACCTACTAGCTTAATTGGTGACGATGCATTCCAAGAAACCGACATTGTTGGCTGTTCTCGCCCGGTTGTAAAACATAGTTTTAACTGCAGAAGCGCTGAAGAAATTCCGGCTATTTTGGCAAAAGCGTTTTACATTGCAAGTACTGGCCGCCCAGGACCCGTTGTTGTTGAGCTACCAAAAGATATGCTTAACCCTGCTATTAAGTTTGAGTACAACTTCCCTAAAACAACAGAGCTTAGAACCTACAGCCCAAATACAAAGGGCCACTCTAAACAAATTCGCAAAGCGGTTACCGCAATTTTAGAAGCTAAAAAACTGGTTATATACTCAGGCGGCGGTATTATTTTATCTAACACCTCTGAGCAATTAACCCGCTTAGTTGAATCGCTAAATGCACCTATCACTAATACATTAATGGGCTTAGGCGGTATTTCGGGTATTCACCCAAATTACGTGGGTATGCTGGGTATGCACGGCACGCTTGAAGCCAATAAAGCAATGGCAAATGCCGATGTAATTTTAGCACTGGGAGCGCGTTTTGATGATCGTGTAACCAATAATGTTAAAAAGTTTTGCCCTAATGCAACCATCGTTCACGTAGATGTAGACCCAACCTCTATTTCTAAAACGATTAAAGCACATATTCCGGTTGTAGGCTGTTTAGCCACTGTGATGGAGCAACTGCAAACCGGCATAGATAAAAGTAGCATTCAAATTGATCGCAGTGCACAAGAGGATTGGTGGCGACAAATTATTAGCTGGCGCGAGCAAAAGTGCCTAAGCTACAACACCGATGGCGACAAAATAAAGCCTCAAGCTGTTATAGAAGCAGTGTATAAAGCCACTAATGGTGACGCATATGTAAGCTCTGATGTGGGTCAGCACCAAATGTTTGCAGCGCAATATTATCCATTTAAAAACCCTCGCCAATGGATCAATTCAGGGGGCTTAGGCACCATGGGCTTTGGCTTACCAGCAGCGATGGGGGTTAAGCTTGCCTTTCCTAATAAAGAGTCAGTGTGTGTAACCGGCGATGGCTCTATTCAAATGAATATTCAAGAGCTATCAACATGCTTACAGTACAACTTGGCTGTAAAAGTGGTTTCGCTAAATAACCGCTCATTAGGCATGGTACGCCAATGGCAAGATATGATTTACGGCGGTCGCCATTCATCTTCATATATGGACTCATTACCTGACTTTGTAAAACTTGTTGAAAGCTATGGCCATGTAGGCATAAAGGTAGATACTTTAGATGAGCTACAACCTGCTATAGATAAAGCCATGAGCATTAACGACCGTTTAGTATTTTTAGATATTAACGTTGATGAAAAAGAACATGTATATCCAATGCAAATTAAACTAGGTGGCATTGATGAGATGTGGTTACGTAAAGGAGTAAAAGCATAATGCGTCGTATATTATCTATTTTATTAGAAAACGAACCGGGAGCCTTATCTCGCATTGTTGGGCTTTTTTCACAGCGCGCCTACAACATAGATAGCTTAACAGTGGGCACCACTGATGATGAGTCACTGTCACGTATCACTATTACCACTATGGGTGATGATAGAATCGTTGAGCAAATTACTAAACAAGTTAATAAATTAGTTGATGTACTTAAAATTATTGATTTGACCGAAATGAGTCACATCGAACGTGAATTATTACTTGTTAAAGTATTTGCCCAAGACGAAACCACACGTGCAGCGGTTACACGCGTTGTAGACGTGTTCCAAGGTGCTATTTTAGATATGGGTCGCCAAAGCTACAGCTTACAACTGGTAAGCAGCACAGACAAAATAGAATCGTTTTTAGACACCCTACGCCATGAAACCGACATTATTGAAGTGGTGCGCTCTGGTGCTGTAGGGATCGGCCGTGGTGACAAAGCATTAAAAGCGTAATTAATTAAAGCTTAAGCGTTTTATATTAAATCCCTGCTAAGCAATTAGCAGGGATTTTTTATGTTAAGCCTTGCCTTACAACGCTCTGCATTGATACCTAATTAGGCATGTGGGAATAAGCTTAACTTAGGTAAGCTCACTACTTTAATACAGGCAAAAAAAAAGAGCTAAATAGCTCTTTTTTAAAAAATTCTGTAAAGCGCCAATTAAGGGTTTACTTGGTCTTTAAGACCTTTACCTGCTTTAAAGCTTGGGATAGTTGCCGCTGCGATTTGGATCTCAGCACCCGTTTGTGGGTTACGGCCAGTACGTGCTGCACGTTCTTTAACTGAGAAAGTACCAAAACCTACTAATGCAACTGAATTACCTTCTTTTAAAGAAGAAGTTACAGCGCCAGTAAACGCGTCAAGTGCACGTGTAGCAGCAGCTTTAGAGATTTCTGCATCAGTAGCGATTTTTTCAACTAATTGAGCTTTATTCATTGTTAGATTCCTATTCGTTATTATTTTGCCTTCGCAAAACCTATCTTTATGCATTTTTAAGGAGTTAGCAACAGCAAATTGCATTTTTTGCTTAAATACTTCGAAAATGCGTAAAATTTTAATAATTCTCGGTAAAATACAGCGTGTTGGGTTAACTAAAACTTAATTTAAGTACACAAAAGGCACACTTTAAATAACACACTGCTCTATATTTTTTCGATAACTAAGGTCACTTCCCCAACCTCGACACCAAACTTAACAATAGACGTTCGGTTTATCAAGCGCGATTGTGTAACCAGGTACATCCAATCATCAAAATTTACCTCAAGCGTACTGCCGTCATAGGGTAAGGCCACATTGTAGTTCCAATGAAACACACTGCCTGCGCTTTTACCGGTTGCAATGCCAAGCACATCATCAGCACGTCCCACTAAGCTATTATCGTCATTAAGGGTGACATACCAAATACGCTTTTGTGTTTCACCATCGTCATACACAAAGTCTTCCTCTATAACGCCCTCGTTCCCTTCCCAGCGCGCATTCATAGTGACAACAAGTTTACGTGTGAGTTCGCCTTTATAATCTTGCACAACGCCGTATGCTTTCAAATCGCCACTAAAAAACGCTTTAAAATCAAATTCTGGGTTGCTGCTATTGTAGTGCTCTACTTTTGGCGCGGAGCAGCTCACTAAAAATAATGCGGCCATTAAAATACATAGCTGTTTAAATTTATTTATATTGCGCATGTTAAATCCCTAATAATTGTTTTCTAAGTGCTGGCTCTGAGGTGTTTGGGCTTAGCCAAATAGCTAAAAACTGATTGGCAAATTGCGAGTCACTAATTTCACCTAACTTTTTATCATTATGGTAAAAAGTAGCCTGACCGCTTGGTGATGTTTGTAAGCTTAACGACTCGCCTTTTTTAATGTCTGGCCAAAGAGCGAGCAATTTATCAGCATACTTAGCTGATAAATCACTTTTACCTAAATGCTGCCATTGCTCTTTAGTGGCTTTAACAATGTCTTTTGCTGCAAAGTCTCGCAAATAGGTGAGCGTAAATTTAACGGGGTGCGCCCCCTGTTTGTAACTCCCTGAGCGGGTATATAACGTTGCATCGTAAACATCCCAAAATAAATATTCCATGCGCGCCTCGCCCACTTTTTTAAAGTCAGTTTGCTCTTCGCTAAAGCTCAATGGGGTAAAAAAAGTAGCCATAATCATTGCGGCCGTTATTGCACATATTTTTGCGGTGATATTCATACAAGCTCCTGTTATTGCTTGCTAAAATTTATAATCGCTTTAATTTTTTGGTTAATAATAAGAATTAATGTAAAGGCAGCAGCCCAAAGTGCGCCGTACAGAAGCCAAAATGCCCACACAGGTGAATAAATACTAAGCACGCCAAATTGAGCACCTGAATAATAACTAATTGGCGCAAAGGCTAAGCACACTAAATAGGCTTGCCAAAGTTTTAGGTTAGTAATAAACGCCATTGATGTGTTTAAGCAAAGCAATAGTGCTGCCCATAGCAAGGCTAACCAAAGCGGAAAAGGGGATACTTTAAATTCAAAAAGATTTAACTGCACAGCAAGGTATTCACATAACAGCGCAATTGGTAAAGCTTTTACTAAAAGCAACGCGTCGAGCTTATGCTGCTTTGATAAAACAAACATAAGCACAACAATACCAGAGGTGTATAAAACAGATTGAGCTTCTAAAAACAGTGATAAAAACCACACTGTTTGAAAAAGCACAAAATTAATAATTAAGGGCAATTTCGTCATTTTGACTAGTAAAACGTGGTTTACGCGCCGTTAAATGAACGGTGCTGGTTGCTCGCGTTCTAAAAGCGCCTTCGCAGTAAGCAAAGTAAAATAACCATAATCTGTAAAAACGCTCATCAAACTTGTCACTGTCAAGGGTGTGCCAGTTATCAATAAAGCGTGTGCGCCAATCGGCTAGTGTTCTAGCATAATGCGCGCCTATGTCGCTTACAGTATGAATAACCATATCGGTATTGTTCTTAATTTGCTCGCTCATCTCATTAATTGAAGGCAAACAACCACCGGGGAAAATATACTGCTGAATAAAGTCAGAGTTTTTTAAATAATGTTGATAACGTTGATCGCCAATAGTGATCGCTTGGATAAGCATTGCACCGTCTTCTTTAAGCAAGCTATTACATTGCTTAAAAAAGCTTGGTAGGTATTCATGTCCTACTGCTTCTATCATCTCTATTGATACAAGCTTGTCGTATTGACCTTCTAATAAACGGTAATCAAGCTTGAGCAGAGTTATATTATTTTCAAGTCCTAACTGTTTAACCTTGTTTTCAACATAGGCATATTGCTCATCAGAAATCGTTGTTGTGGTCACATGGCAGTTGTAATGTGTGGCCGCGTAAATCGCAAACGCCCCCCAGCCTGTGCCAATTTCAATAACTGAATCGCCTTCGTTTATCTCTACCTGCTCACAAATTTGTTTAAGCTTGTTTTGTTGAGCATCCTCAAGAGAGGCGTCTCTTGATGGATAAACAGCGCAGGAGTAGAGCATTTCCTCGCTTAAAAATGACTCGTATAAATCGTTACCTAAATCGTAATGTGCAACGATATTCTTTTTCGACCCAGATTCTGAGTTGCTGTTTTTGAGATGGTTAAAACGGTGGGCTAGGCCACTAAAAAACGAGAATTTTTTTTCAAAAGCATCTAGTTGTTTTTGGTTTATGGCAAAAATTTCGATGAGTTTGGTCAAGTTATCACATGACCATTGCCCAAGAATATAAGACTCACCAGCACCCACACTGCCAGATAGCGCAAATGCTTTGTACATGGCAGTGTCGTTAACGGTAATCGTGGTTTTTAAGTCTGAATGTTGTTGACCAAATACTGTTGAGCGACTGTTCTCAACTAACACTATTTGGCCTGTTTCAATACTTGCAAAGGCTTTGGTGACTAGCTTTTTATATAAGTTTGTAAACCAACCAGTTTGCTCTTGGCAATTTATACTCGAGACTTTTTCCATCTTAAACCCTTTATAATTGTATCGCTACCCGCAACTAAGCTTGTTTAACTATACTAAGGTTTTCCTGAATGACCTAAAAAAGGAACCCTTTTAATAAACAACTTAAGTGCTTGCACATAAATACCTTTGAAAATAGACAAAGTCATCGCAGGAAATTTTTTTAATAATTTATTAACTTCTTGCTTCGTTAACTGACTTCGCTTTAATCGTAAAGACGCGTCGAATAACAACTCATCCCCACGTTTATTTTCTATATGAATTAATGTGTTATCGGCTGTATGTTGTACCTGCCAATGGTAGTCCATATCTAAATTCATAAAGGGTGATACGGAGAAAGCCTTCTTAAAGTTCACTTTTTTTTGTAAGGGCACCAAATAATAATGGCGTTCATTCCACGGCGTATTGCTTACCTCAGCCACCATATATTTAAAGTTATCGGTGCTATTACCGTAAAAGTAAAAATTTACAGGGCTGAAATAAATGCCCATACACCTAAGTTGGCCAAGCATATAAATATGCGAAAACGTCTCTTTAACGCCTAGTTTTTCTATTTGGCACTGTGCACGTTCAATAATACTTAATGGCTCTGAGTTTGGCAGTGTGTTTAAATAATCGGCTTGATTAAAACGCAGTGCTTTAAACCCAAAAGTACCTAACATAGGGTGAATGTTATTAAGCAATAACGGATTTTTTAAATCTACCCACATCATATAAAGCGGGTATTTAAACTGATGGTTTTTTACCGCAAAGCGCCGATGCCTCACATCGCCTAAGTATACAGCGCTATTCAAATTCAACACCGAATTGCTTAGCCACATCTACCCCACTGCGAACACCATCTTCATGAAAACCGTTATACCAATAAGCACCACAAAAATAGCTATTATTTTGGCCATCAACAGTGTGCTTGAGTTTTTGTGCGGCAATGGATGCTTCGTTAAAAACAGGGTGATGATAAGTAAACTCACGTAATATATTTGCTTTGTTAATCCCTTCTAAGTGATTAAGGGTTACACAAAATTGTGTATCTGAGTCAATACCTTGCAGTATATTCATTTGGTATGTAACAACCGCTGCTTTGTCGGTGTTTTCGTTTAGTAAGTAATTCCAGCTAGCCCAGGCGGCTTTTCTATCTGGCAGTAAACTGGTATCTGTATGCAGTACTACCGAGTTTTCGGTATAAGGGATTGCACCTAATACAGCGTGTTCTTGCTCAGTCGCATCACCAAGTAATGTAAGGGCTTGATCTGAGTGACACGCAAATACCACTTTATCAAATTCAGCTTGTTCGCCATTTTCAAAAGTAATAATTACTTTATTATCTACACGCGTAACCGTCTCAATGTCGGTATTTAGTTTTATCCGCTCTGCAAAACCTTTAATAAGCGGCTTAATGTATTGCTTAGACCCACCAGGGATTACATACCACTGCGGCCTGTTTGTAACATCAAGTAAGCCATGGTTGTAAAAAAAGTTTACAAAAAACTCAACCCCTACATTTTGCATCTCTTTGATGCTGGTTGACCAAATTGCCGCCCCCATAGGTAAAATGTAATGGTATTTAAAAAAGTCATTAAAGCCGTGCGTATCTAATAACTGACCCAGTGTTTGATCTTTAGGGTAGTTTTGCTCGCTGTGCATTGCTTTACATAATTTATTAAACTTAACTATATCGCTTAACAAGCGCCAAAACTTAGGCCTAAATATATTTCTTTTTTGAGCAAATAAGCTGGTAAAGGTGTGTCCGTTGTATTCAAAACCACTTGCTTGATTATGAACACTAAAGCTCATTTGTGTTTCTTGTCTGTCTACGCCAATGCGCGCGAGTAGTTTTTCAAAGTACGGGTAAGTGCGGTCATTAAATACTATAAAGCCCGTGTCTATTGCGCGTTTAACCCCAGCATCAGATATCTCTACTGTCGCGGTATGACCACCAATGTAATCGTTTTTTTCAAATACAGTAATATCGTAATGCTTATGCAGTAAATGAGCACAGGTTAAACCCGATACGCCAGAACCTATTATTGCTATTTTTTTCAACGGGCTAATCCTTTTGCTAAACGTAACCAAAGTGGTAACGGTAAAATACGTAATGCTTTTAAAATAAGCGTAAACCGATAAGGAAAATGAACTTCTTTACGGCGTTTATTGATCCCCTTAATCATATAATCGGCGGCCTCTGTTGCAGTAACAGCCATAGGCATTGGGAAATCGTTTTTATCAGTAAGGGGGGTTTTAACAAAACCAGGGTGCACTAACGTAACATCAACATCGTTTAAGTCGATTGCTAAGCTTTTCGCTAAATAGCTTACCCCGGCTTTAGATGCGCCATAAGCCTCAGAGCGTGGCAGAGGTAAATACGTAACGCTTGAGCTAACAAGTACAAGTTGCCCGCCCGCACTAATTTTTGGTAATAGTGCCTCTAGGCAGTAGCCCATTGCCAGCAGGTTTACTGAAATAACTCGCTCAAACAAAGCGCTGTCAAAGTTACGGGCATCATCTACATACTCACAGTTACCAGCGTTAAGAATAACCTTATCAAAAGCACTAAACCCAAGGGTTGCTTGCTTTATGTCTTTGAGGTCTGTGGCATCAAACTGACACGCTTTAATGTTGGTGTGTTTTTCAAGCTCAGCTAACTTTTCAAGGTTTCTGCCGCAAGCAATTACCGTGTTACCTTGCTGTGCGTACTTTATTGCAAGCTGCTCGCCAATACCTGAGGTTGCACCTGTAATTAAAATATTCATCGCTACCCTGCTCGTTTATCTATGTAATTTATAACGCCACCCAAAATAGGAATATGCTTGTATAGCATTTCACCTACATTAAAATAGTCGCGGTGGTTAATAATTTTACATTCTTTAAATACCAGCTTACTGTGCCCTTCTACCGATATAGTTTTGCCAGAAGCCAGTTTTGGGTGGGCGTAATGCATAGTCCAATACAAAAATGCTTTATCATCACGCTCGTAGGTGTCGCTAATATCAAACTGACAATGCTTAACATTACTATATAGATTAGAAAAATATCGGGTAAGCTCGCTTAGCCCGTGTATTTCGTGCATTGGGTCTTTAAATTTAATTTGCTCGCTGTAAATATCATTAAGCAAATGCAGGTTTGATTTATCGAGTTGTTGATATATTTCTACAAATTTTGCTACCGGTAATGCTGTTTCCATATCACCCCTTAAATGCAGCTATTGCACGCTCGCGAGCTGCTTTATGATCTACGATTGCCGGCCAGTAACATTGCTTATCAGCCCCTATTGACGCTAAATAAGCATGAGGAAAATGAATATGTTTATCTGGCACTTTTTCAAGCTCCGGTAAATATTTACGTATAAATTTACCATTAGGATCAAAGCGCTCACTTTGAGTGATAGGATTAAATACGCGAAAATAAGGCTGCGCGTCACAGCCAGTGCTTGCAGCCCACTGCCAACCACCATTATTAGAGGCTAAATCGCCATCAATAAGGTGCTGCATAAAAAACTGCTCGCCTTCACGCCAATCAATTAATAAATGTTTGGTCAAAAAGCTGGCAACTACCATTCTTAAACGGTTATGCATCCAGCCGGTTTGAACTAACTGTCTCATCGCTGCATCAACGAGTGGGTAACCTGTTTTTCCCTCACACCAGGCTTTAAACTCAGCCTCGTTTTTACGCCACTTAACGCCATTGTACTTTTCGTTAAAGTTATCACCACGAGAAAGCTTAGGAAATTGCGCAATTAAATGACGATAAAATTCGCGCCAAATAAGCTCGTTTACCCAAGTAAAAGTTTTACTTTTAGATGTTGTTAAAATATCTGGGTAGCGGTTTTGAATATTAACCAGTAACTGCTTAGGGCTTATAATACCCAGAGCTAAATAAGGGCTTAAACCCGATGTGCCTTTAATGCTGGGTATATCACGCTGTTCGTCGTAGCGACTTAATTTGTCGCAAATAAAATTATCAACAATGGTTGCTAAGCTTTCATCATCAACTGGCCATTTTTCTGAGCTGCCATCACTTTTAATTGCTTGTGCGTTGTTATTTATCGGCTGTTTTTTTAAAGGCCACGGTAATAAGCTAAAGTGAGTATCTTGGTGTTGTTTAAGCCACTGTTTTTTAAATGGCGTAAACACTTTGTACATTTCGTTACTTTGGTTTTTAACACTGCCTACAGGCGCTATTACATCTCCCTCATAGAGGGTAAACGTAATTTTTTTATCATCACACTTTGCAAGTATTTGCGCATCACGATTTACTTCATTTAACTCATACTCTTTATTGGCAATTACATGTTTTACCTGATGTTTATCGCAAAATGATAAAAGCGCACTTTCACAATCGTCAAAGTAAGGAGCGTCAAAAATATGCAGCTCTATTGCGTACTGCGCTAGCTGCTCGCGTATATAATTGAGACGTCTTTTTAGTAAATCTATTTGAATGGGAGCGGCGTTGTGTTGTTGCCATTGCTTTTCGCAGATAAAAAAAATGGCCTGTTTAGCGCCATTATTTAGCGCTTCAATAAGCGCTTCGTTAGAAAAAAGGCGCAAATCGCGCCTAAACCAAAAAAGTGTATTCATTATATGCCGTAACGTAATTTTAGTTCATTAGGGTAAGGATTAAAAAACACCTGCTTTTCTAGGTATTCATTAGGGTGTACTTTCAGATGATGTTTTAACAAAGTAAGCGGTACGTACAAAGGCACTAAACCTTGGCGGTATTCATCGATGGCATCGCGTAGCTCTTGCTTTTCAACCTTAGATAAGTCTTTTTTAAAGTAGCCCTGCAAGTGCATTAACGTGTTGCAGTTATTCCTACGTGATGCAGGCTTTTTAAGGCCGTTCATTAACCCAAGAATGTACTCATCTGCTAAAGCGTTAATATCATCACCTTTATAAGTACCAAGTAAATTACCTAAGTCGCGGTAAGCTTGATAATTATGAGCCATCAATAAGTACTTATATTGGGAATGAAACTGGGTAAGCTTATGCACTGTGAGCGGCTCAGAAGCTAATAACTGCCACTGTTTGTAAGCGTACACGCGCATTACAAAGTTTTCGCGTAAATGCATGTCGTTTAAGCGGCCGTTTTCTTCACATGGCAGTAATGGATTGTGCTTCATTATTTGCTCAGCAAAAAAACCAACGCCTTCGGAGGTATTGCCGGTGCCAGCTTCGTTATAAATTTTAATTCTTTCCATACCGCAGCTTGGGCTTTTCGCACAAAAAACAAAACCACTTAGGTTTTTAGCTTGCTCTGTGGCTACTTTTTTACCGTATTCAGTTAACTTAGGCCCAACATCGCCAGTGCCATCTGGGCGACATACTTTTATTGTATCGCCCACACGTACTTGGCGTATGGTTGGCCTAGGAATAGGTAACCCTACGGCTACCTCTGGGCAAAAACGCGTGTACTCTACATGTTTTCCAAGTTCATCCATACAAAAGTTAGACTTTTTATGGCCTGTATCAAAACGTACTTTTTCGCCTGCTAAGCAGGCGCTAATACCTATTTTTATTGTGTCTGTTTGCATAAATTCTCTTAATAAATCAAGTTACCTATAGGATTAAGTAACTTACTGAGCCCTTTATTAAAATGTAGCGCACTACTGACTACTGTAAAGCATAAACAGCCATCTTTTGTAAGTGGGGTGTGCTGATGAGAGCCATCTTGCCAAATAAAGTCTCCTGGCACGTAACTGCCCTCTTCATCACTAAACTCACCATCAAGTAGCAAGGTTACTTCAAAACCAGTATGAGTATGCTCGGGGATTTCGCCCCCTGCGCCAATATGTAAAAGGCTTGAGCGCAATGGGCCATCATCAATAGCAACGCGAGAGCGAGCAAGCTTACCCACTTGCGTAAAACGCCCATGCGAAATGCGTGTTAAGGCGCGTGGTAATTCGTAGTTATGCTCGTTAACTTGTACGGTTACCGGCTCAACTTCGTAAACTTCATCAATGCTAGCATCGGCGGTTATCAAATCTAGCAGGTCAGCGTCAAAATCTGGTGCTTGTAAGTCGTTACTTAAATTTAATGCATCAGGGGCGTGTGGTGTCTCGCTAAATACATCCTTTGCATTAGCGGCTTCAAGTTTTGCCACTTTTGCTTGGCAAACTGGGCACATATCAACGTGTATAGATACCGCAACGCTTAACGATGCAGGTAACTGCGCTGAACAATATTGTGCTAGTAAAGATTCACTAGGGTGATGTTTAATCATGCTGATCTCCCATTTCATTACGTAATTTTTGCAAGGCTAAACGCAATCGTGATTTTACCGTGCCTACAGGAATATTTAATTGTTGAGCAAGTTGCTCTTGCGACATATCTTGGAAATAAACACCTCTGACTACCTCTCGCTGTGCGGTTGGTAGTTTGTCTAGGTAACGTTTAATTTGTTGATCTTCCAAGTGGTCGCTAAATTCGAGTGTTGTATCTTGAGATTCGTTAATAAGTGGCCAAATATCTTCGCTTATATTTTCTTCTTTATTACTTTTCATTTTACGAAGCATATCGAATGAGGCATTACGCATTACGGTATATACCCAAGTCGTCGCAGCCCCTTTATCGCTGTGATACAAATGCGCTTTACGCCACACTGAGGTTAGTGTTTCTTGTACAAGCTCCATTGCTTGTGCCTCAGAGCCAAATTGCTTAATTCCAAAGCGTTTAATTTTTGGCGAAAAATATTCAAATAAGTAAGCAAACGCTCTTTTGTCTCGCGAAGTAGCTACATCAAGCAGAGCTTGCATAAGCTCTGCACTTGGCGTTTCTGGCATGGCAGTATATTTACCTGTATTAGGTTCACAACGTGGTGAGGGTTGTTGACTTACCATAATAATTAATCCCGTGTATGCTTTTGTATATGTCTATACGCCAAGCAATTAAACGCAGATCACATTATTTTAGGCAAATTCATTGTTAATCACAGTATGGAGGAAGTTTAGTAAGTTAGCAAAGTTACTTTCGAACGCAAGTTGCTGTTTTTTATCAATAGATATAGGTAACAGTTCAAGCCAGCGCGCAGCTACCCAGGCTAAATTATCAAACTTGGTTTGCCTATATAAACTAGAAAGCTCTTTATTGTTTAAAAATATGTCCTGCAAAGAATCAGACAAGCGTTGATTATCAGCCGAAATTTCACTGTGGGAGTCATTGTACCAATACGGCGTATTGCAATCGCTTAATAAGCCATGGCGCAATTCACTTTCATCTTGGTATACGTCATTTATTTGCACGCTTTTAGCAGCGTACACATCAATAAGTAGCATATTGCTAGGGTCTTGATCAAAGTCGATAATATCGACCAAACAGCCCTGAGCGCTAATATTAAATGGCGTGTCGTGCTGGTAGGTGCACAGTACAAAACCGACATTATTTTGTAGTGCGGTTTTTACCATGTTTAAATACCTAGGCTCAAATATACGTAAACGCGTATAGCCTTCTGGTAACACAAATATTGGTAATGGGAAAATCGCACGTTTCATAAAGTCTACTTCTTTAAATTACACTGCCTTTATTTACGTGCGCTTTTACTAAGTCGATCAGCTTACTCAAATCGAATTATTTACCTATTAATTAAAAGTTGATCCAACTTCCCATACTTTTTATTACTTGAACCATATAGTAAACACTAATCACGCTTACAACAGGCGCCAACATAAGTGCAAATAATCCTAATTCGTTACTCATCGTCTTATCCTTTTACACTTATTTAGCTTTAACTTGCGTAGTTACCGGCATTGAAGACTGCGTGGTAACGTCAGCTTGTTCTTGCGCTTGATTTACAAATTGCTCAAGTACTGCCTGGGCATCAAAACTAAGGCTCTGCGAAATTGATTGCTCAAGCTCTGCCGTTGCTTGATTAATATAGCTTGTTACGTTTTGCGTTATAATATCAGTTACATCTAGGTCCACTTCACTCGCATGTACTTGCGAAGAACCTAATACTAATAAACTTGCCATAGCGATTTTAATTGAATGTTTCATAATGGTATTCCTTGTTGTGTATATTGTTTAGACGCAATAACATAATCAAGGGTTGTGCCAACAGAAAAATAAAAATTAAATCGTTGATATTTAAAGACTATATCAAAAGCCATATAGCAACGCAGCATTCAGGTTTGGTTAATTTAACTAACCTTTTTAATTTTTTGACTAACTATTAGTAAATATTTTTAGTTCACTATTTGCAGTTTAAAACAACGACTACCATTACTTTTTATTTTGTGTATCGGGCTTAACTTTTTTACCTAACCGATAAGCATCAACCATACTTAGTAACCAAATGACCACCATTAAAGGAAGATATTTATATTCCCCAAGCTGAGCACATTCACCTGATGGATTACGGGCGGCTTGTAAAATGCCTGAAGCCGTCATCGGAATTTTACCTGCTAAAATTTCATTTGCGCTACATTGCGCTATAGCCAAAATATCACCTAATGTCATAAACAAAAGTAGCGTAAATACACCTGCAAAAATACAGCCTATTAAATGCTTTTTAAGCGAAAAATGCCCTGCCCCAGGATACACAATGGCAGTAAGTAAAACGGCTTTGAGCTCTTTTTTCATGATAAACGTGCCTTAATTAATTGAGACTATACGACCACACTATACCCGATTAATTCCCTTTAAAATCAATAAAAGTACGGTGACTAATTTACAGTAACAATGCTGACATTGAAACATTGAGCGTACACCTGTACACTCAAGTTTAATTAATAAGTGGTAGGACTAGTATGACTATAGGTGCACCCTATTCTCGCAAAGAAGAAAAACTCAATGTATTAAGCCATGCACTGGGAATATTTTTTGCTGTGTTTGTAATGTGGGATTTATTTAAACAAGCCACCAGCGTAAAAGCTTATATTAGCACCGCTGTATATGGGGCTAGTTTATTTGTATTGTTTTTATCATCCACACTTTATCACGCCAGTGTACAGCCCAAATTACGCGCTTTTTATAAAAAGTGCGATCACTGCGCTATTTACGTATTAATAGCGGGTACGTACACCCCATTTTTATTGCTATCTCTAAATGGATTGTGGTCTTGGGGGACACTGAGTTTTATTTGGGCAGTCGCGCTTGGTGGCGTTGCTTATAAAGTGCTGGTTAAAAATGGTAATAAAAAAGTCTCGCTGGCTACCTACTTACTTATGGGCTGGTTTGCCCTTGCGATTGTATACCCACTTTATTTAAATATTGATGTAAAAGCACTGTACTGGTTACTGGCCGGTGGCATTTTTTATAGCTTAGGAACATTATTTTATAGCGCTAAAAGCACTCAATTTAGCCACGCAATTTGGCACCTCTTTGTAATAGCTGGGTGTGTGTGCCACTACATTTCAATTACTAATTACGTGTATTAATGCATGTAATTAGTAATTTTACGCTACGTACATAAACCGCATTAATTTGGCTACCCTTCTATATAAAAGCGCGTTTTAGCCCAGGTGATATCACCTGGGCCTTAATTAAAAACGCTGTAATTTACCGCTTTGACTATAAGCCTATCACTGTCCTTACTCGCCTAATTAAATAGCTCGATAAACAGCGTGTAACATTTTCGGTACTCTTATCCATTTTTTACCCATTATCTTCACATAATCCTTTCCTAGTTTTAAAATAAATGCATTAAAATAAGTGACATAGCATCATATTTTGAATGTAACGCTATGGCATATCTATTGCTCCTTCAATATAAATGGTCAGTAAAACCTTGGCCAAGCAAATACGTTAAAGGAGATACAAAGTGGGCGCATTACAAGCTGATTCTACAATTGAGGCAAGTGCTACATTAGTAAGTTGCTACTTATACTCAATATTTTACAACCACACTCACTTTTACGTCTATTCCCGCCAAGCAAAGAGGTAGGTAACTCGCATTGCTGCGTTATATGCCATTAGGCTCTTTGTGATTACATGCAGTTAATCCAACTTAAACTTTACGTTAAAGGAGACGTTGATATGCCAACTAACCAATTTACGATGCAAGACCCTAGAAGCCAATATCAAATGGGTCGGACCGAAAAAGACAGTGATCAACCAGACCCTGGCCTAGATGAAATTTTAAAACCTAAAGCAGATCACGGCGAAGATACCTATGTAGGTAGCGACAGATTAAAGGGTCGCAAGGCGTTGATCACCGGGGGCGACTCGGGCATTGGCAGAGCGGTTGCCATTGCATTTGCCAGAGAAGGTGCCGATGTAGTTATTAATTACTTAGCCAGCGAAGAAGCTGATGCGAAAGAAACACTCGATATATTAAAAGCCAGCGGTAACAAAGCATGGGGAATTGCAGGCGATATCTCTGATGAGAGTTTTTGTAACGACCTTGTGGCGCAAAGCGTTGAAAACTTAGGCTCAATCGACATATTAGTGAATAATGCGGGTAAGCAACAGTTTGTTGCAGAGTTAGACGATTTATCTACCGAGCAATTTTGCCAAACATATGCAACAAATGTATTTGCTATGTTTTGGATAACAAAAGCGGCGGTAAAACATATGCCACCGGGCGCTAGTATTATTAATACAACCTCTATCCAATGTTATCAACCCTCTGCTGGGCTTCTTGATTACGCATCGACTAAGGGCGCAATTACAAGCTTTACTAAAAGTTTAGCAAAAATGGTGATTGATAAAGGCATTCGGGTTAATGGGGTTGCTCCTGGGCCAATTTGGACCCCGCTTCAACAAAGTGGTGGCCAACCGGCTAAAAAATTGCCTGAATTTGGTGATAACGTACCATTAGGCAGGCCAGGACAGCCTGCTGAACTAGCACCCACCTATGTCTACTTAGCATCGCAAGAGTCAAGTTACATTACCGCTGAAATAATGGGTGTTACAGGTGGGCAGCATCTACCTTAATCATGCTAGCTCACTCATATTAGTTAATCTCAACATATTGATTTTATAAAATAATAGCGGCGTATATACGCCGCTATTTTTACCTAGCCTTTTTCAATTATACCTAAATAAGCCCCACTAAGTATTAGTGAGGCTCTGGTTAACAATACCTTAGACAGCATCTTAGCTTGGTACTAAACCCTGTGCTCGAGCAACACTATTTAGCTCAGTGTAAGCAAGAGCGTGCCTATTTAGACACGCATAAATTAACTGCATAAATAACTTAAGCCGATTAAGTATTATCTTTTTTAGCACGTATACCGCGAATGAACTCTTCTAAATAAGGTGTAAATTCTAGCGCAAGTGCTATAAATAGCACCGTTGCCAAGTAAGTTATTGGTAAAGGAGAGGCTTTTAATTGCAGCGTAAAGTCAGGAGGAAAGCCGCCTGGAGTAAATAAAGCGGTAAATTGCTCCCAATGGCGCGCAATAATTAATACCAAAGCTAACAGGGGTATCATTTCTAAAAAACTGTGTATATGTTGCTCTACCGGCCCTACCCTTCGCTTACTTACTGCATAACTTACATCCCACATTGCTGTAAGCTCATGCAGAAAAAACAACACAATACAAATGGCAATAATCAAACTATTAACTTCAAAAATTAAAACGAGGATTAACGGAATGCCCACTTCGGCAAACATTAATAAATGAATAAATGACTCTTTAGCACCGCTGGTTGTAGAAATATTACTACGTCGATGACAAAACCAATCAGCAATACCAGCAGCAAGCCACACAGGGATCACAAAATACATTAAAATCAATAAAGTTGGGTCAGTCATAGTTTGTTAGTCCTTAATATTTCGTTTTAATAACCCTCATGCTTAAAACTAATTATTTACACTTCATCACCTCAATTATTCATCACTAGCGATGTGAAAAACCGTATTTTTCAAATAATTTATCAGTCACTTTTAAGATGGCTTGAGGATTACTTACGTTTTTACGCTTTTACTCTTTTACCTTTTTGCAAATGAGATACCATTTTAAACGCGCCCTTAAGCCAACATTTGGTATGCTCAATATCTATTTACAACAAATAAGTAGTTCAAATGTTATGCCAAATCTCGACGCTAAATTGATTTAATGCCATCTTAGGTATTGGTAGGTGTGGAGGTGTTTTTACTTTGCCGTATATATTTTTATTGTGTAAAAAATAGAAAATATATCGCTTTTCATTGTAAGTTTTTCATTCACAAAGCTAGATAAGGAGATTGTGTTAAAAGTAAAACTACAAGCTGAATAACCCTATTTTTTGTAGATTTACGATAGCTAAAAACAAAAAAGTAAGCCGCACACTTGTAATAAAGCAGCCTTTAAAAGCTTTTTTACGATAATACGTTCACTACAGCCATCTACACTCGCGCATGTTCACTTTGTCGTTTTTAAAGCTAACCCCTTCTAATAATAGCTTTTGGCGCTGCTCTTGGTATTTATCACTGCCTGCAGGAAATGATATTTTACCTTGGCTATTTACTACTCTGTGCCACGGTATAACAGAATCATCTGGCATTTGCTTTAAAAGGCGCCCTACTAAGCGTGAATTTTGCGGGAAACCTGCAAGCGTTGCTACTTGCCCGTAACTTGCTACAAAACCTGCAGGTATATTTGCAATAATGGTGTAGATGAGGGTTTCTTTCTCAATATTATCGGTCATTAACGTACGCCTCACTGAGTACTTTAAATTGCTCCCAAATAGAGCGCGCAACAGGGCCATGGTGTATTGCATCACGCCTAAATGCACGTACTTCTATACCAAACTCATCTTCTCTGTCGTTTATCTGTATTTGCTGCAACAGCCCTGCTTCTATTTCAGGGGCGCAATAGTCTATGTTCATCATTGCCCAGCCGGCACCAGCAAGCAAAAACGACTTTAAATTGGTTACATCGTCAATCTTCATTAAGGCAGAGCCTTTTGAATACGAAAGCTTGTCGCTGTCTATGCTTAAGTCACTTTCAAACATGGCCAAACACGGGTAATTTTGTAGCTCGTTAAAGGTCATGTACTTAGGAAACGTATTAGTAGATGCAATAATTCCAATGTTTAATTTACCAATAGGTAGGCTCTCTAAGTGCCCTGTTGCATGAAATAAGTCAAACCAGGGGCCTATGCCTAACTCCACTTGCCCACTATTTACTTGCTCTAAAGAGACAAAGCGTTTGCCACTGGTTAAATTAAACTCTGTACGCTTAAATAGTCTAAAAGTATTACTTATGATCTCGTTATAACTGTCTTTTTGACAAATTTGCTCGTAGCAAATTCGATATTGTGGCTCGTTACCCAGTGCAAGCTCTTTAGCAAGCTGTGCTAGCTCATCATTTGCATGCAATAATTGTTGTGCTTCGCGATGAAAAACACGCCCTTTTTCAGTTAACTGTAATCGGTACTTGCTTCTATCGAGTAGTTCGAAGCCAATTTTTGCCTCTAAGTTTTTAATTGCTAAGGTAAGCGCAGGTTGAGTTTTATGTAATTTAAGCGCCGCGCCACTTAAACTTGCACTTTGTACAATGGCATCTAAAATTTGTAATTGATTCAGCTTCATACTGCGCTCAACATGATCATAAATAAAACTTATTATGTTTCTAAAATTTAATGAATTTTATTTTATATGGTTGCGGCGTATCCTGCACTTAATTATTTTGCCCATCATTGCCACGGAGAAGACATGAAACTCTTTCGTCTATGTATACTTACTACGACTTTACTTACCTTAATGGCCTGCTCAGAGCCAGAAAAGCAAGTAAAAGAAGAGCCCATTAGGCCTGTAAAGTTATTCAATATAGGACATGATTCGCAAACAAATGTGCGCAGTTTTCCTGCTGAAGTGGTTGCTAACCAAGGCTCGTACTTAGCATTTAGAGTCAATGGTGAACTGGTAGAGTTTCCGGTATTAGCAGGTGAAGAAGTTGAAGAAGGACAACTTTTAGCAAAGCTTGACCCAGAAGACTTTCAATTACAGTACGATGATAGAAAAGCCCGTTATGAGCTTGCTAAATCACAACTTAGCCGCATTGAACAATTACTTGAAAAAAGAATCGCGAGTCAATCAGAGTACGATGAAGCATTAGCCAATATGCAAGTGGCAGAGTCTGCCTTTAAAATTGCCGAAACCAACCTAGAATACAGCGAACTGCGCGCCCCATTTGCAGGGACTGTAGCCAAAGTATTTGTTAAAAACTTTGAAAACATTCAAGCCAAGCAAAACATTTTACGCCTAGAAACCCGCGATTTAATGGATGTAGAAATCCAAGTTCCTGAAAAAATAATAGCGCGCATTAAAAAAGGCAGCGACTACCACCCTACCGTTGTGTTTGACGGTTATGATAATAAAGAGTACACCCTTGATTTAAAAGAGTGGGATACGCAGGCCGATCCTACTACGCTTACCTACAAAGTTGTTTTTTCGCTGCCAGTACCCAAAGACTTTAACTTACTTGCAGGGATGACAGGGCGTGTATTTATCGATTTATCAAAAGTAACCAGCTCGCAAGTGGCTTACACTATTTTACCGGTTGAGTCGGTTTTTTCTGAAGCTAAAGAAAGCGTGTCAGATAACGCCTATGTGTGGATATATAACCCAGAAACCGGTGTTGTTAATAAACAAGCCGTTAAAGTAGGCCAAGTACACCGCGACGGCATTGAAGTGCTAAGCGGTATTAAAGAAGGCCAAATTGTCGTCTCTGCTGGCGTACACTCATTAGATGAGGGCATGAAAGTACGTCCATGGAATAAAGAGCGAGGCTTATAATTATGAGCTTTGCGCAACTCTCCATAGAGAAAAAAGTAATTAGCTGGATGTTTGCACTACTGCTGTTAATTGGCGGGAGTGTGTCATACTTTGATTTAGGCCAACTAGAAGACCCAGAGTTTACGCTTAAAACCGCCATGGTTATTACTATGTATCCGGGTGCATCGCCACAACAAGTAGAGGAAGAAGTCACCTTTCCTATCGAAAATGCAATTCAGCAACTCCCCTACGTAGATTATGTGACCTCTATTTCATCAAATGGTAAGTCGCAAATATCGGTAGAAATGAAAAGCACCTACCGAAAAGAACAGCTGCGCCAAATTTGGGATGAAATGCGCCGTAAAATTAACGACTTAGCGCCTTCACTTCCAAGTGGCGTTTACCCAAGCACCATTTTAGATGACTTTGGTGATGTATACGGCGTTATGTATGCGGTTACCGGCGATGGCTACTCTTATGATGAACTTAAAGATTACACCGATTACTTAAAGCGTGAACTCGTACTGGTTAAAGGTGTGAGTAAAGTGACCATTGCTGGTGAGCAACAGCCTCAAGTAATGGTTGAAGTGTCTACCCGTAAATTAGCGCAGCTCGGTATTGCCCCAAGCCATATTTTTGGTTTACTGCAATCGCAAAATACAGTCTCTAACGCAGGTAAAATTAGAGTGGGCGATGAGTCTATACGCTTTCACCCAACCGGCGAATTTAAAGATGTTAAAGAGCTCGAAACCCTACTTATATCAAAACCCGGTGCTAGCGAGCTTATTTACTTAGGTGATGTAGCCAAAGTATTTAGAGAATACGCAGAAGTACCCAGCAATGTTATTCGCTACAACTCAGAACAAGCGCTTTTAATTGGCGTTTCGTTTATGAATAGCGTGAACGTAGTAGATGTAGGTAAACGTATTGACGAGCACTTAGCAGAGCTTGAATATCAACGCCCACATGGCATACATGTAGAATCGGTGTATAACCAACCTAAAGAAGTAGAAAAATCGGTAGATGGCTTTATTGTCAGCCTAGTTGAGGCGATTGCCATTGTAATCGTAGTACTGCTTATATTTATGGGGTTAAAAAGTGGTATTTTAATTGGCGGTATTTTATTACTCACCGTTTTAGGCACCTTTATATTTATGAAGTTGTTCGCCATAGACCTGCAACGTATTTCTCTAGGTGCGCTTATTATTGCCCTTGGTATGCTGGTAGATAACGCTATAGTAGTAACCGAAGGCATATTAATAAATTTAAAGCGTGGCCAAACTAAGTTAAAAGCTGCGGTTAATATTGTAGAACAAACTAAATGGCCGCTACTAGGCGCTACAGTTATTGGTATTACTGCGTTTGCCCCTATTGGCTTAAGCTCTGATGCGACCGGTGAATTTGCGGGTAGCTTATTTTGGGTGTTGTTTATATCGCTTTTACTAAGCTGGATCACCGCCATTACGCTTACGCCATTTTTTGCAAATTTAATGTTTAAACAAGATGAGTTTAAAAAAGCTAAAAATGCTGAGGGCGAAGAGGATGATGACGACCCATACCAAGGCTTTATTTTTACCGGCTATAAAGCACTTTTAGATGTATCTATGCATTATCGTAAAACCACGCTTGTGCTTATGGTCGTGCTTCTTTGCTCGGCTGTGGTTGGTTTTGGTGCGGTTAAACAATCGTTTTTCCCCGCCTCTAACACGCCTATGTTTTATGTAGATTACTGGCAGCAACAAGGCTCCGACATAAGAGCAACGCTAGAGGGAATTAAAAAGCTTGAAAACTACCTTCAAAAAGAAGAGCTAGTTGAAGAAATAACCAGTACTACAGGCCAAGGTGCTCCACGCTTTATGCTTACTTATGCACCGCAAAAGTCGTACTCGTCATACGGGCAGCTCATTATTAGAGTAAAAAACCGCGAGGCGGTGGCTGTAGTAATGCAAAAAGTGCGTGAATACTCGCAAAATACACCGCTTTCAGCTGAGCTTAAAATTAAGCCCATGGAAATTGGCCCCTCAACCGATGCTAAAATTGAAGCACGCTTTACAGGCCCCGATCCGGTAATACTTAGACGATTAGCCGCCCAGGCTGAAGAAGTTATCGCACAAGACGACGGCGCTTATAATATTCGTGATGATTGGCGCGCACGTACTAAAATGATTCGCCCACAATTTAACGAACAAAAAGCGCGCCGCTTAGGTATTAGTAAGTCAGACCTTGATGATGTTCTGCTTACTAGCCTTTCGGGCAAGCAAGTGGGTGTATATCGTGATGGTACGCAACTTCTGCCAATTATTGCTCGCTCACCGGCAAATGAGCGCCTAAATGTAGAAAGCGTTCACGATTTACAAATATACAGCCCTGTATTGGGTGTATTTGTGCCAGTAACGCAAGTGGTTGACGAATTTGTGGTTGAATGGGAAGACAGCCTAATTATGCGCCGCGACCGAAAGCGCACAATAACGGTAATGGCCGATCACAACGTATTAGGCGATGAAACTGCCGCTAAGTTATTTGCACGCGTGCGCGGACCCGTAGAGGCAATAGAGCTACCGCGTGGTTATAAATTAGAATGGGGCGGCGAGTATGAGTCGTCATCGGATGCGCAAGCCGCTATATTTGGTTCATTACCGCTGGGTTATTTAGCGATGTTTGCGGTAACCGTACTGCTGTTCAATTCACTTAAACAGCCTTTAGTTATTTGGGCTACAGTGCCACTTGCCATTATTGGTGTGAGTGCGGGCATGTTAATAATGAATGCGCCATTTAGCTTTATGGCACTACTTGGATTACTAAGTTTAAGCGGGATGCTGATTAAAAACGGCATTGTGTTGGTCGATCAAATAAATCTTGAGCTTCGCGATGGTAAATCGCCTTATCAAGCTGTGTTTGAATCTGGCGTTAGCCGTGTACGCCCTGTAGCCATGGCGGCTATTACCACCATTTTAGGTATGATCCCGCTGTTGTTTGACGTGTTCTTCCAGTCAATGGCGGTAACTATTATGTTTGGTTTAGGTTTTGCAACCATACTCACGCTTATTGTAGTGCCTGTGCTTTATACTGTTGTATTTAGAATAGACTACGAGCCTAGAAAGTAATTTAAAAGCCTTACAGGACGTTTAAAACGCAGCTTACCTCACAGTAGCTGCGTTTTTTATTATTTAAACCGAAGTTAAAGATGGACATAATAAACTAGGTTGTATTTGTATTCTCTTTGGCTGTTTTCGCTTTATAACCGACGAAAATGGCAATGTAGATTTAAACAACTACCGTTTCACGGGCGGTATTACACTGGTAATAACAGGCATGTTTGACGGTACTTACGATTTAATTAAACGACTGCGCTCTAAAAACAGCGTATCTGCATTAGCCATTTATTTAGGGCTTTATTTACTTTATATTGGCGTTGTGTTTTATAAGTAACCCCTCAAATGACAGCAAAACAACTTTTTAGAATAATAATTACCGCTAGTTTACTATTCCCACCCCTATTTTTTATTGCTTGGGATGAAAATCTCGATCCCCCCTTTATTGCCAATACCGCTTATGATTTTTTAACACATAAGCTGCTTCCTGTTTTGTCAGTAATAATTAGTATTGCAGGGGGGATGTACGGATACAAAAAGTACAACGCATGCATAACATTTAAATCAAATTTTAAAGACTACTTAGAGGATGATGGGAAGCTTAGGGGCTGGCTGGGTATTTTGTTTATACCGGTTTTAGTTTATTTATGGCTGTGGGCTAGTTTTTGTATTTCAGTAAAGTTATGGACGTATTATTATAGCGACAATAGCTGGCAGCAAGATTACCAGCTACTGGCTGTAGAGGCGTGTCCGAGTGATTACGAATACAGCTGCGCAAAACTGGTTGTGCTTGATTTACAAACTTACAGAAAGCGCTCTTTTAGGTGGTATTTAGATAAACCAGCATTAAAGCGGCTAAAAAATGAGAAAATAAACATCGTGGGCGTTAAAAGCCCACTAGGTAACGTCGTGCATCAAATACAATGGTAAGTGCGCACGCTATTTTTTTAAACTTAATGTGCCAGATGAACGCGCTTTACCGTTTGCTGGCTTTTTGTTGTTTGCGCTTTTGCTATCGCCTTGCGTATTTTTACTAGCTCCGCCTTTACCTACATAGGTGGTGGAGCGCTTTTGAAAAGGGGTGTTACTTCTTTGAGTGCGAGTGCCTCGCTCATTATTAAAGGCACGTGGGTTTTCCCCCTGAAAATCACGCTTTTTAGGCTCGCCTTTGTTATTGGCATTTTGCTTATTGGTATCAACCGAATGCTCTTGCGTTTTACCCGAATCGGCAATGGAGTCATTAATTTGCGCCATTTCTACGTCGGTTAAATGTCGCCACTGGCCTACTTTTAAGCCCTTTAACGTTACATTCATAATGCGGGTACGTTTAAGGGTTACAACTTCATAACCTAGGTATTCACACATACGGCGAATTTGGCGGTTTAAACCCTGCGTAAGCACAATTTTGAATTCTTGCGGAGCTGTTTGCGTCACTTTACATTTTTTTGTAACGGTATCTAAAATAGGAATACCGTTGGCCATTTTGCTCACAAATTGGCGATTGAGTGGTTTATCAACTGTCACCACGTATTCTTTTTCGTGGTTATTACCCGCTCGCAAAATTTTATTAACGATATCGCCTTCGTTAGTTAAAAAAATCAATCCTTCTGAAGGTCTATCTAAACGGCCGATAGGAAATATACGGGTGGGATAATTAACGGCTTTGACAATATTACTTTGAATTTTACTCTCGGTGGTACAGGTAATACCCACTGGCTTATTATACGCTATGTACACGCGTTTTGGTTTTTCGCGCAGCGGTTTTCCATCGACTAAAACAGTATCGGTATCAGCCACTTTTACGCCCATTTCAGGCGTATTACCATTAACTGTTACACGACCTTGCTCAATATATTTATCGGCTTCACGGCGTGAACAAAAACCTGTTTCACTAATAAATTTATTTAAACGTTTTAATTCGGTCATGGCACTGAATGGTCCTAATTTTAAAGGCGACTAGTGTAAACCACACGCCATTATTTTTCGCCCCTAATTTAAACCTTTACGCATTAATTTTTGCAATTTTTGCTTGAGTTAACCTGCGCCAAACATATTCCAGCGGCCCTTGCTCATAATAGCGACAATATAAAGCTGTAAACAATAGCTGCACGCTAACTAGGCCAGTCGCGATTATCCAATAGTCTATTCGGTTAAAACTTAATACCCACTGCGGATACAACACTTTATAAAGCAACAGCTGCATAAGTGTTTGGCATATATATAAGGTAAAAGCTAAGCGCCCCGCCTGCTGAATAAGCTGGCCCACATGAGCACGGTTATTACAAAATTTAACGATGAGATGAATATAAAATACAGCCATGAATAACGCGGCAAAGGTATTTATAAACTCTTGTAGGGCGAACCCCGCTCCCCCAGTAAACTTTGACGCATAAAGCCTCATGCCTGAAAAAATAAAGGCGCCAGCTATACAAACAATAAGGTGCGGCTTAGTTAAACCTTTACTAAAAACCTCATTTTTATATAAATATATGCCAATCAGCATTAGCCCTACGCACAGCCACATGATCATGATAGGAACAGCTACCAGCATTAATACATTCATACCTAGGTTACTCAAAAAGTAATCGCTGTAATGCGGGCTATATAAATCGATATACTGTGCTGAATCACGATAAACGAGCTCATCTGGCGCACTAAAAAGCACCAACCCCGTGGCTACACAACCAATTAAAAGAAACTCCCCTGCCCTTTTTACAAGCAGTTGATTATTACTTTGCAAATATTTTAGAACAAACCAGCCAGATACACCGTACAAAAATAAAATGTCGCCAGCCCAAAGTAAAAAACCATGTACCAAACCAAAAATGATAAGCCAATGCAATCGCGCTTTTAAAGGCGCTGTTGATTTAACTTTTTGCCATTGAATATAAAGCCCTGCACCAAACAGTAAGCTAAACAGCGTTCTAAATCGGCCATCAACAAAAAAAGTACTCACAGCATGGATAAGGGTGTCGCTAAAAGGCGGGGTAGATAAAGGAATATAGCTATAATCCACTAAGCCAAACGCATAGCCATTCATATACACTAAGCAAAGCACGGCAATGCCGCGAATAAAGTCCATATTATAATTTCGCATAATGAGCGGTTACTGTCCTTTAACTATTATTTTTATAATTATCTGCCCAATCTACGGCTTGATTATATAATCCTGGCAGCACATCACTTTTAACATTAAGTAATATAACGGCTTTTTCTAATGTCCACCAGCTACCTGTTTCGTACGCTTGTACTACATTTAAAATATAATATAGGGTGTTTTTTTCGTTTAGTAATGCCGCTTTAATATCATCAGGAAAAGGTAACTTTTCGACTAATAAACTCATAGGTTGATCGAGTATGGCATTTAGTAACGAAAACAAGCCGGTTAAAAACGCCTCACCCACCAACGATTTAGACACCTGCTTTGCTATTAGCTCACAAAAGCGTGCTCTAACTACACACACTTGCATTAGCTCTGCTGGCTTTTTACCCGCGGTGTGCGCGGTAACAATTAAACTAACAAACTTTTTTAAACGCTCATGCCCTAAATACACTAACGCCTGCTTAATAGATGATATTTTACTCTGAATAGGAAAAACACCGCTGTTAATTAGCCGCATAAGCTTATAAGCCAAGGCCGCATCGGCTTCAAATAACGCACTAATTTGCTTTATATCTGGGCTTGGTTTCATTACTTGCGCGTAAATAGCCACAACTAACGCATAGTTATAATCAATGTCTTGCTGTTCGTGCATTGTGGGCTTGGCAAAAAAGTAGCCTTGAAAGTAATCAAACCCCATTTTATGTGCTTGGTGATAATCGGCTTGGGTTTCTATTTTTTCTGCTAATATTTTTATTTTTTTATGCTGTTTTAGTTTTTCTACAATCTCAGCAATATCTGATAAAGGCGTTTGCGCAATATCAAACTTTACTAGCTTAATAAACTTTAAAAATCGCTCCCATTGCTCGTTATAAACAAAGTCATCTAATGCGAGTTTATAGTTTTTATGAAAAAGCTCTCTGCAAAGCTGATAGTTATCGTCGGTGGGTTCAATGGTTTCTAATAGCTCAATGACCACATCTTTGCAGGGTAAAAAGTCACATAAATTGTGCTTTAAAGAGTCTGGGCCTATATTTATCAGTGCCGTTTTACCTGAGGTGATGTGGCGTGTGCCTAAATTAAGCTGGTTTTCCATTATTAGGCGAGCAGTTGCTTGACCTTCTTCTATATCGGGAAAAAAGTTTTCAGCACTATTACGAAATAAAAGCTCGTAAGCAACTACATTTTGCTTACGATTGAATATTGCTTGCCTTGCAACAAATACAGACACATTACCTACTTCTTATTTTTATACTCAAACTAAGTAATTAATAGCGTAAATAGGTATAAATGTCACTTCTACTGCGTTTAATTTTAATGATTTAGCAATACATGCTTGAAATATAATCAGCAGCGACCGTTTCCCACGAAAAACGTGCTCCTTTAGCATTAGCTGTAATGTTACTCCATTGCTTAGGATTTTGCTGTTTTAGCGTAAGGGTTTCAGTCAAGCATGTCATTAACCCATCAACTTGTTCATTCAACGAGCCGCCAGAAAATACAAAGCCATTGTTGTTGTGGCTTACGGTGTCTTTTAAACCGCCAACACTGTGGACTAAACAAGGTTGCCCTGCGCGCATAGCAAGCATTTGACTAATTCCGCATGGCTCGAACGAGCTTGGCATTAAAAATAAATCCCCAAGCTCATATAGGCTATCGCCAATACCTTGCCCATAACCTTTTAAAAACAATAAGTTTGTATTACGTGCCATAGCCTTGGTAAAAATGCTTTCAAGGGCTTTGTCACCAGAGCCTAAAATAATAAGACGACCGTTAAAACGGTTAATTATTTCACACACTTTATCAAGCGCTAATGCATTACCGTATTGTTGGCAAAGTAATAACACCTTTTGCTCGGTCAGCCTGCCAACACTTGTTACAAGGGGCCCATCTATTGGCGTGTTTTTAAACTGCAGCATGCGCTGATGCGCCACATAGTAGCTCGTTTCAAGCTGCTCATGTTTTGCCATCCAGTTAAATAAAGTATGTTCAATACGCTCATACAAGAGCGATAAAGTAACTTGCTTAGGGTTTTGCTCAGGGTATTCACAGCCATTTAATATTCCCACCACCTTGCCTTGAGCCGATTGATTTTGTAAATCAAGCTCTAAGCCTTCTCCACCAAAAAAACCTTGCTGATAATTACTCGGCTTTAGTACCTCGGTACTGTAAGTAGGTGAGACTAAATGAACTTTATCCGCCAAATTTATAGCACTGCGCATAGGGTTAAAACAGTGTGGGTAACGAGGGTCGCACAAATGTTGCCCGTTATAACCTAACGAAGGAAACCAAGCCTCTAAACTCGAGTCGTCGTGTTTAAAAGGCCTGATCCCTTGCAGTGCTAAATTATGAACTGTATAGGCAATATGTAAATTAGCGAGGGTATCGTAGCGTTTATCAAATTTTAATAATACGGCGACACACGCGCTATGCCAATCGTGTAAATGCAGTGCTTGAGGGCGCGTTATTAAACCCTGAAGCAGCGCTTCACATAGAGCGGCACTAAATAATGCATATTTTGTTGCATCAGTAGCAAAAGGTCGCCCGGGTTCGTCATTGCAATACACCGAACCCGATTGGCTAAACAGTGGGTGCGAAATAACAAATTGATTAATGTGTGTGTTGTCATCACTTATTTTAAATAAAGATAATACCTGTGGCTGCGCTCTAAATATAACAGTGACATCACCTATATATTCACGTTGCAGTTGCTCAAACCCATAATCAGGAATAACAACATCTACGCTCACGCCTTGTGCTGCTAGTGCTTTTGGGGCATCTCTGACTACATCTGCTACCCCGCCCACTTTAGCGTTTGGTAGAGCATCGTTTTCTGCGGCAACCATTAATACATGCATTTATTTACTACTTCCTTAACCTTTGTTATTCGCATCCGATTTTAAGCGAACTTTTTATTTTCGTGTGCTTGACGTTCAAGCTTTTTAGCAAGTTCCGTGAGCATATCACGGGTGACTAATACGATGCCTTTTTTAGATACCCTAAAGCCATTTTCTTCATCGGCTTTTCTATCGTAGCCAATTTCAAGCCCTGCGGGTATTTCACAGCTTCGATCAATTATGGCTCGCTTAATTTTACAATGACGATTAATAAGAGCCCCGGGTAAAATAACCGATTGCTCTATTTCGCAAAATGAACGCACGTGCACGTTTGAAAACAGCAGTGATTTTCTAACTACTGAGCCCGATACAATACACCCTCCCGATACCGTAGAGTCTACCGCCATACCTCGTCTGTCTTCATCATCAAAAATAAACTTAGCCGGTGGCAACTGCTCTTGGTAGGTCCAAATAGGCCAGGTTGGATCGTATAAATCTAGCTGTGGCTCGGGCATTACCAATTCCATATTGGCTTCCCAAAACGAGTCTAACGTTCCTACATCACGCCAATAAGGTTGCCCTTCTTGCATGGGATCTCTAAACGGAAACGCATACACACTGTGCTCTTCTATAATTGCCGGAATAATATCGTGCCCAAAGTCGCGGCCAGAACCTTCATTTTCAGCATCTTTTTTTAGCTGCTCAAATAAAAACTCAGTATTAAACACATAGTTGCCCATAGAGGCTAAGCAGGTACCTGGCTTACCAGGGACAGAGCTGGGGATCGAAGGCTTTTCATCGAAGCGACATACCCGATTTCTTTCATCAACGGTCATTACCCCAAAGGTATCTGCAGCCTCTTCAACAGGTACTTCAAGGCAACATACTGTCATGTCGGCGCCTTTTTGCACATGCTCGGCTAATAGAGCGCCGTAATCCATTCGATAAACGTGATCGCCTGACAAAATCATCACATATTTTGGCAGTTCGTGGCGAATAATATCCATGTTTTGAAAAACCGCATCGGCAGTTCCACAATACCACTCATCACCATTACGCTGAGATGCGGGTAAAATTTCAACCGACTCCCCCAGCTCTTTTTTAAAATGGCCCCAGGCGCGATTAACATGGCGAATCAAAGAGTGCGATTTATATTGTGTGGCTATGCCTACACGCCTCACACCCGAATTGATACAATTTGATAATGGAAAATCGATAATACGGTGCTTACCGCCAAAATAAACAGCGGGCTTTGCGCGCCAATCTGTCAATTCGTGTAAGCGTGAGCCGCGTCCACCAGCCAGTATTAACGCGTACGTATCTCGGGTTAAGCTACTTATGTAACGATTTGCATAACTAGGCATAATACTCTCTCCGTTTAGTCTGTGCTCTTAGTGGCATGGCTCGTAGTTGCGTGTAAGTCTGTTTCACTAATAGTTAGGGGGTTAGGTGCCAAATATCTTCACTGTATTGGCTTATGGTTCTATCGCTTGAAAATATGCCGCTTGCGGCCGTATTTAAAATACTCATTTGCGTCCAATGCGTTTGGTCTTGATACGCAGCCTCTACCTGCTTTTGCGCTGCCACATAGCTTTCAAAGTCATGTGCAACCAACCACGGATCGTGAGGGCTTTTAATAGCATTAATAATGTCGTCAAATAAATTAGGCTCAAACAGGTTAAATTGCCCGCTTTCGAGTAACTGCATTACATGGCTTAGGTCGCTGTTTTGCTCTATTAAATGAGAAGGGTTATATCGCGATTTAATATCATCAATTTGATGAGCCTGGGCACCAAACAAAAAGAAATTATCAGCGCCAACAGCGTCTCTAATTTCAATATTCGCCCCATCTAACGTACCAATAGTAAGCGCACCATTCATCATAAACTTCATGTTACCAGTGCCTGATGCTTCTTTACCTGCGGTCGATACTTGCTCTGATAAATCGGTTGCAGGGCAAATAGTTTCCATTGCGGTTACATTATAATTTGGCAAAAACGCAACTCGTAAATAAGGCGCTGCAAGTGGGTCTTTATTAATAACCTCAGCTACGTTATTAATTAACTTAATTATTTTTTTAGCCATGTAATAACCAGGGGCGGCTTTACCCCCTAGCAGCACACAACGTGGTACTAAGTTTGTAGTATCGCCTCGGCGTATACGGTCGTATAAATGAATAACATGAAGTACATTTAATAACTGGCGTTTGTATTCGTGAATACGTTTAACTTGTACGTCAAACATCATCTCTACATCAAAATCAACACCACAGCGCTCTTTCACTAAATCGACGAGACGTTGTTTGTTTTCGCGTTTAACATTTTGCCATTGCTGATGAAACGCGGTGTCGTCGAAGTAGCGGCGTAATTGGCTTATATCTGCAAAATCGCTAACCCATTTTGAGCCAATTTTTTCTGTAATTAAATGACTCAAGGCCGGGTTGCAGTGTGCTAACCAACGCCTTGGGGTAACCCCGTTGGTTTTATTATTAAACTTGTTAGGCCAAAGCTCATAAAAGGTTTTAAATAGCCCTTCTTTTAAAAGTTGGGTATGTAGTGCGGCCACACCATTTACCGAATAGCTACCAACAATCGCTAAATAAGCCATACGTATTTGCGGCACGTCGCCTTCTTCAATTAACGAAAGCGCACGCTGTTTACTTGCATCGCCTGGCCAATGCTGAGCCACTTGCGCTAAAAAGCGGGCGTTTATTTCATAAATAATTTCTAAAATTCGCGGCAATAGTTTTGCAAAAAGCGGCACTGACCACTTTTCTAATGCCTCTGGCAATAGCGTGTGGTTAGTGTAAGCCATTGTGCTGGTTGTAATTTCCCACGCGTTATCCCAATCAAGCTCGTAATCATCAACTAAAATGCGCATTAACTCTGCCACGGCAATACTTGGGTGCGTATCATTTAATTGAAATACATGATGTGCAGCAAAGTCACTAAAGTCTTCGCCGTACTGTTCAACCCATTGCGATACGATATCTTGAATACTCGCTGATGATAAAAAGTACTGTTGGCGTAATCTAAGCTCTTTACCATTTTCACTGCTGTCATTTGGGTAAAGCACCATTGTAATTTGTTCTGCTAGGTTTTTTTGCGCTACCGCTTCTGAATAACTCCCCGCATTAAACTCGGTTAAGTTAAATTCGTCGGTCGCTTCTGATTTCCATAGCCTTAGCGTATTAACAATGTCGTTTTTATAACCAGGAATAGGCACATCATATGGCACAGCTAATACGTCGTGACAACCAACCCATTGGCGATGTTCGCGCCCATGTTTGTCAGTATAACTTTGTACGTGCCCAAAAAACTTCACTCGTTGTGATTGCTCAGGCGCGGCAAGCTCCCACGGGTGCCCCTCACGAAGCCAGTTATCGGGTTGCTCAACTTGGTGGCCATTTTTTAATGATTGGTTAAACATACCGTATTCGTAGCGAATACCGTAACCAACCACGGGAAGCGCAAGGCTTGCACAGCTATCTAAAAAGCAGGCAGCTAAACGCCCAAGGCCACCATTACCTAGCCCTGCATCGTGCTCGGCCTGGGCTACGGTTTCAATTGTGGTGCAATACTCTTGCAGTGCACTGGAGACTTGCTCGTCTAAGTCGAGGTTTAAAATTGCATTACCAAGTGCTCTACCCATTAAAAATTCTAGGGATAGGTAAGCTGTTTTACGGCGTTTTTCTTGCTTGATTTGTTGTTTGGTTTCTCTGCAACGTGCAACCAGCCGATCTCTGATTGTCAGCGCAAGCGCATGATATAAATACAGTTGCGACTCACCCACTTTGTCACGCCCTAAACTGTAATAAAAGTGCCGAGTTAAATCATCTTTTAAAGTGCTTTCATCAATTACAGGGCCTTCTTGCCACCCTTTTACCACACACACATTTTCGTCTTGCTTAGACATGACCATCGTCCTCTAAATTTGCACTAAAAACCCAGCTGCTTTGTGCTGAAATTTCGACTATTGCATCCTCTTTACTACTCACCGATGCGTTATGTACACTTGATAAAACCATGTCCCATTGCGCCGCGATAGGCGATGGGGGTAACTTACAAAAAACTGTTTTTTTACTCGCATTTAAAATGATTAATAAGGCGTATTTATTTTGCTTATCTAACAAGCTATACATTAAAAACTGGCGCTGTGGCTCGTGCCAATGCTCGTTGGTCATTTTTACGCCTTGCTCGGTAAACCATTTAACCGTAAAGCGCTCGTCAATATCTTCTGAGAACACACTGTGTTTAAACGCACTGTGACCACGCCTTATTTTTAGTGCATCGTCAATAAATCGGGTTAGTGAATGATTTAGCTGCGAGTCTTTCCATGCCAACCAACTGGTGCGGTTATTTTGACAATACGCATTATTATTGCCCCCTTGCGAGTGCCCCATTTCACTGCCTGAGGCAATCATAGGCACCCCTTTTGAGAGTATTAGCGTAAGTAAAAAGTTCTTTTGTTGCTGCAGCCTTAGGGCAATAATTTTGGCATCATTAGTAAATCCTTCAACACCACAATTGGTGGAATGATTAGCGCTGTGGCCATCGCGATTTTGCTCGCCATTCGCTTCATTATGTTTATGCTCATAACTCACCAAATCGGCAAGCGTAAAACCATCATGGCTGGTAATAAAATTAATACTGTTTAGCGGCCCGCGCTGGCTGTGCTCAAAAATATCAAATGAGCCATGAATACGTTTTGCTACATTTGCAATAACGCCTTCTTCGCTTTGCCAAAATCGGCGTATGACATCTCTGTATTGGTCATTCCACTCTCGCCAAGGTGCAGCAAAAGCCCCCAGTTGATAACCTCCTGGCCCTATATCCCAGGGCTCACTAATAAGCTTTACACGGCTTAATACAGGGTCTTGTTCAATGGCTTGAAAAAACGCATGGGCGCTATTAAAACCATGGGCATTTCGGCCTAAAATGGTGGCTAAATCAAACCTAAATCCGTCTACTCCCATTACTTGCACCCAATAACGTAAGCTATCAAGTACCAGCTTTAAGGTTTTAGGATGATCAATATTAATGGTGTTACCACAGCCGGTATCGTTTATATACACCTGTGGCTTATCAGCCACCGTTCGGTAATAAGCTAAGTTATCTAGCCCTCTGAGCGATAAAATCGGCCCATCGGCGCCCGCTTCTGCGGTGTGGTTATAAACCACATCTAAAATAACCTCTATATCCGCTTTATGAAGCTCGCTAACCATGCGCTTAAATTCGTTAATGTCATCATCAACTAAATAATCTTTATGCGGCGTAAAAAAGTTGAGTGTGTTGTAGCCCCAATAATTTTGCAGCCCTTTTGCTGTTAAAAACTGCTCACTTATAAAAGCATGCACAGGGAGCAGCTCTAGTGCGGTAACCCCTAAATTATGTAAATGCTCAATAAAGCTAGGGTGGCTTAAGCCTAAAAATTTGCCTTGCAAATTTTTAGGAATATTAGGATGTCGGCACGTGGCGCCTTTTACATGGCACTCATAAATAACGGTATTAGACCAGCTATGGTTTGGCTTCTTATGTTTATAAGGCTGGCTATTTATAACCCGTGATTTAGGTATATCAATGGCATTATTAACGGTGCTTTTCGTGCCAATAGGCATTTGCCCATAGTGGCGCTCACTCCATGTAAATTCGCCAAATAAGTCTTTTGCATAAGGGTCTATCAGCAACTTATGCTCGTTAAACAGCAGACCTTTTTCAGGACTGTACTCCCCTTCTACGCGATACCCATATAATGCGCCTTCGGCTAAGGGTGCTACATGGGCTGTCCATATACCGCCTTCGTTGATATGCATGGTTACTTTTAATATTTCAGAGTGCCCACTTTTATCAAATAAGCACACATAAGCTTGTGTTGCCTTAGGTGCGTACAAGCTAAAGTTAACGCCGCCACTGCTAATAGTTGCGCCAAGTGGCTGTGGTTGCCCATGTGAAACCTCAAATCGATTACTCATCTTCAACCTTTTGTAAATAAATAGTCGTTAACCCGCCAATTGCAATTTTAATGCTGTGCGAAAAGCCATGAGCGCTTGCCTTAACGCTACTAACCGTGGCGTTTTTGTTTGCTGTTACTTTAATACCTGAGCCAAAAAAAGCGTCATCATCGGTGTTTAAAATAACCTTATATTTACCCGCTGCGGGTACCCCAATTTCATACTCTTGATAAGAAACAGGCGTAAAGTTTGCCACTACTACAATAAAGTCGTGGGCATTTTTAGCATAACGTACAAAACTAAATATACTTTGCTCGTTATTGTTGTTATCTATCCATTCAAAACCCGCAGGGCTTGAGTCGAGTTCATACAGTGCAGGCGACTTTTTATAAACAGTATTAAGCGCTTGTACAGTGTTTTGTATACCGCGGTGGCTTTTATGCTCTAGCAAATGCCAATCAATAGAATGGTTGTGATCCCACTCTTTTCGCTGTGCTATTTCGCCGCCCATAAACAGCAGCTTTTTACCGGGGTGCGCCCACATAAATGCGTAATACGCACGTAAATTCGCAAATTTTTGCCAATCATCACCAGGCATTTTTTCAATTAATGAGCCTTTACCATGTACAACTTCGTCATGACTTAGCGGTAAAATGTAATTTTCACTAAATGCGTACACCATAGAAAAGGTCATTACGTGATGATGATGCTGCCTATAAAGCGGGTCATGTTGCATGTAATGAAGGCTGTCGTTCATCCACCCCATATTCCATTTGTAGCCAAAACCTAAGCCATTGTGATCAACACTTTGAGTGACTCCCGGCCACGCGGTCGACTCTTCAGCCACCATCATAATGCCCTGATTATTTTTATAACTACGCAAATTCACCTGCTTTAAGCACTCAATAGCGCCTAGGTTTTCTCGCCCACCATAACAATTGGCAACCCATTCACCTTCTTTGCGGCTGTAATCTAAATAAAGCATTGAAGCCACCGCATCTACGCGCAGTCCATCAAGGCCAAATTGCTCTAGCCAATACATCGCATTAGAGATTAAAAAGCTTTTAACCTCCGGGCGGTCGTAATTATAAATATAGGTATTCCAATCAGGATGAAAGCCTTGTCGAATATCGGCATGCTCAAATAAATGCGTGCCGTCAAAGTGGTGTAAACCATGCGGATCACTAGGAAAATGCCCAGGCACCCAATCAAGTAGCACGCCTAAGTTTGCTTTGTGACACTGCTGAACAAAGTATTTAAAACTGCTGTAATCACCAAAGCGACTAGTTGGTGCAAATAAACCCACCGGCTGGTAACCCCAAGAGCCATCAAACGGGTATTCACTTATTGGCATTAATTGAATATGCGTAAAGCCCATTTCAAGCGTGTAATTAACCAGTTTGTCGGCAAGTTCGCTATAGCTTAAATAGCGGTTTTCTTCAGCCCTTTGCCATGAACCCAAGTGCACTTCGTAAATACTTATGGGCGCGTCTATATGGTTACGCTTTTGGCGATTTTTAAGCTCGCTATCACTGAGCGAAATAGCCGCTGCTTGCTGTTGTAACACACTGGCCGTACCCGGAGCTTGCTGCATTTTAAAGGCAAACGGATCTGCTTTTTCAAGCACATCGCCTTGCTGTGTCACAATAGAAAATTTATAACAGGTATCGGGTTGAAGCCCTGCGATAAAAAGCTCCCATACACCACATGCAGGATGAAAACGCATATAATGACGATTAGCTTGCCAAAGGTTAAATTCGCCAATAACAGATACACTGGCTGCATTAGGCGCCCACACACAAAAACGCACTCCATCAACCCCTTGTTGGTTAATAAAGTGTGCGCCTAAATGTTTATATGCATGCTCTAAACTGCCTTCGTTAAATAAATACATTGCATCTGTATCTAGGCTGCTTGCAAAGCTATATTCATCGTAAAAACATAATGCTGAGTTTGCATATTCAACGTTACACTTATAAGGTTGCGTGGGCATTTCGTTGCTTGTTGCAATGAATAAATCACTACTGTTATAACGCTTAGCAATAACTTTTTTATCATTAATAATAATATTTACATTTTTAGCTGCGGGTAAATACACGCGTATTTCGTAGCCATTTTTATAAGCATGTGCCCCTAAAAAACTAAAAGGGTCTTTAAATCTGCCGCCTTGTAGTGCAGTTACCTGTGCGTCGTAATGGGTCTGTAATGAATCCTTTGGTGCGGTACTACTCATATCCTTTCCTTATTGAATTAACTGCAGCCAAGGTACTGGCATTATTTTTAAAAATAGCGTTGCTTGAATGAGTTAAAACACGGCGCCAATTTGGGTATTCGGTATTAGTACCGGGTATATTCACCGGATACGTTTGTTTATCTAAATCATCAAGCTGAAGTGCAAATAAACGGGTCTCACTGTGTGCAAGTGCTTTGGCAAGTTCACCGTAAACACACATAGCATCGCTAGTTTCGCTAAGTTGCTCTGCGCTATGTAACTGTATAAAACGCAGTAATCGTTGTTTTTCTTGTTGTCGTTCGTGCAATTGCTGTTGGTACTGCTGATCATCAATAAGCTGATACTTACGTTTAATATCTAAATCATCTGTTTGCCACCAGCCGCAAAATGGCGGTACGTCATGATTCGCTATCATAATTAAACAATGCTTAGGTAATTCTTGTAACGGTAAAAACTCACCATCATGTTGTTTTTCAAAATAAAATAAGCTATTTGAATAAATACCACTTACAGCAAGTGCGTGTTTTACTTCGGGCGGGACTATGCCTAAGTCTTCACCTATTACTATGCACTGATTAAGGTGAGACTCTATTTTTAAAATAGCCAATAAGTGCTCGAAAGGGTAATAAACATAACAGCCATCTTGTGTGTGATTATTTTCAAAGCACCACCATAAGCGCCTTAGTGCCATAACGTGATCAATGCGCAAACCGCCAACGCCTTGCATGTTTGCGCTAATAAGTGAGCGATAAAAGGCAAAGTGATCATTTTTTAATTGTTGCGGGTTAAGCGCAGGCAGCCCCCAATTTTGCCCTGCTTGCGCCCAAGGGTCTGGCGGTGCGCCAACATTGGCATTATCACTAAAAAGTGATTGCTGAGATTGATACTCAACGCCATCACCTGCACAACCAACAGCAAGGTCATTAATTAAACCTATTGCCATGCCTTTATTTAAACAGTGCTGCTGACAATGGCTTAATTGTAATTTAGCCTGCCATTGTAAGTAGTAATCAAAGGTAGGATTGGCTGAATTTAGCGTAGTTAGGGTCTGGGCGTTTTGTTTACAAAACTGGGCAAACTCATCGCGTCGTGAAGCGCTGGCATGTGCTTCAAAATGACTAAATAGCGCTTTAAATAATGTATATTTAACGGCGCTTACTTTTTCATAATTTATAAACTGTTCATTGCTGTTAAAAAGCGCTTTTACCTCATCACTGTGTAACAAAGCATCTAATTGTGGATTGTTTTTAGCATCAGCTGATAGTTCAACACAAATGTACAAAGGATTTAATAACGCACGGCTATTAGGGCTATAGGGACTGGCTCGCTCACTTTGCTGTGCAAACAGCAAATGTAACGGGTTGAGTAATATGTAGTCCATGTGCTGCTGAGCACATAAATCACATAGCTCTAGTAAATCATTAAAATCCCCTACACCTAGGCCTGCTTTGTTTTTAACTGTGTACAACTGCAGCGAAAGCCCAGTGCGCTTAGTATCATCTACTTGAAAAACTTTTTCTGGGGTGGCCCACAATTGAATCTCTTTGCTTTGCTCCCCTACACTAACCAGCGCCTGATGATAACCTACCGGAATAGCCCCTAACGGCACTGCTACTTCAATATAACGCACGCCATGTACATAGTAATCGCCAGTGATGGCCAAATTATGTAAATTAGCACGCTCATAGGTAACGTTTAACTTTGGCAACGTTATCGCAACAGGTAAATCACGTTGACGCTCATCTATGCGAATATAAAAAAGGTTATCAGTTAAATTCACTAAGCTGGTATCGGGTGCTAACTCTAACCAAGGCGCAACATCTAATTGATAATTAAGCTGTGCTATTTGGTGTTCATCTTCGGTATTTACACCACAACATTGTAAGGCACGTTTGCGCGTGTCTTCGCTAAATATAACCTGCTCGCCCGTGTATTTAGTAAACTCATAACCGATACCGTGCAGATAAAACAACTGCGAAAGTGCGTCCATTTACTCGCCTTAATTTATGCGTTGAGTGTTCACTATGCTATTTTCTGTGCCAAATGTATTAGGTAGGTAGTCATCTGCTTGGTGGTCGTTATCCCAAATATCACCATTAATTAAATAACGAAAATGAAACTGCTGATCAACTGGCAAGCGTTGCTTACATTTAAATACCCCTTCTTTTTTATTAAGCTTCATAGGCACCGGCTGCCAATCGGTAAATTCGCCAAGTAAACTTACTTGCTCTGCATCAGGGTGGGTAAACTCAAAGGTAACTTCAGCTTCATTTTTTGTTTTAAAAAAACGTTTATTCAACATAGTAGGCTCCAACTAAACCAAAATGGGTACTTAATCTTTGCCACAGGGCCGATACAACACTTTAAAGGGCGATGTGGGGTGCATTTAAACATCATTAAACGCGGGTAATTTAAACAAATTTTTATTTACGCATTATTACAGTGCAAAAAAGTTTTTAGCTGCACATATAAGGTGCGATTACGATAAAAATTTTCGCTTATTAATGACAAACTAATGTACAGCAAGTATTAAACCAACTTAATCATTTTTCATTATTAATATATTGAGTAAAAAATCGTATAAAGGTTCACACTAACCTATAAAATTCTTTCGTTATCAGTGTGCTTAAGTAATAATACACAGCATCTTACGTCTCTGAAATACCAAAAATTTCATGTTGAAAAAAAGCATTTTATTTACTACGGTAATTGTATTTATTGCACTTGCCTCCTTTGTAAGCCTTTCTATATATACCCTTTATAGTAAAAAGCAATTATCAGTAGACCCTAAATTAAAAGAAATTTCAGGCATTGAGTTTGATAAAAAAAAGCGTTTGTGGGCGATTAATGATGGCGGTGACGACCCAAAACTTTATCGCCTGGGCGAAGATGGCGCTATTGAAAAAGAAATCCTTGTTACGAATGCTAAAAATATAGACTGGGAAGACATGACGCAAAATAAATTTGGTCATTTTTTCTTAGGTGATTTTGGCAATAATAAAAACGACAGAAAGTGGTTAACTATCTATAAAATAGAAAACCCAATAGACATAAAAACAGAGACCACCGAAGCCGAAATTATTAAGTTTACCTATCCTGAAATGGACGGCACTCCCATTACGCCTAATAAACGCAACTTTGATTTAGAAGCCTTTGTAGAATACAAACGCCATTTATATTTATTTACCAAAAATAGAACCGAACCTTTCGATGGCATAACCAATGTTTATAAAGTGGGCGATCATGCAGCCAATTTTGATGCACAGTTAATTGATTCATTTAAAACTTGCACAACTTTAGAAAAACTCTGTTGGATCACATCCGCTGCTCTTAGCCCTGACAGGACTAAACTTGTGTTGCTTGATTCTACAAGTATTTGGCTGTTCGAAAACTTTAAAGGCGACAAGTTTTTTTCTGGTGATGTGTCTCGAATCGATTTAGGTATTGTTACGCAAAAAGAAGCGATCACCTTTTATGATGATAATACGCTTATTTTTACCGATGAAGAATTTAAAGGGCTGGTAGGAGGAAATGCTTACGTTATTAAATTAAACGAAGCACAAAAAACCGTTATCAGACAAGCGCCAAAGACTGCCGTAAATAAATAGCTACACAAAATTTTGCTATACACGCGGGCTTTAATAAGACGCTGCTCACGCTATTAATTTAATGCGTTGTTATTAAATGAGTGCAGCGCTTTTTCTACATCGACCCCCATAATAATAACGCCAATATGATCGCCCTTGGCATTTTTTATCGGTAGACTTAATTGCACCTGAAAATGATGTGTTGAAGCATCATATTCAACACTGTCAAAGCGATACACTAAAGACTGCTGGTATACGAGGCTAAATTTATTCTCATCCCCTTGCCAATAATCACTGGTGATTTTGCTTATAGCCACATTTTTACCTTGCTTATCTGTCACTATAATTTCGGTAATTATGCCTTTGAACTGCCTTTGCCATTGTTTTAAATATAATGAAGCATCAGTAAATAGCATATTTTTAGCTAAATCATGTTGATGTGTTTTAACTTCTTTTATCCAAAGCTCGTCAGCGAGTTTAAGCGCTTTGTTAGTCAGCTTTATATGGTTACTTTGCGCCACGGCATCGATAATTATGGGCTGTGAAATTAACGCCTTTATTGGCTCTAACAACGTATTTAGTATTTGTACTTGTTCGCCCTGTGATAAATAAAACGGTGCAGGGGCACATTGAGGAATCGTTTCGTCGAATTTTTCTAAAAAAGAAGGGTGCGAATTAATAAGCTTATTAGCAGCAAAAACCCCTAATGGCACATAACGATAAAATGAGCGCGGGTAGGCAGATGCGTCAATACCTAAGCGATCGGCAGCATTATTAAAATCATCTAAATCAAGTAATACTTTGTCTACTCTATGATGGTGAAGTACGTTTACTATTTCTTCTAGCGAGTTTACTTCAACTAACGAGGTAATATTTTGCGTTTTAAACCAATTAGCCTGATAACTGCCATGGACCACGCCATAACGTAATTTTTTCGGGTCTTTATTAACGCTATCGGGATGAGTAAACCAGTACCAATTTTCTAGGTAAATAGGTGACGACAACTTACCATACTGGCTCATCTCAGAGGTTAAATGCGTTGTAAAATACCCATCCAACCTATCTTGTTTTACCTCGCGACGAGCCCTCAGCCAAGGTAACGATTGCAACTCAAATGGCATGTCCATATTGTGTAAAATGCATTGCACTTGGTTAACCGCATTATCTGGTGTTGTAAGCGATACATTGGTACCAAATTTTAAGGGTTCAGTTAAAGTTAAAAGTGCAAAAAATAACGTTGTGGGCATAATCCATTGCTAAATAATTGTGTTAATTACAATAAGTATAGTAAGGCTTTACCAAAATACCTAACTTCGATAAAATTAAATATTAAGTTAAATCAATAGGTAACCTTTCGCTTTAGTAACACTTAACTTTAACGCTTAAATTTTGTTTCTAAAATCACTGACGACGTTGTGCGCTCTACCCCATCTAAATTACCTATATCATCAAGTAAATGGCTTAGCTTTTCTAAGTTTTGCGCTTGCACTACGGCAATTAAATCAAACTCCCCACTTATGGCATAAAGCTGGGAAATAGCATCAATCTGTTTAAGTTCTAAATTGGTTTTAGTGGTGAGTTTTTGCATCACCTTTATAGATACATGAGCCGAGACCATACTGGTCAAATAGTCTTCACCGTAATCTACGCTATAGCCTTTTATAACTCCTGTTTCTTCAAGTTTTAACATACGGCTTTGCACGGTAGAGCGCGATAAATTAAGCATGCGTGCCAAGTCAGAAATACTGGCTCTTGCATTGGTTTTTAAAATTGAAAGTAGCTTTTCGTCTTGTGGAGTTATCATATTGCTTATTAATTTCGTTATTTTGACTTTTATTGTAATCATTTTTCACAAAATAGCACTGCAAATTTAACCTACAACCTTCGATAATAGTGCTTAATAACAAAAATTACCTAGCTGAGAAAACGCTAACGTTTTTATTTTGCTAATCTTTATTCAATATTCACAATTTTTAGGTGTACATAATGCAAGTAACAAGAGACTTATTTAACGATGTAATGGTGCCAAACTACAATCCGTCGGCAGTTATTCCAGTGCGCGGCGAAGGCTCACGTGTGTGGGATCAAAATAACAATGAGTTTATTGATTTTGCAGGCGGTATTGCCGTTAATTGTTTAGGCCACTGTCACCCAGCGCTTGTATCTGCTTTAAAAGAGCAAGGCGAGAAAATTTGGCACTTATCAAATGTGATGACTAATGAGCCAGCCCTGCGTTTAGCACAAAAAATGGTTGAAGCGACATTTGCAGATAAAGTGTATTTTGCAAACTCAGGCGCAGAAGCCAACGAAGCGGCTCTTAAGCTTGCTCGTCGTTTTGCACTTGACGAACACGGCGAAGAAAAATCACAAATAATTGCCTTTAACAAAGGATTTCACGGCCGTACATTTTTTACAGTAACGGTGGGCGGACAAGCTGCTTACTCTGATGGCTTTGGCCCTAAACCTGGCGACATTATGCATTGTGATTATAACGATATTGCAGCATTTGAAGCACTTATTAGCGATAAAACATGTGCCGTAATGATGGAGCCACTACAAGGTGAAGGCGGCATTATTTCACCTACCGACGAATTTGCTAAAAAAGTACGCGAGTTATGTACTAAGCACAATGCACTGCTAATTTTTGATGAAGTACAAACAGGCGTTGGCCGCACTGGCGATTTATACGCTTACGAAGGTTTAGGTGTAGTGCCCGATATTTTAACGACAGCTAAAGCGTTAGGCGGTGGTTTTCCTATTGGCGCTATGATCACTCGTACTCATATAGCAGAGCACTTAAAAGTAGGTACGCATGGCTCTACGTACGGTGGTAACCCACTTGCCTGTGCAGTAGCAGAAGCTGCATTTGACACCGTAAACACACCGGATGTACTCAACGGCGTTAAAGAGCGTGAACAACTATTTCGCGATGGTTTAAATGCAATAAACGAAAAATACAACGTATTTAGTGAAGTACGTGGTAAAGGTTTACTTATTGGTGCGGTATTAAACGATAAATTTGAAGGCCGCGCACGTGACTTTTTAGTTGCCAGTGCTAACAATGGTTTAATGAACCTTGTTGCAGGCATGAATGTTATTCGTTTTACCCCTTCTTTAGTTATTCCATTTGAAGATATTAAAGAAGGCCTAGCACGCTTTGAAAAAGCAGTAAGCGACGTAGTAAATGGCTAATTTAATTAAGCGCGCCTTAGGGCGCGCTGTTGGAGCAAGTAATAAATGCAAGTATTACGTCCTATTACCACTGAAGACTTTGCTGCACTTAAGCAAATTGCGATTGAATCGGGCCATGGGTTTACCTCACTTCCGGTGGACGATCAGCAATTAAAAGACAAAATAGACCGCGCCGAGAAAAGCTTTGCTAAAAATATCAATCAGCCGTTAGATGAAAGCTACCTATTTGTTTTAGAAGACAGTGAAACAGGTGAGGTTATTGGCACAACCGCCATAGAAGCCGCTGTTGGCTTATCGGTGCCGCTTTATCATTACCATTTAGGTAAAACAGTACACCACTCGCCTACACTTAATGTTTATAACACCGTTGATATTTTAAGCATGTGTAACGATTACACCGGATGCTCTGAAATATGTACTTTGTTTTTGCGCGAAAACAGCCGTAAAGGCTTAACCGGGCGCTTTTTATCACGCTCACGCTTTTTATTTATGGCGCAGCACAGCGAACGCTTTGCCGATACCGTGATTGCTGAAATGCGCGGCGTAAGTGACGAAGATGGTCATTCACCGTTTTGGCAATGGCTGCAAGAGCACTTTTTTAGTATTGAGTTTCCCAAGGCCGATCATTTAGTAGGGCTTGGCGATAAAGTGTTTATTAGTGAGTTAATGCCTAAATACCCTATTTACGTCAATCTACTAAGTAAAAAAGCCCAAGCAGTGATTGGCAACGTGCATGAAAAAACTAAACCGGCACTTAAACTGCTCGAAAAAGAAGGTTTTGAGCACCGTGGCTATGTTGATTTGTTTGATGCAGGCCCAACGGTAGAAGCCAAGCTTGGTAATATTCGCAGTATTCGTGAATCTCAAGTATGCCCTATTACTATTGGCGAGCTGGAACATATTAGCCAGCACAGCTCAGATACTTTAGCCGTTTGTAATCAAGGTGTAAGTGGGTTTAGAGCAACCTTTACCCAGCACGCCCACTATAACCACGCTAAGCACACATTAGTAATAAGCCAAGAAGTGGCTGATGCCCTTAATTTATCCCAAGGAGATGCAGCGCGTTTTTTCCGCCTGTAAAACAAATATGAACACACACCTTATAAATAACCAATGGCATTCAGGCCAAGGCCCCGCTTTTAGCTCTGTTAATCCGAGTAACGGCGAAGTTGTATGGCAAGGTAATGGCGCAACAGCTGATCAAGTAGATGCTGCAATCAATGCAGCTAGAGCCGCACAAGTACAATGGGCAGATACGCCAATTGAGTCGCGTATAACCATACTTGAAAACTTTGTAGCACAATTAAAAGAGCACAGCGAAGAATTTGCAGCCATTATAGCGCGCGAAACCGGCAAGCCTCTTTGGGAAACACGCACAGAAGTAGGCGCTATGACAGGTAAAGTGGCCATTTCGATTAAAGCGTACAACGAGCGTACCGGCACCACTGAAAACCCAATGCCGGGTGCTAAAGCCTTTATACGCCATAAACCACACGGTGTTGTGGCTATATTTGGCCCGTATAACTTTCCTGGGCATTTACCTAATGGCCATATTGTACCGGCTATTTTAGCGGGTAACACCGTGGTATTTAAACCGTCTGAGCTAACCCCTCACGTTGCTGAATTTACTTTATCACTTTGGTTAAAAGCAGGCTTACCAGCAGGTGTTATTAACCTAGTGCAAGGTGAAGTTGAAACAGGTAAAGCACTTGCTTCGCATCAAAACATAGACGGCTTATTTTTTACCGGCAGCTCAAACACCGGCCATTTATTACATAAACAGTTTGCAGGCCACCCAGGTAAAATATTAGCGCTTGAAATGGGCGGTAATAACCCTTTAATCGTTAAAAATGTAGCCGATGTAAGCGCTGCAGTGCACGATATTATTCAATCGGGCTTTATTACTTCTGGCCAGCGCTGTACTTGTGCACGCCGCGTGTTTATTGAAAAATCGCTCAATGGCGATGCTATTTTAGAAAAACTTGTTAGCGCAACTAAAAACATTGTTGTTGATGACAGCTTTGCAAGCGATCAACCATTTATGGGTGCCATGATCAGCGAAAAAGCCGCCTTAGGCATGGTTGCAGCGCAAAAAGAATTAGTTGCAAGTGGTGGCGAAATACTTGTTGAGCTTAAGCAGCTAAAAGCAGGCACTGGGTTTGTAAGCCCAGGTATTATTGATGTAACTAACATTACCAACATGGCCGATGAAGAACACTTTGGCCCGCTCATTAAAGTGTATCGCTACAACGACTTTGACAGCGCAATAGCAGAGGCTAATAACACCAGCTTTGGTTTATCTGCAGGCTTACTTGGCGATAACGAAGATGATTACAGCCACTTTTTAAAGCGCATTCGTGCCGGCATTGTCAACTGGAACCGCCCTATTACGGGTGCCTCTAGTGCAGCACCGTTTGGTGGCATAGGCGCAAGTGGTAACCACCGAGCCAGTGCGTATTATGCCGCTGATTATTGTGCCTACCCTGTAGCATCAGTTGAGGCCGATAAGGTAAACCTGCCACAAACTTTAGCGCCAGGCTTAGTAATTGAATAAGTGAATAACCCAATTTAAGGATTTAACATGCACACTAACGTAAATACATTATTTGAAAACCTATGGGATAACTATTTAGCCGTTACCCCCTCGGCAGATAAAATTCATGATTTATTAGGCTCAACGCAAAAAGATGACATTATTAACGACCATATTGCGCTGCGGACCTTTAATATTGAAAAAGTAGGCCTAGAAAAACTAGCCGCGCACTTTTTAGCACTTGGTTATACAGAGTGTGGTGAATACCACTTTGAAGCTAAAAAGCTCTATGCTAAACACTACGAGCATAGCGATCCTAAGCAACCTAAAGTATTTATTTCTGAGCTATTAGTTGAAAAGTGTTCACCAGAGTTACAAGCCATTGTGACAGATATGGTAGAGCAAATAGATGAAAACGCAGTAACTGCCGATAACTTTTTATACTCAGGTACCCATTGGCAAGTAAGTAGCGACACATACAAGCAGTTACTTGCTGAAAGTGAGTACGCAGCGTGGATGTCGGCATGGGGCTACCGTGCAAACCACTTTACTGTAAATATTAATATGCTTGCTAAGTTTGATAATATTCAGGATGTTAACCAAGCACTTAAAGACGCAGGCTTCGCCCTAAATACATCAGGCGGCGAAGTAAAAGGCTCACCAGAGGTATTATTAGAGCAATCATCAACCCTTGCAGATGAGTATGCTGTCACCTTTAGCGACGGCGAACTGCGCATCCCTAGCTGTTTTTATGAGTTTGCCATTAGATACCCTAAAGCCAATGGCGAGCTTTACACGGGGTTTGTTGCAGCCTCTGCTGATAAAATCTTTGAAAGCACTAACGCGCGTTAAAAATAAAACATGCCTTAATGTTTTAACTTAAAAAAAGCCCGTTTGGGCTTTTTTTTATGACAAAAATATTTAGAACATTTACACTAAGTTTTATGCCTGTATTTACTAAATTTTTGATTATCTTGCATGTACTGCTTATATCATCATTGAGCCATGCAAATGAACCACTTACATTACTCTCTAGAGCGAATGCGTCTACTGATGGCTTTTTAAACTCAGATAAAACGTTCGAAAGCCTGCTCAATCATACAATTAATACTAAATTGCAGTGGACCAACCAAGCTCGTTTAATCAAGCGGCTTATGGGTAATGAAGCAGTGTGCAGCTACGATATAATAAAAACGCCCGAGCGTGAAAAACATATTTTGTTCTCAAATATACCAACTACTATTTACGAGCAACGAAAAATATACGCATTTAAACGCACCTTACAAAACTTTCCTGAACGAGTCTCTGTTGCTCAACTACTAGAAAAAGACTTTACCCTTGCCGTAGACTCAGGAACGAGTTATCAAAAACTTGAGCCTGTTTTAACAAAGTATAATGAGCAAATTGCAGCAATAAGCTCAGAAGATACCAGCTCTCAACTACCTCAACTTCTCATCCATAATAGAATAGACATGATTGTCGATTACGAGGTTAACGTACTTGGTGCACTCACCAGTGAGCAACTAAAACAAATAGATAGTCGTGAAATAGCTGAATTTCCAGAATTTGTTAATGGCTACTTTGCATGTAGTAAGTCAGAGCTTGGCGAAAAAGTAATAAAAACCATCAATATTTTAATGAACACCCCCGAAATTTACGACCGCTTACAAAAAAGTTTACAACAAGCCTATAGTGCTGATACATCCAGCGCTATGATGCTTGCTTACTCTCAAGAGCACGTATACTTAACCTCTGATGAGTAAAATAAATCGTCAAGATAAACTCCATAAATCAAAGTAAGCTACTGATTTTAATAACAAATAAATTATTTTAAATTTATTTAAAATTTTTATTGCGCTGGATAAAAACCTACATTATTATCTCGCCGCTTCTTGATGATAGCCAATCCGAGTACATTACAAACCCCGTTTGTAGCAAGGCGATAGAGCAACTATCCAAGAGTGAATTTGACTGTGCGTTTGCACTATTGATCTCACTCAACTGACTCGTGGATACACCATACCCGAGCAGTTGCTTAATTGACTCGGAAAATAAAATGGCTTTATCAACACAACAACAAGACACCGTAACTAAAGTACCTGCAGCAGCGGTTGCTGCAAATCAAGCAATTGATTACGCGCAACCGAGTATTGCCCACATTGAACAACTTGCTTCACAATTTGGCGCACCTCTAATGGTGCTTGACTGCGACGCTATACGCCGTCAATACCGTGCACTTAAACATGCACTGCCTGGCGTTGTGTTACATTTTGCTTTAAAGCCTTTACCGCATGCTGCTGTCGTGCGCACTTTGTTAGATGAAGGCGCAAGCTTTGATTTAGCAACCAGTGGCGAAGTTGACTTAGTAGCAAGCCAAGGCGTACCAAGCGAGCGTACAATTCACACGCACCCAATAAAGCGCGACAGTGACATTCGCGACGCACTTGCCTACGGCTGTACAGTGTTTGTGGTGGATAACATTAACGAGCTTGAAAAATTTATTGCCTATAAAGATCAAGCCGAAATTTTAGTGCGTTTAAGCTTTCGTAATAAAGATGCATTTGCTGATTTATCTAAAAAGTTTGGCTGCAGCCCAGAGGCGGCAATCGACATTATTAGCCTTGCCCAGCAACTTGGTATTCGTATTAAAGGGTTATCGTTTCATGTTGGCTCGCAATCACCTAACCCAACTAAATACGTTGAAGCGATAAATGCATCTGCAAAAGTGGTTAAACAGGTGGCTGAGTTAGGCTTACCAGCACTTAGTACGCTCGATATTGGTGGTGGGTTTCCTGTGCCGTACAGCGCAGATGTGCTACCAATTGATGTATTTTGCGCACCTATTAATATCGCGTTGGCACAATTACCAGAAACAATGCAAATTATTGCTGAACCTGGCCGTTTTATTGTAGCAAGTAGTGTAACCAGTGTTGCCTCTGTAATGGGACAAGCCACGCGCGAAGGTAAAACATGGTACTACTTAGATGATGGCGTTTATGGCTCTTTTAGCGGTTTAATGTTTGATGAAGCAGCCTACCCTATCGATAGTGCAAAACAAGATGGCGAGCGTTTTGAGTCGGTACTTGCAGGCCCAACATGCGACAGTATAGATGTAATAAGTGATTCAATTATGCTGCCAAAACTAAACAATGGCGATTTAATTATTAGCCGTATGATGGGTGCCTACACACTTGCTACAGCAACCGACTTTAACTTTTTTAAACGTGCTGAGGTCGTTGTATTAAACGAGCAAATGCACAGCCAAGTATTAACAGGTTAAGAAAATAAGTTCCTCGCTATAGGTACGCTGGCTTGTACCTATACATTTCAACGCAGTTGCTCATTCCAACTGCGTTTTTTTATTGCGTTAAATAACTGGGGCTTGTTTACCTTTTTACTCAACAGAGCAGGCTCTAATAAAAGCAACCTGCGCTACTTATTACAAAAATAATGGTTTATAGTCGTTTTCTAACTGTTCAAACGATAAGTCACCTATAAATTTGCCAAAGCTTAGCCACGTTGCTAAACCTCGTAAATCTTTAAAATGTGGTGGTACAAATTTTGGGCTTTCTATTACACCTAAACTATGTAATTGCGATATAAGTCTAAAATCATCAATCGATATTTTTCCGACCAACAATAATGGCAGCTGATCAATGCGCCCAAGCTGTATAGCAACACGAATTAAGTTATATACCAGCACAAATCCTTTAATGTAAGCAATATCCTTAGTAAAAGGTAAGCCTGTTGCCGTGCTGCCTCTAAATACACGTTGTGCTAACGTATAGCTTTCATCTTTTGAAAGCCCTTGCGCTAAGTAGTCACGGTATATATCAACAAACTCTGCACCATCAATCACTTTAGTAACTGCTTGAATACGATTTACTAACTTTGATAAACGCCTAGGCGTTGATTTAAGGGTAATTATTTCTGTTAAAACAGCTAAGCCTTCTTGAGTCACTGTTGAGCTTGGCGTCCCTTTACTTAAACAGGTTAAATAAGGCTGAGCTAGCCCGTTTTGCGTTGTACCTACGTGTATCCACCCTTCGTGCACTTCTAAAATATCAAGCTCACGCTGGGAGAATTTAACATCTTGATTTAGCTTAATGTTATTTGCACCTGCAGCAGCATCACTGACAATCCCATCGCTGAGCATAACCTCTACATTAATACCCGCCATACTGCTATTTATTTGCTCAGACAGAATACGCACGGCATCACTTGCATTAATATTTTTAGGATCATCAGGCAAAATATCGGCTATTAATAAGTTTTGCAGTGGTATTTCTAACATATTGGCAAGTTCGAACAGTGAAGGTTCACCTGCATGAAATAAATCTTTTGGATGACCAAAAAGCTCTACCGACAAATCATGAAACTCAGGCGTTCCTCTATACTCAAGCATACTGAGCACCGTTTTATACTCACTACACATTTTACCCATGTATTGAGAAATAGGATTTAGCTGACCTAACTGGTTAATAATATTGCGATGCAAGTTAGAAAACGCTTGGCGTAATTCGCTGGGGACAAATCCTAAATCTCGTTGCTGGTAATAGGCGCTATCGATTAGCGGATTTTTTTGGCACTTTTGCCTAAAAAACGTCTCTTTGATTTGTTTATCCCAGTTAATGGCATCGAGTATTCTAATGGGTGTTTGTAAAGCAATTAATTGCTCTGACAGTTCGCGAGTTTTAAGGAGTAAAGCCTTGTCTATCATGGTGTAAGCTCAACAAAAAATGAGGCTTGAGCATAAGGTAAAACCAGTTAATAGCAAGATTATTTTAGCGCTTATTAGGCATTGTTTTTACGGTGATCGACCCTCATATATAAAACGTAATAGCTTTAAACAATAAAGGGTTAATGATGAAAAACGAACTCGATAACAAGCAGATCCTCTCTGTATACGAACGTATTCAGCAGCGCGGTAAACAAAATGATATTGGTAAACATTATCAAGGTGTTACGGCTTACTCTGACATTGACGGCTACACTATTTACTTAGAAGGTAGCGGCGTATTATTGCGCTTTGGGTTTCATAATGCTTATCACCTAGATTATGAGCATGACAAACATAAAGACGACTTTTTAAAAAAACTATACAACATTGCTAATGAGGAATAATGCAGCCAAGACGCATTCGTAAACGCACCACAAACACGCAAACCACCTCGTTTATAAACCAGGTCATTACTGAGCTGCAAGCGCACCCAGAAAAGCTGGAGATAATCCGTCGAAACCTAAATGAATACCGCGAACAGACTCACCTTAAACGCGGTTTTTTGCTGGCTATTGAACGCTTTGACTGGGTGTTTGAGGCCAGTAATGATGTTAATTTTATATGCCAACAAATCTTAGCCGATGATTACATAGGTAATCGCCTTAGACGCTACCCGCTATTATTTAAAGGCGTTATTAATAGCGCCTAATTTACACGCCTTTTTTAACCTTAACCCTCCTCTTATAGCCATTACACACTGCTACTTTATTAATTAGTACACTAATTAAACATGTGAAATGGTTTCGTTTGCTTATTTAAAATACCCTTCGTACTCTAACTATTACCATTCTAACGAATATTTATCTTTTTTATTACTCATACCCCGTAAACAAATCCTTACTATTTTTAGCGTTTAAAAATTTAAATATAACTCACTGAATATAAACAATTTTATTAATCAAGACCTGCATATGGCACTACTACAAATTAACCCGTTTTTATTAATAATCCATCTACATCTTGGTATCTGGTTGTTTACTTGCGCCTTGAATTGTTAGAGCTATTACATTAAGCTTATCTTTATTGAACGTTCAATTAATAAAAATTATGCCTAAAGTAGGAATGGAACCTGTCAGGCGTCAGCAGCTAATTGACGCGACCATTGAGTCAGTTGCACAGCGCGGTTTGCAAGGAACAACCATTAACACCATCAGTAAAAATGCGGGTTTATCATCTGGCATTATTAGCCATTACTTTGGTGGCAAGCAGGGGTTAATAGAGGCAACCGTTAGGTATTTGTTATCGAATTTAAAAAATGAATTAATTGAAAAAGTTGAGCCAACCACCAGCGCAATTGAGCGTTTGATGTTTATTGTTGAGGCCAACTTTGCACTTGTTCAACAGCGCAATGACACCACGCGAACGTGGTTAAGTTTTTGGGCGCAGTCAATGCACGATCAAGAGCTGCACAGGCTGCAAAATGTAAACAGTAATCGCTTGCAAAGTAATTTAGCATTTTCTTTTAAGCAACTAATGCCCGTAAAGCAAGCAAAACAAGCTGCAGAACTTAGCGCCGCCATGATTGATGGCCTATGGTTAAGAGCAGTATTAAGTCAATCTGACGAAAACCAATTTAAACACAGTGAAACATTAGCAAAAAGCTATGTACATTCACTCATCAAGCAATATGGAGCCTAGCGTGACTACACCTGTCTATCAAAACTTTATAAACGGCCACTTCCTTGCAAACCAAAGTGGTGAAACTTTTGATGTAAAAAACCCAGCCACAGATGAAGTTATTTACTCGGTAGAAGTTGCCGACGAATTTATTCAAAACGCGGCTATCGAAAGTGCAAAACAAGGCTTTGCTCAATGGTCAAAAATGAGCCCAATAGAACGTAGCCGTATTTTATTAAAAGCGGTTGCTTTATTACGTGAGCGTAATGACGAGCTTGCCTTAGTTGAAGTGCTTGATACAGGTAAACCAATGCAAGAAGCTAACTGCGTTGATATAGAAACAGGCGCAGATGTAATTGAATACTTTGCAGGCCTAGCACCAGCGCAAGTTGGCCAGCAGCAAATGGTTGGCGAAGACTTTTACTATACCCGCAAAGAGCCACTAGGCATTTGTGCCGGTATTGGCGCGTGGAACTACCCGCTGCAAATTGCATGTTGGAAATCGGGCCCGGCCCTTGCCGCAGGTAATGCGTTTATTTTTAAACCTTCTGAAGAAACCCCTTTAGGTGCTATTAAACTAGCTGAAGTTTTTGTTGAAGCAGGCGTACCTGCCGGCGTATTTAACGTTGTGCAAGGTGCGGGTGATGTAGGTCAGTGGTTAACCTCTCACAGTGAAATAGACAAAGTGTCGTTCACTGGTGAAGTAGGCACAGGTAAAAAAGTAGTGGCAAGCGCTGCCGGTACATTAAAAGACGTAACAATGGAATTAGGTGGTAAATCACCTTTATTAGTGTTTGAAGATGCCAATATTGAGCAAGCAGTCAGTGCAGCCATGCTAGGTAACTTTTATACGCAAGGCGAAATTTGTACTAACTGTACCCGTATTTATGTTCATAAAAATGTATATCAACAATTTATTGATGAGCTTAAAACACGTACTGAGCAGAATATTATTGCCGGCGACCCACAAGATTTAAATACTAACTTTGGGGCATTAATTTCTAAAAAGCATCAAGAATTGGTAATGAGCTACATAGAAAGTGGCTTAGCCGAAGGTGCAACACTACTTACTGGCGGTACAACTCTTTCTCCTGAATCAGCGCCTAATGGCTACTTTGTAGCACCTACAGTATTTACCGATTGCAACGATGAAATGACTATTGTTAAAGAAGAAATTTTTGGCCCAGTTATGAGCGTGCTTGTTTTTGAAGACGAAGACGATGTTATCGCCCGTGCAAATGGTACACACCTTGGCTTAGCCGCAGGCGTATTTACTAGCGATATTAAACGTGCGCACCGTGTTATTCACCAATTAGAAGCCGGTATTTGTTGGATTAATGCTTACGGTAATTCACCTGCTGAAATGCCTGTTGGTGGTTACAAGCAATCAGGTATTGGCCGTGAAAATGGCATAGAAACGCTTGATCATTACACGCAAACTAAGTCTATTTATGTGGGCATGGCCGACATAGAAAGCCCGTTTTAAGGTGGCAACTATGAGTAACACTTACGACTATATTATTGTTGGCGCCGGTTCTGCAGGTTGTGTACTTGCAAATCGCTTATCTGAAGATACAAACAATAAAGTGCTATTGCTAGAAACCGGTGGTAGCGATAAAAGTATATTTATAAAAATGCCAACGGCGCTCTCTATTCCTATGAATACAGATAAATACGCATGGCAATTTCACACTCAGCCAGAGCCGTATTTAGATAACCGAGAAATGCACTGCCCACGCGGTAAAGTGTTAGGCGGTTCGTCATCAATTAATGGCATGGTATATGTTCGCGGCCACGCGAAAGATTTTGACGAGTGGCAACAACACGGTGCTAACGGCTGGGATTATCAGTCGTGCTTACCTTACTTTAAAAAAGCAGAAAGCTTTTATTTAGGTGAAAATGCGCACCGTGGTGGCACAGGCCCGCTTGGCGTTAATAACGGTAACGAAATGCAAAACCCGCTTTACACCACCTTTATTAAAGCAGGCGTAGAAGCAGGGTATGCACACACAGACGACTACAACGCAGCTCAGCAAGAAGGCTTTGGCCCGATGCACATGACTGTTAAAGACGGTGTGCGCAGTTCGGCCTCGCGCGAGTATTTAGACCCAGTAAAATCACGCAGTAACCTAACAGTTATTACAGGTGCTTTAGCACAAAAAGTGATTTTAGAAGGCAAAAAAGCCACAGGCATTGAGTACACAGTAAATGGCACTCTTAAAACGGCGCATGCTACTAAAGACGTTGTATTAAGTGCAGGTCCAATTGGCTCACCTCATATTTTACAGCTTTCGGGGATTGGCGATAAAGCCATACTTGAAGAAGCCGGTGTTGAGGTAAAACATCACTTACCAGGCGTTGGTCAAAACTTGCAAGATCACCTTGAGTTTTACTTTCAGTACAAGTGTAAACAACCTATTACCTTAAACGGTAAATTAGGTCTTATTTCAAAAGGCTTAATTGGCGCTAAATGGCTACTGACCCGAAAAGGCTTAGGTGCAACAAACCACTTTGAGTCGTGTGCGTTTATTCGCTCAAAACCAGACGTTGAATGGCCAGATATTCAGTACCACTTTTTACCAGCGGCGATGCGCTACGATGGGCGCAGTGCATTTGCGGGCCATGGTTTTCAGGTACATGTAGGCCATAACAAACCTAAAAGCCGTGGTAGTGTCACTATTCAATCAGCTAATCCTGAGCAACCGCCGAAAATTTTATTTAACTACTTGCAGCATAAAGACGATATTGAAGGCTTTAGAGCGTGTGTGCGCCTCACTCGCGACATTATTGAGCAAAGCGCATTTGATGACTACCGCAATGAAGAAATTCAACCAGGTAAGCACATTCAAACCGACGAAGAAATAGATGCCTTTGTACGCCAAGCAGTAGAAAGTGCCTATCACCCGTCTTGTTCTTGCAAAATGGGCGAAGATGACATGGCCGTGGTTAATTCTAATACCCAAGTACACGGTATTGAAGGGCTGCGTGTTGTTGACTCGTCAATCTTCCCTACGGTGCCAAATGGCAACTTAAATGCCCCTACAATTATGGTTGCAGAAAAAGCAGCTGATCTAATTTTAGGTAAAACCCCACTTACACAGGCATCGGTAAACGTTGCCATGAGCAGTAATTGGCAAACAACGCAACGTAATAGCGAGATTTAATTAAGCCATAACGTGCCTAACACTATGTAGGGCACGTTCAACTTGCAGTGGCTCACGGCGTAAATTGGTTACGCGGTGTTTATGCAAGCAATAAAACAAAAACGGAGAACTTATGAGTTACTTTTATTCATTTTGGGAGGGCGATAATGACTATATGGCTTAGTGCTGGCATTATATTTACGCTACTTGCAGTTATCACTATTTTATTTAAATGGGGTAACGTACGCGTAGTAGGCGTAACACCAGTGAGAACGTTTACCTTTATCGCAATCTTATTTACCTCAGGCCTAGACGTTGGCCTAATCATGTTTCCATTAACCGAATTTGCAGGTTATGCAGACATAAAAGCAAGCCCAGAATACGCGTTTGCAAACCCACTGGCTATTGAGTTTGGCTATTGGGGATTCTTGATCTGGGGATTTTACTTTCTTACGTGCTTTTATTTCTGCGTAATAGAGCCCAAAGTTAAATTTTTCGAAATTTCATGGGTTAAGTTCATTAATAACGTGGTTATTATTGGCACATGTGCCTTTACGGCTTACCTACTGCTTTCTAACTTACCCTGGTACTTACCAGAGCTAGGCGATGGTTCGAGCGTTATACCTACCTTCTACTTTATTGTATTTGCAGCTATTTGCTTTGCTGTGTACTCAAGTACAGATATTAAATACGTGCGCTTTTTAAGTATTTCTACAACGTGGTTATTTATCGCATTAATTGCCTTTATGTGGGCAGGTGCCTTTGTCGTTGGAGACAGCGAAATGTCGGCATTTACCAATAACCTTGCTGAAATTGGTACTTACTTTGCCAATATAAATCAGTTTGTTTTACCGCTTAATGACTACCATGAATTTTATCTATTTTGGTGGTTTGCGTGGAGCATTATGATTGGCCAATTTACGTCTCGCTTTGTAGGCGGCCTTAAAACATACCAAGTATTAGGTGCAATGTTGATATTTCCATCTATTCCGATTGCGATTTGGTTTAGCGTACTTTATCACTACCACGAAATGGGTATTTCAACAGCGGGTATTAAAAACTTTGCCATGGTATTTGTTGGGATAGTGTTTGTTATTAATTCGCTTGATTCATTAATACGCTTATACACAGATAACCTTAACTTAACGGTTAAACGTTTAGGTAAAATGAACTATATGATACTCAATATTGTTGCCCTTTCGTTACTAACCCTATTGTTTAAGCTTGAGTTTTTACAAATTCAATGGGTTGGCGCGTTAGTAATTGCACTGTTTTTTGGCTGTGCTGCGTTTATTGGCTACAGCAAATTTAAAACGGTTAACAATATAGACAGTTCGCCAAAAGCAAACAAAATAGATTACACAAAAATAGAAACTGTACATTAGGGATCAACAATGAATAACAAACTAAAACAACTAGCCGTAGCGCTACCTTTCGCACTTTTATCAACTACGGTGTCAGCTAACTGGTCAACAACCATTACAGCAGCATCTGACTATACTTTTAACGGTGTAACACAAACTGATAGCGACCCTGCAATTCAAGCAAGCCTTGATTACGCGTTCGACAGCGGTGTGTATGCGGGTGCATGGGCATCTAATGTAGATTTTGGTGATGACACTGATTTTGAACTTGATGCCTACCTAGGTAAATACGTGCAATTAACTGACACGGTTAGCGCTGATTACGGTATTGCTTATTACACATACCAAGGTAATAACAGCGATGGTAACTACGCCGAAGCCTACACAAAATTTGGCTATGCAAGTGAGTATGGTCAAACAGAGCTAAACTTTTGGTATAGCTGGGATTACTTTGGTACAGGCGCTGGCCATGTTATTTCTATGATTGCCCACACCTTTGAAATTGCCCCGAATCATGCAATTCGTGCAAGCTTTGATATTTCTAATTCGCTTGATGGCGAAAAATGGGCATGGGATGTAAACCAAAAGAAATCATACAAACATTACCGCCTAGCGTACCAAACTAGCTACGAAGGCTTTGGCATAGAGATTGCTGCTGAAGACACAAGCCTAGATTACGATTACGCTGATGAGCGTATAGTACTTGCTATATCACGCACATTCGATTTATAAAATTGTAGTTGTTAGATTCTACAAACAAAAATGCCACTTTTAAAAGTGGCATTTTTTTTACTAAATTTTAAGGCTGTAGTCCTAAAGAACTTAGTTTTATTTAGGGGCAATTAAGCACAATATAGGGTTTAACATTTCGTGGCCTGAATAGCTGCACCAGTGAATGCTCAAGTTAATCGCTATCGGTAGTGGCAATTTAATACCATAGCCTTAGCCTAAAACCCTACATAAGCTATTAAATTACCTATAATAATATACAGGCTCTAACCTTCTATTTCCCAGGCGCTGGTACCCGCTGCAGATAAGTTAGCGGTATTTTTACGTAAAACTTTGTTACCCACATTGATGGATGATTGAGGGCGACTAACCAAATAGCCTTGTACAGAGCTTACTCCCATGCGTTTTACAAGTTCAAACTGCTCGATTTCTTCTACGCCCTCTGCCACTATTTTAAGTCCTAACTTTTGACCTAATTCGCTAATCGTATTAAGGATGTCATTGTACTTTGGACTTTTATCGGCTTGAGAGATAAACGAGCGATCTATTTTTATTACATCAATGGGCAAATCAGCCAATGTGCTTAATGAGCTAAAGCCAGTACCAAAATCGTCAATAGCAATTGTCACACCTTCTGCACGAAGCCGCTCAAGCTCTTCAATCATACTTTTACTGGCTTTAATAAACGTAGACTCAGTTATTTCTAGCATTAAAGAATGCGATGGTAGCCCTGTGTTTTTTAGGTTTTTCATTATCCAATCGTACACTGAGCGGTGTTTTAGTTGCACACCCGATACATTAACCGAAATTTTTACTTTGCGCATACCGGCATTATGCCATGCCGCCATTTGCCTACACGACTCATGCATAATCCAATCGCCGAGCTCTAAAATAAGGTTAGACTCTTCGGCAATAGGTATAAACTCCGCCGGTGAAATCATCCCTTCTATAGGGTGATCCCAGCGTGTAAGCGCTTCAAAATAATCTATCATGCAATCTTCTACATGCACGATAGGTTGAAAAGATAAGTAAAAGTCTTTACACGCAACCGCTAAACGCAACTCTTCTAATAAATAGTGATAGCGGCGCATTTTATTACCCATCTCTGGGGAGTACACTTTAAAAATGCCTTTACCATCGCTTTTTGCACGGTACATTGCCACATCGGCCAATTGCAATAATGCTTGTGGGGTTGATGCGCTCTCTGGGTACGCCGCTATACCAATACTGGCGCTAATTTTTATTATTTTATTACCTAGTACAAAGTCTTTTTCAAGTTCACTGAGTACGTGCTTAGCAATATCGACCACTTTATTATCGGTATCTACCGACTCAATAAAAATTGAAAATTCGTCACCGCCTAAACGAGATAAATTTTGCTCTAACTGATTCGCCTCGTTAATATTACTTAACTTATGATGGCGTAATACGTTGGCTAAGCGCGTAGCAACCTGTACCAAAATTTCATCACCAAAGCTGTGGCCAAACGAGTCATTTACCTGTTTAAACCCATCTAGGTCAATAAACAATAAGGCGCATTTAAGCTGCTCTTCGTCAGTAAAATTTATTTGCCTATCTATATGCTCAATATAAGCATGGCGGTCAATGAGCAAGGTTAGTTTATCTTGGCAGATACTTGTTTGTGTTTGCTTTAAATAATTAGCAACATGGGTATTTAAATTGTTTATTGACTGGCTTAAATTGCCCAGCCCTGACGGGTTGTCGTGTTGGGGTTGTAGGTTAAAGGCAACAAGCAATTGATTAGCGTTGTTATTCAGTTGTGCAATTTGATGCTGATAAGAGATTTTTTTACGCTCTTTACGAATAATTGTAAAGCCAACAAACAATACCATACACACCAATATAAAGTTTATTGGCGACGTTAGCGTCATTAAAATAAGCTTTGTTGCGTTTGCAGCGATAAATTCCGTGTCGGTAGTTTTAACTAACAAAAAATCGGCAGAAGGCTGGTGTATTAAATAGTGCCCATTGAGCATAGGGTTATACCAAGGCGCCATTTCGAGCGTTGTATCTACAATATCAAAGTGGCGTAAATCTATATCAGGGTTGAATAAATTAATGCGGTTAATCTGGTTTGTTAGTTCGATGTTTAAACAAAAGCAAAACAAGATAAATACAAAAAAAATGCCGCCTAAGGGTTTAAATTTATTCATCAACAAAATCCATCTAAATTACTTATCCTATAAACCCGTTACTAAAGGACGATTATATCGCCTGTTTTTAGTACTAAGCAAGCCATAGCACAGTCCTTATTCATTAAAATTTTTAGAACTGTACTCAAAAAGAATAAATTAATGCTTAATAATTAACTAATTATAGAGTGTGATGAATAAAAATAAACCACTTTGTTAAAGTTACATATTTTGGCTTAACAACTTATAGCTGCCATGCATAGCTCACTTTTGTAAAAAATGTACGTTGATCTCTCTCAACGTGTTTTAGAAAATCGTCTTGATAGCTTTTATCTGAGTAGCCTAAATAAAATAATGTTTGAGCATTAATTTTGTACGAGTAAACTAATTGGCTGCCATAGTCTTTATTAATGTGGCTAACTTGGTAGTAGTAGGCGTCTTTATTTCTATCAACGTCTTCAAATTGCAATATAAGCTTGAGCATAGCGCGCATGCTAAATTTATAATAAAGCCTAAAATCTAATAAGTTAGCAGTATAAACTCGCTCCCCTTGAGGGTTATCTAAAACGCTGTAGTTATGCGTAGCGTCTACTTGCCAATGATCGTTTATATCCCACGTAACTTGCGTTTGCGTAGCATACGAATCGCCAATTTGCTCATTGGCGTAATCAATGCGGCTGCCATACTCACCATAAAACGAAAGCCATATATTATTTTTAGGTTTAAAGCCCGTATAAACAAAGCCAATATTTTGATTATAAAAAGCATCATTATAGTTTTCATAACGATGCAGTAAGCCAATTTCAAAAATAGACTGCTTTTGCCCTTTTAATGTTATAAACCCTTGGTATTCTTCTTCAAGTAGGTCGCCATTTTGCGCCCATGTTTTATCCCAATCAGCCTCATAAGACCATGACGTTAATAAACCAGATTCATCTGCATACCAGGTTTGTCCGCCCCCAAAGCCTACGTTCTCATAATCTACTTTTTCTTGATAACCTAAGTCAGTGCGATAGTCTTTACCTATGTTTTCGTAGCTGGCAAACAAATTGTAGTCACGTTTATCACGGGTAAACTCTATAGCGTACGCTTCATCAGATTGAGTTTTAGATAAGTTATAGTTACTTGTTAAAAAATCAGAGTTTTTAGAATCTGTTGTAGCTACCTGGTAGGTCAGCAGATCTGATTGATTAAACCAATAGCTGCCATCGACAGAAAGCACTGTATTGTAGTAATCATCGCTTTCGCGGAGGGTCGTACTTAGCCCTATAGTGCCTTGTTGGCCAATATCGTATTGATAACGCGCCGCTGCTGCATGGGTTTTATCCTCTAAAATTGCAAAACCAGAGCCTTGATTTGTTGGCAATAAAATATTGCTATTATTGTCATCGGCATACATAAATGCATAGCTATGTTGCCCTGTTTTACCTGTTAATTTTGCCCCTACTTCAGGCTCTGCAATAGTGCGGGTATACAATAGTTCAAATAAACTGCTTTTAAAGTAAGATGCGCCATCTAAAAAAAATGGTCGCTTTTCTGCATAATAAATTGAGTACGTGGTATTTACATCAAGGGCTAACGCATCACTTTCTATTTGCGAAAAATCTGGGTTTATAGTGGCATTAATTACCGCATCTTGTGTAACCCCCCAGCGTAAATCAAGGCCAGCTTCGGTGTCTATATCACCATTATCCCACTGTCCTGGCAAGGTAGCTTTTGAATCATTTCTGAGCGCCGTAAGTGTTGGCGTTAGTTGCAGATTTTTACTGGCTTTTATATTTTTAAAACCATTTAATTTATCAAACTGACATAAACTGCATTTTATATCTCGGTCAAACCCCATATTTGAAAGCTGATACAGTACATCACGTTGGTAATTTCGCATAAGGGCAAAGCCCCATGTTAAATCTGTTTTATTTTCAGGAAATCTTAGCGCTTTAAAAGGTATACGCATTTCAACCACAAACCCTTGGTCGGTAATTTGCCCTGCGCTATCCCATATTGCATCCCAAGACGGGTCTGATTGCCAGCCATCGGTGTCACTCATCCGCGTATCACCTTGCGCACCCAATGGATTTACATAAAATTCGTAAGCTGAACGTTCGTCGTTAAAAGTGTCAATAATTAAAATAACCGTATCATCTTGCCAAAGCGTATCTCTGTCACGTAGAGAAGCTGTTATTTCGCTCGGCTGTGGATCTTCGGCTACAAAAGCAACATATAAGTTGCTGCCATCTTCATACATGTAAGCATCAGTTTTAACCGGTGGGGCGCCCTTTTCGTTAGGCTCATCTTGAAATGCTATAGGAACTAAAGTGGCATTTTGCCAGTGGGGCTCATCAAGTACGCCATCTACAGTAATATCTGCATTTATATGTTCAAGAGAATGCTGCTGTTTTTCACTGGCGTAAAGGTGGTTAGAAAATAAAAGTGCTAATAAGAAGGGGAATAAAGCACTGCATTGTTTTTTTATAATTATTAAGTACTGCATAAACATCCATTTAGACGTGTTTACCCTTAAAAGGTAAACTTATTTATGCAGTGTAATTTAAGTCAGTACATTTGTTAATAGTTTGATACTAAAAACAATGGCTTTTTTAACTAATTAATATTAAAGGCTTAATTTAAAAGCTAGGTTTCAATTAATTTAAGCTTATTAGCCACGCCATTCCAACTATCGGCATCAGCAGGCGCTGGTTTTACCTCAACAATGCGTGGCCACACCAATGCAAGCTCAGCATTAAGCTCGGTAAACTCTTTTTGGTCTTCTGGCAGCTCATCTTCTTGGTAAATTGCTTCAGCTGGGCACTCTGGTACGCATAATCCACAATCTATGCAATCAATAGGGCTTATTGCTAAAAAGTTAGGGCCTTCGTAAAAGGCATCTGCAGGGCACACTGCCACACAATCTGTGTATTTACACTTAATACAGTTTTCGGTGACCACAAACGCCATAATAGTTTAAACCTAGTAATTAATTATCTAAAGCGAGGATCATACCCAACCCCATTAAAAACACAATAAATATGTGCCATCTGCGGTCAATTTAACGTAATATATGCGCCCTTAATGTATAGCCATTACGTGCCCTACACTTCTTATTGTGAGCGGATAATATTACCGCTAAGACACCTAAAAGAGATAACAATGATACGTTTAACCGAAATAAAGCTGCCGCTTGATCATAACGAAGACGCTATAGGCCAAGCCATAGTTGATAAACTAAAAATACAGCCAGCGCAGCTACACAGCTACAATGTGTTTAAACGTGGGTACGATGCACGTAAAAAAACGGCTATTTTACTTATTTATACCCTCGATATTGAAGTAGATAACGAAGAAGCGCTGTTAAACGCATTTGCAAAAGATCAGCACGTAAAACCTGCCCCTGATACCTCATACAAATTTGTTGCCCAAGCCCCCGCTAACCTTACTGAGCGCCCTGTAGTAATTGGCTTTGGCCCGTGTGGATTATTTGCGGGCTTAGTGCTGGCTCAAATGGGTTTTAACCCTATTATTTTAGAGCGCGGTAAAGAAGTACGCGAACGTACCAAAGACACCTTTGGCTTTTGGCGTAAACGTACCCTTAATACAGAGTCTAATGTGCAGTTTGGCGAGGGTGGCGCAGGTACATTTTCAGACGGTAAACTATACAGCCAAGTAAAAGATCCAAAACATTACGGGCGTAAAGTTATCACCGAATTTGTAGAAGCCGGCGCACCAGATGAAATTTTATACGTAAGTAAGCCACACATTGGTACGTTTAAACTTGTTACCATGATTGAAAAAATGCGCGCACGTATTATTGAACTTGGCGGCGAAATCCGCTTTAGTACCCGCGTAGACGACATTCATATAGATGATGGACAAGTAACTGGCTTAACGCTTTCAAACGGTGAAAAGCTCAATACCCGCCATGTAGTACTTGCTGTGGGACATAGCGCCCGTGATACCTTTAAAATGATTCACGATAAAGGCATTTACGTAGAAGCAAAACCGTTTTCTGTGGGCTTTAGAATCGAGCACAAGCAATCGATGATTGATGAGTGTCGTTTTGGGCCTAACGCGGGTAACCCCATTTTAGGCTCTGCTGATTATAAACTCGTTCACCATTGTGATAATGGCCGCACAGTTTACAGCTTTTGTATGTGCCCAGGAGGGACTGTTGTAGCCGCCACCTCTGAAGAAGGCCGCGTAGTAACAAACGGTATGAGCCAATACTCTCGTAGTGAGCGCAATGCAAATAGTGCCATTGTAGTAGGTATTACACCTGAAAAAGACTTCCCTGGTCACCCGCTTGCCGGCATTGATTTGCAACGTAAACTAGAAGAGCAAGCCTATGCATTAGGCGGCAGCAACTACGATGCACCAGCACAGTTAATTGGCGACTTTTTAAAAGGAAAAGCATCGGGCGATTTAGGTGATGTACAACCATCGTTTACACCAGGAATAAAACTCACCGATTTAGCAAATGTACTCCCGCAGTTTGCTATCGATGCAATACGCGAAGCCATTCCAGCCTTTAATAAGCAAATTCGTGGTTTTTCTACAAACGACGGATTATTAACAGGGGTAGAAACCCGTACATCATCGCCGATTAGTATCAAACGCGATAAAAGCTTCCAAAGCATAAATACTAAAGGTTTATACCCAGCGGGTGAAGGCGCAGGTTACGCAGGTGGTATTTTATCTGCAGGTATTGATGGTATTAAAGCAGCTGAAGCCGTTGCACTCTCAATGTTAGAAAACGCTTAACCCTTTTAAGTTATTAATCAAAAACCTCACTTAGTGAGGTTTTTTTGTTTAAACCTTGAGCTAAATTGAGGCACAAAAAAACCTGAGTAAACCTCAGGTTTTTTATAAATGCTAAATTTTTAAGCTTACTTTTTAAGGGTAAGCTTGGCGCCTTTTAAGCTTTTACGCACATTTGAAATACGTGAGCGATTTACCGCACGTGCTTCGCCTGTTGCTTGGCCTGTTGGCTTATTAGTACGGCTACGGCGTAAATGCGCTGGTTTTTTACCTATTTTATCAATAAGTACTTCACGGCTACTTACTTCATAACCCTCTAAGTAAACACGTTTGATTTTTTGGCCAATTAACGACTCTATTTCAAATAAGGTGTTTTCTTCTTCGCGGCTTACAAACGAAATAGCTTGGCCTTGATTACCAGCACGACCTGTACGGCCAATGCGGTGTACGTAATCTTCTGCAAGCCATGGTAAATCAATATTAATTACTCGTGGTAGGCCTTCAATATCAATACCACGCGCTGCAACTTCGGTAGCCACTAAAACACGTACTTTGCCTTCTTTAAATTCACGAAGTGCACGTCGGCGGTTACCTTGCGATTTATCACCATGACATACAGTGGCAGGAATACCATCAAGGTTAAGCTCTTTAACCAGCTCATCCGCCGTTTCTTTCATGTTTACAAACACAAGTACCTGTTGCCAGTTCTTTTTACCAATCAGCTCAGAAAGCAGCTCTTGCTTACGACGCTCTTCAACTGGGTACACAACATGCTGTACCGTACTTGCAGTACTATTAGTTTGATCTACGCGAACAATTTCAGGCTGTTTTAATACTTTTGCTGCAAACTGCTTAATAGCCGCTGGAAAAGTGGCTGAAAAAAGTAAAATTTGGCGCTGCTCGTCACAACTTTTAATAACACTTTGCATATCTTTAATAAAGCCCATATCAAGCATACGGTCGGCTTCATCAAGTACTAAGTGTTTAACGCTTGCTAGGCTTAAATTACCTAAGCGAATATGATCAAGTAAACGCCCTGGGGTTGCAACTACAACATCTACGCCGTCTTTAAGTGCATTTGCTTGGCCTGCGGTATTAACACCGCCAAATAGGCTCACTACTTTTAAAGCGGTATGTTTTGCATAGGCTTTAAAGTTATTTGCTATTTGCTCTGCCAGCTCACGAGTTGGCGCAAGCACTAACGCGTGCGGAGCATTGCTTGTGCTTAGCTCAGATTCAGTTAATTTTTGGATGATAGGTAAAGCAAACGCAGCCGTTTTACCTGTGCCTGTTTGGGCACTTGCTAAAACGTCTTTACCTTTACGAACAGCCGGAATAGCTGAACGCTGAATGGGCGTAAGGGTGTGGTAATTAAGTTCGCCTAACGCCTGAATAAGTTCAGGGGAAAAACTAAAAGATTTAAAATTCATGCTGTATAACCTGCGGCCACATTTATCAAGGGTCGCAAATTATACAGCAAAAATGAGTCAACAGTTAGTTATAACTTAACTAAAGTGCCTTTTAATGCAACGCCAGCGATAATTGTACCAGCACCGCATTCATATTCCGTGCTACTTACAAACTTACGCTTTTTATAATATGATTGAATATTTACAACTGCGTTCATGCCTTCTTTTATGGCACGCTCTTGTAGTGCTTTTAAAGCACTAAGCATGACCCACTCGCACGCTTCACGATCACTTTTATTAAATGCGTTAGTTTTTTTATTAGTGATCACTTCACCGTATTTACTGCTCTCACTACCGTAGCTTTGATCAGCAAAGTAAAGAGGTACATCTAATAGCGCACTTTTGGCTTTACTGGTTTCTAGCAGTGATTGAATAGGATATTTACCTATATCATCACGTGCTTCAACCGCACTCACTGTTAACAAAGATGTAGCTAATAATAAACTTGTCATTAATTTCATTTTATATTCCTTCTTTTGTATAGAACTTCCATGCAACTCCAAAACCAAACGAGATATTACTATCGTGTTTCACTAAGGGACTACGTTGCTGTTTGCTTTGGGCTAAGTGGTGATATTTAATAAAGCCACCTAGCCAATATTTTTTACTATCTAAATTAAGCCCCAGCGAAATATCGGCGCCAGAATAGCCCGACTGAGTATTAAACTTTGAACGTGAATCATGCGTATCTGATGCTGATATACTATAATAATAATTTAAGTAACGACCGTCGGCAAAATTGGCATTTGCTCTTACGCTAGTGGTAATTTCATAAGTTGGGGCAATAAACACCGGGCTTTGATAGTAGATGCTCGGCCCATAACGCCAACCGACGTTAGTCACTGAGCTAAAATCAGTTGCCATAGCTTTACGGGTGAATAAGCCAATATAAAATTGTTCTGCCGCTTGGGGATCACCTTTAAAGTAATAATTTAGCGAAGGTCCAAGTTCAAACACCCAATCTAAATCATCCATGCCTTCTCGAGCTTGGTTACCTGCGCTGTCAACGGCTATACTAACTCCAGCAGATATATCTAGGTGTACATTATCAAAATGCCATAAGTAACCAGTAAAGCTATTGCGGTCCACATCTAACTCATCACTTTGATAACGAACATAAGGCACAGGCATTATGTATTGCTCACTTTGATCTGATCCTAGATAGTGGGGGATATCAGCCACAAACACACCACCGCCTATTTCTAATTTAGATGTAGCAAAACTCAATGGGCTAAATAAACACAAAAATAACACTAACCAAGGCATATTACTCACCTTTAAAGCGTTTAAAAATCAATGAGGTATTAATGCCACCAAATGCAAAGTTATTACTCATTATATAATCGGTATCTATTTCACGGCCATGTTCTGTAATATAATCTAAAGGCGCACACTCATTGTCTACTTCTGTCAAATTAATTGTTGGGGCAAACCAATTATCAGTCATCATATTAATACTAGCCCACGCTTCTATCGCCCCACAAGCACCTAAAGTATGACCAAGATAACTTTTTAGTGAACTAATTGGTTTAGCACCTAACGCGTTAAAGGTTGCATTTGTTTCTGCAATGTCACCACGATCTGTTGAAGTACCATGTGCATTAACATAACCAATTTGATCTGCCGATAAATTTGCATCTTGCAATGCCATTTCAATGGCTATTTGCATGGTATCTGAAGATGGTTGAGTAACATGTTGTCCATCAGAGTTACAGCCAAAACCGACAACCTCAGCCAATATATTTGCCCCTCTAGCTTTAGCATGCTCATACTCTTCAAGTATTAAAGTACCGGCACCTTCTCCTATAACCAAGCCATCACGGTTTTTATCAAATGGGCGAGGCGTATTTTTAGGGGTGTCATTTTTAATACTTGTAGCATACAGCGTATCAAATACAGCTGCTTCGGTAATACAAAGTTCTTCTGCCCCCCCTGCTACCATTATTTTTTGACGACCAAATTTAATTGCCTCATAAGCGTAGCCAATACCCTGCGAGCCAGACGTACATGCCGAACTTGTGGTGATCACTCGTCCTTTTATGCCAAAAAATACGCCTACATTTACTGGCGCTGTATGTGCCATCATTTGAATATAGCTTGTAGCTGTGACTCCAGACATTGAGCCACTTTCCAACATATTTGCAAATGCGAGAAGTGGCGGTGTTGAGCCGGTGGATGAGCCATATGCTACACCGGTAGAGCCGTCTGTAAGACTTTTATGTTCAAGTAAATCAGCTTGCTCAAGCGCACGCTCAGTTGCACGTGTGGACATAAGTGCCACTCGCCCCATTGAGCGTATTTGCTTACGTTTATAATGGTTAGGTTTTTCAAAATGGGTGACAGGGGCAGCTAAGCGCGTATTAAGCCCATCAGCTTTATCCCATTCACGCATTGTTACAACTGCATTTTCACCTTTAATCAAGGCGCTTTTAAATTCATCCCAATCATCGCCCAATGCGGTTATAACCGACATCCCTGTAACAACAACACGTTTCATTAAACCATCCCGCCGTTAACCGAAATAACTTGGCGAGTGATGTAAGCAGCATCATCAGACATTAAAAATGCAACTGTACCAGCCACTTCGTTCACTGTTCCCATACGTTTAAGTGGAATCATTTTCATCATTTCAGCAACCGGAAGCTCATCCGTCATTGCTGTTTCAATTAAACCAGGCGCTACACAATTTACAGTAATTTTTCGCTTAGCTAGTTCCAGCGATAGGGCTTTGGTAGCGCCAATAATACCTGCTTTCGCTGCGCTGTAATTTACTTGCCCTCTGTTGCCCGCAATACCCGACACTGAAGCCATAGTAATAATGCGCCCACCTTTACGAGTTTGTACCATGGGCATAACTGTTGGGTGCACAACATTATAAAAGCCATCTAACCCAGTTCTAATTACGCTATCCCAATCATCGCCCTGCATTGCCGGAAAAGCCATATCATTGGTAATGCCCGCATTACACACCACACCGTAGTAAGCACCATTGTTTGTAATATCTTGCTCAATTTGTTGCTTTGCCGCTGCTCTATCGCATACGTCAAATTGTAGTAGTGTAGTGCTTTGTCCAAGTGCGTGTATTTCTGCACATGTTTGCTGAGCTTGCTCTAAACCAGTTCTGCAATGAACAGTAATGTCATAGCCTTGAGCTGCAAGTTTAAGTGCAATAGCCTTACCTATACCCCGGCTAGAGCCGGTCACTAAAATTCTTTTATTCATTGGTTTTCTCTTATAAATTCCAGCGGTTCTTCTGGCTGAAATACATTTATTTTTGCATCACACAGTATTTTTTTATTTTCACTTATTTGGCATTCAAACACACTTAAACCAGATTCTTCTTGGTAAAGCTTGTGAACATAAATAGTTAAGGTGCTGTTTTTATAAAACATAGCCTGATGTGTTTTATATTTTCGCGTGCCGATCAAAAAGCCAATTTTAACCGCTTCATTAATATCGTTAACTAATGCTCCAGCATAGGCAGCTATAGACTGGGCCATATATTCAACACCTATATAACTTGGCACTCCCTCAATTTGCTCATTATAAAAAGGGCTTTGGGGTGTAATAGTCACAGAGCAGGTTGCACTTTCATCGCTGTATTCAACTAACTGATCTATTAAGATCATAGGAGCATCGTGGGGTACAACCTGCTCTATAGAATAATTATTCATTATGAGTACCTAAAATCAAACTGGCATTATTACCACCAAACGCAAATGAGTTTGATAGGCAGTAATTTAATTTAACCGTGCTAGCTTGCTCAATAACGTTGATATCTGCGAGCTTATTTCTGTGTGTGCATTTATTAAAAGGCAAAGTAATATTTCCTCTCCCTCTGAGCAACAGCCAACAAATACCTGCTTCAATTGCACCAGCTGCACCTAAAGTGTGCCCAGTTAAGTACTTACTGGAGCTCAGCGGTGTATTGTTGCCAAACACACTATTAATTGCAAGGGCTTCCATTTCGTCATTTTTAATTGTTGCTGTGCCGTGTGCATTTATATAGTCAATATCACTAGGTAATAAGTCAGCAACGGCCAGAGCTGCTTTCATTGCCGATTCTGCACCATTACCGCTAGGGTCTGGCGCCGAAATGTGATGAGCATCAGAGCTTTCCCCACCACCTAAAAACATGACGCCATTTTCTAACGGTGCTTCTTTACTCATGACAAATAACGCAGCACCCTCACCAATATTAATACCATCTCTGTCATCGCAAAAAGGCTTACACATTCCAGTGCTCATTGATGCCAAGGCATTAAATCCATTAATGGTAAGTTTGCAAAGGCTGTCTACGCCACCACAAATTACAACGTCTGCTAAATCAGCAGTTATTAAAGCTTTTGCGCTAATGAGAGCTTTAGCACTTGAGGTACATGCCGTTGAAATACTATAACAAGGACCTAACGCCCCTACTTTTTCGGCTATGTAATGTGAAGGAGTAGCAAGTTCTTGATCAGCATATAAAAAGTCACTTGGCCACACACCTGAACTGTCGTGTTCAGCTCGAGCTTGTTCGCCATCATGCACCCCAGATGTACTTGTACCTACCACAACAGCAATTCGTGATTTATCAATATGTGAAAAACGCTTAAGTGTTGGGGATATTTGCTCAAGGGCTATATCAATTAGCGTATCAATACGGTGCTTTTGATTTAGAGGAACGCAGTCCACGTGCCCAACATAAAATGGCAAACCCTCTGTGCTTAAATCTTTTGTCTTTAAAAGCTGTGGGGCTTCATTATTTTGTAAGTTATTTAGGCTAATAATTGTATCTTCAATGCCTTTGCCCATTGCACTTACAATGCCTAAATCATTTAACCAAAAAGTCACTAGTTTACCTTCTCAAATGTAATTTGATAATGTCGCTCACTATTATTTAGTACTGTTTTATTATCGCTATAATTTATTGTAATAATCGAGCGGTTATTTTTTACAACACGCCTTTGTGTGGCTATCTGCTTTATAATCGCCCCAGATATTTTCTCATTAAGAAATAATACAGGCCAATGCACTAAGGCAATATCTGCCAATATATAAGCAGGGTCTAAATCAACACCGACTATCATTTTAGTAACATTAGGTGGTTGGTTATTTAGTTTTTCAAGCTTTAAAATAGGTAAGCCTTGTGTAGTCATTAACAATAAGTTGATAGTACCCTGCTTGTTTATTTCTAATTGTGCTAATAATGTATGCTCTTTCTCATTGTTTTGAATATATAAAACATGCTGCCAATTTTGATCAAACATTTGTACAGGCACATGCGAAATATCAAGTGTAGTGGCTGCAGAAATATCAACACGCTCACTGCTTTTATATGTGCTACTACATGCTGTTATGCAAACACACACTAAAGCTATAAAAGTACATCTTAAAAAGTGTCTGGTATGAGCCTCAATAACTGGGATTAATTTTGACATAGCTGCGCTAATACATTTAAACGACGCTCACTTTGAGCAACAAATGGATTATTTTTATCCCATGCGTAACCCGCTAAAATAGCACTGATCATTTCACGAACCTGCGAGTTTTGTTCTGAATAAAAAATAACGTCTTGAAATCGGGTATCGTACCAACCTTTAACAAAGGTTTTAAAACAATCAACTCCTGCCTGCAATGGCTCGGCGTAACATTCCTCAAAATCAATCACTTCTCCATTTAAATAATCATCAATAAGGGGGGCAATTAAGTGTGCAGACTTTAAAGCAATAGTCACCCCAGATGAAAACACCGGATCTAAAAATTCACCCGCATTGCCTAGTAAAGCAAAATGTTTTCCATGTAGCGTACATACATTAGCAGAGTAACCACTAATGCTACGCGCCTGTGTTATAGGTACGCGATTAGCTAAAAGTTTTTTTAAGTAAGGGTCTTGCTCTATAAACTGTTTTAAGGTGTCAGCTTCACTACTCTCATTAAAGCGTGTTTGCTTTGCAACAACCCCAATGCTGGACGTGCCATCACTAAAGGGGATGAGCCAATACCAAACATCATTAAATTTAGGGTGAACGGTTATTAAAATTTTATTTCTATCAAACAGCTCGTCAGTAATGCCATCATTAAAGTGACTGAAATAAGCACTACGCACAGGAAAAGTAGAAGGTTTTTCTAAATTTAAAAGTTTTGGTAAAACTCGGCCGAAACCACTCGCATCAAGTACAAACTTAGCCCTTACATCATACGTTTGATTTTTATTATTTTGCACTTGCAGCGTCGCACTAGCAGCTTCATCAGTAAAACCAATAACACTATGCTGATAGCGAATTTCAACGCCTTGATGCTGCGCTCTATCAGCAATCAGCTTATCAAAATCAGCCCGTTTAACTTGAAAAGTAGTACCCGGGCCTAGGCTAAATTTTTCAGTAAAATTTATAGCTGTATTTTGGCCATTACGATGAAACGCAGCACCATCTTTAAATTGAAAGCCAAGCTCATCTGCATGTTCATGTATTGTGTTAACTAGCCCAGCATCAGCTAAATACTCCATACATTGAGGTAATAAGCTTTCGCCAATTGAAAAACGAGGAAATACTTGTTGCTCTAGCACCAGCACTTTCCAGCCTTTTTGTACTAATAAGCTACTTACAAGTGCACCTGAAGGTCCTGCCCCTATAACCACAACATCATACTGCTCAAGGTTGTTCAAATTATTATTCCTTTTGAGACTTTAATACACTTAATGGAGATAAAATATATACGGCTAAAATCCCTACCATAACAGTAAGGCCAAAACTAAAAATGGCGGGGGTATCTGAAAAGGCGAGCATACCAAACACACACATCGAAGAGGCGGCCGACAAGCTAATGGCCAATACATTTACCGCCGTTAAGTTGTTAATTTGGTAAAACACTAAATAATCTATGGCTAGGCCAATAATGAGTAAGCCACCTAGCAGATTAAAAATTGAGATACTTCCTTGCGCTGCATTACATACCCAAAGCATAGTCAATAGGCTGGCACTTAATGTTATCACCTGCACAGTGCCAATCCGAAGGCCAAATTTATAGCTAAATAAAACAAAGCAAATAACAATGGCCACGCCCAATGTAAGCAATAAATACTGGCTGTAGTTTTTAAGTAGGCTACTGATTTGCTCAGGCTTGTTATATATAAACGCATCTTCATAAGCATTAACGTTAGAAGTTAGCGCTTGCGTGGATATTCCCGATACAGAAAACCAAGTAACAGCCTTATTAGGCTCAACAAACATTTGTGCATTTAAAAGTGCTGAAAAATGACTATTTGCTAAAGCGTCGTAACTCAAAAGTTCTGTGTTAGCTGACTCAACTTTTATCCCTGTATATTTTTCAGTGATAATTAACACATCGCTTTTAACAGCCCCGTTAAAGAGCGCTAAATTATTTTTTTGCGTGCGCTTACTAGGTAACCAACGCTTAATAGCATTGTGTTTAAGATGTGAGTTAATACGCTTTAAATCATCTATTAGTTGCTCTTGCTTTTGCAGTAGTTGTTCAGCATTTGATGCAAATAAAAATACAATGTGGGCATCTAACTGTCCCAATAAAGTTAAATGCTTTTGCTCATTAAGTATTAGTTGCTGTGGGCTTGCATTTAGTAAACGTACATCGTTGTTAAATGAAACCGGTTTAAGGTAAAACAAAAACATTAACACCAGCCCCAATACGAGTAAAACCGATTGCTTACAACGGTTAAAGCGCACCATTAAACCTAATAACTGCTGACTTTTAATCAAACTTCGCTCAGAGAGTACAAGCTTAGATTGCCAGATAGGTAATATAATTAATGTGAATAACCAGGCGCTCGCAAGCCCAGCAATTACAAACACTGCTACTTGCGATAAAAGTGAAATTGGCGCACCTAATAAACAGCTATAGCCGAGGCCTGTTGTAATAAAAGATAAAAGCAAAGCTGTTTTTGTGCCTTTACTTAACCCACTACTTTGGTAAAAACTGTTGCCATACGCTAAATCAGTCATCGCATGAAATGCATAATCAATAGCTATACCAATTAGGGTTACAGCAAAAACTAGTGTTAACAAATGAATCGAATTAAACACAAATACCATGGCCGTAGCACCACCAGCCAGTGCACTAAGTACGGTTAAGCTTGCAAGCAAAATGCTACTGACTTGCCTAAATACCCAAAACACCATTAAAAGTAATGCGATTACACTAAGGCCACCAAATAAGCTCATTTCATACTTAGCTTGCTGAGCGTTTTCAGCTGTATGAAAAAGAGCACCTGAATAGCGAATAGTGGTCTGTGGGTACGTATCATTTAAACTTTCAAGCTTATTTTTAATGCTGCTCGCAAGCTTAATAGACTCATCAATTGGGAGGCTATTGTTAGGAATGGTAGCCAATATAACAGCATAATCAGTATGATTTAGACGGCGCGTTAACCGCTCATTTTTTAAAGAGAATAACTGACTTTGTTTTAAATTATCGCCTATAAATGCAGCAAGACTTAAACTAATATCGGCTTTTAGGGTGGCACTTACAAAAGGGTTTCCTAATTGATTTAATTGAGTAAGGTAAAATGACTCAAACTGTGCTTTATCAACCATACTATTTTTATAATTGTCGCTGAGCAGCGCATGTTGATACGCAGAGAACACTGAAGATAACTGCTCAATGCTTGGCAGTTCAAAGCTATTTTTTATATCACGTTTTAACAGCCATGATTTAAGCTCGTCATGTGCTAAGTTTTTACCATCACCAGTAAATGAAAACATAATACGGTTTGCATTTTTTTTAAAAAAGACCTCTTCGCCGTACGCCAATTGAGAATGTGATTTTGGTAATAAACTAAACATATCAGCATTTAATACAGGCTTAGTGATATACAAAGCAGCACAAAGTAAAACAGCTAAAAAACCAAACCATGTAATAAGTACACTAATACGTTTAATCACATCACTTTCCCGAAGGTTACTTACACTTATTAATTATTAGGTGTATTTGCATAAGAAAACTCTATTACTGTGTTGCTACCCGAGTGCTCATTTAAGGTTATACTTTGTACACGCTGGTTATTTTCACAAAGAATAAAATGGCTAAACAGCTGTTTTAATAGCGTATCTTTTGGCTTTAATAATAAACAGCCTGTTTGATTTGTTACATCAAACCGCGCATATAAGGCTCTCATATCTAATCCGAGTAAGTCAGTTAATAAGCCTACAAACTGCTCGCTGCCAGGCTGAGGAGTAAGCTCACCCTCTTTATTTTTCACAAATACTTGGCCATTCTCGATTAGTAATGTACTTTGCACTGGTGTTTTTACATACCAAAGCAGCTTTTCCCCTTCAAGTGTAAACTCCCCTTTAGAGATGAATGGTTTAGAGAAGCCGGCAAAATGTTTTAATTGCTTAAATTCACCCGAAACTGTCGTAGCAGCTAATAAACTGGCACTAAAAAAAACAAAATAAAGACAACTAACAAACACACAATTTTTTAAATAATTCATAGCATCATCCAATATTAGCTAAGTATTTTTGCAAGCTTATCAACTATCACCGCTGGTGAGGCAAACTGCATTTCTTTAGTCGATATCTCAACAGCAACTTGAGTGGTAGTCGCTTTAGTAATACGCTTATTCGTTATGGCATCTGTAATTATATAATCAATTTTTAATCGGTTTTCGAACTCTTTTAAATGCGCGGTCACTTTAATTTTTTGGGTAAATATGGCGGATGCCACGTACTTAATTTGCATATCCACTATTGGCCACGCATAACCCGACTCCATCATTTGAGGATAGTCGTAATCAAATAATCGCAGTAACTCACAGCGAGCCACCTCTAAGTAGCGAGGGTAATTACCATGCCATACAACATTCATCGGATCGCAGTCATGAAATGGAATTTCAATTTCCACTTCATGAGTTAGCAAAGCGCCTTTACTATTCATATAAAGCCCAACGTTTTTCTTGAATATAACTAATGGTTTGTCTAAGTACCGCTTCCATTGGCCTATCTTCAGTTAGGTTTTCGAAATAATGAGTTATGTCAGTATACATCGCTTGCATATCTGCAGTTAAACTTGAAAATTCAAGTTCGCCTTGTTTAATACGCAGCCTCACCCCTTGAATACTTGCTAGTAACGTACTTGCAATAACCTGCTCTGTAAGCTGTAAAATACGCAAACAATCACGTGAGGCAATAGTCCCCATACTTACTTTATCTTGATTATGGCACTCAGTAGAGCGAGAAAATACACTTGCAGGCATCGTTAACTTAAGCGCTTCAGCAGTATAGGCACTGGCGCCTATTTGCACGGCTTTAAAGCCATGATTTATGTAACGACGTTCAGCCTCACTGTCTGATAAATTTGATGGTAATCCATTATTAAATTTAGTATCGACCAATGAAGCGATTTGCCTGTCGGCTAAATCTGCCAGATTTGCAATCGCCGTTTTCATACTATCCATTGCCATTGCAATGTGGCCGCCATAAAAATGGCCACCATGAAGTACATGCTCACCCTCGCCATCAATAATAGGGTTATCGTTTGCAGAGTTAAGCTCGTTTTCTATCATCTGCCTGAAAAATGGCAAACTATCTTGCAATACACCAATAACATGCGGTGCACAGCGAATAGAGTACCTATCTTGCAGTCTATCAGCGTTACGAGGATGGTCATGATGGTTTAAATCATCTCGTATCCATTTAGCAACTTGTTGCTGCCCAGGATGAGGCTTAACAGAGAATAAAATTTCATCAAAATGATGACTATTACCTTTAAGAGCAAGGCTAGACAATGCAGTAATCCTACTTGCAAGTTTTGCTAAATAATTAGCTCTATCAAACGCTAAACAAGCCAGTGCGGTCATCACAGCTGTACCATTCATAACTGCAAGCCCCTCTTTTGGGCGAAGCGTTAAAGGCTTTAAACCAGCCGCTTGCATTACCTGCGCGCTGTTAAGTATTTTATCTTTGTAAAAAACATCACGTTCACCAACCATAGCACCTGCTACATACGACAGTGGGGTTAAATCACCGCTAGCGCCTACCGAACCTTCTTGAGGAATAACAGGTACTATATCAAGGTTTAAATAGTCTTTGAGAAGATTCAGCATTTCCCAGCTTACGCCAGAATAGCCTTGTGAAAGTGATGCTAAGCGCGTAGCTAAAATTGCACGCCCTTGTACTTTATTAAACACATCGCCTAGTCCACAACCATGAAAGCGCGTTAAATGTAATGGTAGCTCATCAACTAAGTTAAGTGGTACAGGAACCGTAACTGAGTCACCATAGCCTGTAGTTACCCCATAAATCACACCATCTTCTTTGAGTAGAGAGTCTAAAAAGCTAAGCGCGCTATCAATCTTTGCGCTAAATTGCTCGCAGCCACTTAATTGCACCTGAGTATTTTGATGTGCAATATTAACAATATCTTCAATAGAAAGTTGTTGGTTTCCAAAAAGCTGTACTTCCTGAGCTGACACTCTACTTCTCCTTTGCATTGCTGCGTTCTACTTGCTGATCGTTTTGCCAAAAATCATAAAAATTAAACCACTGATAAGGATACCGCGCGGCATAAAAGCCTAAACGTGCAGAAAAATCTGTAATTACAGTGGTTAATAGACCTTGCCTTTGTGAGCGGGGTATTTTTAATGTTTGGCTATAATGTTCAAAAATCACATGATACTTTTTTGTTTTTTTATCTTTTAAGCAAAATAAAAAGTAAACGGGGCAATCTAATAATGCAGCTAATATAAAAGGCCCTTGAGAAAAAGATGCTGGCTTACCTAAAAACTCAACACGTGTTGATCGCTCACCCGTTGTAGCGCTTGTTCTATCACCAACAATAACGACTATTTCACCCTGCTCTACTTTATCTTTTAATAAAATAGCTAGATCAGGCCCCATATCGCTCACTTGAATTAAGTTAACCGACACCGCAGGGTTAATTTTTTTAAGCATTTTATTAAATTCAACAGCGTGATGAGTAAATACAAGCACATTAATTTTTTTACTGCTGCGATGCTGGCTCAGTGCTCTACATACCTCAAGGTTACCCAAGTGAGAGCCAATAAAAATGGCCCCTTGCTGTTTCTCATTTAAATCAATAAACAGCTGTTCATTAGTATATTGGATATCCTTTTTTGAAATTCGACCGAGCCAACCATCAATTTTATCAAGGGCGCTATCGGCAAAACTACAAAAATGCATAAGCTGTTGTTTAAAAGTTACTTTACGCTCAACATTATTGTAATTATTAACTTGGACTAAAAACTGCTTAGAAGCCGCGCGTGCAACTTTACCGGTAATAAACAAATAGCAAACAACCGGGAACAAAATAACCCACAGCCCTTTACGACCAAGTACTTTATGGGCAAATAGTAATATTTGTATACCTAAAAAGTTACCTCGCTCTTGCATTTTAGACCAATGTTTAACGGCCATAACGTCTCTTATATTTATGCCATAGTAAAACAGGTGAACGAAGCAGCATGCCAAAAAATAAACGCGTATGTAACCACGAAATACGCACATTATCTTGGAGTGGCTGGAAGTGTGACAAGCCATTTTCTGGGTAAATAACCTGGCTTGGTAAAAAAACAAATGGAACGTTGCGCCAATATAACCTAACCAGTATTTCTGGATCAAAGTCCATACGCTTACCGAGATTAACCTCACTTATAAGCTTATTAGTCACATTTAAAGGGTAGACTCTAAAACCACACATTGAGTCCACAATTTTAAAGCTGAGCGTTTCTATCCATACCCACACATGGGTCAAATAACGTGCTAAGTAACGGTGCTTGGGAACCGATTCATCATACACTGGGCAACAACTAATTAATGCCTGTGGGTGTGTGTTTGAAAGCTCAATCAACTTTTTGATATCTGATAAATTATGTTGCCCATCTGCATCTACTTGTATTGCATGGCTATAACCTTGCTCATACGCGCAGCGCAATCCTGTTTGTACCGCACCGCCTTTGCCTTCATTTTGCTCATGCGATATAAGAGTGAGGTGGGCATATTTTTTCTCAAGAGTAGCAAAAAGAGATTTAGCCTGCACACTACTGGCATCATCAACCATTATTATTGGCAGCGTATACTCAGTTAACGTTGCAAGTACTTCATCAATAACACTTACATGATTAAAATTAGGTATAACAATACAAAAATTATTCATCTGTATCACTTTTAAACACTATACGCCCTGAGGCGTGTTGGCCTTTATCTGATTGATACGAAAAGCCATACTTACCGCCAGGCTTTTCTTCAACAGTTAATTTAATTGTTAGACCAGGGGTAATAACAACCTGAAACTTAAGCACTTCAATATCTTTTACTTCACGTTTAACATTAAAGTATTTTCGCATGGCATTTACGGCCCAATCGAGCTGCACTACACCTGCTAAAATAGGGCCTTGACTAAAGTGACCTTTAAAATAATCTAAACTTGGCGGTATAAAAAGCGTTAGGCAATGACTCTGTGTTGACGATACACAGTTAACAAGTTCAGGCTTTGTGTTAATCAGCTTTGACAAAAAGAGACTCCAATACTTTTAAATTTATTTTAGCTTGCGTGTTGTAGGGTAATTGATTTAGAAAACGCCATTTTTTAGGCGTACAGATCCCTTCAAAACGATTCAATGTATGTGTTTTTAAAAGCGTATTAGTCGCTAACTTTCCATTGGCGTTTAAATATGCTTGTCCTTTATGTGTAAGCACTATAACAGCGCCTAATACTAAACGTTTCCCATTTAGCGTTATTACTTTAGCTTCCTGTACCCACTCACTTTTGCATAAATGTAGCTCTAGTTCGTCAAGGCTTAAGCGTTTTTCTTCAAGCTTTATAATACGGTCAAAACGACCTAGTAATTCAAATTGGCCATTTTGAAATAATGTACCTCGGTCATCTAATAAATAGTTTGTTTGCTCAACTAAAGGCGAATTCAACACTAATCGTTGTTCAGAGGTACTGTGTAATGTGATCCCTAAAAATGGCTGCCAATGACTAACGTTCTCTAAAGACACAACCTGACGATATGCAATTCCGCCAGTTTCGGTGCTGCCAAATACTTGAGTAATGGGTTTATTTAGCTGTTTATTTAAAGTGACAGCGTCTTCATTTTGAAGCGGCCCACCGGATGAGAAAACCCACTGTAAATGTGACTTTTCTTCTATTAAAACGTTATCTTGATGCAGCCGCTTTAGCTGTGCCGGACTGGATATAAACACGGCCTGTGTAATTGTTTTAAGTTTAGTAGCAATATGCTCGGGGTAGTTAAGCAAGTCTGTATCAATTATGTGGTTATTGCTAAGCGGCCATAACACTCTAAATAACAAACCGTAAATATGCTGATGCGAAACACTGGCAATAAATACAGGGTTACGTTTTAAAGCAAACGTACTGTTGAGCGTTTTTATCTCTTTATTAAGCACTCGCCACGATTTAAAAATAGGCTTAGCTTGACCTGAAGAGCCAGAAGTATAAAAAACAAGGTTACCTTCACTCGGCCAAGCAATTTTATTGAACGGTGTGTAGTTAGGTGTAGTTGTTAAATTACCAATATTTTCAAATGGCGTAGTCGCATGCTCGACCAAATCACTATCGCCCAAATAGTAAGGGGTTTGCTCTAAAAGCGCATTGAGTGTTTCGCTTTGACCATTAGGCGGTAAAATTATAGTCCAGCCTTTATGCGCCAATGCAAAAAGGTTTACAGCAAAATCATAGCTACTACTGTTGAAAAGCACTGCCGATGCTTTAGTAGGCGATTGCGGAATTTTAGCCAAAACTTGATTAATATCATTAACAAATTGACGCTCAGATAACGCTGAGCCATTATGACTAAATCGAATATTTATGCTTGCGTTATCTAAAGTATTAAACACCTGCATTCCTTTTTACTTTTTTCCTTACTAACCACTCTACTGCAAATAAAACACCCATAATAATGTATGCAATAAAACCGTTATAAAATGCCCACACATCAAGACTTGTAAACACACTAGTGTATAACGCTATACTGGCGTTAAAAACAAAAAAAACGCACCATATTTTAGTTACATTTTTAGTGTACGAAATGGCTCTTTTATCAAGCTTTGGCTCAGTGATACGTGCAAACGTTTCTATGATACTTGGACCTTTATAAAGCGAGTAAGCAAAAACAAAAAACATAACAGTATTTACAATAACCGGATAAAGCCGAATACCAAAATCACTGCCCATCGTTTTAGATAAGCCAATAGCTAAAATTCCAAGTAATGAGGCTGGCTTTATCCATGGCATTTTAGCTAATAAAGGCTTGCTTAACCAAAGCCTTATTATTAACAGTGTTAATAAAATCATAGTGAGTAAATAACTGTTGAAACGTGTCAGCCCTATATAAACAATGAAAGGGTAACAGGTTAAAAAAATCATTATTAACGCTGTTAAAAATGCCTTAAACATGCTTATTTAACGAGCTTTTCTATTTCAGATACAACATCTTGCACAGTGCGAACTTGTTTAAATGCGTCAGGCTCAATTTTCTTACCTGTAATTTCACGTAACTTAACAACTAAATCTACAGCGTCAATACTGTCTAAGTCTAAATCTTCGTACAGGTTAGCTTCTAAAGAGATATCTTCAGCATCTATTTCAAATTCATTTTCTAAAATGCCGTGTAATACATCATAAATTTCAGCAGCGGTTTTCATTATTATTCCTAGTGTGTGTTAATTAAGTACGTGATTGTTCTATAAATTGCGCTAAAGAGTTAACACTCGCAAAATGCGCTTTAGTTTGTTCTGAATTTGCATCAATTTTTACGTCAAATTCTTTTTTGATAGCAAGCCCGAGCTCTAGCGCATCAATGCTATCTAGCCCTAAACCATCTACAAATAAAGGCTCGTCGTCTTTTATATCGGCAGTGGTCATATCTTCAAGATCTAGGCTCGAAATAATCAATTGTTTAATTTGTTGTTTTAATTCACTCATATATAGCTAAGCTCTTTTGTAAAGTATTGTTGTAAGCCTTTCGTAAGCTGGCGGGACTGTATTGCAGGTACGTCGCTTGTATAAATAATATCGCTTTTGAAAGAATGTGGTGCTAGTTGCATAGAAAAATGCGCTTGGTATGGGGCTACTTTGTACCAAGGCGTCCCTTTAGTTAACGTATTAGGTTTCATTTTAATCAATACGGTGGTTATAGGGGCATGACATCTAAGGGCTATATTTGCAGCCCCTCTTTTAAATTTAAGCGAATTATGAGGTACTGAACGTGTTCCCTCAGGAAAAACAATTAAGTTATTCCCTCTTTTTAGTGTTTGCTCGCATTCTTTTAATAATTCTTGCGGGTCTTCATTGCTTATATAACCTGTACTTTTTATCACACCACGCATAAAAGGGTTTTTAAAAAGGTGTGCTTTTACAACGCAATCAACATTTTTAATAACCGATATAAGTACCACAACATCAATAAGTGATGGGTGATTAGCCAAAACAAGCTCGCCTTTCAAATTAGCTAAATGGGCTTTATCTTTAATATGAAAACGGATAGCGCCAGTATAATGCATTAAAGCGACAAAAAATTTAAAGCTATAATGCACTACCGTACGCGCATCTTCTTTTTGCTTTACAGGACAGCGTTGAAATAAACGTTGAACGGGGAATAGTAGTAAGGCTAAAAATAGCCCACCCAAACCAAATACACTAAAACAAAGGCCAGTGGCTATAATGCGCCAAACAAGGCCTATTACTCTTATTATTGTATTAAGCATAGTGTGTTAACAACCAACCATTAGCACTGGCGCTTTGTTTGTTAAACATTGCTTTAGCAAGCTCTAAACTTAAAGGAGTAGTTGTTTGTTCGCTATTGTTAGTGGCTTGTTTAGTTAAACTAAAATGAGCTTCTTTTTCTGTAGCTAAACGTATAACTAACGCAATAGAATGTGTTATTTGTGCCTCATCAACAAATGTTGTGTACGGCTCTGGGAGTGACTCATCTGTATGCACAAGTAATATATGTGGTTGTTTATACTCAACCAACTTTATATATGCTTCAATCAAAGCGCAAGCAAAGCTATCCTTACCCGCTGCGATAGCGTTCATAGGTTGGGTGTTACCGCTAATAATGCTATACATACCAATCGCAGCGTTGTGCACACTTAAACCAAAGCCTGTCGGAGATAGAGGTTGTTTCTCACCAAGCTCTCCTAATAAATTAGCTGTTTTATGGAAATCGCCATGGCGTGATGAAAAAATAACAGGCATGTTTTCATACCCTTTATCATTTGTAACCTGGTGCGCAGTATGTAAAACCATTTTTACAAATGGTGTCATTCTTCTGCGCTGCATTGCAGGTACCCAACTTAATGTAATTGGTGATGAGTCGTACCAATTTTCATAGGGGCTTTGTCGCTGTTCAGGCTTAATCCATGTAGCGAGTTGTTCAACAACAAATTTCACAAATAAACGTTATTTAGTAAGTAAGGGGGCGAGAATTTTACCGATATTAGCAATAAAAGTAAAATATTCATTAAATAAATGCCAGCACTTACTAACTGTTCAGCGCTGGCTCATATAACCTAAGAAAGCAAAGCAATATCACTTTGTTTTATACTCTTAGCTTTATTGCCCACAATATCATCAACGTTAAGCTCGTTTATTAAGGCCTCGCCTTGTGCTTGTTGCTCATCGCTCAGTGGCACATACGGTAATCTAAATACGGGATTTACCGCGCCTGTCATCATCATTGCGGTGTTTATTGCAATCGGGTTTGGCTCGCAGAATAGCCAGTTCATTAAAGGTTGTAATGAGGTATTTAACGCATCATTTTTAGTATCCATTAACTGGCGGAACAACCCTGGTATAAGATTAGATGTGACCGATATAACACCGTGTGCATTGTGCGTGTGACGTGCATCGTGTGCTTCGTCATCGTTACCTGACCAACACGCAATGCCTTGCTGTTCGTAATGAGCAATACGCTCGTTACCACCACATTCTTTTACACCAATTAAATTAGGGTGTTTTGCTAATGGCTCAATAATATCAGGGGTTAAATCTTGCCCTGTGCGCCCTGCTACGTTGTAAATAAACGCAGGGCCAATATCCAGTACACGTTTAAAGTGCTCGTTAACACCAGCAATAGAAGTGCGGCCATAATATGGGTTAATTTGCAGCGCGGCATGCATACCACTTGCAAAGCCATACTTAGTGGCTTTAATAGCTTCGCGGGTATTATTGCTACCCGTATTCCCTACAATTACCAGCTTATCGCCATATTTATTTGCACTGTGCGCGATAAGCATTAAATGCTCTTCCCAGTTCATTAGCTGGCCTTCGCCGGTTGTACCACCAACCACAATGCCATCTACACCCGCTGCAATTTGTATTTCAACGAGTTCATCGTACTTTGCTAAATCTATTTCACCATTCGCTAAGTATGGGGTTTTAATGGCGGTAATTAAGCTTGCTTGTTTAATTTGTTCTAGGGTGCGCATAAAAATTCATTATTTATAAAATTTGCGCTATTTGTAACATACTTGCAAGCATTTTTGCAGGCCTAAGCGAATAATAAACGTAAAATGGCTTGTGTTATTTAGTTTGATAATACAAAATACAAATACTGTACATTTAAACAGTGTTTGTGTTTTTAACTTTAAGCGAGCCATTATGCGTTTATCTGACTACTTAGCCACTCATTTTTATAACACCGATGAGCTTTGCCATGCTTTAAATATTGATGCCGAGCAACTAGATACATGGCAGCAGCAAAGTATTTTTCCTAAACCAAGTTATTGCATAAAAAGCCAATTAAGTTGCAGCTCGTACTCTGGTTTGTATGAATGTGAAGAGTACGATGACTATTACCCGCGCGGCTGTGTAAATTGGGGGCAAGGGCTAATAAAACAAAAAATAGAATCCTCTAGTAATGCCTTTAATTACTTTGCGCAGCAGTACACGGCAAGCCTGAGTAAACTTGCCCAGCAAGGCTTTAGTTTTGATGAAGAATTATTTGGCTGCGAAATAGACGAGCATTTACAGCAAGTGTGGCAACAGTTTTTATGCAGCAAATACGGCGTACTGACACAAAACGGTTTAATTGACGAAATAGTATGTGTGGATATAGGCCGCTTGCTGGTAGACGATATTACTGAATTGCGCACTAAAGGGAGTTTAAACCAACAAGAGCGTACGCAGCTTCACCCCGCGATGAAATTACTCAATAAAGCATTAGGCCACGGTGCCGATCACGAAAAACAACACACATTACGTGCCCGTTACATAGATGCACTTATTTTAAAGTACGATTTATCGATTAAATAAAATGGCTGAGGTTTTAATACGAGGTGGGTATTTAAAAGACTAAGTAACGCAAATGGCGATGTAAGTTTACGCCGCCACTGTATTTTACTCATTAACTAATATTAAGAGTGCTTTTTACTAGCCGATGGTGTTGTACACATCAATATTACTGCTTGTTACAAGCCCGGTAACTTGGGTACCAAATGCTTTGTAGTGAGGCTCTTGTTTATGAGCTTCAAAGTGTTCTTGCGACGCCCACTGCTCACTTACAAGGTACTCGGTTTTGTCTGAGTCACGTTTAACCGACAACTCGTAACGCAAACAACCCACTTCTTGACGTGAATACTTTTGCAGATTTTCGAGCGCAGTTAAAACAACCTCTGCGTCGATATTTTTGCTCGCTATAGTGGCAATTACCGTTAACATACGGAGTCCTTTTAAAAAAATAAAGGTGCAGCTTTGCTACACCTAATGTTGTTTTGCGTATTTTATTACTGATCCCACTGCGGCGCAAAATCAGGCGTAGCTTGGCGGTCGCCACAATCAAGTCCGTCAATACGAGCAATGTCTTCAGCGTCTAATTTAACATGGTCATTAAAGTTATCTTCTAAGTTTTTACGCTTAGTTGACGATGGAATGGTGGTCATGCCGTTGGCATTAATCCATGCAATAACTACTTGCGCTGGCGATGCCTCATGCTTATTAGCAATATCAATAATAGTTTGATCTTTAAGTACTTTACCAACTACAAATGGCATATACGCTGTAACGTGAATGTCGTGCTGGGCACAGAAAGCGCGTAGCTTAGTATTGGTTAAATACGGATGCACCTCAACTTGGTTAGTAAATATTTCACGCGAATCAAGTGTTTGCATTGCTTCGTTTAAGTTGGCAATAGTAAAATTAGATACGCCAATATGTTTTGTTAAACCAAGCTGCTTAGCTTTTAAAAGCTCCGTTAGGTACTCACTCATTGGTTCATCATTTGAAGGCGCTGGCCAATGAATAAGCAGTAGATCGACAGAGTCTACTTGTAATTTCTCAAGTGACTTTTCAACGCTGGCAATAAAGTCAGTTTTGTTAAGCTTATTGTTCCACACTTTGGTGGTTAAAAATATTTCGCTGCGCGGAATGTTACTATCTTTTATGGCTTGGCCTACTTGCTCTTCGTTACCATAAATTTGCGCAGTATCAATATGACGAAACCCCACTTCTAACGCCATTTTTACTGAATTGTAGGCGGTATCGCCTTCTAAACGGAATGTTCCCATGCCTAAATCTGGCATTTCTATTACACGTTGTGTCATGGCTCTATCCTTATAAAATAATCGGTTAAAAATACAAACTGTTTAAAGTTTTACGAAATACACCTTTTACTTCTTTTGTGTTGTCACCTAAAAATTTATGACCTCAATACAGGTAATGAGGTCATAAATTTAAGTTTCAACCTTAACAGAATACTTTATGCTTGTTTCACTTCTCGCTTATCAAGCATGCCACTGTAACGAGTTACTACTAATGCTAGAGCACAAATTGCTGCGCCAATCCAAGCGGTATCTTGAAGTGACATACCCTCTACTACACTGCCACCAATAATTGAGCCCAGTGCGATACCAATATTAAACGCTGCTATGTTTAAGCCCGATGCGACATCTACCGCATTAGGAGTATGCTTTTGCGCCTGCTTTACGACATAAAGCTGTAAACCCGGTACGTTACCAAACGCAAATGCACCCCATACTAAAATAGTCAGTACGGCCGCTACTTTTGACTCCATCGTAAAAGTAAAAGCCAATAAAATAATTGTCAGCGCACTAAATATAATACTCAGTGCGCTAATTGGGCCGCGTTTATCAGCCAGTTTTCCGCCCCAAATATTACCAATGGCTACCGATACACCGTAAACCAGCATAATTAAACCAATCGCTGAAGGAGCAAAACCTGTTTCTTGCTCTAAAATAGGTGCTAAGTAAGTAAACGCAGTGAACGTGCCGCCGTAACCTAAAATTGTCATTAAATATACGAGTAATAATCGCGGCTTAACAATAACCTGAAGCTGCTCTTTAAACGTTGCCGGAATAGACTGTTTTAAGTTTTTTGGTACTAAAATAGCGCTGCCAATTAAAGCGATTAAACCCAGTACCGACACCACTAAAAACGTTGCTCGCCAGCCAAAGTGTTGGCCAATCCAAGTGCCTAGTGGCACACCCGTCACTAGCGCTACAGTAAGTCCGGTAAACATAATAGCAATAGCACTGGCTTCTTTATCTTTACTTACTAAGCTTGTGGCAATCATTGAGCCAATTGAGAAAAACACCCCGTGAGCCAAGCCTGTTAAAATACGCGCTAGTATTAATGTTTCGTAACTAGGCGCTTGCCATGCAAGTAAGTTACCTAAAACAAATAAGCCCATTAAGCTTATTAGTACAATTTTACGGTTCCAACGCCCAGTTAGTGCGGTCAGTACTGGTGCACCAATGGCAACCCCTACTGCATATAAACTAACTAGCAAACCGGCTGAAGGTAGGCTTACGCCTAAATCGTTTGCAATAGTAGGCACTAATCCCACTATTACGAACTCGGTTGTTCCTATTGCAAATGCGCTTAAGGTGAGCGCCCACAAAGCCAATGGCATAATTAAATCCTCATTATTAGTTAAGACTTACAGTTTGACTAAAAATGTGTTTGCAAAAAATAGCATTAGTGACAAAATACTTTTGTAATTAATGCAAAAGTAAGGTGCTCACGTATGGCTCAGCATGCAAAAACCGAAGACTTAGAAATGTTTTTAACGGTAGTAGATAGCGGAAGTTTTTCAGCAGCAGCTAATTTGCTTGATCAGCAAGTTGCAAAAGTATCGCGGGCCGTGTCTCGCCTTGAAAACACGTTACAATGTACATTACTAAATAGGACCACTCGCCGATTAGAGCTAACCGAAGAGGGCCATACCTTTATTAAATATGCTCGCGATGGCTTAAACACCTTACAAACCGGCGAAGAAGCAATAAAGCTTTTAAAACAAGCCCCTAGTGGAAAATTACGTATTGATGCAGCAAGCCCCTTTGTACTGCACCAATTGGTACCTTTAATTGCTGAATTTAATACGCAATATCCCCACATTACGCTCGATATAACCTCCCACGACAGCATTATAGATTTGCTCGAACATAAAACCGACTTAGCAATTCGTATAGGCGAGTTAAAAGACTCCAACCTACATGCAAAAAAGCTCGGCGTAAGTAAATTGCATTTAGTTGCAAGCCCTAGTTACCTTAAACATACACCGACTATTTCGCACACCAGCGACTTAACTCAGCATAAACTCATTGGCTTTACCGACTCGCCCAAACTTAATAACTGGCCGCTAAAATCGCCCACAGCTTTAAATTTTGGCCTAACCGCAAGTAGCGGCGAAACTGTACGCCAACTATGCTTGGCAAACCAAGGGGTGGCGCTGCTTTCGCACTTTATGATTGGTGATGATTTAAAATCAGGCAAGCTGATAGAAATACTGCCAGGGAGTATCAGCACGCCAAACAACCGCGAAATTGTGCAAGCGGTGTATTACAAAAACAGTGCTGTATCGTCGCGTATAATGGCCTTTTTAGACTTTATAAAACCACTGCTGAAATTGTAAGTGACGTTTTATACCAAACGTTTAATTAAGTAATCTATATTGTGGCTGGAAAAACGTTTTGCTAGCTAGGCAAAAAATTGGCTATTTCGTTGTTCTCAGCAATTGCTTCTGCATCCATGCAGTCGTAAATGAAAATTTTTTAACGCAGGTAGCGACACGTTTAGCCCCGCAATATGATTAAGTATTATTGTGGATTGGTTTTGAGCCCAAGGGCAGCATAACTAACACCCTAAATAAAAAGGAATAAAATGGACTCGTTAACGCAGGTAGTTTTAGGTAGCGCAGTAGGTTACGCCGCATTAGGTAATAAAATTGGCCGAAAAGCCGCTTTATGGGGTGCTGCTTTAGGTACTTTACCCGACTTAGATGTTTTTATTCCTTATGGCGGGCCAGTGGAGGCATTTACTTATCATCGCGGTTTTAGCCATTCGTTTATTGTGCACTTATTAATTAGCCCCCTTATTGTTTGGCTTATTTTAAAAATACACTCCGGCATGCAAATACATAAAGCGCGCTGGTTTTGGCTGGTATTTTTATGTTTATCGACCCATGCATTACTTGATAGCTTTACAGTATATGGTACGCAATTAATATGGCCGCTTAGCGAGCACCCTTTTGCTATTTCAAATATATTTATAATTGATCCCCTGTACACCCTGCCGTTATTGTTGGCCTTTCTGTGCACTTTAATACCTAAAATACATACACCGCGCATTTATAAAATTAACGCCGCTATGCTTGTGCTCAGTAGCCTTTATTTATGTAGCTCTCTTATTTTAAAAGTAATAATTAACAATAAAATAGACGCCGCGTTTGCACATAAACACATACACATTAATAACTATGTAAGCACCCCCGCCCCACTTACGACCTTGCTATGGCGAGTTGTAGCGATGTCTGATGGGCAATATTACATAAGTTATGCCTCGGTATTTGACTCCCCTGAAGAGGTTACAATAAACCGCTATAACACAAGCCCCGCTTTGCTAAACGATATTAAAAATGAATGGGGCATAAAACGTTTGCAGTGGTTTACTAAAGGTTTTTATAGCGTGAAAGAGCAGCAAAATAAAATTGTTTTATCCGACTTACGTATGGGCATGGAGTGTTATTACGTATTTAATTTTGCAGTTGGAGAAAAAACTAACAAAGGAGTGCAGGTAAGCAACTTTGAAAAACTAAATCAGCGCTCAAATTTAAGTAGCCTAAGTAAAGTGTGGGGTAGAATTTGGAACCCTGATGTCAGTTTAGCCCCGTCCTATGCAGACAAAAACTGTATGAAAATGCCTTAACACTCTGATTATAATTGCATTCATTAATCTGAGCTGGCGTTAAAATATTTAAGTTTGCTTTCGCTAGCTAAAATTTTAAGTGAAACAAAACAAATTAGCAGCTTGAAATAGATTTATTATCCAAAGCTCAGGTTGGTGGTTAATTAATAAGGCGCAGCTAAGTGAGCGTTTCACCTGCGCCTAAGTATTAATTTTGGTGCTCGTATTGGCCTCGGTATACCTCAAACACTTTTAAAACAGTGTGCTGTTCTTTATTTAGATTATCAAACCAATCGTCAAATAGTTCGTCGTTATCTTGCTCACTTAACGCCATATATTGTGCTAATAGCTCAATAATATCGTTGTGTGTACAGTCTATTGGATTAATTTGCTCAGATAAGACTGTGTGATCGCGCTCTCTAAGGGTTTCCATCACCCCTTGGTCTATTTGTTCTTGTTGTGCTGCGTCGCTCATAGCTTACCTCTAAACCGTAAAAATTTTCTTGTTAACACTTTTTATATAGTTATAACAGCCTAAAAACTAATAGCCAGTATTTTTGGTTTAAGTGGTTATTTTTTGAATTGTTTGCGCAATTAGCCAGCAAAAATACCAGTAAATGAGAGTAAAAATCATTTGCACAAATGCCGTAAACGCGATAACCTATAGTTATATTATCACATAACAACTTGAGGCGTATTATGAAACCTAATATCCATCCAGATTACAACGTGGTTGCTTTTCACGATACAGCTGCCGATAGCTACTTCATTATTGGCTCAACCATTAAAACAGACCGCACTATTGAGCTTGAAGGGAAAACGTATCCGTATGTGCCTATTGATGTGTCTAGCGACTCGCACCCATTTTACACTGGTAAGCAAAAAACGGTGGCTAGTGACGGCCGTGTCGCGCAGTTTAACCGTCGCTTTAAAAACTTATCTACTGCCAAAAAAGGTGAGTAATGAAAGTATTAAGCTCGCTTAAAAGCGCTAAGCAATGACCAGGATGTCAAATAGTGAAGCGAAAAGGACGTGTTTTTGTAATATGTAAAGACAATCCACGTTTTAAAGCAGTACAAGGAATGAAGAAAAAATAACACTAATTCCGTGAAGTATACGGGTAAACGAACCATGTTTACCCGTATTTTTTATTTAACAACTACAGAAAACTCAGGTTGGGCCTGAATCACTTTTTTAACAGTACACGTATTAACCGCAGCAATAAGTGCTTTTTTATATTTTTGAGGAAAGCCATCTGGTAAATTAATTTCGATAGAAAATAATTTTTTACCTTCTTCATCTACGTTTTCATTATTTTGCGTAAGCGTCATCCCTTGTGTAGAGATATCGCGTTGCTCACAAAATTTACGTGCATAAAACCCAGCACATAGCACCATGCTTACTAAAAAGTAGTCAAACGGTTCTGGGTGCTCGGCACCGCCACCAGCATTAATACTTTGATCGCTTATTACTTCAAGGTCGCCAAATTTTGCACTTTGTTTTTGACCCTCTAACAATGACACTGAAATTTCCATTACTATTCCTTAATTAATCTGCACCCTAAATAAGAGCTTTACTAAATATTGAAAAATGAGCATTCAAACTACTTAATCTGCAGCTATACATTTTATTAAAACATCACAAATCTGCGCATCAATAATGCGCTACTGCGAAAAAGTTAGCATATGTAGCGCTGAAATAACTGCTCGACATTAATTTACAAAAAAGCTGAGGTTAATTACCAAACAATAAGTCAAAAAAACCCGGAGGCTCGTGCAACTCATGATACTTCTTGCGTAAATCATCTATATTTTTAAGGGCTGGCTTTGCTGCATCAAGCCCGCGCTCATTCGCTAATTTTTTTGCCAACTTTGCTTGCGCAATAACTTTATCTAGCCCTTGTAGCGACATTTGTGCTTCTTTATGAAAGGTCGCTTTTTTACTGGTTTCAACCAAAGTAATAAACTTATCTATGGCGGTATTAAAGCCACCTATACCTACTGCTTGCACCGCATTTTTATAAGCAAGGCCTGTATTTTTCATATTAACTTCGAGATCAACTTCTTGCTCTGAAATGGCCGCAGTACTAAATACAAAAGTAAAAATTAAAACTAAAAACTTCATGGTAAAACCTATTTATAAAAAACAGTATAAGTGTATCAAGTTTACGTAATAAAGTAACTCAAGGTGCATAGGATGCTAGATAACTGTAAAGGGGCTTTACAAAAATTGTGATACTGCAAGTTTTATAGTGAAAAATTTTCAAATTTAATTTTTATTCTTACTATTTCTCAAAAGTTGACTCATTTAACAAGTTAAATTAAATACATAAACCTTACAAATTCGCCTATAATTAGAGCACCCCATTTAAAGGTTAAAATACACTCAATGGTTATATTTAAGCCATTATCAAATCAATGGCGCTCAAAATAAACTCTTTAATATTACCAATACAATTCCAATGTAAATTAATTGACAGCAATTAATAAACAAACCGTAAACACCCATAAAACTTATACTCCTAACATCACCTCGCTTTGTTGTTAATTTAACAACAACTCACCTGTAACTTATTTCATGTTAGTGATTTAGGCTTATTTTAGTTGCTTTTAATAAAATAATACGCATGCAATAATCGCCGGCCCTATAACAAAAGTTATAGGGCTTAGGCTAAATGCACTGTGTATTTAGCTAAAAGATAATGTATTTAATTATTATAAAATCTCCTTTGGGAAACACATGAAACGTCATAATTTACTTTCTACTAGCATTAAATGTGCATTGATTACTGCTGCTGCAACAGCGAGTAATTCTGTACTTGCACAAGATGAGCAAGCGACAAAAATTGAACGCGTTGAAGTAACGGGTTCGCGTATTTTACGTGAAGGCGCTATTGCACCGGCACCAGTAACAGTTATAAGCGGCGAGCAGCTAATTAATACTGGCGCTGTAAACATTGGTGAAGCACTAAACAACTTACCAGCACTTGGCAATACATATTCAATGGCTAACTCAGACCGCTTTATTGGTACTGCTGGTTTAAACATTCTTGATTTACGTAACATGGGTACCGACCGTACCTTAGTACTTGTAAACGGTAAGCGCCACGTATCTAGCTCAGCGAGCTCTCAAGCTGTTGATACAAATACTATTCCGAGCGTCTGGGTTGAGCGAGTAGAAATTATTACTGGTGGTGCATCAGCTGTATACGGTGCTGATGCGGTTACAGGTGTTGTCAACTTTATATTAAAAGACAACATTGAAGGTATGGATTTTAGCGTTACCCGTGGTTTTGCCGATTTAAACAGCTACAACAACGAAAAAGCAACGTTCTCGTACGGCTCTAATTTTGATAACGACCGTGGTAATGCCGCTTTTGCTATTGAGTACTCAGGCCAAGATTCATTAAATGCACTTGACCACCCTTGGACTAGCACATCTTTTAGCAGCTTACCTAACCAAGCCCAAACGGATGAGAACAAAAATAGTGCTGACTTTCCTGATAAAATTTTAACACCTAATGCGGGTTATTTCGCCATCAATGATGCAGGTGTTTATGCACTTGAAGATCCAAGTAAATTTATTAATAGCTTTAACCCGGATAGCAGTGCTCGTGACTTATACATAGGCAATAACGCAGATCCATATTCATGTGCAGAATGTGACTTTTTTAACCTAGGCCAATTTGAAGAAATACAACCTGAGTTTGAGCGTTACAACGTAAACTTTAAAGTTAACTACGATGTTACCGACGATTTAAACGTCTACTTTGATGCAAAATACGTAAATAGCCAAGGCGAAAGCATAGGTCAACCTGCGTTTTTCTTTTTTGACAGCGACAACAGCATTAAAATTGATAACCCTTACCTAGACCCAGATATCAAAGCGCGTATGCAAGAGGAAGGCGTTGATTCAATCATGGTTAACCGCATGATGAGTGACCTTGGCCGCCGCGTTGAAAATAATACACGTGAAACAACGCGTTTTGTTACAGGCTTAAAAGGGACTGTGTTTGAAGACTGGGAATTAGATACATCAGTTGTGTATGGTCAAACTGACTTAGAGCGCGAAAATGGCGCTAATATGATTTTAGCCAACTACTTTAATGCCCTTGATGCCGTTGAAGATGCAGATGGCAACATCGTATGTCGCAGCGCTGCTGCACAAGCTGATGGCTGTGTACCGGTAAACATTATGGGTTTTGGCGCACCATCTCAGCAAGCGATTGATTACATAAATACGGTCTCTGTAGGTACGTCAACTATTAAGCAAACCGTGGTTTCTGGTTCACTTGCCAATGGCGCTATATTTGAATTACCAGCAGGTTATGTAGGTGTTGCGTTTGGTGCTGAATACCGTAAAGAAGAAAGCGAAACAAAAGAGCCTGATAACGCAGAAGGTACATTTTTTAACGCTTTAGGCGAAGATAAAGGCTCGTTTAATGTGCGTGAAGTATTTTTTGAAGCAACTATGCCTATTTTAACTGACTTACCGCTTATTCAAGATTTAGTATTTGATACCGCAGTACGTCATGCTGATTACAGCACAATTGGCGAAGCAACTAGCTGGAAACTAGGCCTTGATTGGACTGTTAACGATGAACTACGTGTGCGTGTAACGCAATCTGCAGCACTTCGTGCGCCTAACATAAGTGAAGTATTTGGTGCAGCAAGCCAAACTTTCTACAATGTAGAAGACCCGTGCCGCGCTGAAAACATAGCTAATTTATCAAATGCAGCAACACGCACCGCAAACTGTGCTGCATTAGGTGTTGCAAGTGACTTTAACTCAGGTTACGACTCAGCCTCTTTAGATGGCTTAACAAGCGGTAACCGTGATGTTAAAGGTGAAGAGTCTACAAGTACAACGGTAGGTATTGTTTATCAACCAGAGTTTTTAGAAAACGCTGTGCTTACTATAGATTACTGGGAAATTGATCTAGAAAATGCAATTGACACAATCGACGCGCAAGAAATACTTGACCGCTGTGTTGATAGCACAACAGGTATAGACAATCAGTACTGTAATTTAATTACACGTAATGCCAGTGGTGAAATTTCGCTGATTCAAAACTCAGTGCTTAACGTAGCTGGTCAAAAGGCGTCTGGTGTTGATTTTGAACTAGGCTATGACTTTGATGCGCTAGAAGGTAGCTTTAAAACACGTTTAATTGGTACTTACCTTATTGAACGCAAAGATTACCCGTTCCAGGATGATCCTAGTTCATATATTGAGTATGCAGGTACAACCGGCGAAGCGAAATGGCAGACTAACCTATCTGTAAGCTACGTAATGGATAACTTTTATTCAACGGTTGAAACACGCTTTATCAGCGAAGTTGATTTATACACAAATGTAGAGCTTGCGAGTAACTCGAACCCAAGTAACCAAATGTCTTACGGTAAATACTTTATTACCGATATGACAGTGGGTTACAACTTCGATAGCGGCTTAGGCGTTAAAGTAGGTGTTGATAACCTATTTAATCGTAAACTTCCGTACGGTACACGCGGGACCGGCGAAAACAGCGCAAGTTACGATAACATTGGCCGCTTTGGCTACATTAACTTAAGCTACAGCTTATAATTAGTAACAACGTTTATTAATTAAGTTAAAGGCTCGCACTGCGAGCCTTTTTATACCAATGCGCTTAATTAAGTGATCTATTTTGCAAATTGGTATTACTGCACTTCATTTAATATTACTTAACCATACACTTTGATATGGCTCTAGCTCTATAGTGAGTTGATCCTCGGTAATTGTTTCATTAGCCACTAAATCAAACCACTGCTGGGTGTTAATTAAGTTTAAATCTGCAAGGGTAAGTACTTGTGGTTTATCACTTATGTTATAAACGCAAAATATACTTTGGCGCCTGTCTATACTTTGCCGCCAAAAACCAAATAATCCCCCCGCTAAGTGCAGCGTAAATTGCGTGGCATTAGGATGAAATGCACTTTGTTTTTTTCGAATACCTAATAAATGCTTAATACCATTAAACACTTTGTGATGATGGCTATATTTATCACCTAAAGCCGATAATAGTTTTGACTCTTGCCAACGATGACGGTTAATAGCACGGTTATGCTGTGAGTTTTCAAAGCGTTCGTAATCGTTCGTTGTGCCAAGCAAGCTATGAATATAAAGCCCAGGGATCCCTTCAAGCGCAAACATAATGGCGTGTGCACACATAAATCGCTCAAGGCCAAACTTATCTTGCCCATTATGCGTGCCTTGTAATGCATCAAAAAGTGCAATATTTAGTTCATACGGTGTGTGCGTACCATCGTTACTGGTGCGCATTGATACACGCCCGCCAAACTGCATAGACGTACTCACCAATGACGCTACTTCGCTTGGTTGTAACAAGCCTTCTATTGGCCTAAGTCCAATGCCATCGTGCGAGGCAATAAAGTTAAAGTAAGTGGTGCCGTTTTGCGCAGGCGGCATACTCATCATCCAATGCTTAATGGCTGTGCTATCTCCACTGAGTAATGTATGCAGTAATAAGGGCGGTAAAGCAAAGTTATAAATACTGTGGGCTTCGTTGGCGTTACCAAAGTAAGAGAGGTTTTCTTGGTTTGGTATGTTTGTTTCGGTAATTATGACAACGCTTGGCTCAGTATGCTCTATAAGGGTGCGAATAAGCCTAACTGCTTCATGCGTTTGCGGTAAATTAATGCAATTTGTATTGAGCTGCTTCCATAAAAATGCAACCGCATCTAGCCTAAACAAACGTACGCCGTTATCTAAATAATGGCGAATAATGCTTATAAATTCTTTTAAAACTTCCGGGTTACCAAAATCAAAATCAACTTGGTCGTGGCTAAACGTACACCATACATGTTTTTCGCCGCTTGGTGTGGTTACCGTATTTAATAGTGGTGACGTACGCGGGCGTACTACATTAGATAAATCATCGGTTAAACTTGCCGTTTTAAAGTAATCTTTGCCGGGGTCCAAATCGTTTAAAAAGTTTTCAAACCATACACTTCGGCTAGAACAATGATTAATCACTAAATCTGCCATTAGCTTTACATCTTTGGCGATATTTTTTATATCTTGCCAATCTCCTAGCGATTCATTTACTTGCACGTAGTTCATTACCGCAAAGCCTTCATCAGAGCTATACGGGTAAAATGGCAATATATGCAAAGCATTAAGCTGCATATCGCACTGCTCTTTTATAAACCGGTGCAAGGTTTTAAGCGGTGCTTCTACCGGTTTTGCAACAGCTTGGTCTCCCTCATCGTGCTTAATAATAGAGTCGCCATAGGCTATTAATATAATATCTTGCTCGTCCCAACGGTTAGTATGGGGTGTAGGGTCGCGCAGCGGGCTGTCGCCTAAAATTATAGTTATAAGCTGCTCAGCCAGCTCTGTAATACTTAAGGGCAGTTCAACATCTTTATAAATAATATGTAGATGTTGCTCTACCCGCTGTAAAAATAATTCGCTTACTGTATTCACACGCGCCCCTTATTATTGTTTTATTTATTCACTAAATTCTTTATTATCAAGATCAACCGCTTCTCTTAAGCGCTCAAAAACATCTGGCATGGCCGATACAACACGGTTCCAACTTGGCACAAATGGCGCTTCCATTGGGTTATCTAAAAAGTGCTGACCTGCTTCCATAACATTTTTGGCAAACATTTCTACGGCCTTTTCCTCTTGGTGCACATCTAAGGTTAAACCATTCATCAGTGCATCGTTATGATACGTTTCTATAAAGTCTAAACCAATACGGTAGTAAGTTGCTTTTAAAGAACGAATTGTTTCGCTGGTAAAAGTAACCCCTTGAGTGGCTAATTTTCTAAATAGTGCCTTGGTTATGTCTATCGACATTTTAGATAAACCGGCGTTTTGGTCATCAAGAGAAAGTTCCTGATGCTTATGATCGTAGTTATCAGCAATATCCACTTGGCATAAGCGATTATGCGAATAATTACGGTACATTTCACTTAGTACGCCAATTTCAAGGCCCCAATCACTCGGAATACGAATATCGTTTAGCACATCACGTCTAAACGAAAACTCCCCTGCTAACGGGTATCTAAAGGTATCCATGTACTCAAGGTAGTCGGTATTGCCTAAAATAGTTTTGAACGAGCGTAATAACGGCGTTACTAATAAGCGCGATACTCGGCCATTAATTTTGCCGTTTGCAGTACGTGGGTAAAAGCCTTTACAGAATTCATAATTAAAACGAGGGTGTGCTACAGGGTAAATTAAGCGCGCTAACAAACCTCTGTCGTAAGTTAAAATATCGCAATCGTGCAGGGCTATCGACTCTACCTCTGAGGTGGCCAATTTATAACCCATGCAATACCACACGTTTCTGCCTTTACCAAGCTCACGCGGTGCAACGCCTAGCTCTTGTAATTCTTTATCAAGCGCTTGCAAACGAGGACCATCGTTCCAAAGCACTTTGTGGTTTTGGTTAAGCTCTTTAAAAAAGCCTAAAGCATGGCGGTATTGTGACTCGTCTGCCCTGTCTAAACCTATGGTAATTTGCGATAAATAAGGAACCTCTCTGAGTTCTTTTACAATGTTTTGCAGCGCTGGGCCTTCAAGCTCACTAAACAACGAAGGGAGTATTAACCCCATTGGCCGTTGCTTACTAAAACTAATTAGCTCTTCTTCAAGCGCTTCTACCGGTCTATCGGCGATGTTATGTAAGGTTGTGATGATGCCATTTTGATAAAAATCAGCCATGTGATTTTCGCTCCTCAATAGTATTTAAAATGCTGCTAATACAAGGCAATGTGGTTATTTCTTCAATCCAACCCAGTGGAGCGGGCGATTGGGAATAACGCGCCTTGTTATGTGTTAACTTAACCGGCTTTTTACTGCTTGGGTTATGTATGATAATGGCGATATCAGCTTGCTCTAGCATCTGCTTATCGTTGTCACTATCACCTAGTGCAATTACCGTGAGAGGCTTTCTAAAATGTTGTGAAATTTGTTTAACTAACCACTGCTGTGCAGCGCTTTTATCGGTGTTTTTAGCAATATGTATAAACCGCCCGCCTATTTTTATTTCGTAGCCGAGAGCTTTAACATCGTTTACAAACGCATTAAGTAATTCATCGCTTCCGTGCCAATAAAGTGGGTCTGAAAAATCGCGTGTTTGAGCGCGCCTTGCATGCGCTTCATCAAGCCCGGTGAGGGATGATATTTGCTCGCTCGACAAATCACTAAATAACTTATAATGCGATTTATATTCGCTGCTTAAGGAGCCTAAATCACTAAGTAAATTAGATAAGGGTGATGCAAATGCATAACACCAATACGCCCCTACTTGCGAGCAGCCAATGGGTTTAAGCTCAAAATAATCTACGGGTAAATAAGCAGCCGCGCCATTTTCAACAATAAAAGGCTGTTGAATATTAAGCTCGTTTTTAAGTTCAACCACTTCGCAAAATGTTTTACTCGTATTAAACACCACAGGAATGTGGGCTGCTTGTAAGTCTTGCAGCAAGCTACTGATATTTTTAGTGTTGTAATCGGCGTGATCGAGTAACGTGCCATCTAAGTCGGTAAATATAATAGGTTGCAGCGTATCGTCGCTGGTTAAGTGCATAGCACTAATATCGCGATTACTATCAAGCTCTATAAGGGCGTTAGCTTTAGCACTTAGGGTGTTTAAGTTTTCGCGAGTAATACGCTCAAAATGAGAAATAAAGTGCACCAGTTGCTCATCACTCATGGTGCCATCGCCCTCGCCCTTAGCGGCAATAAGCTTTTGCTCTTGCTCTTGTCGCCACTTAAATACATCTTCAAAGCTCGGCGCTTTGAGCATCACCGTGTAATCTATTTTACTAAACACACTTTTGTATTCATTTGCTAGGCAACTGTTTACACAACGACGCCACACGCCTTCTTTATCGTGCTGTGTTTCTAACTCGTTTATAGGCTCACTTAAAGAAAATAACGGTTGTGGCTCACTACCTACGCACCAGCCTTCTAAAATAATAATATCAATGGGTTTATTGTTACATTGCCATGTTTGCTCGGGGCTGCAATCGTCGTGATGCTTGTCAAATTTAGGCAAAGGCACGCCAACCTCCTTTGCAAGTAACCGGCTTATGGTGGTATTCATTAACCCTACATCGTGGGTGCCAGGCACACCACGGGTGGCAAATAATGGGTGTACGTCTTTGGCAAGTCCTTGGCGGTGTGCTTTAGATAAGTAAAAATCATCAATAGAAAGCGCGACACTGGTAAACGGCGTGTTGTTACTAAACCAAGTAACTAAAAAATCTGCGAGGGTGGTTTTTCCTGAACCTTGGCATCCATTTATGGCGACAAAAATAGGGGTGTTATTTTTTTTTGATTCTAGAATATCGTGTGCAAGCGGGATAAAAAATTGCTCACTAAGGTACTGATACTTTAAAGGCAATTGGTGCTTTGCTAAAAATGGGGTTATATCCACAATACTGGCCTCTGACATAGTAACTCCTTATATTATGAAGTAACAAATGCAGGTACTAGACCACTATTATTTTTATTTAATTATTAGTAACTTACAAAAATAGCGCAATTAGTATGCGCTATTTTGGTGCGTAAATTTTACATACAGTGCAAAATTAATCAGTTTCTGGTTCGGCTTTTGGCAATACTAAGTTAAGCACAATACCTAAAATGGCGCACAAGCTAACGCCTTCTAAGCTAAATTGGCTACCCCCAATGTGCATACCGCCAATACCGCATACTAATATAAGTGCCACAATACTTAAATTACGGGGTGCAGTTAAGTCATCACCAGATTTAACCAACGTATTTAAGCCCACTACCGCAATTGAGCCAAATAACAAAATCATTATGCCGCCCATCACAGGTACAGGAATTGTTTGTAAACCAGCGCCCATTTTTGCCACAAAGGCCAGTACCACAGCAATTATAGCAGTCCACATCATTACTTTAGGGTTAAAGTTTTTGGTCAGCATCACTGCGCCAGTTACTTCAGAGTAAGTAGTGTTTGGCGGACCACCAAATAAAGAGGCAGCGGCAGTGGCTAAGCCATCACCAAATAAGGTGCGATGTAAGCCTGGTTTTTTTAAAAAGTCTTTATTGGTTACTTGGCTAATAGCCATCATATCGCCAATATGCTCAATAGCAGGTGCAATGGCAACAGGCACCATAAAGAGAATGGCTTGCCACTTAAATTCGGGCCATGTGAAGTTTGGTACAGCCAACCAGCTCGCTTCATTTACGCTACCAAATTCAACCACACCCATTACCAGTGATAAAACATAACCCGATATAACACCCGCTAATATAGGGATCAGCTTATATACACCTTTGCCCCACACTGCAAAAATAAGTGTTACAACAAGAGAAAACAGCGAAATAATAATGGCTTTATCGTAAGCAATAAGTTCAATACTGCCGTCGCCACTTTTACCCATTGCCATATTTACCGCAACCGGTGCAAGGGCTAAACCAATCACCATAATAACGGGGCCGACGACCACAGGCGGCAAAATTTTATGAAGAGTTGCCACCCCTTTAAATTTAACCAATAGCGCTAACAGCATATAAGCACAGCCCGCTGCCATTAAACCACCCATGGTGGCTGGTACGCCCCACATTTGTACTGAGGCAATAATAGGCGCAATAAACGCAAATGATGACGCTAAAAATATAGGCACCTTGCCTTTCGTCACTACCTGAAATAATAAAGTACCTATACCCGCTGTAAACAAAGCGACACTTGGGTCAAGCCCCGTTAATAAAGGCACTAACACTAACGCACCAAATGCTACAAACAACATTTGGGCGCCGGTTAAAATGGTTTTTATAGAAAATGTAGAATTATTTTGCACTGTTAAACCTTAGTAAACCGTACCGAAAATTTTGTCACCTGCATCGCCAAGCCCTGGGATAATGTAACCCTTTTCATTTAAATGGCTATCAACTGAGGCAGTAAAAATTTCAATATCAGGGTGAGCGGCTAATGTTTTTTCAACGCCCTCAGGTGCAGCAACCAGTACAATTACTTTAATGTCTTTACAGCCTGCTTTTTTAAGCATATCGATAGTAGCAATCATTGAGCCGCCAGTTGCAAGCATTGGGTCTATAACTAAGCTTAAGCGCTCATCAATATTGCCTACTAACTTTTCAAAGTAAGGTACTGGCTCAAGCGTTTCTTCGTTACGCTCAAGGCCCACTACACTTACCTTAGCCGCTGGGAGTAATGACATTACGCCATCCATCATGCCAAGGCCTGCGCGTAAAATAGGCACAACAGTAATTTTTTTGCCTTTAATGTGCTCTACTTTTAATTTGTTGCCGTCCCAGCCAGTAATTTCGTTATCTTCTAACTGTAGGTTTTTAGTTGCTTCGTAGGTTAATAAAGTACCTACCTCAGAGCATAATTCACGAAAGCTTTTAGTACTTATACCGTGAGCGCGCATTAAGCCTAATTTGTGTTGAACTAGAGGGTGTGAAATTACGTGAATTGACATGATAAAAACCTACTGATACAAGAATTGGCGGTATTTTATATTAAAAAAGGTCATTTGACCTGCAATTTTAAATAAGTTTTCATAGATCGTGCCAAAATGCATTGATTTGCTTGATATTTATGCAAGCGACACACTGCTTTATGTTTATAAGTTGTTATCTGATAACGTTAAATTTACTTGCGCCAACATGTAGCTATTTATTTTAAAATGAGTTGGGCTCCAACCCGCTAAAAAACGATAAAAATCGGCCCAAGCTAATGGCCATAATGCATGCCACTTTGCAATTACGTCATCGGCATTTATTTGCGGTTGAAACACTAAAAGCGCATTTTTTAATTGGCTAAAATAGTAATGTAAATACTCATCGGCGCAGGTATGTAATTGCTCGTCGCTTAAGCAGCTGGTCATAAAATACATTACATCGCAAATCCCTACCCCAGCCCCAACATACTGAAAGTCATAAGCGAGTATTTCACTTTGCTCATTTGCAGCAAAATTGGCAAGTTTAGCATCGCCATGTATCAAGGTTTTGTAGGGTGATGCTTGCAGTGTTTTATCAATTTTATGAGCCGCATTTTTAATATCGGACTTTTTGTCAGCGCTTTGTTTTAACTTATTAAACTCATCTGGCCGTGTGCTCAAATGCCAATAGTTCCCTTGTTGCCATAAGCCCTTTGCTGGCTTATTTAAATTAAAGGCATGAAAAAATGCTAACCAGTTTAGTATTGCCTTTATATGCTGTGAGCTTGCTTGAGCAAAACCATATTGAGTAAAGTTTTTAAATACTAACGCATAATCGTCACCATCATTAATTGCATTAATACAGGTAATACTTTTAGCGCTTGTCGGTAAGTACGCGCTGTATAACCTATAAAAATTATATTCAACTTTATAAGACTGCTGCTTTCTCTTTAATGCAAATTCGCTTTGTTTAATTTTTGGATGGTTTATGTAGCTTGGTATTTTAATCGCTTTGATAACACATGGCTCGGCATCAAGCGTGCACTCGACAATACTGCCACACCCGCTCCAAAGCGATGTTAGCGTATTACCAATTTCAATGTGTTTAAAATGAGGCTGTAAAAGAGGAAGATAAAATGCCATTGCTATATTAAGTCATTAAGTTTTTTATAGTTTAACATTAGAAGGTATTTTTAATAAAACGATAGCATTCATAAGCCCCTTACTTAGTCTGACACCCACCTAATTTCTACAAAGTGAATTACAAAAAGTTAAAGTTAACTAATGAATTTATGTTTTTTAACTGTCCAAAAATATTTTGAGTTTTAAAATAGAGGTATTACTAGTTAAAGCATAAATGCCAGCCACAAAAATCCCTACATTATGTAGTGGGAGTGCTCAATAGCACAATTTTTAGCGTGACACCCACCTTAATTTCTAAATTACAAAAGGTTAAAGTTAACTAATGAATTTATGTTTTTAACTGTCCAAAAAAATTTGAGTTTTAAAATAGAAGTATTGCTAAATAAAGCTCAAATGGCTGCCACAAAAAAACCTACATTATGTAGTTGGAGTGCTCAAAAGTGATTAGGCTCTAAGCGAATAACTTTGCGCAGTTACTGATATTCGCTCGCCGCTTTCGGTTTAAGTTTTCGCAATACCCGTCTTGTGAGGCTGGCCTGCCCACTGCACCATGAAATACGCGTGTAAATTGTGTGGTGAGTTTTAACCAGTTTTCTGATGATATATTAAGCCTTTCTAGCAAAGGAAGGGTCATATTATCTATATGCCCGTGCTTACCCTCTCGCATTACTCGCCCTGTTAGCTCAACAAGTTCAAGGTACGATTTAAGCTCAAACGGCAGCCCTTTAGACATAATTT
>BJUT01000004.1 GCA_007988745.1 Pseudoalteromonas atlantica
AACGCCCAATTGGGAGGCGAGACACGGATGAAATCGTCTTTGGTGATCATATAAAAATTAAAAAAGTCGTGAATTAAGGTTGGTGAAATGACTTTCCATAACGACTCTGAGTTATTAAATAAACGCTTATAAAAAGGAGAATAATGCTGCTGAGGAAGAAATGCGGCTGAAAGGCCGTCGCTCGATGCACTGCGTATAGTGCCGTCGCTATTAAATTGTAACTGGGTTTTGTTAGATAAATTGATTGCTGAACTATCACTAAATAGCTGCTCTGACACAACATTATTAGCCTGTTTGGCAACGGCTGATTTTGTTTTGATTAGTGCGTCAAATTGCCTGATAAGTAATTCGGTGGAGCTTTTAAGTACTTCATGCTCTTCGAAAACTAATTGTTTCTCTTCAGATTTAAGCATCAGCGCGGCAGCGCACACACCGGCAATTAAACAAATTGCAGATATAAGCAACGACAGCTTTACACTTAAAGAATTTAGTCCAAAACGCGATGGAGGGCGTCTATACACCACAGGCCAACCTTACTATTTTAGTTGTTGTTATTTTTAGCTAATACCTGAAATATACCAGATCCCTATTCATATTTATAAACTATTTGTAAATTTTATCTAAATGTTAGCTAGGAGCTGATAATTATTCATTATGTCTATTTAAACTGGCTTGCTTGTTGACTTTGCTAGTAACACCTCATACATTAACAGCATGAAAATTATCTTATCTTGCACTTTTTTTTCTTTTTTTAGCTTCTTTATATAAAAGAGGCTGAACTGTTTGTGAGATAAAATCAATCGAATAGCAAAGCCTCCCACTTGGGAGGCTTTTTTGTTTTAGTTGCACTAAGCAACTTATTTTTGGAATGAGGAAACCAAAATGACCAACGATGTTTTAAACGCGCTCAGACACGACATTAACGAAATAGACTCCGATCTATTGGTGTTATTAGCTAAGCGCCGCCGTATTAGCCACGGTGTTGTTGAGTATAAAATTGCGAAGAACAAACCGATTCGTGATGAAGCGCGCGAACTAGCCTTACTCGAAAAGCTGATTGGTTATGGCAAGTCGCTTGGTCTAGATGCGTATTATGTAAATAACGTTTTTCAAACCATTTTGGAAGACTCTGTGCTGCATCAACAGGCCATGCTGCAAAAAAACTTAAACCCCGATGCATTAAGCGAAACACATCGCGTTACTTACTTAGGCGGGCAAGGCTCGTACAGTCAGCTAGCATGTCATAAATACTTTAGCCGCCGCCCTGGCAAGTTAGTCGAAATTGGCTGTACCTCGTTTGATGAAATTACGGGCAAAGTAGAAAATGGCCAAGCAGATTTTGGTTTGCTGCCTATAGAAAACACCAGCTCGGGCAGTATTAACGAAGTATTTGATTTATTACAACATGCTCAAGTATCAATTGTAGGTGAAGTTACACACAGTGTAGAGCACTGCTTACTTGCCACCCCAGATACTGAATTAAGCCAATTAACTAAAATTTATGCCCATCCTCAGCCATTTGCTCAATGTAGTCGCTTTTTACAAGGCCTCGGTGATTTACAACATGAAACCTGTGATTCAACCTCAAGTGCTCTACAGTCAGCTTTAAATACGCCAAATAGTGCGGCTATTGGCTCAGCGCAGGCAGGTAAAAACGTTGGCCTTGAAGTGATTAAATCAAACCTTGCGAATCAAAGTGAAAACCACAGCCGCTTTATCGTGGTGGCGCGCAAACCTCTGCAGGTATCTAAACAAATACCGACTAAAACCAGCCTTATTATGGCCACTAAACAACAAGCAGGTTCATTGGCTGATGCGTTAATGGTGTTTAAACAACATCAAATAAACTTAGTTAAACTAGAGTCTCGTCCTGTACCGGGTAACCCGTGGGAAGAAGTGTTTTATGTGGACTTAGAAGCAAACCTTGCCGATAGCCAAGTACAACATGCCTTAGAGGAGCTAAAAGAGCATACTCAATATGTGCGCGTTTTAGGCTGCTATCAAAGTGAGTCTTTACAAGCTGTGAGTGTTAATACCTAACCTAACACGCAAATACTAAAAAGGGCCTAAGTAGGCCCTTTTTTAATCGCTGATTTAAAATGCTTTCAACGTATAGCTTAAGTAACTACACATTTTTAACCCTTTTAATCTAATACCTTGGCGTCATTTGCTTTATTTAGCAGGCTACGGCTTTGCGTTAAAAAGTGCGCGGTCGAGTCTGAAAAATACGCTTTAGCATCAGCAAATGCATCGATGAGTGCGCCTTTATCTCCCGCTTTTAGCTTTTCAAGAGTTTGTGCAAAGGTCTCTTGGTATTGCGCTAATAAACTCTCAACATTATCAAACTGGGCCAACATTATATCTGAGTATAGCTCAGGAGATTGTGCAAATAAGCGCCCTACCATCATCAACTCTAACTGATAAATAGGAGACGAACAGCTCCTTAGTTCCTCAAGCGTATGGCTTTGCTTTGCTAAAAACTGCCCATAAACAAAGGTCGTTAAGTGGCGCATTACTTGTATAATTTGCATGGCTTCATCATGCTTTTTAGCATCTAGCTCAACAAGTTGGCAACCCCATACTTGCAACTGCTGTAGTAAGCCTTTTGCAGCATCATGCGCTCGGCCTTCACACACAACAACAGTTTGTTTAACCCAGTGAGAAATATCAGGGCCAAACATAGGGTGCAGGCCAACAACGGGCCCAGAATGCGCCGCCTTTAATGCCTTAATGGGTGATTGCTTAACTGAGGTAATATCAACAAGCAAACAGTCATCATCAAGTTTAGGTAGCTTAGCAACCACGGCCTCAAGTGCATTGATAGGCACACTGATCATCACTAATTTTGCGCCAGCTAAAATGGCTTTAGCATCGTTTTGCTGATCTTTATCTAAAATCTTAACTTCATAACCTGAACGAATAAACTGCTGAGCAAATAACTGGCCCATTGCCCCTTGCCCACCTACAATTACAATAGGTGATAAATCAGGAGCTGCACAGGCAAGTTTAGCTTGTTGGTTTTGATAGGCTTCGCGCATCATGCGCCTTAATATGTCTTCAACAAGTTCAGGGCTGACTCCTTGTTTAATCGCTTCATCACGACGAGCAGCTAGCAAAGTAGCTTCTCTTTCAGGGGCATGCAGGGGGGCGCCATTTTGCTGCTTAATAGCACCAATTTTTTGGGTTATTGCATTTCGCTTTGCAAGTAAAGCAACTAATTGCGCATCGCACTCATCTATGCCATCTCGTAATTGTGATAAATCACTTAATTCAGCCACGTTTCTCATTCCACCTATAAACAACTCATTTCGTAAATATATATTTACATTTAAGTAAACTAATCAATACGTTAAATACTAACAGGATCAAGTATGGGTTAAAAGGTTAATGTAACAACGCGAGTGAAGATTACTTAATACAGAGGGGTGCTTTTGTGAAGAGGTAGTATGTTATTTAATGGCTTAAAAACCAAAACGGGTTGCAACCGTGAGGCTGCAACCCGTTTTCTTTGCGTTGATAAACAGCGCGTATTAGTTAAGTTTTTCTCTAATACGTGCAGATTTACCAGAACGCTCACGTAGGTAGTAAAGCTTAGCACGACGAACCGCACCACGACGCTTAACTGTTACGCTATCAATAAGAGGGCTGTGCGTTTGGAATACACGCTCAACACCTTCACCGCTCGAAATTTTACGAACTGTGAATGCTGAGTGAAGACCACGATTACGCTTAGCGATTACAACACCTTCAAAGGCCTGTAGACGCTCTTTGTTACCTTCTTTTACACGTACCTGTACAACTACTGTATCACCAGCGCCGAATGCTGGTACGTCTGTTTTAAGCTGCTCTTCTTCAAGCGCTTTAATAATATTTTGGTTTACTTTTGCCATTATGTTTCTCACTTTCCTAGGTGTAACTGTCTTCTAGCCACAAGCTTTTTGGTACTCTTGCTGAAATTGTGCGAGTAATACCGCTTGCTCCTCAGTCAGAGCTAGGTTATGCAACAAGTCAGGACGTCGTAGCCAAGTTCTGCCTAATGACTGCTTAAGCCGCCATTTTGCTATCTCTTGGTGGTTTCCACTGAGTAGTACAGCAGGCACCTGTTTGTCGTCCAATGTTTCTGGCCGTGTATAGTGAGGACAATCTAGCAAGCCATCCGAAAATGAGTCTTGCTCTGCTGACTGGTTATGACCTAACACGCCTGGCACTAATCGCGCTACTGCATCAATTAATGTCATGGCAGGTAATTCACCACCACTCAAAATAAAATCACCAATTGACCATTCTTCGTCAACGTATGACTCTATTATTCTCTCGTCTATACCTTCATAGCGACCGGCAATCAAAATCAGCTTTTCAGAGTTTGCGAGTTCGCTAGCCCCTTGCTGATCTAATTTGCGCCCTTGCGGGGACATATAAATTACTTTTGCGCCATCACCTGCCGCTTTTTTAGCGTCAAGAATAGCTTGTTTTAATGGTTCAACCATCATTAACATACCTGGGCCGCCCCCGTAAGGACGGTCATCTACGGTTCTGTGCTTATCTAAAGCATAGTCACGTGGATTCCAGCAGTTAAAGTCAATTAAGCCATTTTTCACTGCGCGACCAGTGACACCTTGGTGTGTAATAGCATCAAACATGTCTGGGAAAAGGCTTATCACCCCTACCCATAATGAACTAGTTTGAGTCATTAAAACCCAGGATCCCAGTCTACGGTAATTTCTCTCGCTTCGTATTTAACTTCTTTAATTACTGAATCAGTTAAAAAAGGAATCAAACGCTCAGCTTGACCAAATGCATCTTTACTGTTTGCCTTAACAACCAGTACATCATTCGATCCTGTCTCCATCAGGTCATCAACAGTGCCTAAATTGTAACCTTTATCAGTTACAACCGACATGCCAATGAGATCTCGCCAATAAAACTCGCCTTGCGGGAGTTCTGGTAATTGCGCTGAATCAACAGATATTTCTGCATGGGTATAAGCCATTGCTTCGTCTCTGTCGTTTACTTGCGCAATTTTAGCGATAAAGCCTTTGTTGTGGCGACGCCAGTCGACCACTTCTAAGGTCTGCCATTTACCTTGTTGCCCTATCAACCACGGGCTGAAATCGAAGATCCCTTGGGGATCATCAGTAAATGAATGTACCTTAAGCCAGCCCTTTATACCATATGGGGCACCGAGCTTTCCTACGACAATAATTGATGAGGTGTTCTCTTGACTCATGGTTACACTTACGCCTATTAAGCCGCTTTACGAGCGTCTTTAACTAACTTAGCTACACGATCAGAAAGACCTGCGCCCTGACCTACCCAGTGATCAACACGAGGTAAATCTAAACGAAGTTTTTCTTCTTGACCTGAAGCAATTGGGTTAAAGAAACCAATTTTCTCGATGAAGCGACCGTCACGCGAGAAACGGCTATCCGCAACCACAATTTGATAGAAAGGGCGTTTTTTAGCGCCACCACGTTGCAAACGAATAGTTACCATACCGTCCTCTAAATAGATTGACTGTTTTCATTAATAAGATTTACTCCCCAGTATGGGGAGCTGGGGAATTGTACGAGTTTTTAGCAACAATGCAAGTAAGAAGTGAAGCAAAAAGCCACTTTAGTAGGTTAAACTGTGATCTGAGCCACAATTAATAGATTATCATGCACCACGCGCATAATTTATTCAACAAAAAAGGGCCAATTAGCCCTTTTGTTATACATTATATAGCGCCATATAGCGCCTATTTAAGCGCTACATTAAAATTTAGGGCCACCGCCGCCCATCATTCCAGGTGGTAACATGCCTTTCATGCCGCGCATCATTTTTTGCATGCCGCCTTTACCTTTCATTTTTTTCATCATTTTTTGCATTTGCGTAAACTGTTTTAGCAGTTTATTTATCTCTTGTACCTGTGTACCAGAGCCTGCGGCTATACGCTTTTTACGAGAGCCTTTAATAATCTCAGGGCGCGCACGCTCTTGTTTGGTCATAGAGCTGATGATTGCTTCCATTTGAATGAAGGTTTTGTCGCCCATTTGGCCTTTTACAGCATCGGGTAAGTTTTGCATACCAGGCAGCTTATCTAGCATCGACATCATGCCACCCATATTTTTCATTTGCTTTAATTGCTCTGCAAAATCATCAAGGGTAAAGCCGTTGCCTTTAAATACTTTTTCGGCGACCTTAGCTGCTTTTTCCTTATCGACTTTCATTTCGACTTCTTCGATTAATGAAAGTACATCCCCCATGCCTAAAATGCGCGATGCGATACGATCTGGATGGAACGGCTCTAGTGCATCCGTACGTTCACCCACACCCATAAATTTAATTGGCTTGCCGGTAATATGGCGAATAGATAAAGCAGCACCACCGCGTGCATCACCATCTGTTTTAGTTAAAATAACACCGGTTAGAGGTAGCGCTTCATCAAATGCTTTAGCGGTATTCGCCGCATCTTGACCCGTCATTGCATCAACCACAAATAATGTTTCGATTGGGTTGATTGCTTTATGAAGATCTTTAATTTCGCCCATCATTTCGTTATCTACGTGCAAACGGCCGGCGGTATCAACTAAAACAACGTCTATAAATTTCTTTTTAGCATGAGAAATAGCAGCGGTGGCGATATCTACTGGCTTTTGCGAAATATCACTAGGGAAAAAATCCACGTCAACTTCGCTGGCAAGTGTTTCAAGCTGTTTAATAGCCGCCGGACGGTATACATCGGCACTAACAACTAGCACTGACTTTTTCTTACGCTCTTTTAAAAACTTAGCAAGCTTACCAACACTGGTGGTTTTACCCGCACCTTGTAAACCAGCCATCATAACAACAGCTGGCGGCTGTGCATTTAGGCTAAGCTCTTCGTTGGCTTCACCCATCGCTTTTTCAAGCTCTTCGCGCACTATTTTTATAAATACTTGGCCAGGGCTTAAGCTTTTAGTTACTTCAACACCTACGGCACGTTCTTTAACTTGCTTTACAAACTCGCGAACAACAGGCAACGCAACGTCAGCTTCTAAAAACGCCATACGTACTTCACGTAGCGTGTCTTTAATGTTGTCTTCTGTTAAACGGCCGCGGCCACTAATATTTTTTAAGGTTTTACCTAATCGTTCTTGGAGGTTCTCAAACATGTAACGGTTCCGATAAGACGTTTATATTGACCCAATAAGCTCACGCTTATTTGCATTTTACTTATTAGATGGGAGCAATAGTATTAAATTTCAATTAAAAACAGTATACCGTAAATGATGGCGCACAATACAGTATTGAAGCACAGCTTATTGAGTTTCTTTTTTTAGGTCTATGCAATTGCTTTGCTATAAAATACAATGTGCTTATAACAACAAGAATTATTTGACTCTAATTATAAGTGGCCCAAGCACAATGCTGATTATTAGTTTAACTATTATTGCCAGTTTATTTTATGTGTTAGCAACGTCTCACGTGTTAACACGCCTGTTTCATCAACAAGGCCCCAGCCAAAAGGTAACGGTTATTTTAAGTACCGTGGCTATACTAGCGCACATGCTGCTGTTGGTTAATTCGGTGTTTCGCTCCGACGGGCAAGATTTAAGCATTGTTAATGTTGCACTGCTGACCTGCTGGGTTATTGTGGTGTCGGTTACTGCGGTGTCGTTAAAGTTCCCTGCTACATTGCTGTTACCGGTTGTCTATGGCTTTGCAGCCCTACTCACCATTGCGAGTTTGTTTATACCGCACCATATTTTATTACAAAGCTTTAATATTGAAATAGGCCTTATCACACATATATCGCTATCACTGTTAGCATATTGCGTGTTAATTATTGCCACTTTATACGGCGTGCAGTTTTACTTTATTGATAAACGCTTAAAACGTAAAGATTTAGCAATTGTGCATAGTCATTTGCCACCATTAATGGTGGTAGAACGTCAGCTCTATCAACTATTAAACTTAGGTACGGTGTTACTTACCTTTGCCTTATTAACAGGGTTTGTGTTTTTAGATGGGATGTTTGCAAAAGAATTTATCCATAAAACCATTTTATCGCTTGTCGCATGGGTTATTTTTGTCACTGTTGCGCTTGGGCACATGAAAAAAGGCTGGCGTGGTAAACCTGTGGTTATTACCATCATGGTCGCTGCATTTATCCTCACACTTGCTTATTTTGGCAGCCGTTTTATACAAGAAGTGGTGTTAAATAAGTTTTAACTTGACTCTGTCAGCTCACTCTAGCTTAATACGCATTGGTTTATAAAAAAAGGATCCATCGTTGGACGACATATCGACAAGTACCTTGTTTATCATTTTAGGTTTATTGGTGCTTTTTTCTGCTTATTTCTCGGGTTCAGAAACCGGGATCATGTCAATTAATCGTATACGCTTGCGCCACCTTGCAAAAGAGGAACATCGCGCAGCTAAACGAGTCAGTAAATTACTTAGCCGTCCTGATAGACTCATTGGCCTAATATTAATTGGTAACAACCTTGTAAATATCGCTGCCGCCCAGGTAGCCACTATCATTGGTATTCGTTTATACGGTGATTTAGGTATTGGTATTGCAACCGGTGTGTTAACGCTAGTGGTACTAATATTTGCAGAAGTAACCCCAAAAACGCTTGCTGCGTTGTACCCTGAAAAAGTAGCCTTTCCAAGCTCTATTATTCTCAAAGGGTTACTCAAAATACTATTCCCGTTTGTGGTTGTTGTTAACTGGATGACCAACGGTATTTTACGTCTATTTGGTATCAGCTCAGCACAAATAGATGAGCACAGCATGAGTAAAGAAGAACTTAAAACAGTGGTGAATGAGTCAGGCGCATTACTGCCAGCTCGTCACCAAAGCATGCTGACCTCTATTTTAGATTTAGAGCAAGTGACCGTTGAAGATATTATGATCCCTCGTAACGAAATAGTGGCGATTGATATTAACGACGATTGGAAGCTCATTAGCCGCCAATTAACTCATGCTCAGCACACCCGTGTATTACTTTATCGCGACAATATTGATGACGCGGTAGGTTTTATCCATTCGCGTGACGCTCTTCGTCTTTTAACCAAAGAGCAATTTGATAAACCGTCATTATTGCGTGCTGTACGTGAGATTTACTTTATTCCTGAGGGGACATCCCTAAATACCCAGCTATTAAAGTTCCAACAATCAAAAGAGCGCATTGGTATAGTGGTTGATGAATATGGCGACATACAAGGTCTCGTAACCCTTGAGGATATTCTTGAAGAAGTGGTTGGCGATTTCACTACCACGCAAACACGTACGCCAAGTGAAGAAGTGACCACACAAAGCGATGGCTCTTACCTTGTTGATGGCGGCGCTAACGTGCGCGACTTAAACAAAGAGATGGGCTGGGAGTTTCCTCTTGATGGCCCTAAAGCACTCAGCGGTTTAATTGTGGAATACCTAGAAGATATCCCAGATGCTAATTTAAGCCTTAAAATAGCCGGCTACCCTGTTGAGGTGTTAGAAGTAAAAGAGAATATGATAAAACAGGTAAAAATTAAGCCAAATCAACGTAAGTTGTAAGTTTAAATAATGCATTAAAAAAAGGAGCCTTGGCTCCTTTTTTTGCTTTTAAGATATGTAGTTAGCCAAAAAGCAGTCGCTCAAACCAGCCTTTATCAAGCTCCTCTTCACAACGTTTAAGCTGCGCACCATAACGACTTGCGCGGTGTTTTACTTTATTAGCAACACTCATTAGCCACTTTTTCTTTTTATAGGTACCGCGTTTATAACCGCCCCACCCTTCGTGATAATTTAAGTATTGGGCGTAAGCATCCCATTTAGAGATACCATTTACTTTATGTGTTTTATAAACAAACCATGCCATAAAGTCGATTGCATCGTCAAAATCATCTCTATCAGCCCCACTGTTACCCGTTTCACGAATATAGTCAGACCAAGTTGGAGTTTTTGCTTGTGAGTACCCGTAAGCATCACTGGCACGCCCAGTTGGAATTATCCATAAAAAATACTCCATGGGTGGTGCGGCATCATGACGAAACGAACTTTCTTGGTACATCATGCTCATAAGAACATGTTTAGGTGAGCCCCATTTTTCTTGTGCATCTTTTGCATCAAAGTACCAGTCTGACTTTTCTTCAAAAATTTTACAAAGATCATTAGGTTGCTTTGGCGGCGCAGTGGCACACCCAGCTAAAGAGAGGGCAAAAGATAAAATAATTGCATTTTTTTTCATTTTTATAAGATCTCACTGAACTTTTTAAAAAAGCGTGGGTCTGAGTATATGAATGCAGCAGTATAGCATTGTTTCATCCCTGAAGAATATTTACGCAGCCACCTTGGGCTGCGTTTTTTTTGCTTAAAAAAACTTAAGCAGATGCTTTGGCATTAAAATATTCATCTAAAAAGTCAGTAAAGCTTAGCGTGTCGGCGCGCTCTATTTCTTCTCGCGCTTTATCTGAGAGAACAACTTGTTGCTCTAGCCATTCTTTAGAAAACACATTGTAGTTGGCTTGTGCATGGCTTTGCTTATATTTATTAGCCAATTGAATAGCAAATAAACCGTTATCTATACCCGCACTTTCTAGCTCGCGCACATAACGCCCTGAAAAAGTCAGCGCAGGGTTATCAACCCAAGTAGCCATTTGTGCGATGGTTTCGCTGTAATAGGTCACCCCATACGCCTTATCCATATGCTCAGCGACTTCACTTAGTTGGTCAAAAATTTCTCTCCCCCAACTTTGTAACGTACGCTGTTGGTTGTTGTCGTTAAGCATAACACCTAACTGACGCCCCTGATTAACCACTGTGTCTAAATTCTCAGTGCTGCGGGCTTGCTCTTTCCACTGCATTTCTGGAGAGTCTTTCAACAAACAATACGTTAAAAACACATCTAAAAAATGAATTTGCTCTATATCAATGCCCGTTTCACTAAACGGGTTTACATCCAGCGCTCTAATTTCAACATACTCAATGCCTGCTCTTAATAATGCATCCGTTGGTTTTTCACCACTTTTAGCATTACGTTTAGGGCGGATCGGCGAATAAAATTCGTTTTCGATTTGCAGAATATTTTTATTAAGCTGCTTAGGTGTTGCTGTGGTGTAGTCGTCAATATCGCCGTATAAGTCAGAAGGCGTGTTGATTGCTTTTTTAAGCCCAGCAACGTACTCATCAAGCGAGTTATACATTACGCGTAATGAAGATTGCGCACTGTTGGTGTAACCTAAATCACCCAAGCGTAGCGCGGTTCCTACTTCTAAATAAAGTGTACCTTTACCTAGTTTTTTAAACGGTAGGTCAGTTTTTCGACCTTGTAAAAAAGAATTACATAATGCAGGTGAGGCACCAAACAAGTAACTAATTAACCAAAGCTCGCGTTTGAAATTACGAATAAGCGCTAAATAACCATCCGAAATAAATGCTTCTAGGCTTTGCTCACTTTGCTTTAAGGTGTGTAAGGATTGCCAAAGTGTTTCTGGAAAAGAAATATTAAAATGAACACCCGCAATCGCTTGCATCATACTACCGTAACGGTTTTTTAATCCTTCACGGTATAGGGTTTTCATACGCGCAGTATTTGAGTTACCAAATTGAGCCAGTACGATGTCATCTTGATCTTCAATAAAGCATGGCATACTGATGGGCCATAAAAGCTCATCACCCATGTGCTCAAGTGTAAACTTTTGCAGGTCTTTTAATTGCGCTAAGGTTTCTGTCGCTGATTCACTAACAGGGGTAATAAATTCAAGTAATGACTCTGAAAAGTCGGTAGTAATATGTCCGTTTGTTAATGCACTACCTACGCCTTTAGGATGTCCTAAAGTGGAAATGGCGCCATTACCTTTAATACGCAACGACTCTCGCTCAATACCACGTTTGATCCCTTTAATTGCGTGCTGATGCGGTGTTGCTGATAACGCGTTTAGCGCGCTAGATAAATCATGTATAGTCAAAAAATGCTTCCTCGGCCACGTGGCTTAATCTTAGGGTTATGGGGGCTAATTGCCCATACTCAAGATTAAATTGTTAAGAACAATATAATTTTTCAAAATTTTTAGCTATTTACCCTGTTGAGCATGCGCTTGATACAATAAGCATCAACCAGCAAGCTAATCTTGCCACTGCTCACGCTAATATACAATCGCTTTGCTAGGGCGTGTTGGCCTTTGTGAATTGAAATTTGTCCAAACTAAGGGCAATTCAATTGCGGCGCGATATTTGTAACCGAATGGGCTCGATAACTGCCCTGCGTTATTCTAATGACTTACCTCCATGTAAGAATAAGTAAAAACCGAACAAAGCTTTCGCGTCCTGCTCATACCCCTTGCCTAAAAACCAAACATACTGCTGTAAATTCAGCCACCAAAAATCAACATGCCCCAAAACATAAAGACCTTGAATTAATAGATTACACTTCATAAGCTTTAACATTTTAAACGCAGTATTTGATATAGATCATAAAAAGTCGCAATTTTGATGACAATTTTATTTAGCGCAGCGCCTTTACTTCACCTCTTTTTGTTTACCCAATACAATGACAAGTTAATTAAAAAGGATGGTTAAAACTAACATGCGTCATAATCAAAGCTTAATAAATGAAGAGGTTCACTTTAGTGATACTCAGCAATTGGTATCCACGACCGATTTACGAGGAGTCATTACGTATGCAAATAAGGCATTTTGCGATGTAGCAGGCTTTAGTGCCCAAGAACTCGTTGGTAAAAATCATAATATTGTGCGCCACCCAGATATGCCCAAAGCAGCATTTAAAGAAATGTGGAGTACGCTAAAAAGCGGCCACTCATGGCGCGCCATAGTAAAAAATCGATGTAAAGATGGGCGCTATTACTGGGTTGATGCATTTGTAACCCCTATCTTTGAAGGTGATCAGTTAGTTGGCTATCAATCTGTACGTACAAAACCAGATAAAAAACATGTTTTAACAGCCCATAAACTATACGAAAAATTAAATAGCGGTAAAGCCGCTTTTAATTTTAACGAACGCACACACTTGCGCCAAATGCTTACGTTAGCCATTGTATTTAGCTGGCTAATAATGAGTGGGTTTGCCTTTTCAACCATAGCAGCGGTTATCAACGCATTAATTTGCGTGCTTATTTTGGCCTTAAATTATCAAGAGCTTGTGGCAACCCCTGCTAAATTAAACACCTATAAACAGCATTCTGACTCTATCTCGCGCTATGTTTTTTGCGATAACTCACCGCTAAGTGTGAGTGACTATAAAGAGCAAATGTTACTTGCTAAGCTCAGAACTGTATTGGGGCGCGTAAAAGATGCTACCTATGCCTTTAATAACATTGCTGAAAACCTAGATGATAAATCGACGCTCACCGAAAAAGGCATTGAGGCGCAAAGCACACAGCTTACACAAATCGCCACTGCTATGGCGCAAATGACCGCCACTATTGGTGAGATTTCGAATAGTACAACAACTACCGCCGACAAAGTTAATTCTACTCAGCACAGCTGCGCGGATATAAAACAACATATTGCTGATAACAAAAAAATGGTATCTGAGCTGGCAACTCACGTAGATCATGCAGCCAATACGGCTAATAACCTCGCGCAGGAAGCAGATAAAATAGGCCAAGTAATGAATGAGATAGAAGGTATTGCTGAGCAAACCAATTTACTAGCGCTTAATGCAGCAATAGAAGCCGCAAGAGCAGCCGAGCATGGCCGTGGTTTTGCCGTAGTTGCTGATGAAGTACGTGCTCTTTCTTCTCGTACACAAAGTGCTACGGGGCAAATTCACAGCTCGATTAAAGATATACAAGATACATTGGTTAATTGGTCAAAGGTAATGCAAAGTACAAAACTACAAGCTGAGGGCTGCGTACAAACAACCGAGCAAACACACCAAGAGCTCGATAGTATATTCAATCAAATTAGTGAAATAGCATTGCTAACAAACAGCATATCGACGGCTGCAGAGGAGCAGCAGATGGTGAGTCATGATATTGCTAATAATGTAGATAATATAAACGAAAACTTAGCTTTAAGTTTTGACGTTGCTAAAGATGCCGCAGAATTAGTTGCCGGCTCTCAAAAAGTAAACAACCTACTTTATACATTTAAAGTATAAAGCAAGACAATAAGCCGCCTGCTTGGCGGCTTATTGTGCGTCTGTATTAGCGTTTTGAAAAAATCAGGCCTTGCTGGTTTGCATCTATCACGACAATATCGCCAGGGTTATACTCTCCCCCTAATAGCTGCTGAGCCAGTGGGTTTTCAATTGTTTGCTGAATAGCTCGTTTTAATGGCCGAGCACCGTAAACAGGGTCGAACCCGCTAGAGGCAATTTTTTCAAGCGCCGCATCACTGATCTCTAATAAGTAGCCCATTTCTGTTAAACGCTCACGCAATTTAACAAGCTGAATATCGGCAATTTCTTTAATATGCTCATTGGCAAGTGGATGAAATACGACGGTTTCATCAATACGGTTTATAAATTCTGGCCTAAATTCGTTAACGAGCACATTCATAACTTTGCTCTTAAGCGTTGCGTAGTCGTTTGTACCCGCTTGCTCTTGAATAATATCTGAGCCTAAATTTGAGGTCATAATAATAACCGTATTTTTAAAATCAACCGTACGCCCTTGCCCATCAGTAAGGCGGCCATCATCGAGTACTTGCAATAAAATATTAAATACATCGGGGTGCGCTTTTTCTATTTCATCAAGCAAAATTACAGAATAAGGCTTACGGCGAACGGCTTCGGTTAAATAACCGCCTTCTTCGTAACCAACATAACCGGGAGGCGCGCCCACTAAACGTGCTACCGCGTGTTTTTCCATAAACTCTGACATGTCGATACGCACCATGGCATCTTCTGTATCAAACATAAAACCTGCAAGCGCTTTAGTAAGCTCTGTTTTACCCACCCCAGTTGGTCCTAAAAATAAAAATGACCCTATTGGTCGATTAGGATCGGCAAGCCCCGCACGAGAGCGTCGTATCGCATTCGCGACCGCAACAACTGCTTCGTCCTGCCCTATCACTTTACTGTGAAGTTGCTCTTCCATTTTTAACAGTTTTTCTCGCTCACCTTGCAGCATTCGCGATACTGGGATCCCAGTCCAACGAGAAAGTATTTCTGCAATTTCGTCTTCGCCTACTTGGTTTTTTAGTAAGCTCATTTCTTGCATTTCAGCTTGCGAGGCTAAATCAAGTTTTCGCTCAAGCTCTGGAATTCTTCCGTATTGCAGCTCCGACATACGCTGTAAATCGCTCGCTCGGCGGGCAACCTCTAAATCAAGGCGCGCTTGTTCAAGCTCAGCTTTAATTACTTGCGTGCCTTGTAACGAGGCTTTTTCTGCATTCCATACTTCATCAAGCTCTCGGTATTGCGCTTCTAAGTCGGTGATGAGCTGCTGCATTTCGCTGCGCCGCTTTTGGCTTGCATCGTCTTTTTCTTTAGCTAAAGCGTTATCTTCAAGTTTTAATTGAATAATACGGCGCTCAAGCTTATCTAAAGACTCAGGCTTAGAATCTATTTGCAAACGAATTGACGAGCCAGCCTCGTCAATTAAATCAATGGCTTTATCTGGTAATTGTCGGTCACTAATATAACGGTGCGATAAATGCGCAGCGGCGACAATTGCCGGGTCGGTAATATCCACAGAGTGATGCAACTCGTAGCGCTCTTTTAAGCCGCGTAAAATAGCAATGGTGTCTTCAACTGAGGGCTCTTCAACCAATACTTTTTGAAAACGACGCTCAAGTGCGGCATCTTTTTCTATGTATTGGCGGTATTCATCAAGCGTAGTGGCGCCCACACAGTGTAGCTCCCCTCTAGCAAGCGCTGGCTTTAACATATTGCCAGCATCCATAGCGCCATCGGTTTTACCTGCGCCCACCATGGTGTGAATTTCATCAATAAATAAAATCACTTGGCCTTCTTCTTTAGCCAGCTCGTTGAGCACCGATTTTAAACGCTCTTCAAATTCACCACGGTATTTAGCACCCGCCACCAGCGCGCCTAAATCTAGCGATAAAACACGCTTGCTTTTTAGGCCCTCTGGCACTTCGCCATTTATAATGCGCTGCGCTAACCCCTCTGCAATGGCCGTTTTACCTACCCCTGGCTCACCAATAAGCACGGGGTTATTTTTAGTACGGCGCTGCAAAACTTGAATCGTGCGACGGATTTCGTCATCTCGCCCAATAACGGGGTCGAGCTTACCTTGCTCTGCGCGCTCGGTTAAATCAATGGTGTATTTTTCAAGTGCTTGTCGGGTTTCTTCGGCGTTAGGGTCATCGACCTTTTGGCCACCGCGAATTGCTTTTATGGCACTTTCTATTTTAGTTGCAGTGATATTAAGCGCTCTAAAAATATCACCTAAAGGGCCTTTGTCGTCACAGGCAGCTAATACAAATAATTCGCTCGAAATATACTTATCTTTACGCTTTTGCGCGTACTTATCACATAAGTTAATAAGCGAAGCCATATTATTAGAAAGCTGTACGTCGCCCCCTACTCCTTCGACTTTAAACAGCTTTTCTATTTCTTGAGAAAGCTTGGTGTTGAGCTCATCTGCACTCACGCCTGCTTGTGCAAGCAAGGCGCGCACGCTAGAGCCATTTTGCTGTAAAAGCGCATACATTAAATGTACGGGTTCAATAAATTGATGATCGCGCCCTAATGCTAGCGACTGAGCATCTGAAAGCGCAGATTGAAATTTACTTGTGAATCTATCTAAACGCATGAGGGTTTACCTATTTAATAAACTAATTGCTTAATAAATGGGTATGTTAATAGAATTGTTCAAGGTGTTAAGAAGAATATTGTGGGGAAATAGTGTTTTATTTGCGCCAGATCAAACTTGCCATACGTCCTGTTTTACCTTCTCGCCGATAAGAGAAAAACAATGATGGCTGAGAAACAGTACAATAATCGCCTCCGCTAATATTAATAACGCCTAATTGCTCAAGCTCAATGCGAGCGATTAGGTAAATATCGCACAAGTATTTATTATTGCTTTGTAATTTAAACGCCTCTTTAAACAACGGGGATTTTGCAATAAATCGCGTAGCAACCTCGGCGCCCACTTCAAATTGCTCAGCACCAATAGCAGGCCCAAGCCACGCATATATTTGCTTACTAGGCGCGCTAAAACAGGCAAGCGTATTTTTTATGATCCCTTTTTCAAGGCCGCGCCAACCACCATGCACTGCTGCAACTTCATGGCCATCATGACTTGCAAACAGAATAGGCAGGCAATCTGCACTCATAATAGCAAGAGGCTGATTTTTAACTTTGGTATACAACGCATCAGCACTGTGTAATGTTTGAAAATTAAAATCTGCATCAACACAGAGCACATTGGCGCTATGCACTTGATTAAGCCACAGTGGCGGGTTTGGCAGGGATTGCTCAACCAAAGCACGGTTTTTTAGCACGTGCTCTGGATCATCATCAACATGTAGGCCTAAATTTAAGCTATTAAAAGGCCGCTTTGACACGCCGCCCTCTCGGGTGGTACTAAGCGTACCTACCGAGGTTAAATTAGGCCAAGGGGCTGACAAAAAAGCCATTAATACTCTATGTTAGGGTTAGCTTTCGTATCTTCTCTAAGCACCTGAGTCATTGCCACCATGTCATCAGGAATAGGCGCTTGCCAGGTCATCATTTCGCCCGTAATAGGGTGCGCAATACTCAATTTTACTGCGTGTAAGGCTTGGCGATTAAATGTACGTAACATTTCAAACAGCTCTGGCGTAGCACCTTTAGGTGGGCGCGGACGGCCGCCGTAGGCTCTATCACCAATTAACGGGTGGTTTATATACGCCATATGAACACGAATTTGGTGTGTACGGCCGGTTTCTAGGCGAAGGCGTAAACGTGTATGAGCACGGAATTTTTCAGCAACACGGTAATGTGTAATGGCAGGCTTACCCATTTCGTGAACTGCCATGTGTGTACGCTGCGTTGGATGACGGCCAATCGGCTTTTCAACCATGCCACCTGCGGTCATAGTACCATTACATAAAGCTTCGTATTCACGTGTGAAGTTTTCGCGCTTTTGCAGTGCTTTAACTAAGTGTGTTTGCGCCTGAATAGTTTTAGCCACCACCATTAAGCCTGTGGTGTCTTTATCTAGACGGTGCACAATACCTGCACGCGGTACGTTAATAATATCCGGAAAATGATGCAGCAATGCATTTAGCACTGTGCCATCTGGGTTACCTGCACCTGGGTGAACGACTAGGCCCATAGGTTTGTTGATAACCAAAATATCATCATCTTCATAAACAATGTTTAATTTGATATCTTGTGCTTCGTATTCGCGTGGTGCTTCAATGCTGGTTTCAACATTTACAACTTCACCACCGAGTAGTTTTTCTCGAGGTGTGTTATAGATTTCACCGTCAACGGTGATTTTATCATCCAATATCCATGTTTTTATACGTGAACGTGAATAATCAGGGAACAATTGCGCTAATACTTGGTCTAGACGTTTACCACCTAACTCGGTAGGAACCTCGGCTTGAAGTGAAATTTGTTCTGACATTAGTAACTTTACCCAATTTACCAGTGCAAGCTGTGCCTGACTGGGTTAGAATCGCTTTTAATAAAAGCATAATATAATACGCATAGTTTACTCGGTTTTACCGCCGTGGCCTAGCCGAAGACATCGAAGGTAACAAATAAAATGATAAATAAAATAGGGAAACGTGCATTCGCCATTGTTTTTTCAGCTTCTGTACTTACTTTAGGGGCCTGTTCTTCTGCGCCTGACCAAGAAGATATCCAACGCGTTCCTAACAAATCTGCACACGCTTTGTATGAAGATGCAAAACAAACGCTCGACTCTGGTTTATACGCCCGAGCAATTGAGCTGTTAACCGCTATTGATTCACGCTACCCATTTGGCCCTTTCTCAAAGCAAGTACAAATGGATTTAGTGTATGCCCATTACCAATCAGGTAATACAGAGCAAGCATTAGCGACTATCGACCGCTTTATTCGTTTAAACCCGAACCACAAAGATTTAGATTACATGTACTACATGCGTGGCTTGGTTAACATTAAAGCAGATAAAAATGCCTTCCAAGAGTATTTTGGCATAGACAGAGCTGACCGCGATGCAAACCGTACACGTGTTGCATTTACCGATTTATCAACGCTTGTAAAACGCTTTCCAAAGAGTGATTACGCACCAGAGGCTAAACGTCGTTTAGTGTGGCTTTTAAACCGCATGGCGCGTTACGAGCTAAAAGTGGCTAATTACTACTACGAACGTGAAGCTTACCTAGCGGCCGCTAATCGTGGTAAGTACGTTGTTGAGCATTACTCGCAAAGCAGCTATTTAGAGCCTGCACTTGAGATGATGGAAAAAAGCTACGAAAAGCTTGGCCTGACAGATTTAAGTGAGCACGCAAGACTAACGCGTGAATACAATGAATCTAACAAATAAGAATGGCAGAGGTTTTTATTTAAACCTATGTTGATTGTTTAAAAGCCCTCTATGAGGGCTTTTTTATTGCCTAAAAATAAGACTAGTTGATGCCTGTGGCGCTTTTTAATACTTAGCGATTAGCCTTCGCACCACACTAAATATATCAATAGCAATTGCACTACACGATTGTATGGCGCTTGTTACAAAAAGATTCGCTGTTGATCTAAGTTTTGCTTTTTACAGGTGAAAAAAAAGGTAAGCCTAAGCTTACCTTTTAATTAACTCATTGCGGGTTATTAAAGCTCAAAGTCTTTTTTGAATTTTAAACCAAACTCGCTACGGTCATTACTGCGCATTACACCAACAAAACCTGACTGCTGTAAACGACCTACATCGTAAACCTCGTTTAATACGTTTTCACCGTATAAGGTTACTTCCATATCGCCATAAGGGTTAGTGTAAGAAATATTAAAACCAACTAACTCACGCGAATCAATAGTCTCGCTTTCATTGTAAACCGACTGGCCTTGCATTTCGCTTCTGTAAGAGTAGTTAGCGTTAAATGCAACGGTTGCACCGCTATCTAAATCCATAAAGTAAGAAGGAGCAATCATTACAGTCCAGCGTGGTGTTAATGCCGGTGAATCACCTTTACCAATACCTTGTACGCCTGCATCTACTTCTGTAATTTCAGAATCTAAGTAACCTACAGAGCTGCGAATTGTGAAATCGTCTGTAATGGCAACGGTAGTTTCAAGCTCAATACCTTGCGCTTTAGACTCACCTGCATTTTCAACAATCGTTACAAAACCACCGCCTGCAGTAGGGTCAGAAAATGGTAAAGCAAGGTCAGTGTAATCTGTTACAAATACAGCTAACATCATAGATACATTTTCATGTACCTGACCTTTTAAGCCCATTTCGTAGTTAATTGCTTTAGTTTCATCAAACGATACAAACTGATCGGGGCCACCAAATGGACGTGGAGGGAAACCGCCTGTTTGGTAACCTTTTTGAATTTGACCATATACATTCATGTTATTGCTGATTTGATATGATGCGTTTACATCCCATGTTACAGCGTCAAACTCTGCACTTACGTATTTACGTTCAGCAAATGTTGGGAAAATCGCATCGGCATCTTTCTCATCTTTTGAGTATCGAAGGCCACCACCAATACTTAAATCATCTGTTAAATCGTAACTTGTATTAAAATATACAGCGTATGAATTTGTTTCTTGGTTAATTTCAAAATCGCCATAGCCACCAAATGAAGGTGTAACACCATCGTTTAATAAGCCATTAGGTGTATTGAATGGGCTAAATACAAATGGACCTGAACGTGTAAAGCCATCTTCATTAAAGAAGTAAAGGCCTGATACAAAGTCCATATTGTCGTAAGTCGCATTTAGTTGAATTTCAAACGAGTATTGGTCTGCACCACCCTCTTCTGGGAACTCAGATAAATTAAGTGGTGAGGCATCATCATCAAGTCCACCTTCGTATTCAGAAGTACGGTAACTTGAAATAAATTTAGCCGTGTACGTATCATCAATTGCCCAATCAGCAGTAAATGACGTACCCCACCCTGAGTAAGACGTAGATTCAATACCAGCAACGGTAGTGCCTAAATCATCTGGGTCAGATGGGATCATATCCTGTGTTAATAAAGGAAAGTCACCATTAAATACATCATTTGCATCAAGCGGCTCAGTTAGCTCAATAGTGTAAGGCGATTGACCCGACTCGTTATCAACACCGTCAAGTGAAAAAGTAAACGCTAAATCGCTATTGGCTTGCCATTTAAGGGCTACGCGACCGCTAAACTCTTCTTCTTCACCAATTTCTTTTTCTGGGTTAGCTAAATTGACAGCTTCACCCACACCATCGCGCGTTTTGTATGATGCACTTGCAGACATACTTACTTCATCTGTTAGCGAGTTATTAAAGTATACATCGCCAGCAATACGTCCGCGGCTACCAATTTTAGCTGTAGTTGAAACAATCCCTTCATCACCTGGTTGCTTAGTAATTACATTTACTGCGCCACCTAAGGTATTACGACCATATAATGTACCTTGTGGTCCACGTAGAACTTCAACACGCTCTACATTTGGTAACGATAAGTTTGACCCCATTTGACGGCCTAAGTAAACACCATCTAAATAAACACCTACACCCGGATCGGTTGTAATTATGTGATCTTGTAGACCAATACCACGAATAAACACAGAGGCATGCGCCGCATTACCTACACCGTAGCGAGTGATATTTAAGTTTGGAACGTATTTACCAATATCTTCTAGGTTACTCATATTGGCTTTATCAATTAGGTTAGCACCAATTGATGTGATAGCGGTTGGAGATTCAAACAAGCTCTCTGTACGTTTACGAGCTGTAACTTCGATTTTTTCAAACGCGTCTTGTTTTGCTGTTGTTTTAGCTTCTTCAGCATTTACTGAGGTAGTTAATGCAGCGACAATTGCGAGGCTTAACTGTGAGAGTTTGCGTAGTTTCAAAATATTCTCCAAAGGATACCGTATAATTTAGTTATGCGAACTTATTGGCTTGGGCAATAAGTTTTGGGCATAAAAAAAGACGCCTAATAGCATCTTTCCTCTGGAGGGGCATTATATTACATATTTGTGAAGAAATGTATAAAAATTTTCATTTAATAAACATACAGGTGCAAATTAATTATAATTTTTGATTATTGTTGGATAATATTACTTACATTATAAATAATTAAGGCAGGCTATAAGGCCTCACTTTTAAGCAACCTATTCAAATACATAGCAAAACAGTGTAATAGATATAGATGAACTAATTTTCTTTATAGTAATAGTTGCTTCAAATAACGGCTTTAAACTTCATTGAAATCGTCAATAAATAACAATATAGTATAATTATCAACCTTATGGATTGAATCGTTATGGAATCAGACAATACTAGTAATAAAAGTCTTAAATGTTTTAATAACCCTGATTACACCTCGCTATTTTGCGTAGCTGCGAAATACAATATTTTACTGGTTAACTACCAAGCACTTAACATAATTACTACCCATGATTTAATTACGCAATTTATGGCGCAGAATAAGCAACAAGGGTTAGTTATTTTTGATGTCCCTAAAAATTGCAATGCACTTTCTTTAAAAGAGTGGCCTAATCTAAAAGGGTTATTTTACGAAAATACCGATGAAAAATATTTTCAAAAAGGCCTTGAGGCAATTGAAAAGGGGAAGCTCTGGTTTCCACGAGATATTTCTGATTGTTGGATGAAGCAAATGCTAGCCACTGAGAAGCAGTCAGCGGTACAATCAAGCAACTTAACTAGCAAAGAAATAAAAGTGTTAAACTTGTTATTCTCAGGGCTACACTCCAGCGCCATTGCAGACAACTTATTTATTAGCGAAGCAACAGTTCGTGTGCATTTGCACAAAATTTATCAAAAAATTTCTGTTAAAAACAAGCAGCAGGCCTTGTTGTGGTGTCAAGCCAATCTTAATAAAGTAAATAATTAAGCTTAAAGATGTAGCATAACGACAAATGCTTTTAGGCTTTTATATGCGCAATAAGCTTATATTAATAAAATAGTATTCCACTCTTTAATCATCATTTAGTACCTAAATAAAAAAATATCTAATGAAATCATACTGCTTTAGATAATTGTTTCTATGATTTAACATTTGTAACCAAAAGAAAAACACGGTCGGTAAGGTTTTTTTAACTAACTTCCTAAAATTATTAGATAAAAACTAAAATCACTTCTATAATCCCCATGAAATCAACATCTAAATAACAAATAGGAAATACATATGAAAAAGCTATCTGTAGCAGTAGCAATATGTGCCGCACTTGCATCTAGTTACACGAGTGCTGAAGTTCGCATAAATGGCTTTGCATCTATAGTAGGTGGCAAAAGTCTAGACAGTGATCAAACTTTATACGGATATGATGACGATATCTCATTTAAAAATGAGAGTAAGTTCGCCTTACAACTCTCTGCTGACCTTCAAGAAAAGCTAACAGCTACAGCGCAAATTATTGCGCGTGGAGAGGATGACTTTGACGCAACATTCGAATGGGCCTATGTTACCTATGAATACAGCGATGAACTGCAATTAAGCGCTGGTAAAATGCGTGTCCCTTTTTACAAGTACTCTGACTTTTTAGACGTTGGCTATGCTTATCGCTGGGTTCGCCCACCGAGATCTGTATACGGTATTCCTTTTTCTACTTATGAAGGACTTAGCGTAGTATACAACAGCCAATTAGGTGACTGGGATTCTACATTACAAGGCTTTTACGGCGCTTTCGACGGTGATATTGATGTATTTGGAGATAGCTTACCTGCTGAGTTAAATAACTTAGGTGGTGTTAACTGGAGTGTTTCTTACGACTGGTTTAGTGCGAGAGCCGCATACATTGTTGCTGATACTTCAATCTCTTCTGATGACAGCGACCTAATTCAACTTATCGACGTTCTAAACACGAGTGGATTGACCGATACTGCCAATGATCTTGTAACTGATGAGGACGAGACCACGTTTTTCGGAATTGGTTTCTCAGTTGATTATGACAACTTCTTATTTGATGCTGAGTACACTCAATTTGAAGTAGAAGGCAGTATTTTAGCTGAACAGTCACAATACTATGTATCTGGAGGTTACCGATTCGATGATGTAACTGTTCATGTAACTTATGAGAATAATGATGATAAACACGATTCATCACGTTTCAATACGCTTGAGTCAATTCCATTATTAAATACTACTGTAAATTACGCATTAGAAAGTATGCGCGCGCAAAGCAATGTATACACCATTGGTGCACGATACGACTTCCACCCATCGGCTGCATTTAAAATTGATTTTAGTCGTTTTGATGATGACGTAACTGATATTGACACTGATGTAGTAGCTGTCGGCGTTGACTTAGTATTCTAATTGGAGCGAAATATGAAAAAATTAATCCTAGCCAGTGTACTGTCGGTATGTGCGTTTAGCGCCTATGCTGAAGTTGCGGTAATAGTAAACCCTGGCAATGCAAGTGCACTTGATGGCGATACTATTAAAAAGATTTACCTAGGAAAAGCAAAGTCATTTGCTAACGGTAATAAAGTGAACCCAGCCACTCAAAATGGTACCGCTGTTGCTGATGAATTCAATTCTAAAGTAGTTGGTAAATCAAGTAGCCAATTAAATGCCTATTGGTCAAAACTTGTTTTTACCGGTAAAGGTACACCACCAGAGAAATTTGATTCTGACCAGGCTGTTATTGATTTTGTTGCTAGTAATGGCGACTCAATTGGTTACATAGACAGCAGTAAGGCAACAGATAAAGTTAAGGTAGTTGCTACGTTTTAAGCGCGGTAGCTAGATATAAAAAAACCACCGATTAGGTGGTTTTTTTATATCTAAATATTACGGCTTTATACTAATACCCTTAAATAAATAAGCAATTGAGAGGCAGACAAAGTGTGTAGTAAGCTAAGCAAAAAATTATTATTTAGTTGCTCTAAATAACGTTTTTTTGAATGCAGCTAGCACTTGGCTTAGCCTCTAAAATGCTTAAGTATTATTGCAAGTTAATATTACTCAATTTTAAACTTCGCGGTGGCATCTAAAAGGTTATCTGAAAGGTAGTGTAGGTTTTTCGCTACATCCCTCACCGCCGCGAGTGAGTCCATGGTGTCTTCAAACGATTCATGCATATTCGTCACATTTTCTACAACCATCGCAGCAACCGATGTTTGCTCTTCTGTTGCAGCGGCGATTTGTGAGTTCATGCCATTTATTTCTAGCATTTGCTCTGCAATTTTTTCTATCGAAACGCCAGTTTTCTCTGCTGCTGTTGCGTTATCTGTGGCCATATCTCGCGCTGATGTCATCGCCGTCACAGACTCATTTGCAGCCTCAGTCAAGGTGCTAAGTAACTCACGAATTTCATTCGTTGAATGTGCTGTACGTGATGCAAGCTCTCTTACTTCATCCGCAACCACGGCAAAGCCTCTACCGTGCTCACCTGCACGGGCCGCTTCGATAGCAGCATTTAGTGCTAATAAATTAGTTTGCTCAGCAATAGATGTAATCACATTAAGAATTTGAGACACATTTTTTGTATCATCAGCTAACTTATTGATAGTTGAGGCGGCTTGATTTATTTCATCACTTAACGTACGCGAGGCGGTGACTGACATTTGAACTTGAGTTCTGCTTTGTTCTACCTCTTTTTCTGCTGTTTGCGCTGCATTTGATGCACTTGCCGCCGATTGAGAAATATCACCCACGCTTTGCTTCATCTCTTCCATAGACTGTTTAACCACCTCAGCCTCTGTTGTTTGCTTTGTGGTTGCGCGTTCAGCCTGCTCCATACCTTGCACTAAGCGAGTTGAGTTCTCCATTAGTGGCTCACATACCGCGATTACTTCAAGTACTGTTTTTTTCAGCAAAGCGATGAAGGAGTTGAAGTTAATTGATACTTGACCAATTTCATCCTCTGAATTTACGCTCAGATTAGTGCTCAGCGACCCTTTACCGTTTGCGAGTAGACTCAGGTTATTAGCGGCATCACTTGCAGAGGCAGCAATACGTTTAGCAATCCAAATAGCCATAAATAGCAGTAAAATTAACGAAACAATAGATACCACCAACATAAGTGTTAGTGCGTGATCAGAACGCTCTTTAGTACTTGCAACTAACTCAAAAAAGCGATCGTCCGCTTTTGCTTGAGCGGTTTTAAACTTTTCAAGCACATCATTATACAGTGCTGTTTTTCTTTGTGCTTGTTGCTGAATTTTACTGAAGTCAGCTGTTCCATTTACCATGCCATTGGCAATACTGGCTGATATTTTTTCGTAATTTGCTAACTGAACTTTCGTGTCACTATGAATATACGAAGCGTTTATTTGCTCAACCGCATTTATGTTGTTGCTTAGTGCATTGTATGTGTCTGCTGCTTTCTCTACTAACTCCTGCTCACCAAATGTAACTGCTTGCGTATAAAACTCATCGAGCTTTTCTAAAAGACTTACATTTGCTGATGTTAACTTAACAACCTGATATGAAGACTTTTCCATTTCATCAAGTGCGATTCTATTGTCATTCATTGCAAAGTAATTAATCAAAACGATTGCTAAAAATGCTACAACCGCAATGCTGGTAATCGCATGTATTTTTTTACTTATGCTGAGGTTTTGAAAAGAGAAGCCTGAAGCCATTGTGTATACCTTATTTTGTTGTCTATATCTATTATCGGCTTATTACCTATAAGTGTTAACTAAATTTGTAATATTTCTAGTTTTTTTTACAAATATAGCGAGTTTTAAACAACTAATAAACGCAAAAAGGATTGAACGATTAATAAGTGAGCAAATGGAGAATTTCCCATAAAAAAACCAGTAGCATTGCTGCTACTGGTTTTATAATTTGGTGCGGATGGGGGGACTTGAACCCCCACGCCCGAAAGCACTACCCCCTCAAGGTAGCGTGTCTACCAATTCCACCACATCCGCATTTTTTTAAGCTTTCGCTTTGCTGTTAAACTTATTGACTTACTTGAGGAGTATAAGTCGTTTAACGTTAGCTTTACGCTAAATTAGTTTGGTACGTCAGAGCTCTGCTGTTGAGTAACAGGTACGTCTTCTTCTGCTGGCGCTACAGTTTCTACTGCAGGTGCTGCTTCAAGGTTTTCCCACTCATCGGTCTTTTTAATTTGACCGGCAGTTAAGTTACCTAACACAATACTTAAAACAAAAAACACTGTTGCTAAGCTTGTTGTTGTTTTGGTCATGAAGTTACCTGCACCTGATGAGCCAAAAACTGTGCCCGAAGCACCGGCGCCAAATGAAGAACCCATGTCTGCGCCTTTACCTTGCTGGATTAAAACCATACCAACTAAAGCTAAAGCAACAACTAAATAAACTACTAATAAAATTTCGTACATCTTATACGGTCCCTTTTGCACTGTTACAGATTGCAGTGAACGAATCTGCTTTTAGACTAGCACCGCCAATAAGGCCGCCGTCTATATCTGGTTGTGCAAATAATAATTCGCTATTTTTTTCGTTAACGCTACCACCATACAAGATGGTAAGCCCTTGTGCTAAATCGCTATCTAATGATGCAATTTTGTCACGGATAAATTTATGAACAGCTTGTGCCTGTTCTGGCGATGCAGTCTTACCTGTGCCTATGGCCCAAACGGGCTCGTATGCTATCACAGAATCTTTCAGTGCTGCTACACCTAATTTCTCAATTACTGCATCAATTTGTGCAGCAACCACGTGTTCGGTTTGACCGTTTTCTTGTTCGCTCTCGCTTTCGCCGATACACAAGATAGGTGTTAGTCCCACTTGCTGCGCACGGGCAAATTTTGCGGCTACGGTTGCATTGCTTTCTTTGTAAATACTGCGTCGCTCTGAATGACCTACGAGTACGTACTTAGCACCTAAATCTTTAATAAGCTGAGCATCCACTTCACCGGTAAAGGCGCCTGGGGTATTTTCACTTAGCGTTTGGGTACCCGTGGTAACACCACTGTCAACCAGTGCTGATACTAATGGAAATGGAGGAAATAAAACAATGTCTATCTCATTTGATTTAACACTGTTAATGGCATCAGACAGTTGAGTGACAAGCTCTAAAGAGCCATTCATTTTCCAGTTGCCTGCGACCATTGCCTTACGTATTGCCATTTTCCACTCCAGATTAGAAAGCGGGCGAGATATTAACTTTTCTCGCCCTAAGTTACAAGAGGTTATTGTTCTCAATCAGTTTATTTGCTCATAGATTCGACAACTGCTGCAATTTTTTGCGCGCTGTCTATGACTATTTTTTCTTGTTCGGCTTCAACCATAACACGTACTACCGGTTCAGTGCCTGATTTACGAAGTAAAACACGGCCTTTTTCGCCTAAAGCTTGCTCTACTTGCGCAACTGCATCTTGTACTTCTGGTGCTTGTGTAGGGTCTGTGCCAGGTGTGTAACGTACATTAATCATTTTCATTGGGTACTTTGTAAAACCAGCCCCTAAATCTTGTAATGTGCGATTTTGAGCCACCATTGCAGCCAATACCTGAAGGCTTGAAATGATACCATCGCCCGTGGTGATTAAATCGAGGTTTAATACATGGCCTGAGCTTTCACCGCCAATTCTCCACCCTTTTTGCTGCAGCATTTCCATTACATAACGGTCGCCAACTTTACTGCGCGCAAATTCAATTCCTTTTGCTTTTAATGCATTTTCAAGCCCCATGTTCGACATAACCGTGCCAACAACACCACCACCTAGCATATGATCTTCAGCCGCTTGGCAGGCTATAATATAAACTAAGTCATCACCGTCAAATACGCGACCGTTATGATCAACCATCATTACGCGATCACCATCACCATCGTAAGCAATACCCACATCGGCTTTATGCTCTAGCACTTTGCGCTTTAACGTATCAACGTGTGTAGCACCACATTCATGGTTTATATTCACCCCATTAGGCTCACATGCATGAGTAATCACTTCAGCGCCTAGCTCACGCATTACCGACGGAGCAATATGGTAGGTTGCGCCATTGGCACAATCTAGTACAACTTTTAAACCTTCAAGTGATAAGCCTTGTGGAAATTGGCTTTTACAAAATTCAATATAGCGCCCATCAGCACTTACTAAGCGCGAGGCTTTACCAAGCTTATCTGAGGCAACACAGGTCATTGGTTCATCAAGCATCGCTTCAATTTGTAGCTCAACGTCGTCATCCAATTTTAAGCCTTGGCCATTAAAAAACTTAATCCCGTTATCGTAATAAGGGTTATGCGATGCACTAATTACAATACCTGCTTCGGCTCTAAACGTTTGCGCTAAATATGCAACAGCGGGCGTTGGCATTGGCCCTAGCAGTACGACATCTATTCCTGCGGCAATTAAACCAGCTTCAAGCGCGGTTTCTAGCATGTAACCTGAAATACGGGTATCTTTACCTATAATTACTTTTTTTGTTCCACTTAGAGACAAAACTCGACCTGCGGCCCAGCCTAATTTCATTGCAAACTCAGGGTTAATTGGAGCTGTGCCCACTAAACCACGTACCCCATCGGTACCAAAATATTTTCTTTCGCTCATTATAAAGCTCCTTTTTCGCAAGCTTGGAGTACACCAAGCACATCTGCTGTTTCTTTTACATCGTGTACACGAATAATTTTTGCGCCATTTTGCGCGGCAATTAGCGCACCGGCTAAGCTACCCGCTAATCGCTCATCTGTTTTTCTGTTTAGCAAATTACCTATCATCGACTTGCGTGAAAGACCTGCTAAAAGCGGTAGTTCAAATTTATTAAATGCATTAAATTTAGCAAGTATTTCAAAATTATGCTCTAGGGTTTTGCCAAAGCCAAAACCTGGGTCGAGGATAAGTTGCTCCACCTTAATACCCGCTGTTTCGCATGCGCTTATGCGCTGCTCAAAAAAGAGGTTAATTTGCGCTAGCAAGTCAGTATAAGTGGGTTCACTTTGCATTGTCCGTGGCTGCCCTTGCATATGCATTAAACAAATTGCTACATCGGGATACTTAGCGAGTGTGCTAAGGGCGTGGGGCTCTTGTAATGCACGTACGTCGTTAACTATATCAGCACCTGCTAAAATCGCCTGCTCCATGACCTGCGCTTTACTGGTATCTACCGATATAACGCAATCACTTTTAGCTCTAATGGCTTTTATTGCAGGTATCACACGATTAAGTTCATCGTCTAAATTAACATCTGGCGCGCCTGGGCGTGTAGACTCCCCGCCAATATCAATGATAGTTGCACCCTCGTCTAACAACTGCATTGCCTGTTGCACCGCGTGCGCTGTATCTAAAAACTTTCCACCATCAGAAAATGAATCAGGGGTCACATTTAAAATACCCATCACACACGGTTTTTCTAAATTAAGTTTACGCCCACTGGGAAGGTTTATTATGTTAGTCATCGCCAACCTTTTAGTTATTTGATACAAAAAAGCCCCGAAGTACGGGGCTTTTAAAGTATTATTTTAACGATTATTCAGCTTTATCATCAAGGTTTGTTTCATCTTTTTTCGATGAATCATCCGGTTTTTGGCTTTCATCAACCGGCTTTTCTTGAGGTGCGACTGTTTTAGTTGGCTTATCGTCTAAACGGTCATGTGCATCACGTGGTTCACGCACAGGCTGACGCGCCATTAAATCATCAATTTGTTTAGCATCAATTGTTTCGTATTTCATTAATGCATCTTTCATCGCATGAAGAATATCAATATTTTCTTTTAATATATCTTCTGCTCTTTGATAATTACGGTCTGAGAATAAGCGTACTTCGGCATCAATTACTTTAGCTGTTTCATCAGACATGCTCATTGCGCGACCACCGCCGCCACCCATGTACATCTCGTTTTGATCTTCAGCGTAAAGTAACGGACCTAGTTTTTCACTCAAGCCCCACTGCGTTACCATTTTACGTGCAATATCTGTTGCACGCTCAATGTCGTTACTCGCACCCGTTGTTACTTTGTCTTCGCCATAAATAAGTGCTTCAGCAATCCGGCCACCGTAAAGGCTTGAAATCATTGACTCTAAAAGCTCTTTAGAATGGCTAACACGGTCCTGTTCAGGCAGGTACATAGTTACACCAAGGGCACGGCCACGTGGAATAATCGACACTTTATAAACTGGGTCGTGCTCTGGCACCATACGGCCAACAATAGCATGACCCGCTTCATGGTAAGCCGTCATTTCTTTCTCTTGCTCACTCATCACCATGGTCTTGCGCTCTGCACCCATCATGATTTTATCTTTAGCAGCATCAAACTCAGCCATACTTACAACACGTTTATTACCACGTGCGGCATAAAGTGCGGCTTCGTTTACAAGGTTTGCTAAATCAGCACCAGAGAAACCAGGCGTACCACGTGCAATAACTGCCGCTTCTACGTTATCGCCTAATGGCACTTTACGCATATGTACTTTAAGAATTTGCTCACGGCCGCGAATATCAGGCAAGCCGACTACTACTTGACGGTCAAAACGACCAGGACGAAGTAATGCAGGGTCTAGTACGTCAGGGCGGTTAGTTGCCGCTATAACGATAATACCTTCGTTACCTTCAAAACCATCCATTTCTACAAGCATTTGGTTTAGTGTTTGTTCACGTTCGTCGTGTCCACCGCCCATGCCAGCGCCACGCTTACGACCTACAGCATCAATCTCATCTATAAAGATAATACATGGTGCAGCCTTTTTAGCTTGCTCAAACATGTCACGTACACGCGATGCGCCCACACCAACAAACATTTCAACAAAGTCAGAACCTGAAATGGTGAAAAACGGTACTTTTGCTTCACCGGCTACGGCTTTTGCAAGTAATGTTTTACCCGTACCAGGAGGACCCACCATTAGTACGCCCTTAGGAATACTACCACCAAGTTTTTGGAACTTAGAAGGGTCACGTAAAAAGTCTACTAACTCTGTTACGTCGTCTTTTGCTTCATCACAACCTGCTACATCAGCAAAAGTTGTTTTAACTTGGTCTTCGCTCATCAGGCGCGCTTTGCTTTTACCAAACGACATTGCGCCTTTACCGCCACCGCCTTGCATTTGACGCATGAAGAATATCCATACACCTATAAGCAGCAACATTGGGAACCAAGAGATAAAAATACTTGCTAAAAACGATTGTTCTTCAGGCTGAACGCCTTTCACATTTACATCATTTTTAAGTAAATCATTAATTAAGTCTTCATCGTACATTGGCATTGTGGTTTGAAAACGCTCACCACTGCTTTTAGTACCTGTAATATTACCCGTTCCACGGTCAATAATAACTTCCTGTAAAGAGCCGCTACGCACGTCTTTTACAAATTGAGTGTAACTTGTTTGACGATCAACTTGATCGCCGCCATTAAAGCTCTGAAATACTGACATTAGCACAACTGCAATAACCAGCCAGAGTATTAGATTTTTCGCCATATCGCTCAAGGGGTTAACCTCTTGTATCCAATTAATTTAAATTCAACTAAACGCCAAGCAACTGTACTACAGTTTGTAGCCGGTCGCTACTATATATACTTCCCGAGAACGGGCACGTGAGGCATCAGGTTTGCGTATTTTCACTGCTTTAAAACTATTACGAACGTCTTGCAAGTATTGATCAAAGCCTTCACCTTGAAACACTTTAACAACAAATGCACCATTTTTCTTTAATACTTGATGACACATATCAAGTGCTAATTCTACCAAATACATGCTACCCGCTTGATCTACCGAGTTATTACCGCTCATATTTGGTGCCATGTCAGAGAGTACCACATCAACATTTTTACCATCAATGCGTTTTAACAATGCATCAAGTACGGCTTCTTCACGAAAATCGCCTTGTAAAAAGTCAACCCCCGCAAGTGAGTCCATAGGTAATATGTCACACGCAACAACCTGACCTTTATCTGATACTTTCTCGGCTAAGTATTGTGACCAGCTGCCAGGTGCAGCACCTAAATCAACAACGGTCATACCAGGGCGAAGCAGTTTATCTTTATTTTGGATCTCATCTAATTTGAAAACAGCTCGAGAACGCCAGCCTTTTTTTTGCGCTTGCTGAACATATTGATCATCAAAATGTTCTTTCAGCCATCGCTTTGAACTGGCTGAATGTTTTTTATTTGTCATAAATTAACACGCAACTAATTAGTAATATTCTTTAGATGGCGTTAGAATACCCTTAATTCAAGCCATATTCAGCAAAATTTGTATAAACATGACATTATCAAACAAACAAAAGCAGTTTTTAAAAGGTCAGGCGCATAGCCTTAAGCCTGTAGTTTTACTAGGTTCGAACGGTTTAACCGAGGGCGTAGTAGTCGAAATTCAAAGTGCATTAGAAATTCACGAATTGATTAAAGTAAAAGTACCTACTGACGATCGTGAAACAAAAGCACTTATTTTTGATGCAATCGTTCGTGAAACCGGCGCTACTAAGCTACAAACAATAGGTCACACTGTTGTATTGTATCGTCAAAGTGCAGAAAAAAAGATTCAATTACCACGTGCATAAGTTAATTGTGCAGTGAGCTTTTTATAAAAAAACCAGCATTAAGCTGGTTTTTTTATCATATGTGCTTATTTATGCTTTTTACCGGTAAAAAATAAATTTAAAAGCACGGCTCTTTTAAGCAATCTTAGGTATGTTTATTTAGTGCGTTTGTATTTTAATAAACGGTCTAAAAATTCAGTAGTTAATTCGTTTATCACGCCTGTTTCCGCGTTAACAATCAAGCTAAAACCCACATTTAAATGCGGTATAACCACCAAATCACTGCGATAGCCTTGCACCCAGCCACTATGATAATAAAGCGTTTCATCGTTATAGTTATAAACACGCCAGCCTAATCCATAATAAGCTTGTTCTAATTCCTTTTTCCATACTCGTCTATAACGCTCTTTTTTTGTAAGTGTATAAGGGCGTGTTTGTGTAGCAAGTGCATCTAAAGAAAGTACATCTAGGTTTTGCCCTAATTGCGCATTTAACCATTTTGCCATATCGGTGGCACTTGCATTTACGCCCGCAGCCGGGCCGACTTTATAATAGTTTTTTTTCAGCTTGGCTGTGTACCAACGTTTTTTTCCTCTAACGTGCGGCAGCGCATAATTTTTATCCTGCACCATTGCATCGTAGCCTAAGCTGGTATCGCTCATTTTTAATGGTGTAAAAATCCCCTCTTGCAGCCACTGGTCATATTTTTTATTGGTACTGCTGTAAATTACATCATCAATTAAACTAAACATCACATTTTGATAGCCATAGCATTGGCCTGGTTCGCAAATGGGATTTACTGTTAATAGCTTTTCGACAATATCGGGGTAATTCATTCTTGATTCGATTAAATTGTCATACGCATTAGGGACCAACCCGCTGGAGTGGCTTAATAAGTGAAACACTTTTAAATTGTCTTTATAAACCGTGCCTTTAAAAGCAGGTATATACTCGCTTACCGGTTTAAATAAATCTATTAACCCTTCACTTGCAAGCTTTGCAGTTAACGACCCTGCAAATGTTTTTGACACAGAAGCCAACCTGAAGCGGGTGTGGCGGTTAACCTGTGTGCCACTTCTTGCCTTAGTGCGGCCCATGGTGTGGATATAATCAGCGTTACCAATACTCACTATCGAAAGCGCAGCGCCAGGAATACCTTTACTGTTGAGTTTTTTTTCTGCGTAGCGTCCATACTGTTTTACGAATCCATCCCAGCTTGAGTCTGCTTTAGCTATCGCCTGAAGCGATATAGATAGACAAATAGCGACCCAAACGTACATAAAATTAGTGAGATACTTCATTCGTTACAAATTTATTCTTTTTTAACTACATCTATGTGCATAATATCATGAAGTTTTGATAGGACTAACGTACAATGTTGCGATTATTGGCTTTTTAAGTGGATGTTAAGTATTTATGCGTTTTATAGTTGTATCACTTTTTATATTATTATCAGCAGGTTGTGCAATTACCAAACAGCCGGCCGAGCCTTTGGCTTTACCGTTAAAGCCAACATTAAAGAGCGAAACTTACCAGCTTGAGTATAAAACAGAGCACGCATCGCCAAAAGTTAAGTCTGTACAGTTACCGGCGCACAAAGTAACACGCGGCCAAACAGTGCGTATTACAACCGATAAAGCAAGCGTAACAGACACGCTATTAAAGCAAATAACACAAGCCTTGAACGATAAAGGCTTAGAAGTGACTGATAGCAAAAACAGTGACTACACGTTAGCTATTCATCAGTTAGATTTAGCATTTACTGACGATACAAAGTATGCGTTAACTCAACCTGAAAACCCTTACCCTTTATTTGCCAAAGTAGCGCAGCAATACCCTACTCAACAATGCGCCACCATACTAGCGCAAGTGAGCATGCGCATTACGCACCGCGCCTCTGGCGATGTGGTGTGGTTTGCAAAATCATCAATAGACAGCGCAAGCTTCCACCGTGAGCCTTTATTGTTTAGCTTTGCCCAAGAGCAAAAAATTACTAATGAGTTAGAAGTGGCAACATTTGTACATCAACAAAATACCGAGCAAGCCCGTATAGCGCGCGCAGGTAAGGAAGTAACTGTACCGCCCTTTAAAACTATTACTAAATTAAGCAGCTTAACTAAACTACAAGGCCCATGTACGCGTACAGAGGTGAGTGCCTTAACGCCTATGATGCAATATTACTTAAGCAGTATTTTAATTGACAAAATAAAAGTGCAATAACGTGAAAAACTACATTTTTTTACAGATTCAAGGATTCACTTACCAATATAATACGCTTAATAACAAATAATAATTAGGTCCCCAGGGATGAAAAACGCTTTCTTACAGCATACTTTTATTAATAGCGTATTGCTTTGCGCCAGTTTTTTGAGCTTTCAAAGCCAGGCAAGCAATCGATACTATGCTGATAACACGCTAGAGCCCACCCAAGGTTTTGCGTGGGATTGGAGCGCTGGGGCTGGTTATTATGTAGAAGACTCTTACCTAATTGGCCTTGATTCCTACGACGATGGCATTGAACTCGATTTAAGCCTGGCTATTTCCTACGAAAACTTTTATCTCGACTTTGATCATAACCAATTAAGCGGCGGCTTAGTTGTGGGTTACAGCCTTATAGATAAATTTGATTGGGGCTTGGATATATTAGGCACCAATACTCAGGCGGGCTTTGATGACAAAGGTTTAGGTTTTTACAACCACGGTGTAATAGAAGAGCTTGCGGGTATAAAATCGCGTAATTACGATTTTGATGCTGGGCTAAGATTAACGCGCCGCTTTGAAAACTCGCAAATTTCGTTTGAGTTTTTACATGATATTACAGGTACACATAATGGCTGGGTGTTTAACACCTTTTTTAGCCATATTTTGCCATGGCGTAATTGGGAGTTTAGATCTGGGGTGGGTATTAGCGCTTATTCGGGCAGTTTTACTAACTATTACTTTGGTATAGATGCAGACGAAGCCACCGCTAATCGCCCTATTTACACCCCTAATGGCAGCACCAGTATTATGTTTGAATTTCATGCTGAGTACCCTATTTCTCAAGATTGGGTGTTTTTGTCTGGCTGGTTAACAACGTGGTTTTCAAAAGAAATAGACGACAGCCCCATTATTTCTCAAGGGTATCAACATAAAGCCAAGGTAGGCCTACGTTATGTATTTTAGATGGATCTGTTTATTATTGATCTTCCCTGCTATTTCATCTGCTAAAACAACAGATAAAACGGCCCCATTAATTGCGCTGCCCGACACCTGTGTTGCACTACGTGAAGGCCGCAATTGCTACGCTGATGTAACCCTTAGCTGGCAGCAACCAACTATTGGTAATTACTGCCTAAGAGACGCAACATCAAAATATATAATGCAATGCTGGTTAAAGCAGCAACAAGGCGTATTTGAATACACCTTCGACTCCCAGCAAAGTATTTCTTTTGAATTGTTTGATAGTAATACAGCCCAAGTTATTGCCACAACAGAGGTTAAACTGCAGTGGGTTTATCAAAATAGACAAAAAAAACGCCGCTGGCGCTTGTTCTAATTAGAGGTGTGACCTTCGTGATTGATTTTACAGCAATGTGTTTGGTAATTAAGTAAGTCAGCGTTTATAAAGTGTGGTTGTTCAGCTAAATAGGCACTAACGCAGCATAAATCCCAAACCTATGCAGCCCTTAGGGTTATTTAAGGGCGAGTTTCAATCCACACACGGCAACCCTCTAACACTAAGGAAGCTTTATGGATAATTACGGCACTATTTTATTAGTTGAAGATGACACCTCTTTAGCCCAATGGGTTGCAGAGTACTTAACCGAGCAAGGCTATACCACCCATGTTTGTCACCGCGGCGATGAAGTAATAAGCCAGGTAAAAAACTTAAACCCTAACATAGTCTTGCTCGACATTATGTTGCCAGGCCAAGACGGTATAAGTGTGTGCAGAGAGCTACGTAGCTTTTACACCGCGCCCATTATTATGCTAACCGCCCGCGATGATGAAATGGATGAAGTAATTGGTTTAGAAGTAGGTGCGAGTGATTACATCATGAAACCAGTGCGCCCTCGCGCATTACTTGCCCGTATAAAAGCAGCACTGCGCCTTACCAGCGAACCGACTAAAGTAGCCACTAACGAGAGTGTGATTACTGTAGGCGCACTCAGTATTGATACTCAATCACGCAGTGTAACGCTTAATAATCAAGATATGGCTATTTCTAGTGCTGAGTACCTCCTACTGCACTATTTAGCCAGTAATGCAAGCCAAGTAGTCTCGCGTGATGCTGTGTTTAAAGCAACCAAAGGCCGTGAATACGATGGGCTTGATAGAAGTGTTGATGTACTAATATCTGCGCTGCGCAAAAAGTTTCATGATGACCCGCAAAACCCAGAAAAAATTAAAACAATTTGGGGGCGTGGTTATTTACTTGTTGCCACTGCGTGGGAATAGTAACCGTGGCGGTTTAAATGAAAAAATTTTACATTTCACTACTCGGTAGTGCGCTGCTTTCTATTGTTGTATTAGGCTGGCTAATCGATGCATTTAGCCAACAAACTCAAACACCGCATGATGAATTTAGCCTACAAAGCCAAATGATCAACGGCTTTAGTAAACATTTGAGTAGTGTAGCGACCTCAGAGCGCGCAGCTTATGTAAAGCAATTGGCAAACGACTTTAATGTAAAGCTTGATTACAAAAACAATGAATCCCTTGCCCTGCCACCGTCTTTAATACTACAAATGCATACCCAAAGCGGCCTTATTTTAGAAGACCAGCAAGGTTTTTATATGCTCTACAGTAGCGAAGTATTGTCGCCTTATCATCTTTCCATGCGCCTAGACAAAGGCTTTGAAACAGATCAGCGCAACGATATTATTTTAACTTTGTTGTTTTATGCTGGGCTCTGCATTTTTATGGGCTTTATTATTGCCCCACTTGCTAAACGCTTAACAGTATTAAACGATGCAGCTAAAAAGTTTGCCGCAGGAGATGTGCAAGCGAGAATAAAGGTCTCTCACTTTACCTACATAAGAGATGTTGAGCTTACATTTAACCGCATGGCTAGCCAGATAGAAAAGCTCGTGGCGGAAAACAAATTAATGGCATCGAGCTTATCGCACGATATTAGAACCCCTATCGCATGTTTACGCTTTGGCTTAGATGCTGCGCTCGACAGCGCAGACATGCCTAAAGTTAAGCAATACCTTGTGCGTATGGAAAACGATCTTGATCATATGGAATCAATGCTTAAAAGCTATTTAGCCTTTGCAACCCTTGAGCAAAATGCCAACCAGCTCACCTACTCGCAAACTAATTTATCGCACTATCTTGAAGATTTACTTACTCAGCTTTCGCCTAAAATTGAAACCAGCCAACTTAAAATACAACTAAACAGTAGTGACGATATAGTTTTTGCTGACTTACATTGGCTTGCTCGGGCTATTAGTAATTTAATTGGCAATGCCTGCGACTTTGCAAAAGACACTATTTATGTCAGTGCAAAGCGCGATGAGCATTATTTATATATTACGGTTGAAGATGATGGCCCAGGCATCGCACCAGAGAACTTTAATAACGTTTTTAGCCCGTTTTTTAGAGAAGAAAGCCACCGTAACCGTGCTGATAAAAGTTATGGTTTAGGGTTAGCCATTGTTGCAAAAGTGGCAGATTGGCATCACGGCAGTGTAAGCGTTAGTAAAAGTGCGCGGCTTCAAGGGGCGTGTTTTACCCTTAAAATTGGCCAGCATCACGATTCGTAAAATATTATTTACACAAAATCAACTCCTTATTCTAAACCTGTTGATAACATTAATTAAATGCATCGCGTGATAGACACACCAGACGATAATTATTGTCACAATTGGGCAAATAAGTACTTTTTATTTATTTGCAATTCCAGTAGATTGTCAGCGCCGTCAAAAAATAGAGAAGTACAACAATATGAGCGCAGTTAGAGGTGAGTTTAGCTCTCGCTTTGGATTTATAATGGCCGCCGCAGGCTCTGCAGTAGGTTTAGGTAATATTTGGGGTTTTCCTACCCAAACAGCTAGCAATGGTGGTGCAGCTTTTTTAGTCGCTTATTTGGTACTCGCGTTCTTTTTAGCATACCCCGCACTTATGGCTGAGCTTATAATTGGCCGCCACGGACAAGCTAATGCGGTGTCTTCTTTAACAAAAATAACATCACACGCGTGGCAAAAGCGCTTTGCTTTTATCGTGGGTTTTGGCGGGATTTTATGTGCGGGCTTTATTTTAAGTTTTTATGCCATTGTGGCAGGCTGGATGCTCAGCGCGACAATCGAACCTATCACTACATTAGCTGGTGCAAACCAAGCTTCAACGTGGTTAAGTGAGCAGTCACTTTCACGAAACATCATTTTTACAGTGATATTTATCATACTCACCGTGGCTATTATTAGCCGTGGCGTAGAAAACGGCATAGAAAAATGGTCTAAGCGTCTGATGCCTGCGCTTTTAGGTATTTTATTTGCCTTAATTGCCTACGTTATGACCCAAGAAGGTGCTATGCAAGGGCTTAAAGCCTATTTAGTGCCTGATTTTTCATCTATATTTGATGCAAATTTACTCGTAAGTGCACTCGGCCAAGCGTTTTTCTCTTTGTCATTAGGCACCAGTGTGATGATTATTTATGGCTCTTACATAAGTAAAAAAGAAAACCTAGTCACGCTAGGCGCTTATGTAACCTTAATAGATGTGTTTATCGCGTTTGTAGCGGGCCTTTTAATTATACCTGCCATGTATGTCGCACAAGCTCAAGGCGTAGAAATTTTTTCATCTACAGGCAAACTTCTCTCTGAAGACACACTGGTGTTTCAAGTGCTACCTGCATTGTTTGATGGTATGGGCTCTGTGGGTTTATTTATAGGTTTTGCATTTTTTGCCTTAATGAGTATAGCCGCACTTACCTCCTCTATTTCAATGTTAGAGGCGCCGGTATCGTATACTGTGGAGCGCTTTGCAATGAGCCGCCTGCAGGCAACATGGCTAATTGGCGCGCTAATAAGCGCAGTGAGCATTACCATAGTATGTAACTTAGGAAGCTTATTTGGTTTAGTGATCACCCTAACAACTAAAGTTGCTCAGCCTTTACTTGGCTTGATGTGTTGTATTTTTGTTGGCTGGATTTGGTACCGTGGCTCACTACTAAAAGCAATACAGCAAGGTAACCCTGAGGTTCATAACACACTATTTTGGAAAGTATGGCCTGTATACACTAAGTTTGTGTGCCCTATAGCTATTGGTGCTGTGTTTTTACATTCGGTGTTAAGTTAAAACGTTATTTTTAACTAACCCGAGTTCAGGTTAAGTTCTAAATTAAGTAAAGCCCACGCGTTAAGTGGGCTTTTTAATAGCTTAAATTTACTCGTAATAAATTAGCTTAGAGTATTTAACACCATATCTTGATGAGGGATGCCATCTTCTAGGTATTGCTCCCCCACTTCTGTAAAGCCAAAAGAGCGATAAAATGCTAATAAATAGGTTTGTGCGCCTATATAAATATGACGCTGTGGCCACTGCTTTTTACAACACGCTATGGCCGCATTTACAAGCTCAGTAGCCCGCCCTTTACCTCGTTCACTTTTGCAAACCAGTACACGGCCTATTGCACTGTACTGCTCGTTTTTTTCATAGCAGCGGGCATAAGCTAATAAACTATTATCTGCAATTGCATATAAATGCTGAGTACTAGGGTTAATGTCTACCTCATCTAGTTCAGGGTAAGGGCATGTTTGCTCTACTACAAATACATCAACACGGCCGCGCATTATCGTAAATAAAGTACGCGTATCAAGCGCATCAAAATGCGCACATTTAAACGACATATAAAATCCTAAAATAAAAAACCCAGCCTAAGCTGGGTTTAGTTAAATTACGCATCACTTAGGCAAACAAACGCTCTAATTGGTCGCACAACTGCGATAAATTCACATGGTCGTGCTCTATGGTTAAATCAACATAACCATCGCCTCTAAATGCTCTATCCAGCTCAATTAAAACATGCGTTTTGTGTGCTTCTGGTACAAACGATAATTCAATCTCTTGAATACCAAATAAGCTGCGGCTATTAGGCTTGTATTCTAACTCTTGATAACACCCCGATACCGACTGAAAAGTAGGCGCACGTAAATGCCCTTTTTCAACATCAGCTTTTAATAAACTAAACCCTAATTTATCCATTGCTTGCATACAGGTTTTAACAGCTTCGTTAGGGTAAATATGCAAATGGTCTTTATCTGTTGGGTCTAGTGCTAAATCAATATCAAGGCCTGTTTCAATCCATACATGTGATTGGTTGTAGCCGGCATTAATTTCAGTAATTGGCGTTTCTGGATGAAGGCGCGCTTCAAATGGAATACTTTTAACTTCACCTGGCTCAACAGTGCCTATATCGGTTATACGCCACTGATCAATTACGTGATTAGTAAAGTACTCACCTTCTTCGCCATCAACTTTAACGCGAGTCATTAAAAACAAATCAAGGCCAGCAATTTCTTGAGCCACATCGCCTGCAGTTATAACGATATTAGCGTTAAAAAGTTGCCCTGGCTGAAGATGCTCAGTTTCTAAAATTGTATCTACTTTTGCAGCGCCAATACCTACCGACGCTAAAATCTTTTTAAACATATCTATCTCCTTAAGCTGAGCGGCTCAGTTTGTTGCTCAAGCTTAAACTCCTTCGTTAAAGCATCTTAACCATATTTAAAAGCCAATGTCAGTGAAAAAATGTTATTTACATGCTATTTACGATTAAATACGTGTTTAATGTGCATTTTTTATACGTAGCTGGGCAAGTAATTGATTAAACGCGCTCATTTTTAGGGCTATTTTTATTTTCAATGGTATAAAATTTTCGCTACACTGCAATCCCAAATGAAGTGATATTAAGAATTATGGAACTAATCTATTTTGCCGCCGCGTTTGTTTGTGGCTTTGGTGTTTATCAATTAAAACTTCCTCCCCTTATTGGCTTTTTACTTGCCGGTTTTGCATTAAATTTATCTGGCTATAAAAGCACCGAACTACTCGATACCATTGCGGCACTGGGCGTAACACTTCTTTTATTTAGTATTGGCTTAAAACTTAAAGTAAACAGCTTAATCAAGCCCCAAGTATGGGCGCCCGCTACCCTACACATTATTTTTAGCAGTGCATTATTTAGTGGCTTTATGTTACTGCTAGGTATTTTTGCTGTGCCTATGTTTGTTGATTTAAGCTGGCAAAGTGCCTTATTAGTTGGGTTTGCGCTAAGCTTTTCAAGCACTGTATTTGCGGTAAAAGTACTTGAAGAGCGCGGTGAAATGGCAAGCCTACACGGAAAAATAGCCATTGGCATTTTAGTTATGCAGGATATTTTTGCGGTTATATTTTTAGCCATTAGCACCGGCAAAGTACCTAATATGTGGGCTCTTGCTTTAATTATTGCACTACCTTTAGTACGCCCACTTATGTATGCAGTGCTTAACCGCTCTAAACATGGTGAGCTATTGCCGTTATTTGGCTTTTTCTTTGCGTTGGTAGCCGGTTATAACGCTTTTGATTTTGCAGGTTTAAAGGGCGATTTAGGCGCGCTAATTATGGGGATGATGTTTGCGCCACATAAAAAGGCGGGAGAGCTTTCAAAATCGCTGCTTAATTTAAAAGATATTTTGCTGGTCGGTTTTTTCTTAAGTATTGGTTTAAACGCAGAGCTTACAGCTAATTCATTAATTGTAGCGTTAATCCTTATATTTGTGCTGCCAGTTAAAACCTTACTTTATTATGTGTTTACGAATACCTTTAAACTCAGAGCGCGCACCTCGTTACTCACTGCATTTAGCCTTGCTAATTTTAGTGAGTTTGGCCTTATTGTGTGTGCTGTGGCAGCCTCTACAGGCATGATCACCTCAGAGTGGCTGGCGGTAATGGCTATTGCGGTGTCTATTACCTTTGTTATTGCATCGCCTCTTAATAAACGCTCAAACGAGTTATACGTAAAAATTGAGCGCTGGCTATTAAAATTCGAAAGCAAAACCCGCTTAGCTGAAGAGTTACCCGTTAATTTAAACGACACTAAAATCGTTATATTTGGTATGGGCCGCATAGGTACAGGTGCTTACGAAACAATAAATGCGACTCACCCTAATGTAGTGGCGGGCATTGATATAAAACCAGAGGTGGTAGAAAAACATATTAAACGCAATCGAAAGGTACTCCTTGCCGATGCCACCGACCCTGACTTTTGGCAGCGCGTTAACCACTCTCATGTTGAAATGGTCATGTTAGCTATGCCAAAGCATATGCAAAATATTTTTGCACTAGAGCAATTACAAGCCTCAGGCTATAACGGCCAAGTAACAGCTATCGCCAATTACCCTGATCAACAAAAAGAGCTTGAACAAATGGGCGTAAACTCGACCTATAACTTTTATTTAGAAGCAGGAAGTGGTTTTGCCGAGCACGTAAAGCAAGAGCTATTCGAAAAATAGCACTTTTATACTAAACAATAAAAACAACCAAATGAAAACGCCTTATTTTTAATAAGGCTTTTTTATTAGTTTTAGTTTAAAAACTCATTTTATTTACATTCCTTTACATTACTTCTCTCTATCTGTAAAAAAAACAGATAAACTACCGGTGTTGTTTAAATAAACGCCTTCGCACCTATGTCGCATAATTAGACTCCAGCTAATTAATGCAAGGTAAGCATTTATTTATCAACACAAATTTATTCAATCAGAGGGCCTACTCCCTCGTTCAATAGGCTGTTTCTTGCCCGTCACAGCCTATTTTATTTCTGTTTACTTGCCCGCTTACCCAGCCGCTATTTAATGCGTTTATTATTAATAAGCAGTAGTATTACTATTATACGTTTTATCAATTACTGACTTATTATGGATACAGCCGAACTCAAGCTCGCTATTAATACAATTATGCCCTTTGGAAAATACGCAGGCAGACCCTTATTGCTTTTGCCAGAGCCCTACCTCGTGTGGTTTAAACAGCAAGGGTTTCCAGAAAGTAAACTCGGAGCGCAGCTTGCAATGATGTACGAGGTTAAATTAAACGGGCTTGAGCAAATGCTGATGCCCCTACTTAAAAAAAATAAAAAATAATTGAGAACTTTTTCCACGTAGCCGGGTCTACTATTTTGCTACTTGTTGATTTTGGTTTTTAACCACAAAAAGCGCCTTAGGCGCTTTTTTTATGTCTGGCGTTTTTAGGTGAATTGCTTTTATACCAATCCGCATAATAAAGAGATCTATTTTGAGGATGGAAAAACGTGTTGATAGCTAAGCAAAAAATGCGCTATTTAGTTGTTCTCGGCATTTGCTCCTGCATTGCTCTACCTTCTGCATCCATGCAATCGTAAATGAGAATTTTTAACGTAGGTAGCGACACATTTGGCCCCACAAAATGATTAAATATTATTGTGGATAGGTATTAGGTAAGGTAACTATAAACTTAGCGCCACCAAGCGATGAGTCAGTGATTGAATAGTGCCCTTTATGCCACGATACAATTTTTGCCACTATTGCTAAGCCTAAACCAAAGCCCCCTGTGCTTTTATCACGGCTTTTATCTAAACGAGTAAAAGGTTTAAATACGCTTTCTCTGTCGCTTTTTAAAATACCTTCTCCGTCATCTTCCACAATAAAGTAAATTGCATCACCCTGCGCTTTGAGTGTGACATCAACACGACTAACAGCGTACTTTAACGCATTGCCCACTAGGTTTTGCATTACACGCGCAATAAAGTGCGCATCACACTTGTACACTAAAGCCTGTGGTAACACCGCATTAAACTCTATGCCGCTTGCAAAATTTAGCTTATTAATGACCGATTGTGTTAAGGCAGCCAAATCAACGTCGCTTCTAGCTAAGCTTGGTTGCTGCGAATCAAGCCGAGCATATTCAAGCATTTCACACACAAGCGCTTCAAGTTCGCTTATATCTGCCTGCATATTAGTTAGGTAATGTTGCCCTTTTTCCGATTGCAGTGTTTCTTCTAACATGGCTATACCAAATTTTAATCGTGCAAGGGGCGTTCTAAATTCATGAGATACAGAGGAGGTAAGTTCTTGTTGCGCACTAAGAAGATGCTCTATGCGCTGCTGCATTACTTTTAGAGTATCAGTAACGGGTAAAAAAAACGATTTAGAAGGACTGCTTAAGTTAAAGTCTTGCGAGCCATCTACCGCTTCGCACGCATGGCTTAATTTAGAAAAATCACGCCATAGTAAAAAGCTCCACAGCCCCACAGGTAACCCTACAATAGCCAGTAACATTAAATACGGAATAACAGAGCTTTCAGGTGCTTTGATAACGCCTACAGGACCAATTTGAAGTAGTTTGTTATCACCAAGCTCAACATACCACACTATGCGCTGCTTTTTATCATACAGATACAGGTAATGGTTTTTATCTAATGAGGCTTGCTGCTTAAGGGGTAAAATAAGATCTTTGCGGGCAATAACTTGGCTTTCAAAGCTGTGTTTTAGCTTATCTAGACCATCATCGGTTTGCGATAATAACCAAAGTGCTTGGCCAAACTCATCATCTAACAGCACTTGCTGCTGCGTCTCTTCGTAAGGCCAAATTTGTTCTATAACACCACTAACAATAAATAAAGAAACAATGATATAAACATATAAACTTATAAATAGTTTGCCCATTATTCCTTATTTACCTTCATATATTATTTTTCCCAGGCGTCTGATACAAACAAGTAACCTTGCCCCCACACGGTTTTTATACGGTAAGGTTTATCGCTGTTATCACCTAGCTTTTTGCGAATTCGTGACACGCGTACATCAACGGTACGGTCAAGCCCATCGTATTGACGGCCAATCATATGTTGATGAACATGTTCACGGCTTAGTACTTCGCCTGCATTTGAGGCAAGTAGCCATAAAAGCTCAAACTCATGGGATGTAAGTACTATTTCGTTTTCGTTTAATTTAACAATTCGGCTGGTTTTATCAATGACTAAATCACCAAACTGAATCTCTTCTGCGGCCTTAACCACGGGTTGCCCGCGACGCAGTAATGCATTTACACGCGCCAGTAAAACACGCGGTTCTGCAGGTTTTACCACATAATCATCTGCGCCAAGCTCTAAGCCAATCACCTGATCAAAGTCTTCACCTTTTGCAGTAAGCATTAAAATTGGCAACGAAAACTTATCACGTACTTGTCGACATACGCTAAAGCCATCTTTACCTGGCAACATAATATCTAAAATCATTAAATCAGCAGCGTTATTCTCAAGATAACTAAATACTTCATCACCACGGCTTAATACGTCTACTTCTAAGCCATTATGTTCAAGATAATCTTTTGTTAGTTGTTGTAAACCTAGGTCATCTTCAACAAGTAAAATTTTTGGCATGAGTTGCTCCTAAATTAAAAATAGCTCCATGGAGAGCGAAGCCTGCGCCTACTTTTTTTAGCATCAGCACTTTGCACTTCAACGTGTGTTTTAGCAATTAACACACCGGTATGAGGATTGATTAAGGAGTATATGGTCTCTACCTGAACACGCGCTTTATACTCAAACTCACCAACAGCCTGCTGTTGCCAGCATTTAATCAGTTTGTTTTGTTGGTACAGGCATACATCGCTTGGCGATGGTTGCTGCCAATTAAACTTTAAATCGAGATCGCAAAACGCTTGCTGCTCAGACACAACACACACTTTGGGAGAGACCTTTAAAGACGCATTTTGCGCTACAACGGGAGGGCTAAACAGAAAAACTGTAAGCACAATCAACATTAAATACTTCATATTAAAAAGTATGATCGAATCCTATAAAAGCAGTCATTGAATAGTTACGTTCAAAAAGCGGACTGCCATCCATAGCTGAATAGTCGTAATATGCTACATGAAAACGAAGACTGTTAGCCTCACTCAATGGCCAACTGGCGTCGATTTTAGCATAAGGTTGCCAGCTACTACCAACGTCAATTTTACCTAATGAGGTTTCGTGTGCTTTTAAACCATAATAGTAGCTGTTTAATTCAGCTGATTTATAGTTAACCCCAAGCGTTGGTTTTAACTTTAAACGCCCTACTTCACTGTGGTACTGCCATTGTATAGCGCCTCGAGTACCGTTATAAACATTACTTATATCTTGTAATAACTGTATCGATAGCACATGGTTTTGCTGCACATAATGATAGCTTCCCCCGGCATCTAGGGCTAAATGGCGATTATCAATATTATCGATATTTATTTTTTTAGGCTGGGGATTATTTTGCGCTAATGCAGAAGCACCTGCTGTTGCTGGTAAAACAAAGAGGTTATTAGGATGCCAATCAATAAAAAAGCGTGACTCTGCGTTCAGTTCTGAAACGATATTAAAATGATGCTTTTGATTTTCTTTAAGTGTGAAGCCAAGGCGACCATTATCGAAAAACCAACGCTCACCATAAAAAGCAATTTGCGGGATCACAGGGAGCGGGACGTTTTTTCCGCCATGCAGAGGGTTGGTAATAACACCCGCGCCGACACTTAGATTTACATGCCACTTCTTAACAGTAATATGTTGCTGTGCATACTCTTGTTCGTTATAGGCCTGCGAAGCTGTGCTAGGCACGCAAATAAGACACACCACAAAGCAAAAAATGTAAATAAAAGTATTGAGCCGCATTAACCTAATCTAAATGAGTAAAATAAGTAAGTGACCCATACTAGCAAGGTAAGCACAAATGTGCGCCACCTAGTTACAATCATTCACAATTTTTATACATGCGTATCACATTTAAATATCAGGGGCTATTTCAATACGGTTGCGACCATGTGTTTTAGCTATATATAAAGCACAGTCGGCGCGCTCAATAAGTACCGAACCTTTCGTGAATGGACGTAAAATAGCGAGCCCAAAACTTGCAGAAATTGCACGTTTAGAATTTACATCGTCTTTTTTACGGATAGTTAATGAGGCAATATCTAAACGAATTTTATCAGCAAACACCATAATCTCGTTGATGCTGTCAAAATACCCGGTAATACAAAACTCCTCACCACCATAGCGGTAAACATTCAGGCTATCGGAAATATTTTGCGAAACTTTTTTGGCTACTAATTTAAGTACTTCATCGCCTTTTTGATGACCAAAATCGTCGTTAAAACGTTTAAAGTGATCAATATCAAACATGATTAGTACCGCCAATACGCTCTCGTCAGCTTGCTCTGAATAGGTTTGACAAAACTGCTGAATATCATCATCAAACTTTCTTCTATTAAAAAAGCCTGTCAGGGGGTCTGTATCAGCTGCTTCTTGAGAAAGGTTAAGTGCTTCTTTTAAATCTTTAATTTCGTTATAGGCTACCGCAAGCTTAGTTTGAAATTCTCGCGCATAGTCTTGCATAGCCACCGACTCGTCGGTTAAGCGTTCAACACAACCGAGTATTTCGTTAAACGAATTTACATTAGCTAAACCTGCCAACTCATTTTGAGAATCTACCAACGACGTGGTAAAGCTTTTAGAATGATCGAGGGTAACGCTTATATCATGCTGTACTTGCTCCATAGTGCCATGGAAGCGATCTGCCATTTCTTGAAAAAACACTAAGTCATCTTCGCTTAAATGCTTATCAAAAATTTCTTTTGCTTTATTTTGAGTACATGTTTGTTGCTCAGAAATGACGTGATCAAGCTCAGCATTTAATGCTGGCTTACTGCCTTGCACATAGCAATACCAAATAGCGTAATTGATAGGCGTTACCGGCATTCGGTATTTTACCATCAGAGGAATTGCTTTTTTTAAACATTGAGCAGAATGAGCGAGCGATACAGCATGATCCATAATTATTATAAACTCTCGTGCGTCATTATTTTTTATTATTAAGCTTTCATGTTAAGTAATAGTAAACTCATACGCAACTGTTAATCATACTATTTACTGAATTATATTAATCGTTAAAAGCTTATATAACATTTGCGCCTAAAGTTTGTGCAATATTCCATAATGCACTGATTGCAGGGTCGTTAAGCTCTTTTTTTAACACCGCCAAACCAATATCAAACCCTTCTGGCTGGTGATTTTCACTGGGCAGTACGTGTACCTTGTCTTGTAGCGGACTATTATCTAGCACTATTTTTGGAACCATGGCGACACCTAATCCTAGGCTCACCATAGACACCATTGCTTCGTGCCCTGCTACTTGTGCATAAATTTTTCCATGCACATTATTTTTCCGCCACCACTGCTCTAACCGCTGCCTAGAAAAACCTTGCTCAGGTACAATAAACTCCAGTTCTGACCAATCAATATGTGGGGCGTTTTTCGCTATTTTTTCGCTGATCGGGCATTGAATTTTAGGGCCAATAAGAACCAGTGGAGAGTGGCCTATATTAACAAAAGCAATTTGGGCAGGCAGTTTACTTGGCCGTGCAGCAATAGCCATTGATTCATGGGCATCCAGTACTCGGTTTATTGCCAACGCCGGATCGCCGGTATTTAGCGTTATTTCTATATGCTGATGCTGCGCGCGGAGTTGTTCTAATATTTGATGCAAAAAACTATACGAGGCGGTGACTGAGCAATAAATACTCACATTACCGTAAATATGCTGGGTTGGGTCTTTCACATTCGCTTTAAAGCGCTGCCAATTAGCCAGTGTAGAGGTGGCGTAATCAATAAACGACTCCCCTTCTTTAGTTAATTTTACACTTCGGTTATCGCGTATAAATAAAGCAACGCCGACCTCATCTTCAAGCTGCTTAATATTGCGACTTAATGTAGGTGCACTTATATGGCACAGCTCGCTCGCCCTGGCAAAATGGAGCGTTTTAGCTAACGCTAAAAAGTAATTTAAATGCTTATGATCCATTACATGCCTCTATGTTTCATTTTTTGAAATACTTTAGTGCAAATATATCATTTTACGCAAGCAAAGTTTTTTTTTATGGTGTGTTTAAGCAAAGCAAATACGCTTTGCATCTAACAAACACGAATTATAGGACACTAACATGGCGAATTATTTTAATACCTTATCTTTACGCGAGCAGTTAGCTCAATTAGCGCAATGTGAATTTATGGACCCAAGTGAATTTACCGATGGTGTTGATGCACTTAAAGGTAAAAAGCTGGTTATTGTTGGCTGTGGCGCACAAGGTCTTAACCAAGGTTTAAACTTACGTGACTCAGGCCTAGATGTATCGTACACGTTACGTCAATCAGCAATTGATGAGCGTCGTCAGTCATACCTAAATGCATCTGAAAACGGTTTTACTGTAGGCACTTACGAAGAGCTAATTCCGACCGCTGACGTAGTATTAAACCTAACACCTGATAAGCAACATACGGCCGTTGTAACTGCCATTATGCCTTTAATGAAACAAGGCTCTACACTTGCTTACTCGCACGGTTTTAATATTGTTGAAGAAGGCATGCAAATTCGTGAAGACATTACGGTAATCATGGTTGCTCCTAAGTGTCCTGGCTCTGAAGTTCGCGAAGAATACAAACGCGGCTTTGGTGTACCTACTCTTATTGCTGTTCACCCAGAAAACGACCCACAAGGTCACGGCTTAGCACAAGCTAAAGCCTACGCTGCGGGTACCGGAGGTCATCGTGCCGGTGTACTTAAGTCATCGTTTATCGCTGAAGTTAAATCAGACTTAATGGGCGAGCAAACAATTCTTTGTGGCATGTTACAAACCGGTTCAATTTTATGTTTTGATAAAATGATTGAAAAAGGCATTGATGCGGGTTACGCATCAAAACTAATTCAATACGGCTGGGAAGTAATTACCGAAGCCCTTAAATACGGCGGCGTTACTAACATGCTTGACCGTTTATCAAACCCTGCAAAAGTAAAAGCGTTTGAACTAAGCGAAGAACTTAAAGTTATTATGCGCCCGCTTTATAACAAGCACCAAGATGACATTATCGACGGTACTTTCTCACGCGTAATGATGGAAGATTGGGCAAACGACGATGCAAACTTACTAAAATGGCGTGCAGAAACTGCCGAAACTAACTTTGAAAAAACCCCTGCTGGTGATGTAGAAATCTCTGAGCAAGAGTTTTTCGATAACGGTATTTTAATGGTTGCTATGGTTAAAGCGGGCGTTGAGCTTGCATTTGAAACCATGACTGCAGCAGGCATTATTGACGAGTCGGCTTATTATGAGTCTTTACACGAAACACCGTTAATTGCCAACACAATAGCACGTAAAAAGTTATTCGAAATGAACCGTACTATTTCTGATACTGCAGAATACGGCTGTTACTTATACAATCATGCGTGTTTACCATTATTGGCCGATTTTATGAAAAACATCGACACCGATGTTATTGGTAAAGGCTTAAATGAGCAAAGTAACCAAGTAGATAACCAAACATTGATTCAAATTAACACTGCACTACGTGAGCACCCTGTTGAAATTGTTGGCGCTAGACTACGCGGCTACATGTCAGCTATGAAGAAAATTGTATAACTAGTTTCGCTTGTTAGAAACCAAGCCCACATGCATACGCTGTGGGCTTTTTCGTGCTAGTAATAATAAAAAGCGAGTATACCCTTTTAGATATATTGCAATAATTAGCGCTTAATTAATAATGTGCTAACATGGCTATCTACCTAGTTGTAAAGTTAAATAATATGACGATAAAAAACCTAACTATCACTCAAAAAATCACCATTTTAGGCAGTACCATTGCAATCTGTGTCGCTGCATTAATTGGTTTAACGTCTTTATATAGCTCTGAAGATATTATAGAACGACGTATGATTGAATCTGAGCTACCCAGCAAATTACACAGTATTAGTAATCAAATTGGTGGCGAAATAAACGAACTACTAGGTGCTGCACAGCAACTATCATCAAATGAATTTATCTTAGAGTGGGCGCGCTCAAATAACCAAGACGACACACTACTGCTTAAAGAATTAAACCGCGTAGCAAAGCAGTTTGATTTAGCAACGGCGTCGTGGGCTAACCGTGATACAGCACAATATTGGAACCAACACGGATTTTTACGCGTGCTTAAAAACGACGCGGCTGATGGGTGGTTTTTTGGCTTTACCAACTCAAATAATCCGTACTCAATCAGTATTTATCAAGAATCCCCGACTGATGTAAAAATGTTTGTAAATCATCAACAAACAAATGGGCTTGGATTAGCGGGGCTTGCAAAAAGCATCACCGACATGCAAAAGCTATTACAACAATTTAAAATTGAGCAAACTGGCTTTGTGTTTATTGCAGATAAAAGCGGCTTAATTCAGTTACATAAAGATGCAAATAAAGTGGCTAAAGTAAACATAGACACACTTTATGGCAGTAATGTTCATAGTACTTTGTATAACCCTTCTGGTTTTGCAATTACAGAATTATCACTTAATAACGAAGCCACATTTTTAGCAGCCATGCCAATAGCCAATACCGACTTATACGTATTAGCCCAAGTACCTAAAAGTGAGGTATTTGCGACTGTAGGTACATTGGAGTGGCAAATATTTACATTTACGCTAGTGATAGCCCTCGTTGCTAGCATGCTAAGTTACTTGTTAGCACGCTCTTTAGCGTCACCGCTTTCGGATATGGCCGAGCTGTTCTCTCGTTTAGGATCAGGCGATGCTAATTTAGCGTACCGTTTGCCAGAGTCTAATCAGCCAGAGCTAAACAATTTAAGCCATGGCTTTAACCAGTTTATTCATAAAATTGAAACTGCCATCAAGCAAGTCGCCAACGAAAGTACAGAAATACGCCAAAGTTCTAATCATGTATTTGAACAAGCAAAAAACAACTCGCAGTCTATTGATAATCAAAAAGAGCAAACCATTTCGGTAGCTGCAGCCATTAACGAAATGGGCGCAACTGTACAAGAAATAGCACAAAGTGCGGCTAATGCAGCTAAGTTAACGCAAAGCAGTCAAGAAAACACCAGCCAAAGCCATCAGCAAGTACTGCAAAGCCAAGCTACAATTTCAGCGCTTGCCGCTGACATTGACGGCATTACCGAACAAGTAACACTGCTTTCTAAAAAAACAATTGATATAGCGAGTATTGTTGACTCTATTCGCGGCATTTCAGAGCAAACTAATTTACTGGCCTTAAACGCAGCCATCGAATCGGCACGGGCTGGTGAGCATGGTAGAGGCTTTGCAGTGGTGGCCGATGAAGTACGCGCGCTTGCTAATCGTACCTCGCAATCAACCACCGAAATTCAGTCAATGATTGAAGAGCTAACCACTATTTCTGAAGATGTAGTAAACGATATTAGTCAATCTAAGCAAAAAGCCCAACAAAGCGTGGGCGCAATGCAAAGCTCTGTTGAATTGCTTGATGCGATAAGCGAAACAGCAAATCAAATAAACGACATGGCTACTTTAATTGCCACCGCAACTGAGCAGCAAAGTAACGTGGTTGCTGATGTAGGACGTAATATTGAGCAAATAAGTGAAATTAGTGACCGTGCTATGAATGAGCAAATAAACACCGAGCAAGCAATTCGAGATTTAGCAAATAGCGCTCAAGCCCTTGATGCACTCGTAGCCACCTTTGAAAAACACCACTAAACACGTTTTGTAACACTTTAATAAACCACCTGCGCATATTGCATCTACACTTATAGATGTAATATGTTGGAGGTGGTTTATGAACATATCTTGTTTTAACGCATTATTACTAAGTAGTTGCTTATATTTAAGTGCATGTAACACCACGGTGCGTGAACCGCCGCCGCTTGCCCTAGCAAACCATCCAACATTTAACCGTATTAACGTCGAAACCGAGCAAGACATATTTAAGCTCGACAAAACAATCACTTCCCAACTTGATGCCCACTTAACCAGTAAGCGAAGCGCGCATTACTTAGCGAACAGTATTTTAAGTTTTTTATTAAAAAACGGCGATAACTCATTAACCTATCAAAGTGGCGCCACATTGAGTGCATCGCAAACCTACGCTAATTTAAATGCTAATTGCCTGTCGTTATCGATATTAGCGTATAGCTTAGCCGATTATTTAGGTATAAAAGCGCGCTTTCAAAAGGTTCATATTCCTGAATATTGGGCAATGAATAAAGGGGTTAATTTACTGACAGGGCATATTAATTTATCAATTGACAATGCGCTTATGCAAACAATACCAGCCACAATGGTTTATCAACGTGATAAACAGTTAACCATAGACTTCGACCCGAATATAAGAAAACAACGCTTTAAAACCAGCCCAATAAGCAAAGAGTTTGTTACGGCTATGTTTTATAACAATAAAGGCGCTCAAGCGTTAGTAAATAAAAATTATAATTTAGCTTATAGCTACTTTAGTGCCGCCGTTGAAGCCGCCCCATTATACAGTGGTGGCTGGGGAAATTTAGGTATTGTATTTAGGCAGCTTAATTATTTAAAAGAAGCTGAACAGGCATATAACTATGCTTTATTGCTTGATAAAAATAACCATACTGCCATAGGTAATCTCGCTGTGCTGTACACCTTAAGTAACCGCGCTAAACAAGGTCAGCAAATGCTAAAACAGCTCAATAAAAAGCGCCAAGCTAACCCGTATTACCATATATCATTGGGTAATAGTGAACTGGTACTTAAAAATTACTCTCAAGCGATTAAGCATTTTAAAAGCGCTTATAAAATTGACGCTAAGTTACACGAAAGCCACTTTGGCCTTGCGCGAGCATATTATTTTACCGGCAATATAAAGCAGGCAACACATTATATGCGTTTAGCGGGTATAAACGCCGAGTTTAACTATGACAAAGCCCGCTATCGTAATAAATTAAAAGCATTAAAAAATGCCACAGCTTCACTTAGTCATTAGCTGTTGTACGTAATGCTCTTTTTGGGCCCTACTTAATTTTTTAATTTGCCACTCTAACTTGCTGGCTTCGCTTTTTGAGCCCACCTTTTGTTGATGAATTAAAACTAAAGGGCCTTTGCCTTTTAAGTTTTTTGCGCCTTTACCCGCTTGATGCGTGGCTAAGCGCTTATCAACATTGGTTGTTATACCTGTATACCAGTGGCCTAAACGCGTTTGCACTATATACAAATACCACGTTGAGGGTACTTTGTGTGCTTTGCTTATATTTATACTTAAACTTTTTTGTGTGTTTGTGGTCAAAACGTTGCCCTAACCCTCGTAACTAAAAACAATTTCTTAAAAGGGTTTTACCTTCAGTGACTAATCGGTATCATGCAGATTATAAAAAATAAGGATCACAACTAACAATGCAGTCGTTAAAAACTTTTTCTCTTTGGCTTATCGTTGCTCTCACATTCAGCTCTTTAGCCGGTTGTTCTAGCTGGGTATATAGAATCAATATCCCACAAGGTAACTTTTTAGAGCAATCAGATGTAGATAAGCTTCGTGTAAACATGACACGAGAGCAAGTTATTTATGTATTAGGTCGTCCAATAGCAGAAGATGCGTTTGATAATAGTACCTGGCGTTATGTATACAGCTTTAACAAAGGCCGCGATAATGAGCAGCATAAAGAGTTGCTGGTTAAATTTGAAAATGATCAACTAGTTGCTGTTTCGGGTGATTATGATCAACCAGAAAACTTTGATACTCCGCTAGAGCAGTAAACGCTTTAGTTATTAAAAAAGGTGAGCATGGCTCACCTTTTTTAATAACTACATTAATGACCTTTATAAAGGACGCCCACCGGTAACTTTATTTGCTCGACCTTCCTCTTTTGCTTTTTCAGCACGCTTTCTTCGAGCATCTTTAGGGTCTGCAATTAGTGGACGATAAATTTCTATTCTGTCGCCATCTTTTAATTCGTAATGCGCTTTTACTGTTCTATTCCATACACCTAAAGTAAGCGCAGTTGGGTCTATTTCAGGGCACTTTTCAATGATCCCCGATTGAATAACAGCTTGTTCGGCTGTGGTTCCTTGCGCTACTTCCACCGTTAATGTGGTTGCTTTAGTCGGTAATGCAAAAACTATCTCAACGCTAATCATTATCTTGCTCCGTATACATCTTTTGCACGTTGCGTGAATGCACTAACCATATTTTTAGCTACATCATTAAATATTTTACCAAACGCCAATTCTATAAGCTTGCTAGAGAATTCAAATTCAAGCTTAAGCTCAACTTTACAGGCTTTTTTATCTAACGCTTGAAAATGCCAACGCCCTTTAAGAGTTTTAAATGGTCCATCAACCAGCCTTAATTGCACGGTTTGCTCGCCAATAAAGGTGTTTTCAGTGGTAAACCACTTTTTTATACCCGCCTTGGATATTTCTAAACTCGCGGTCATGTTATTATTGTGCTGCGAAACGATTTTAGAGTCTGAGCAATTAGGTAAAAACTGCGGATAAGCTTCTACATCATTAACTAGGTCAAACATCTCTTTAGTGCTGTACATAACCAGCGCACTTTTTTCTATTTGTGGCATACTCACTCCCAACTGTGTGGGCGAATTTTAGCAAGCTTTGCGCGTTTCCCCAAATTTTCATGGTCTTAAGTTCACCAGATTATTTTAAAGGCACATATAAAAAATCGATGTAAAACATCTCTTAATACGTATATTATAGGGCACTATGGCTAAGAACAAATCATCAAAATCGAACAGTAATACCATCGCGCTTAACAAAAAAGCGCGTCATGAGTATTTTTTACACGACAAGTTTGAAGCAGGTGTTGAACTACAGGGCTGGGAAGTAAAAAGTATCCGAGCTGGTAAGGTAAACATTTCAGAAACTTATATTCATCTTAAAAATGGCGAAGCTTTTTTATTAGGCAGTCAAATTCAGCCTTTAAATAGCGCCTCGACTCATGTTATTTGCGATCCAATGCGATACCGTAAACTGTTATTAAGCCGCAAAGAGCTTGATAGATTAGTCGGTGCCACTGAACGAGATGGCTACTCACTTGTTGCCACTTCCATGTATTGGAAAAAATGTTGGGTGAAACTTGAATTTCACTTAGCAAAAGGTAAAAAAATGCATGACAAACGTGAAGACGGCAAAAATAAAGATTGGTCGCGTGAGAAAGAACGCCTCATGAAACATAAAGTATAAACACAACGCCTAATTTATTTAGGCGTTTTTTTTAATTTCTCACCGGTTAAATATAAAACAACCTGATCAAATTCCCCTCAGCTTTATTTAATTCATCCCTGTGCATGATATAAATAAATTATTACACTTTATTTATTTTTTTAATTTCTTTAGATGCCTGTCCATTTTAGTGCGCAAATTTTATGGTACAAAGCGAGTAATTTAGCCTTGTCTATCCTTTTTCGTTGTTTCTATTATTGAATATTTTTCCCTCAATACTCTACAAAAACTCATACTAAAATCGCAAAGGGTGTAGATTGACAACACTTAAGTTACATGATATTAATGTCAGCGCTTGTTAAGCAACTAAATTTATAACATATCAACAAGGACTTAAGGATGAAGCAATCAATTGCATTTACACCTAGCATAATTGCAGGTGCTACAATCGCACTTTCAGCAGGGTTTACAACAACAGCTTATGCTGCTGAAGAAGCAAAAAAAGTAGAACGCATTGAAGTAACAGGTTCGCGCATAAAACGCACCGATATCGAAGGGCCTTCGCCAGTACAATCTATTGGCAGAGCAGATATCGAAAACATGGGTTACGATAACCTTCAACAACTCCTCGAAAGAATGCCTGTGGCAGGCAGCGGTACTTTCTCAACACGCGGCAACAACCAAGATTCAACTGCAAATGGATCTGCCGCGGTCAGCCTACGTGGTTTAGGTGCTGATGCTACATTGGTACTAATCAACGGCCGCCGTGTGGCTATTAGTGCCTTTGCCGAAGGTATAACAAACTCATTTGTCGATATTAATAGTATTCCGGTATCGGCGATTGAACGCATTGATATTTTAAAAGATGGCGCATCAGCAATTTATGGCTCTGATGCAGTAGCGGGCGTAGTCAACGTTATTTTGAAAAAAGACATAGATGGCGTTGAACTAAACTTAGGCTACGGTGGTACCGATGGCCCTAATTACGAAGAAACAACAGCAAGTTTAGTATGGGGTACAACTAGCGAAAAAAGCAGCGCCTCAATTATTATTGATTACTTTAAAAACACCTCGCTTTCGTCAGATGAAATGGGCAGCTTAGGCACCGCTAATCAATCGCCTTATGGCGGCGAAGACTTTCGCTCTTCTCGTGGCTTTCCAGGCTACTTTTATGTTGATGGTGTAAAAACAATTGACCCAGATTGCCCTGCTGAAAACGCCACATCAAGCGGTAGTTGTTTATTTGATTACGGCCCATTTGGCTACATCGCCCCTGAGTCTGAGCGCGTAGGTGCTATTTCTCAATTTGAATACAATTTTGATAATGGTATTACCGGCTTTTTAGAAATGGCAGTGCAGCATAATACCTCAGTTGCAGCCGGTGCCCCTACTCCACTAGATGAAGATGCAGGTTTAACAGTACCCGCTAGCCACCCTAACAACCCGTTTGGTGAAGATATTCAAATTGGCCGTTACCGTACGGTTGATGCGGGCGCTCGCCAATGGGATATTGAATCAGACACGCTTCGCTTTGTAGCTGGCCTAAGAGGCGAAATTAACGAATGGAGCTGGGAAGCTGCGGTTCAAAAAGGCCGTAGTAAATCACTTCAAACAGGCGATCGCTCGCAAGGTTGGGTTCGCACCGACTTTTTACAACAAGAAATTGATGCCGGTAACTACAACCCATTTGGTGGCACCTATAACAGCCCAGAAGTTATTGACAGAATTACCACAAGCTTAGTACGTCGCGGTGAGTCTCATATGACCTCATTCGACGCTAACATCTCTGGTGAAGCATTTAGCTTTGGTGATGACGTGGTTATGATGGCCGCGGGTATTGAATACCGTGAAGAAGATGTAACCGATACACCGGATGACCAATTTCAGCGCGGTTTAATTTTTGGTACTGAGTCTGTGTCTGCTGCAGCAGAGCGCGACCAATACGCAGCCTATGTGGAATTTTCAATCCCACTTGCTGAAAACCTAGAGCTACAACTCGCTGGCCGTTACGATGATTACAGCGACTTTGGTAATACAACAAACCCTAAAGTCGCTTTACGCTGGGCACCTACCGACGAAATAACCATTCGTGGTTCGTGGGCACAAGGGTTTAGAGCGCCATCGCTTGCACAAGTAGGTTTAGGTCCATCACAAGAAAGTCAGTTTTTTGTAGATACTTATCGCTGTGAAGCTACTGGCCTTGATTGTGACGCGCTAGATTACAACATTGAATTCGCTGGTAACCCTGACTTAGAAGCCGAAGAGTCAGAATCATGGAACGTTGGCTTTATTTGGGCACCTTCTGCTGAGTTTGGTTTAAGCGTAGATGTGTGGAGTATTACCCAAGATAATAAAATTGATGAACAAGAATTTGGCCCAATTTATAACTCTGAGTGTAATAACCAAGATAGCACGGTGTGTGTACGCTTAGCACCTAGTGGTGGCAATAGCTTAGGCACCATTCAAAAAATATACAGCACCTTTGAAAACGTCTCTTCGCAAGAAGTGTCAGGTGTTGATTTATCAGCAAATTACAACCATTCGCTGGATGATTTAGGCTTACTTAAATTTAACTTAGAATGGGCGTACCAAAACAAGTTTGAAAAAGACGGCCGCGATTACACGGGTGAATACAATTACCCAGAGCACCGCTGGATTTTCTCTACTAACTGGGAAATTGGCCAATTTAATACCAACGTAAATATTAGCTACGTAGGCGAGTTTGAAGATACCCCAGATATAGACTTTGACGGTAATTTAGACTTTGATAGCAATACATCGCGTATGGTTGACTCGCAAGCACTGGTAGATTTACAAACATCTTACCGTGTAAGTGATGCAACTAAAGTGTCGCTTGGTGTAAATAACGTATTTGACGAAGAGCCACCATTTGCCATTGGTGATGGCGATGCCGACCTTTACGGTTATGCATCGGGTGTACACAACCCTCGTGGACGTTACTTCTACACTAAAGTAACCTTCTCGTTTTAATTTAATATAGCCCATTATTAAATGGGCTATGCTAAAAACAAAAAAACCGCCATATGGCGGTTTTTTTTATTAAAACGTAGGGGCTAAATTATAGCTCGCCTTCGTTTTCAGATAGGAACTTAGCAACACCTTCAGGGCTTGCGTCCATACCTTTTTTACCTTCTTCCCAACCAGCAGGACATACTTCGCCGTTTTCGCTATGAAATGCTAGCGCGTCAACCATGCGGATCATTTCGTCGATGTTACGACCAAGTGGTAAGTCGTTCACTACTTGGTGACGTACGTTACCTTCTTCATCAATTAGGAAAGAGCCACGAAATGCAACGCCCGCTTCAGGGTGCTCAACGTCGTATGCTTTACAAATTTCGTGCTTAACGTCTGCAACTAGTGCGTATTGAACTTTACCAATACCGCCGTCTGCTACAGCAGTGTTACGCCATGCGTTGTGTGAGAATTGTGAATCGATAGAAACACCAATTACTTCTACGCCACGCTTTTGGAATTCTTCGTAACGCTTATCAAATGCGATAAGTTCTGAAGGACATACAAACGTGAAATCTAGTGGGTAAAAGAAGATTACTGCTTTTTTACCTTTGATTGTTTCATGAAGGTTATAGCTATCTACAATTTCACCATTACCTAGTACAGCTGCAGCGGTAAAGTCTGGTGCCTGGCGGCCTACTAATACACCCATTTTATTCTCCAAATATTTTGAGTTTGTTGTCGATTGCATACGCAATGCTGATACTTATATGGGCGCTAAAAATAAAAAAACAATAGCGCCAACACATAATTACGTGGCATTTTAAATTTAATAAGGAAAAAAGAACAATCGTATTTAGCGATGTGCACAATCGAAAATACCGAACAGATATTAAAACTTTATTACGCCTATAAAAAACCTGCATTTTGCAGGTTTTAAAAATGGGTTAATCCATGATATCGGAAGGCATATCGCCTTTAATATTTTGCCAGATTTCACCGGTTTGATGGCCAAACTTACGCATCATTGAAATCGCGCCATCATGCTCACGGTTTTCAGCCAATACTGTTAGATCTTTATAAAATTGACGTGCTAACTGGCGAGTGCCTGCGTCTGAGAAATAATGACAACCAATTTTAAAGTAAAACCCTCTAAAACCGTTAAGTATAAGTACGTATATGCGGTTATTACCAGCGACAGCTAATTCGTGGTGTACTTTGTAATCGTAATCTGCAAAAGCTTGCGCAGTGTCTTCAAGTTCATCGCTTTTTGATAAAATCTCAATAACACGCTCAGGGTTAAGCTTTATCGCTGCACGGGTATAAATAGCACTAATATTAGTACGTGCAGATAATAACTGATCGGTCAGCTCTGGCATTTTGTCTTCATCTAAGCGCGCCAGCGTTTCGAGTATGTTTAAACCCGATGTTTCCCAAAAGTTATTCACTCTGGTTGGCTTGCCGTGCTGAATAGTTAGCCAGCCATCGCGTGCTAAACGTTGCAGTACTTCACGTAAGGTTGTTCTGGTTACACCAATTAACTCAGAAAGCTCACGCTCTGCAGGTAGAATTGAACCTGGAGGGAAATCGCCGTTCCAGATAGATTCAACTATATACTCTTCAGCAAATCCTGCTGGGCTTTTAGCTTTAAAAATTCTCATTCAATTCCCACTCGAATTAATCACAACTCATCGTTTTATACGAATAACTGACAGATTGTACCAGATGAAATATAACTAACAAGTAAACTCGTTGATATAAGTGCCAACCAACCGCTGAAAATTTCGCAATAGTAAATAATAAAATTCAACATGCTTAAATTAGGCCTAATTCGCTAAATAAATTAACCCTATTCATAGTAGGTACATTAATGCTATTGCTGTTTTTGCTTAACCATTACATTACTACAATAATTCCCGTGTGCGGCAACAAGCACATTCAAAAGTCGCATACAGCAGAGCCTGTTAACTACAACGTTTAAACAAGCCTTTTTAGCGAACCAATCTTATATTACATGTTTACTTAGCAAATTAAGCTTGACCTTTCCCTAAATAGGATTGGCCATAACCGCTTATTAATTTCATCTTAAAAAAAGCCACTTCGGTAGCTTTTTTACCCTTTTTGTTGCTCGTTACTTTATCCTAGTACATAATTCAACGTCTTATTTCAATGCGGATTTTTTATGAACTGGCTAGCACAACTCCCTACTCAACGTACTCCATGGCTACTATTTACAGGCATTGTATTTTTATTAGAAGTCACCGCACTGTTTTTTCAATACCAGATGGGCCTTGCTCCATGCATTATGTGTATTTACCAGCGAACTGCGGTATTAGGCTTATTAGGGGCAGGCATTATTGGCGCAACTAAACCACAAAGTAAATTAGTACGCGCTATCGCTTATTTAGTGTGGGGTGTATCAAGTGTGTGGGGTTACTTTATTGCGCGTGAGCACATTGAAATGCAAACAACCACCGATCCCTTTGCGTTTAGCTGTGAGTTTGAGCCAAATTTCCCTGCATTTATGCCATTGCATGAATGGATCCCAAGCTTTTTTCAAGCCACAGGGGATTGCGGTAATATCGATTGGCAATTTGCGGAATTAAGTATGCCAGCATGGATGGAAATACTATTTGCGTTATTTACTATCACGCTTTTTGTAATTGTTACCACTCGCTTACTTACTAAAAAGACTATTTAATATGTTTACGTTTTTTACCAGTCAGCTGCCTGAACTAAAGCACCTTAAAGTGAGGCAGCGACAAGCCGTTGTTGCTATTGCGCTAAGTATGCTACCTGCCACCGATAGAGTGTTATTAAGAATAGTAAAGCTGATATTGCTCAGCCCATTGTTTTTGTTATTTACTGTTTTTAAAGGGTGGGAACTCATTCCCTTTTTAATTTTAGGTGGCCTATGTTACCCGCTTTTAACCACCCCGATTGAAATAAACTTCGCTAAAAAATATTTAGCCAAAGCACTTAAGCAGTATTCACAGGGCGCTTAGCGCCCTGCCTATTATAAAGACACTTTTCCTTCTAGTTTAGCTACAAGCTTTTTACCTATTCCTTTTACGTTAGTTAAATCGCTCAGCTGGGAAAATTCACCATTTTCAACCCTGTAATCAACAATAGCCTGCGCTTTTTTCTTACCTATACCAGGCAACTTGGCCAGCATTTCTGAATCGGCACTATTAATATTAATAACCGGCGCTTGCGGCATTTCAACCATAGGCTTATCTTCAACAGGGTTAGCGTGGGTAAACGCGCTAAAGCTTAAAAAGCTAATAATAAGTAGCGTTAATAGATTTTTCATTTGTTATTCCTTATTTTTGTTTATACCAAAGCGTTATAGTTAAACGGCTAATTTGGCTTTAAACATGTGCTTAATTTTTATTTGAGGAAATAATGCTAAATAAGGTGCAACGCGCATCACTTATATTATTTCCAGTGCATAATCACCTAAATCCGAAAACCTAAAATGCAGCTGGTACAACAAGTGATTGCTTAACTAAAGTAAAGTTACGCTTTTTTGTCAAATTGATGACAAGCTAAAAATGCACCGAATGCTTGCAATTTTACACACAAACATTTACTGTATATAAAAACAGTGACCTACAGGTCAGTAACCACATTACCACGCAATCAAGCAGGAGAGATCATGGCTGTTGTTGTTAAATATGTTGTAGAACGAAACGGAGTTGAGCGAATGACGTTTACTACTAAAAAAGAAGCGGATGCCTATGACAAAATGCTCGATATAGCAGAATCGCTTGAAGTAATGCTGGAAAAAGTAGATGTGCCACTGAGCGAGCAACAGGTTGAATCGCTTGCGCTTGAAATTGCAAAGAGTAAAGATGACTTTATGGCGGTGTTAAAAGGCGCAAAAGAGCCCACAACAAAAGGTACAGCTAAAGCTAAAAAAGCCGACAACGTAGCATCAATAAAAGATAACGATGAGCAACAAGCTAGCTAATTTGTGACTATTTTAAATAAAGGGCTGCTACTAAATAGCAGCCCTTTTTTATTAATTTTTGAACAGTTACAAATTTTTTCTGGCTTTTTAGACTGAAATTGATACATTAATCCGGTTAATAGCGAGTGTTTATGTGCCATGTCAGTATTTATTAAGTCTTTTTACCAAAAATTTTTCCCAGCCCGTCAGTTGCTTATTCGTCAAAATGGCGAAGTTAAGCATGTTGTTTTGGCGCCTTGGTTTCAGCTTTTTACAGTACTGCTTATTTTAGGCACTATTACTTGGGTCGGTATTTCTAGTTTTCGTGTTTATAGCCAAACAAATAAAATTACCGACATAGAACAAAGCCAAATTGACAAACAACAAGTGTGGCAAAAGCAGGTCCAAGAACAAAAAGCACTGCACGCTAAGCAATTAGAGCAACTTGCAGTACTAGAGCAAAAGCAAGCACTTTTGCAAGGTATGATTGAATCCCTCCCCGCATCTATTAGTAAAGAGGCAATAAAACTAGAAGAACAACTTGAATCGCCTGTTGATCAAGACAAAGGCGAGTTTCATGAACCACTTGTAGATGAAGAACCGAAAAACAAACACGCTAGCCTTCTAACGCCAATCACTTTTGCCGCACGTTATGAGCGCTTAAATAAATACTACGAGCATAATTTTGCGCTTATTGATGCGCAAATTAATAAACGCCATGATGCAATTTTAGCGATGTTAAAAGGCGCAGGCTTAGAATCAGCCCTTGAACAACATTTAGCACTGGGCGCACAAACCAGTGCGCAAGGTGGCCCGTTAGATGTATTTGACGAAACTAAAATACCAGGGCAGTTTTTAGCCATTGTTGATAAGCTATTATTACTTAACAACCTTGAAAACTTTTTAACAGAGCTGCCTAACTCACTGCCCTTGCCTGCAGCTAAATACTATATTTCGAGCAACTTTGGGTTACGTAAAGATCCGATGAACAACCGCCGCGCTTTTCACAAAGGTGTTGATTTAGCCGGCTGGCATAAAACCGAAATTTTTGCCCCTGCTGATGCACGTGTATTGCGCGCTGGTAAAAATGGCGGCTATGGTAACTTTATCGAGCTAGAGCACAAAAATGGCTTGGTCACCCGTTTTGGCCACTTAAATAAAATTAAAGTGAAAAAAGGCCAAACAATTGCTAAAAATGAGGTAATTGGATTAATGGGCAGTACTGGCAGAAGTACCAGCACCCACTTACACTATGAAGTGTTACTCGATGGCAAACATGTCAATCCTCTAAAAATAACAAAGGCGCTTTCTCGTGTTCGGTAAAAAAAAGCAACCAAGTAGTCAAACTACGTTAAAAAGAGTAAATCATACCCCTTCTATTATTTCTGAAGATGTGCGCTTAACTGGCACACTTACCAGCCAGGGCGAAGTGCAGCTAGATGGCCGAATTGATGGCGATATAAAGGCAGAGCACTTGGTAATTGGCTCTACCGGCATTGTTGAAGGTGTGGTTGAAGCTAAAAGTGTCATTGTAAAAGGCAAAATTATTGGCTCACTAAACGCAAGTGAAGTGAATATTCAAAGCAGCGCTCACGTACATGGCGATGTTTTTCACGACACACTAAGTATTGATGCGGGAGCCATTATTGAAGGCAGCTTAAAACAGCGCTTTGAAAAAGAAGAACCGGAACTTATTAGCGAAGATTTAAAGCCGGCTAAAGAAGTAAAAACTTTGCTTGACGATGCTGATAGCGACTTGTCGTTTGTTAATAAGCAAGCCGCTGATAAAGCCAAATCTAATTAAGCGCTCATTACTTTTTCTCGGTTATGTACATCGTAATATCTGCAGTGAACACCAGTTCATTGCGGGTATTGTAAAGCTTAACTGGCACCACTAAATCTTCTTTATCTACCCATTGGCGAGGCAAGTCGATTTCTGCAATAGCAGTTACATCGGTATCAACCTTTGCTAAATAGTGTACCGTCATTCCTTTAGGGATCCAGCGATGCGTTTTATAAGGCACGGTGGCATCTACCATTACACCAGCACACAGCTCAGCTAAGTTACATTGTGCAATAGCATGAATAGTCCCAATATGGTTATGCACACTACGGCGGTTTTTTACGACAGCGCTACAGTGCCCTTCTCTTAAATCGAGTACGTAAGGTTTCATTGAGCCAAAATACGGGGCTTTTATGCATACCGCTTTGCTAAACAACCAATTGCCAAAAGGTAAGCGTTTAAATTTAAGCCAAGTTTTTAAAAGGGCTGATTTATTACTCATTGTTATTTCCCATTTTGTGTTTATAAATTCAAATTAACACATCAGACCAGTTAAAAAAAGCGCAATTCACCGCGCTGTTAATCCTAATGTCATGAAATATTTATCACAATAAAGCGTGGCTCACTCATAAGCCCTTTCTTTTTTATAAGCGGGCACCTAAAATAGCCAGCAAAAGGAGACCTAATGCAAACACAGCCCGCTAAACCTAACTTAATTTTATTACTCATCTTAGCGTTACTCGTAATATTTTGCCCTATGGCAATTGATATTTATCTTCCCGCTTTTCCAACTATTGCCACGCAATTTAACGTAACCGAACAGCAGGTTCAGCAAACAGTGGCTATTTTTATGCTTACTGTGGGTTTAGGGCAATTAATTGCAGGGCCGCTTGCTGATAAGTTTGGCCGAAAGCCGGTAGCGGTTGTAGGTGTTAGCTTGTATGCAGGCTCAGCCTTACTTGCCTACATGGCGCCCTCTTTTGCTGTATTAATGTTTGCACGCGCTCTGCAAGGGTTAGGTGCATGTGCTACGTTTGTTGTTGCTTTTGCCATTGTACGTGATAAATACGGCAGCGAACGCAGCGGGCAAATGATTACCTATTTAAATGGAATAGTGTGTTTTATTCCTGCGCTTGCGCCTATTTTAGGTGCTTGGCTTACCGTGCAATTTGGCTGGCGCATGAACTTTATGTTTTTAACCTTATTTGCGTTAGCGGGCCTAGTTATTACGCTCACCTTATTTAGAGAAACCCGACCTGCTGATAGTCACTACCAAGGGCATATATTGGACTTACGCCGCTTTGTGCCAATATTAAAAACACCGATATTTTTATTTAATAGCTTACTGTGTATGGTCGCCATGTCGGCGATTCTTGTGTATGTCACCTTGGCACCTGGGTGGATAATTACGCACTTAGGGGGCACCGTTGCCGACTTTACTTTTTGGTTTACGCTCAATGCCGTATTAAGTATTGTAGCCAGCTTTATTACGCCCATTTATATTAAACGTAATAGCCAAAAAGCCCTGCGCGTTGGGGTTACAGTATTGGTGGCCTCTGGCATATTAATGATTGCACTTAGCCATATAGAATCGGCCATTGCGCTTATGCTACCTATTTTAATTGCAGCACTTGGTTTTGCCCTAAGCTTAGGCTCTGCGGCTGGTATGGCGTTATCGCGCTTTCCTAAACAAGCCGGTACAGCCTCTGCCTTAATTGGTGCTATGCAAATGAGTGGCGCTAGTGTGCTTGTGTTTTTAACGCAATATTTAGGCCTTAGCACACCTTGGCTAATTGCTTTTCATTTATTGTTACTGGCACCACTTTGGCTAATTTTAATGAGTAAAAAAGCCCATACATTGCACCCGGTTAATACATGATCAACCCTGATTTTTTAGCATCATTTTTACTGGCGAGCTTTTTAATGGCGGTGGCCCCTGGGCCATCAAACGCATTTTTAATGGCGCAAACATTTGCCAATGGCAGAGCGGCAGGTATGCAAAGCGCATTTGGCTTTGCTTTAGGTGGAGTAATACACACATTTTTTGCTGTTATTGGATTAAGCGCGGTGTTAAAAGCCTCGCCCACCGCTTATAGTGCAGTACAGTACTTAGGCGCGGCTTATTTGTGCTATTTAGGGTTTGTGATGATTAAAAGCACTTTTTCGCAGCCAAATACCGCCGATTGCGCTAGTGATGATAAGCCCCATGTAAGCACCAGTAAAAAGCCAAATGTCATGTTTCAAGCCATGATGACCGAGGTATTAAACCCTAAAGTCGCGTTATTTTTTATTGCTTTTATCCCGCAGTTTGTAGACCCAAGCTTATCATCGGCAACGTTTCAATTAGCATTTTTTGGCCTGCTCTACCCTATTTTTGCTTTCCCAATTGACTGTACGTATATTTACTTTGGCGACAAAATAGCGCAATTTTTCAAAAAATACCCACATAGCCAACTTTGGATAGACCGAGTGACCGGCATGGTATTTATTGCACTGGCCATTAATTTATTATACTAATTACACTAAATTGGTATTACTTAACCAAAGCCTTGGTTACTCAACAAAATAAGATGCAGCATGGAACAAAAAAAACAATCGCTACCCGCTAATAAAAATATTGCCTTAGTTGCGCATGATGGTAAAAAAGCCGCGCTTAAATTATGGTGCGAAAAACACAAAGAAGCCTTAAGCAGACACACCTTATACGGTACTGGCACCACAGGCCATTTAATCGAAAAAACCACCGGGCTAGAGGTTATTCAGCTATTAAGTGGTCCTATGGGGGGCGATCAACAGCTAGGAGCTAAAATTGCCGAGCACGAAATTCATGTATTGGTGTTTTTTTGGGATCCGTTGGCATCACAACCACACGACCCTGATGTTAAAGCATTACTGCGTTTAGCTGCTGTTTGGAATATTCCTGTGGCCTGTAATGAAGTCAGCGCCGACATGTTATTAAGCTCGCCCTTAATGGACACTGAGCTTGAACGTACTTTGCCAGATTACGAAAAATACCTCGCAACCCGACAAATCAGTCTTTAAAGCCTTTTAAGCTACTTATAAAGCATGCTGGCCCATTTTGTTAGGCCAGCCGTTACACTACCAAAGTGATCGCCATTGAGCATTTTAATATCACCTAAATGCTCACTTAACGCGGCTTTAATAAGTGGTGACTGCGCACTCCCCCCTGTTAAATAAATAACGTCTGGGGTGGTTCCTGCATCGGTAATTGCTTGTTTTGCTAACGTTACTATTTGGCTAATACTACTTTCTACTGCAACCGCTAAATCGCTAACCGATAGGTTTTTACTAAGGTCATTATCTAAAAAGCGAAGATCGCAATCAAAAGCATCTGCCGATGAAAGCGCTATTTTAGCCGCCTCACCTTGCTGTACTAACTGATGGCCCTGTTTATTTTGCTGTAGATGAATTAAGCGTTTGAAAAGCGCAGGTGCACTGACATCGCGTAATTGGGCAGTGAGTTCTCGATAGTGGCTTTCACTATAAAACTGACTTTGTAAATTTACATCATTAATTTTACAGGCTTGCCAAAAAGGTTGGTTTGGTAAAGGTAGGCCGGATTTAAAGGTACTGCCTAAACCAAGCAATGGCATTAAACCATGAAAACTAAGCGCTATATCTAAGTCATTCCCGCCAACTCGCTTACCGCTGTGGGCTAAAAAGTCACTATCGCGCTCACTGTTACCTCTAAAGCTTGGCCCCATTTGTACAAACGAGCAATCGCTGGTACCACCGCCAATATCAATAACCAGCACTTTTTGGTCTTCCACTAAACTACTTTCGTAATCAATCCCTGCTGCAAGCGGTTCGTATAAAAACTCAACGTCTTTAAAGCCCGCACGCTTAGCTGCGCGCTCTAAAATACCTACAGCTTGCTGATTTGACTGCTCACCGCCAACAGCCTGAAAGTTAACTGGACGACCAATAACCGTTTGCGTCAATGGGGTTTTAAGTGAAAGCTCTGCGCGTTGCTTTATTTTTAAAATCATTGCCGTAGCAATATCTTCAAAAAAATTAATTTGCCCTTGCTTTAAGCCTGTGGCACCAAAAAACGATTTAGGAGATTTTACAAAGTAGCCTTCTTCAGGAAACTGCACATATTCACTAATGGCTTCACGGCCAATAAAAAGCGTTTCATCTGTAGGTTGTAAATCAAGATCTGACTTAATACGTGGGAGTGTATTTAATAAAGCTTGGCGCTGCGTTAAAAAGTCATGCTCGTGGGCAGTGCCTTTTACATGCTTTGCCACAAAGTCGACAACTAATGCGCTATGGTGCGTATAAAGAGTAGAAGGTAAATAATGTTTTCCTTGCTCAAGTGGCACTAACTGTACTTCCTCTTGCTCCATAACACCCATGGCACAATTAGAACTACCGTAATCAAAACCTACAAACATACTTCACCATACATTAGAAAAAGGCCGCGCAATTTAGCATACTTTGCCAAAATTATAAACGCTAATGACCCTCCCTCACCCTTAAAAAGCTCGCAAATCGTGGTAAGCCATGCTTTGTTAACCCATGGTACCGATACGTTACCGTGCTACCTATAGCCGGAGGTGTTTGGCGCTGTTCGTTACTAAAGCCCGTGCCTATTTTAAATATTTGCCCATGAGGTGTTTTTACTTTTAATGCACCTAACATACCGGTGTATTTTCCTTTACCCGGTAAATGTGCAATAACAACCGCTTCAGCATCAAGGTAGGGCTTTAACTTTAATAATGTATTACTGCGCCCGCTTTTATGTTTAGCATTGGCTAAATGCAGCATCACCCCTTCAGCCCCTTGCTTAGTTAAATCTTCAAAGTACGCTGTTAATTGGGCTGTGCTAGTAAAGCGGTGTTGCTTAACTGCAGTTATATGCTGCTTATTGATTTGTTTTACCAAGGCTTGGTAGTTTTTATAACGCGCACTAAAAGGAAGGGTTGAGTCTGGCATATCAAATATTTGATAGCGTATAGCGTGCCAATCTGAATTACTGGGGCGTTTAGTTCTTACAATCCCACTGACCAAAGAAAATTGAGTGCGCGCTATCCACAGCTCCCCATCTAACCAAACATTTGGTAATGGCGCCGTAAACCAACTCGGGGCGTTAATCGCATTTCCTTTACGGGTAATAAATTTATCGCCCGTCCATATTGCTCTTACACCATCAAATTTTTCACTGACGAGGTATTCACTAATATTGCCATGTTTAGATTCATCATATACTTTTGCCAATAACACCTGAGGCTGCGCCGCAAAGAGAAGCGATGAGCCAATTAAGCTGGCAATGAAAAGTAAGTACTTTAGCTGAGCCATTACTGCATCCCTGCAAATAAAATAAGGCTATAACTATAGTTGAGATTCGACCCACTGCCAAAACTCACCTAGGTCAGCCATTTTGTACGCCGCCTTACTAAAGTCATGGTCAATTGTATGATGATTTGCAATCGCAACGACTCTAACCTGTGCATTAGTTGCAGCACAAACGCCCGTAAAGGTGTCTTCTACAGCAATTGCATGCTCTGGGGCTACATGTATGTGCTCAAGTGCTAAAAGGTAAGGATCGCCTGCTGGCTTTGGATTTGTTACATCGTCTTTTGTCACTACAGTATCAAATAACTCATAAAAACCTAGCCCTTTTAAAATAGGCATGGCTTCGCTGCGAGCACTACCGGTAACTAGCGCCATTTTTAGCCCACTGTTTTTAACAGCGTGTAAGGTTTGCTCAGTAAAAGGCATAACAGGCGGTAAATTAGTTTTTACGTATTCACCAAATAATCGATATTTTTCATCTGCTAAAAATTGTGCACTGACGGCTAAATTATGATCATTTTTAATATCAATTGCTGCTTCTAACGTTGGGCGCCCTGAAAAGCGCTGACAAAACTCCACTTCGTTATAACTTACATTGTAGGGTGCAAGCAGCTGGCTCCAACACTCAAAGTGCATGCTTTCAGAGTCAACTAGCGTGCCATCCATATCAAACAATACTGCGTTTAAGCTCATCCTCATTCCTTAAATTTTAACGTTAAAAAAAGGCGCCTAGGCGCCTTTAAAATATTATGCTGTTAAGCCAGCTGGTGGCTCAGCAAATGCTTCCTCACCGGTTTCAACATCAACCAGCTCGTAGCCTCGGGCTTTGCGCACAACCTTAAGTACTGGTTTTTCTAGCGCCGTTTTTAAACGATCGGCATCAGCTGCTAGCTCATCTAGCGTTGTACCAAAAGGTGCTGCGCCTGTTTCTGACCAATTAGTTACTTTGCCATTTAAGTTATATTCTACTTCGTGTATTTGGTATTGCGCTGCTTCATCTTTCGTTGCTTCACAAAAAATTACACGGTAGTTCCAAAATCCAGCCATTTTTCTATCTCATTAAAGTTAATTAACGCTACTTTACCAGCTTTATAAAAACATAAAAGCCTGCACAAGGCAGGCTTTTAAAAATTAATAAAATTTAAGGTTATCTTTAGAAGAAGTTAACTTTAAATTCAGCACCAATGTAGCGAGGTTCATTAACAATCCCAGAGTTGTTACTAAAATCTACACCACCAATAAATACTTCTTCATTCGTAATATTGCGGGCAAAAGCAGATACCTCGTATTCGTAATCTCCATCGAACCACTTATAACCAGCACGCACACCGCCTTCAAGCAACGCCTCACCAGTAAACTCTACTGAGTCATATAAAAAGAAATCTATTTCACTACGGTAAGACCAATCAGTGTAAGCATAAAACTCTCCGTCACCAAGTTCTTTAGTATAACGAAGGGTAAAGTTAGCAATCCATTCAGGGGCATGCGGTAAGCTATTTCCATCTAAACTATAACCTTGCTCAGTTAGAGGGTCAGTAATAGTACATGCAAAACAACCAGAAGCGAATAGCTCATCATCCTGCAGTTCTGTATTGTTATAGCTGAAGTTAAACGTCATATCAAACTCATCGTTTAAAACCCACTGCGTATCAACCTCAAAACCATAACCAACTGTTTTATCTGCATTTAATAATCTAGCTGTATTTCCAAATTCACCACCAACAGCTGTTAATTGCTGATCACTCATTTGGTAATAAAAAACTGTTGCATTAACACGGCCACTACCATCTAGAACATCAGATTTAATACCTGCTTCAATAGAGTTTATAGTTTCAGAATCAGCCACAGTAACATCGTCACTAAATAAAATACGGCCCTGAACGCTAGGCGCACGGAACCCATTCGCGGCGCGTACGAATAAATTTACATCATCAGAGTATTTATACGCGGCAGCTAAGTCCCATGAAACGTGGCTATCTTCAGGTGAGACTGATTTAGTTAAATCAGCAATTACAGCATCTGGAGATGAATAACGAGAAGCAGTAAAATCCCTTTCATCATCAGAATAGCGAAGGCCGGCTGTAACCTCTAACTTTTCTGTTAATTGAAACTCTGTTGAGCCAAATAATGCCCAAGCAGTAGTTTCTTGATCTTGTCTAACATACCCTGTCAAAAAGTTTGCGCCTAAACCATCGTAACCGTATGTTTCTATAACTTGATCTTCTTTGTAATAAAAAGCACCAACTTGATAATTAAAATCACCATCAAAATTACTTGATAGACGTAACTCTTGAGAATATTGATCGTGCTCTGGTAATGCATCTGCAGTTTCAGAAGCTAAAAAGATAAAACCTGGACCCATTTCAGGAGTTGGGCATCCCGGGATAAAGGTATTTCCACAACCAAAACCACCATCCACATCTGCTCGAGAATAAATTTCAGCACTTTCCCACCCAGAAATAGAAGTTAATGTATAATCATTAAAATCGTATTCTAGCTTTAGATTTGCCCCTTGACTTTCAACATTTTGCGTCGAATATTGGACAGTATCTTGAGTTATAACCTCTGAATCAAAGCCTGATACAGCGTTGTTTGTTCCGCTTTCAATAGCATTTGCATGAAAAACAATAGGAGAACCATTTAAGTCACGCGTGTGGTAGTTAAATAGAGCATTAAAATTATCATCTTCGTACAAAAATTGTATACGCGCAGCCGTTTCCTGATAACCACCGGTGGCATCATCAATAATATTCCCTTCTAACCTATTATCAATGTAGTCGTCTCGCTCTTGCCTTAAAACAGAAACCCGCGTCGAAAGTTTATCAGTTAAGCCTGTACTTATAGCACCTTCAAAGTCTATCGAATTAAATGAGCCATACGATAACGAAGCGTACCCCTCTAAATCTTGTGTTGGTCGAGCAGAATCAATTTTAACCAAACCAGCAGGTGTATTTCGTCCGAACAATGTACCTTGAGGGCCACGTAACACTTCAACACGGCCAGTATCAAATACCGGGAAACCTTTTAATATAGGACTTTCTTGAACAATTTCGTCTACAACTAATGATACAGGCTGTGAGGAGTTAAGGTCAAAATCAGAATTACCCAAACCACGAACATAAAAACGTGGAAACGTACGACCATATGAAGATTCAACTGAGAGACTTGGAATTTTCGCATTTAAAAAGCGAATATCCATTCCTGCAGAGCTATAAGCATCTAAACTATCACCTTGTAATGCTGATGCTGAAACTGGCACTTCTTGGGCGTTTTCTACACGTTTACGAGCTGTAATCTGAATAACTTCTAGTTGATTGCTTTTTTTAGCGGTATCTTCTTCAGCAGCAAAAGCCGAAACAGATGTACCAGCAGCAGATAGTAGTACTGCATTAATAATGGTCGCTATTGCAGATTTTTTTAATGATTTCATGTCGGGTATAAACCTTTTGTATGCACTCTTGTTCAACGGTTTTTTGTGTTGCGCAATGTATTCATTGCGGGCTCGTACAATTTTTCGCGTCTTGCTTTATGGCGCGCGGACCTCATCACCGAGAGTACAAAAACGGAGTAATGAGGCTGAACGAACGATGAAGATTATACCATCGTATTACAAATTTACTGCATAAATACGTACAAAAAAGTAAACTTTTTTGCAACATTTAACCTCATTTTATAGCTTTTTTACCCGCATTTAGATGCAAAAGACTAATAATGCGGACATATGTCCTTTCTTTTAAAACCCACTTTAAAGTAGCAAATTGCGTGTTTTTACAAATAAACCCAAACTAGAAACGCGCAGTTAAAACCCGTTAATGCTTGCTAAATTTTAAAGGCTAAATTCATTGAGTGCGCTTTAACGCAATTTCTCCATCAATGTGAATATCGCGCTGTGGAAACGCAATCACCACATCGTGTTTTTCAAAAACAGCATAGATACTAAAACGGATATCACTACGTACTTTTCTGAGCATGGTTTCTGACTCTGCACAAACCCAAAAAATTGCATTAAACACCAGTGAGCTATCAGCAAAGTCGTCAAATAAAACAGAGGCTTTTGGATTTGTTAGTATCGCATCATGCTCATCAAGTACTTGTTGAATTAACGTTTTAACTAACAATACATCGCTGCCATAAGCAACACCTACGCTAACCGAGGAGCGGGCATTACCGTCTATTAAGGTCCAGTTAGTCACTGTGTTTTCTAACAGTTGCGAATTAGGGATTAACATATGCACACCATCGTTACGGCGAATGCGGGTAGAGCGCGTATTAATAGTTTCTACTACGCCCTTTGCATTACCCACTTCTAAAAAGTCCCCAATACGAATTGGCCGCTCCCACATTAAAATCCAGCCACTAATAAAGTTATTAATAATGTTTTGCGCACCAAATCCAACCCCAATGGCTATTGCCCCTGATACAAATGCAAAGGCCGTAAGCGGAATACTTAAAACCTCTAACGAGGTGAAAATTAATATTGCGATACTCAAAATAAAATAAATGCGCGTAAATAGGTGCACCGCGTCTTGGCTGATTTTTTTTGCCAACAGTGTTTTTTTAATAAGTTTGCCAATGCGCGTTACTACAAACCACATAGCAAATAAAATTAAAGGAACTTGTATAACCTTAGCCACAGTGATGTGTACGTCGTTATAGGTAAAAATAACCAAGCTGAGATAATGTTGAATGTGTTCGAGCGTCATATATTTTCCAAAGTATTATTTATTGTTTGTTATTTGTTCAGCAAAAATGAGTGTGGTTCAGTCTTCGCTAAGCTTAGCACGGCATAATAGTGTTAAAACGCTAAGTTAATAGGTTTAACGTTTTTGTTAAACAATTTATTAACTCTTTATTGCACCGAGTGCTATATAAATAGTGTACAAGCACTGGAGATTACATATGTCACAACTTACTTTAAATCAAAGACTCGCTACTTTGCAGCCGCAGGTAGATTTAAATTTGTTTGAAAGCAGCCTAGATTACCGCAATAAAATTTTGTGCCTTCTTGCTGAGCAAGAACAAACACTTGCTACTATTAATAAAGAATTTGGCCAGCAATCTAATAGCTTTGGTTCTGAAAAACGCTTTGTTCTTGGCTATAACTAGCCTTTAAAAAACACACACAATACAATATTTAAGTAGCCTTACGTTTATTTTTAAGGCTACTTTTACCTCCAAATCGCATTTTTAGTAGCTAATTTGCGTTTAAATCCCGCTTAATACCGATAAACTTTATTGTATAAACGCCAAAATTTGATAAGTTAACTGGGTTTTCGACTCGAAAAGCCTATTTCGGCTCATCTTTTTATGGAGTTATTATGCGTAAAACACTGATCGCCACTACTATTGCTAGTGCCCTAATCCTATCTGCTTGTTCATCTAACGAAACTCAGAACACAGCTAAAGAGAGCGCAGCACAAGTGCAAGATATGAACGCAAACAATGTATTATTCAAACCAAGCCCATTACAATACATGGCACCAGAGTTTGATAAGTTTGGTACAAAAGACTACGAAGCAGGCTTTGATGCAGGTATTGCTCAGCACACTGCGCAAGTTCAAGCTATTGCAAACAACCCAGAACCAGCAACATTTGAAAACACACTTGTTGAGATGGAAAAATCTGGTGAGTTGTTAAACCGCGTATCTGCTGCTTTTTACAACCTATCGGGTTTAATTTCAGATGACGAGTACCAACGTATAAGCAAAAAAATGGCGCCGGTATTATCTGCTCACTCTGATGACATTTACCTAAATGGTCCGTTATTTAAGCGTGTACAAACTATTTACGACAATAAAGATTCGCTTAACGCTGAAGATCAACGCTTAGTTGATTTCTACTACAAGCAATTTGTAAAAGCCGGTGCTAAGTTAAGCGATGCTGAAAAAGCAAAAATGCGTGAAATAAACGCTCAGCTTGCAGAGCTATCTACTGCTTTCTCTCAAAACATTTTAAAATCGTTTAAAGAAGACGTTATTGTTGTTACAGACAAATCTAAACTTGCTGGCCTATCTGAAGGTGAAATTGCAGGCCTTGCAGCCGCAGCTAAAAAAGCAGGCAAAGACGGCTACATGATCACCCTGGTTAATACCACTCAGCAGCCTATCTTATCAAGCCTTGAAAACCGTGAGCTACGCGAGCAAATTTTTAAAGCCTCTACAAACCGTGCTGCTAAAACTAACGGCCCTATCATTATTGAAGAAACTAACCTGCGTGCACAAAAAGCAGAGCTGTTAGGCTTTAAAGATTGGGCATCGTATGTAATGACTTCGCGTATGGCACAAACAACCGATAACGTGTACGGTATTTTAGATGACCTTGCACCAAAAGCTGTTGAAAAAGCCAAAGCAGAAGCGGCCGCTATCCAAAAAGTAATTAACGATTCTGGCGAAAGCTTTGAGCTTAAGCCATGGGACTGGGCGTTTTACGCAGAAAAAGTACGTGCTGAAAAGTACGACCTAGATCCTGCGCTAGTTAAGCCTTACTTTGAAATGAACTCTGTGATCCATGATGGTTTATTCTTCGCAATGAACAAGCTTTACGGTATCACCTTTAAAGAGCGTAAAGACTTACCTGTTTACCACGAAGATGTAACAGCGTACGAAGTATTTAACGCAGACGGCAGCGCTATTGGTTTATTTTACATGGACCCATACGCACGTGAAGGTAAGCGTGGCGGTGCATGGATGAGTGCATATGTAAGCCAAAGCGGCTTAAAAGGCACTAAACCGGTTATTTACAACGCACAAAACATTCCAAAACCAGCTGAAGGTGAGCCTACGCTAATGACCTTCGACGAAGTATCGACTATGTTCCATGAATTTGGTCATGCTGCGCACGGTTTATTCTCAAATGTTAAATACCCAAGCCTAGCGGGTACTGCTACAGCACGTGACTTTGTTGAATTTCCTTCACAGGCACATGAAGACTGGATGATTGAACCTACGGTACTTGCTAACTACGCTAAGCATTACAAAACAGGTGAGCCAATTCCACAAGCATTACTTGATAAAGTACTAGCATCGCAAAAATTCAACCAAGGCTTTGGTACTACTGAATACTTAGCAGCTGCTTTACTTGATATGGAATGGCATTCATTTGGTTCTGATAAAAAAATCAGTGATGTTCAAAAGTTTGAAAGCGATGCGCTAAAAGCACACGGTATTGATTACTACCCAGTGCCACCGCGTTATAAATCAAACTACTTTAGCCATACTTTTGCCGGTGGTTACTCAGCAGGTTACTACGCCTACCTATGGACTGAAGTATTTGCAGCCGATGCGTTTGCCCATATGGAAAATAACGGTGGCCTAACCCGTGAAAACGGTGACAAGTTCCGTGAAGAAATCCTATCAAAAGGTAACAGCCGCGACTTAATGCAAAGCTACATTGAGTTTAGAGGCCAAAAACCAACAACAGACGCACTTCTTAAGCGCCGTGGTTTAGTTGATTAATAACCTCGTTTATTAATTTTAACCTTATAAAAGCCCGCTTGCGGGCTTTTATTGTTTATAACAGATAAACTAACCACACTATAAATTATAAAAAACGACAATTATGGGCTATTTATTTGCAGTTACCCTACTTTGGGCTTTTTCATTTAGTTTAATTGGTGTGTACCTAGCAGGCCAAGTTGATGCGTGGTTTAGCGTATTAATACGAGTTGCATTAGCCACGTTGGTTTTTTTACCCTTTTTAAAACCTAAACTTACCTCAAAACCACTCGCACTTAAGCTAATGCTGATAGGCGCTGTGCAACTGGGTGTTATGTACAGCTTTTACTATCACTCCTTTTTATTTTTAAGCGTACCCGAAGTGTTGCTCTTTACCGTTATGACGCCGCTTTATATAACACTTTTAAACGATGCACTTAATAAGCATTTTAATCCTCGCTTTTTTGCGGTTGCGCTTATTGCCGTACTGGGCGCGGTAGCTATTCGCTGGGAAAGCCTCAATAGTCATTTCATCATCGGTTTATTACTGGTTCAGGGTGCCAATATTAGTTTTGCCACCGGACAAGTAACTTATAAACGTTTAATGGCCACTAATCAGCTGGATGACAAAACCGTATTTGGTTGGTTTTTTATTGGCGCCTTAGTGGTGGCGAGTGCTTGCTACGCTTTATTTGGCAATACAAGCAAATTACCGAGTACACCTACCCAGTGGGGTATTTTAATATATTTAGGTATTGTAGCCTCGGGCCTTGGTTACTTTTTATGGAACAAAGGGGCAACAAAAGTAAATGTGGGAGCATTAGCCGTTATGAACAACGTGCTTATTCCTGCCGGTATTATTGTTAACGTGCTTATATGGAATAAAAATGCCGACATTGTGCGCTTAAGTATGGGGGGTGCAATTATGTTAGCGGCACTGGTAATTAATCAAATAGGGACAAATAAACAGAACGTCACATCCTTGTAGCTAATTTGTCATTGAATGCGATTAGGGTTGAATAAAATAACGTTAAGGAACAAACATGAAACATCTCACCCTAATAACAAGCTCAGTAATACTTGCACTACTGAGCGGCTGCGACGACGATGTCGAAGTTGTAGAAAAAGACGTAGTCGTTACAAATACCACCGTTGAGGTTGTCGAAGTACCGACGCCTGTAATTGTTGAAGTTGCAAAAGGCGAGGCGCCTGATATTCAATTAGGTACTCGTGCCGACTACCTTATTAACGATATGGCACAGAGCGATTTAAAAACAAAATTAGAATCGTGTACAGATGGGCCATTTTACCGTACAGATTTTTCTATTGGGCATCGTGGTGCGCCAATGCAATACCCTGAGCATACAAAGGAGTCTTATATAGCTGCGGCGCGTATGGGTGCAGGTATTGTCGAGTGCGATGTAACCTTTACCAGCGACAAAGAGCTCGTGTGTCGCCACTCTCAGTGCGATTTGCACACCACCACCAATATATTAGCCATTGATGAACTTGCTGCTAAATGCAGTGTGCCTTTTACTCCAGCTAACGCAGCAAGTGGCACGCCTGCCACCGCTAAATGCTGCACAAGCGATATCAGCCTGAGCGAATTTTTAACGCTTGAAGGTAAAATGGATGGCGCCAACACCCAAGCCACTACTGTTGGTGAATATATGCAGGGCACGCCCAGCTGGCGCACCGATTTATACGCCACAAGTGGAACATTAGTAACCCATAAACAAAGTATTGAGTTATTTAAAAGCTTGGGTGTAAAAATGACCCCAGAGCTAAAATCGCCGCAAGTGAGCATGCCTTTTGAGGGAATGACACAACAGCAATACGCGCAAAAAATGCTTGATGAGTACACGCAATTGGACGTACCAAGCAGTGATGTGTACCCGCAATCGTTTAATCTTGATGATGTGAAATATTGGATAAATAACAACCCCGACTTTGCAAATCAAAGCGTATATTTAGATGGCCGTGACAGCGAAGCGGGCTTTGATCCAAGTAACCCTGCAACATGGCAACCAAGTATGGAAGAGCTAGTAGCCGATGGCGTTAAAATATTAGCGCCCCCTATTTGGATGATGCTCACCATAGACAACGAAAGTAATATTGTCCCCTCACAATACGCCATTGACGCAAAAGCGGCAGGGCTTGAACTGATAGCATGGAGCCTTGAGCGCTCGGGGCCTCTTAACGAGGGCGGTGGCTACTACTATCAATCAATCGCCGATGTTATCGATAACGATGGCGACATGATGACGGTGGTTGATGTACTCGCGCAGGATGTTGGGGTTATGGGTATATTTTCGGATTGGCCCGCGACCGTAAGCTACTACGCAAGTTGTAATAAAATGCCTGCAAGCATTTAAAAAACCAGTATCAGTGGTCGTTTATTTTTTTGCGCTCAGTTACCATAACCTTATTAATTATTTAACTGAGCGCTTTTATGATAATCCAACACCATAATACCGACCTAGCCACCCCAACAGGCTTAATGCGTACTACCGTTTACCGCCCACAAGCAGCTGGCCAATATCCAAGTATTATTTTTTACTCTGAAATTTTTCAGCAAACCGCACCTATTGCGCGCAGCGCTGCTATTTTAGCGAGCCATGGTTTTGTTGTGTTAGTGCCTGAGGTATTTCATGAGCTAAACCCGATTGGTACTGTACTTGCGTACGATGACGCGGGTAAAGATAAAGGCAATGCCGATAAATGGCAAAAGCCACTTGAGCACCACGACAGCGACACACAAGCACTCATCGACTTTGTACAAAGCCAAGATTACTGCACTGGCACAGTAGGCGCCATGGGTGTGTGCATTGGTGGGCATTTAGCTTACAGAGCCGCATTAAACCCACACATAAAAGCTGCATTTTGTTTATACGCCACCGATATTCATAGTGATACCTTAACTGCTAATGCAGGTAACAATTCGTTTGAACGCATGGCTGATATTCAAGGTGAAATACACTTTATTTGGGGTAAGCAAGACCCACATGTACCGCAACAAGGCCGAAGTAAAATTTACCAGCAATGTGTAGCCACGGGTATTAATTACCACTGGCAAGAAGTAAACGCACAGCATGCGTTTATGCGTGATGAGGGCGAGCGTTACGATGCCGCGCTTGCAATTACTATGTACCAGCAAGCGGTTGCATTATTTAATCGTACTTTGTAACTAAGTGCGGTTTTACGTGCTTTTTAGCATGCCCAGTGCAGTATGCTGTTTAACAAAATATGCTTTTAAATAATCAATAAACAACCTGAGCTTTTTGGAGCCTGCCGCCCCAGGTGGAAACACACCATAAAGCTCAATATCTTTTGTTTTATAATCATCAAGTATTATTTCTAACAGCCCTGCTTGCACTTTAGGCCACGCATCATACAACGGAATGCGCCCAAGCCCGTGCCCGGCCTCTACAAACGCGGTACGCGCCGCGGCATTATTGGTGCTAATGCCGCCTTGAAGTATTACATCGTATTTTTTGCCCTCTTTGCTAAGGGTTAATGTTTTACTGCTAAGTTGGTACACCACCCATTTATGCAAGGCTAATTCAGCTGGCGTTTTAGGTTTGCCAAAGTGTTCAAAATACTCAGCTGAGCCACAAATACAGGTACTCATGGTTGTTAGTTTAGTGGCTTGTAAGTTTGAGTCACTTAAAGCGACCCCACGAATAGCAATATCAAAGCCGTTTTTTATAATATCAACCACATCATCGGTTAGTTGCAGGTCTATTTCAATTTTGGGGTATTGGCGTTTAAACGTATTAATTGCTGGCACAATTAGTTGCATGCCTACATTAACAGGGCAGCTAATTTTTAATACTCCTTGTGGCTCACTTTTAATGTTTTCTATTTGCTGATTAGCTGCGTTTGCTTGTTCTGTGATCACTCTACAGCGCTCATAATACGCAATGCCCGCCTCAGTTAGCGCCATAGTGCGGGTTGAGCGATTTAGTAGCGTAACTTCTAATTGCGTTTCTAATTTTTTAAGATGATAACTTACCACCGCACGCGTTAACCCCAACTGCTTTGCAGCCGCGGTTAAACTGCCCTGCTCGACAATTTGCGCAAATACCACCATGCTTTTAAGTTGCTCAAACGACACTTTCATCACAAACCCACCAATGATTATTCAACCTAATAATTGTATCAATAATTAAACCAATAAAGTTAAATTTATCATCGTTGTTTAAATCCTTTTAAGTGCATATAGTTATTACAGCACCTTGGTTAACACCAAGCTTTAATTTACTCACTAATCGAAGGAATATTGTTATGGCTAAAAAAATACTTATGGTACTTACCTCACATTCAGAGCTTGGCAACACAGGCGAAAAAACAGGTTTTTGGGTAGAAGAATTTGCAGCACCTTACTACGCATTTGTTGATGCTGGTGCAGAGGTAACACTTGCTTCTCCTGCGGGTGGCCAACCGCCGATTGACCCAACTAGCACGCTTTCTGACTTTGAAACCGATGCAACAAAGCGCTATGACAACGACAGCGCAGCACAAACACTTATGGCAAACACCAAAAAGTTAAGTGAAGTAAACGCCAACGACTTTGACGCGGTATTTTACCCAGGCGGCCACGGCCCACTATGGGATTTAGTAGATAACAGCGATTCAATCTCACTTATTGAAAAGTTTGTAAAAGAGCAAAAGCCAGTAGCGGCTGTTTGCCACGCAAGTGCCGCTTTTTTAAATGTTAAAGATGCGCAAGGCAATGCGCTCGTAGCCGGTAAAAAAGTAACAGGCTTTACTAACTCAGAAGAAGCCGCCGTGCAATTAACAGACGTAGTGCCATTTTTAGTTGAAGATGAACTCATTAAAAAAGGCGGCGATTATCAAAAAACCGACGACTGGGGCGTATTAGCGCTCGAAGATGGTTTAGTGATTACAGGCCAAAATCCAGCAAGTTCAGAGCTTGCGGCGAAAAAACTATTAACTAAACTAGGTTAAAATAACCCCTGTGCGCGGCGTATAACGCCGCGCTTATTAAATCGCTTTTAATAGCGAAAACATACTCCTATACTGGTACAAAACAATCCTACTAAAGCGTTTATATGCCAACTACCCCATCATCATCTTCATTGATAACCAGTACTCGATTTGCAATATTTAGCGTAGTTTTTATGTGCCTAATACTACAAGTGATCAATAGTTTACCTGGCATTACGCTTAATGGTTTAGGTATTTACCCTCGCAGCGTTCAAGGGTTAATCGGTATTTTATGCGCCCCATTTTTACATGGCAGCTGGTGGCACTTTGCTAGCAACATGTTGCCTTTTGCTGTACTAAGCTGGCTAATTTGCCAATACAGTGTAAAACGCTTTTATACCGTGTTTATATTTACTGCGTTAATTGGCGGGCTATTAGTGTGGGCCTTTGGTCGAAGTAGTTTTCATGTTGGATTAAGCGGCGTTATTTATGGTTTATGGGGATTTATACTGTGCTATGGCGTGGTTAGGCGCTCGTTTAAGTCTATTGTTATTGCCCTAGTAGTGGCAGTGCTTTACAGCGGATTTATTTGGGGCGTGCTACCACAACGCTTTCATGTCTCGTTCGAAAGCCACCTTTTTGGTGCGTTAAGTGGGTTCTTTTTAGGGTATAAACTTGCCAAAGCAGATAAATTAAAAGCACGATAATTTTTTCATTGCCTTTAATTAATTTTTTACGCCCCCAGCTTGTTATCTATGAGTATATAAATTAATTACATTTTTAAATTGAGGTTGTTTATGAGTAATGAACACGAATACACGCCGCCTAAAGTTTGGACGTGGGACAGCGAAAGTGGTGGTAAATTTGCTAATATTAACCGTCCTATTGCCGGCGCCACTCATGACAAAACCTTAGACATTGGCAAGCATGCGTTTCAACTTTATTCATTAGCCACGCCTAATGGCCAAAAAGCGACCATTATGTTTGAAGAGTTATTAGAGCTTGGCCTAACCGATGCCGACTACGATGCCTATTTAATTAACATTGGCGAAGGCGACCAATTTGGCTCAGACTTTGTTGATATTAATCCAAACTCTAAAATTCCTGCGCTAATGGATCACTCTACCACGCCACCAACACGCATTTTTGAGTCGGGTTCAATTTTACAATACTTGGCAGAAAAATTTGATGTGCTAATCCCAAAAGATTTTAAAGCCAAGACCGAGTGCCGTAATTGGCTATTTTGGCAAATGGGTTCAGCGCCTTATTTAGGCGGCGGATTTGGTCATTTTTATAGCTACGCACCAACAAAAATACAATACCCAATAGACCGTTTTACTATGGAAACTAAACGCCAGCTCGATGTATTAAATCGCCACTTAAGTGAAAACGAATACATGGCGGGTAGTGAATACTCTATTGCCGACATCGCCATTTGGCCTTGGTATGGCTCGTTGGTGCTTGGAAAATTATACGACGCCGCTGAGTTTTTAGATGTTGCCTCTTACACTCATGTAATGCGCTGGGCAGAGCAAATAGCAAAACGTCCCACTGTTAAACGTGGTCAACGTGTTAATCGCACCTGGGGCCCTGAAGAAGAGCAACTTAGCGAACGACATAACGCCAGCGACTTTTAATCTAACAGCCCATAACAAGACATTGTGTTATGGGCATTTTTTTATTTAAAATCTGCATTTTCCCTGTCATTAAACTATATTTATTATTGTGTTTTTATAAAATGTAACCTGCTTTACCCGCATTACTTTTCATAAGGCTTTAATGAGTGCAATATAAAAATTTAAATAGTGATGAACGCAGAGAAGCCGTAAAACTTTTATATTCTAATGCTTTATCTGGCATTGGTGTTTCGGCGTTAGTTAGCTTTGTACTTGTATTTGCATTTGACCTAACGGATGAAAGAACAAATCAAGAAAAAATAATTTGGCTTTTTTTCATGCTGGTTGTTTTAGCAGCGAGGCTAATGGATGTTATTTACTTTAACTACACCAAAGAAGTTAACCAGCCTTTTAATGCAAATAGCTTTTTGAAACGCTTTTCGGTGGGGTGTATAGCGACCGCGATTTCGTGGTCATGTTACGCACTGTGGTTTCATAAAAGCTCATCCACCGTTGAAATTACCACCACAATAGCTATTTTGTCGGCATTTGCTGGTGGCTCAGCCAATTTACTCTCGGGTAGTCGCTTTACCTCGGTGTGTTACAGCATTATTTTATTAATGCCTTACTCTATAGTACTAACCTTATCTGATGACTATTACCACTATGTATTAGGCTTTTTGGGCATTACTTTTTCGGCAATTATGGTCGCCTCTTCTTATAAGTCGGCCACATTTACCCAAACAGCCATAAAATTACGAAATCAAAACCGCGAACTACTTAACGAAATGGAAAGCAAAGTAGAAACACGCACAGAAGAAATTTACCGTTTATCAAATACTGACCCGCTAACAAGCTTGTTAAACCGCACCGCTTTTTTAAAAGTGGCAAATAAACAACTGGCAGATCACCCCGAGGAAAAACTCGCTTTACTGTTTGTAGACCTAGATGGCTTTAAGCAAATTAATGACTCTATGGGTCATAAAGTTGGCGACCAAGTACTTAAAGAAATAGCCGAGCGACTCACTAACGTTTGCACCCGCCACTTATACAAATGCCGCTGGGGCGGAGATGAATTTTTAATTTTAACAACCTATGAGGATGAACAAGACTTATTCGATTTTGCCAAAAAGGTTATTAAAAGCATTCGTGCCGAGCATGAACGATATAAATACCAAAGCTGGGTATCTGCCACTATTGGCATAGCGTTATTTCCTGAGCATGAGGGTGATTTAAGCGCGTTAATTCGTTCAGCAGATTTAGCCATGTACCATCAAAAACGTATTGCCAAAGGCTGCGTAAATATTTACAACAATGACTTAAAGCGCCAACAAGAACGCGAACAATTGCTCAGTAAGCGCTTGGCAAGTGCAATAAAAGACAACGGCTTGCGGTTAGTGTTTCAGCCTATTGTGGATAGCCAAACAGCGAAGGTGACCTCGTTTGAGTCACTTTTACGCTGGCAGTTAAATGACGAAGCGATATTTCCTGATGAATTTATTGCCATTGCCGAGCAATACAACCTCATAACCGAACTTGGCTTATGGGTTATTGAGCAAGCGTGTGTGCAAGCTTGCACGTTTAAAAACGTACAACCCCCTATTGCTGTGAGCGTTAATGTATCTGTAATACAACTTCAAGACCCTGATTTTGTCACTAAGGTTGTAAATATCGTTGATCAATACGGCGTAAAGCCAGAAAACCTGCACCTTGAAATCACTGAATCTGTGTTTGCTGAGGATAAGCTCACCTTTTTAGCAGCAGTAAAAGAGCTGCAAAAACAAGGATTTTGTATTTCTATTGACGACTTTGGTACTGGGTACTCATCCTTGTCGAGCATGTTAGATATTGGTGTAGACATAGTAAAAATAGATAAAAGTTTCATTCAAAACATGGATAAGCGAGGCTTAAGTATAATTCATGCGATTGTGCAAATGGCCTCAACACTTGATTTTATAGTAGTCGCTGAAGGTGTAGAAACTCTAGAGCAAGCCAACATGCTAAAAGAAATTGGCGTGTCTCACCTACAAGGTTATTACTTTTCTAAACCTATGGAACAACACTTTGTAGATTCGTACCTCAAAGAGCAAAACAAATTGTGTAGCTAGCAGTATGAAAAAACTCACTAAAGAGCAAGTCTATAAACGCCTTAACAACGATGAAGACGCACGCGCCTGTAAAGACATAAACGAAGATGGCTGCAAAGAGGTGGCCGGTAATTTTATTCTTTTATTAACAAGCCAGCTTTTTAGTAAATTTGCCGATGCCCTCCTCAACCCTAAAGTCACTCTGCCTTGGTTAATGCAAAGCTTAAACGTGCCAAGCGCGTTTATAGCGTGGCTGGTGCCTATAAGAGAATCTGGCTCTTTATTACCACAATTAGCGATAGCCAATATTATCCGTAAACTCTCTGTAAGAAAGTGGGTATGGGTTTGCGGTGCATTTGCCCAAGCTTTATGTATTGGCGCTATGGTTGGTGTTTCATTTGTGCTAGAAGGCGCTCAGGCTGGCTATGCAATTTTAGCTCTGCTGGTGCTCTTTAGCCTCGCCCGCGGGTTTAACTCTATTGCCGCTAAAGATGTATTAGGTAAAGTTATTCCTAAAAAAAAGCGGGGCAATATTAGTGGCCTGGCGGCAAGTATTGCCGGCTTTGCAACACTCACTTTTGGTTTAATGATGTGGTTTTTTTCGGGGCAAAAAGAGCAAAATACGGTATTAATTGCGCTGTGTTTAGGCGCTGTTTTGTGGGTTGTTGCTGCACTTTTTTATAGCCGCATAAACGAATACAAAGGCGCGACACAAGGCGGTAGAAATGGCTTTTTAAATACGCTAAGTAAATTAAAGCTGCTTTATCAAGATAAACAATTTGCACATTTTGTAATTACCCGCGCCTTTTTACTTTGCTCAGCCCTAAGCGCGCCTTTTTATATTATTTTAGCAAGCTCTCAGCAGTTTGAATTTTCATTATTGGCAGTATTTTTAGCCGTGTCTGGCTTAGCAAGTTTAATTTCTGGGCCAATATGGGGAAGACTCAGCGATTTTTCTAGCCAAAAGGTGCTTGTGATCAGTGCGTTGCTTGTCACCATAAACGGCGTGAGCGTGTTTGTAATAGCCACATGGTATAGCCAGCTGTTTGAATATGCTTGGGTAATACCTGGTTTTTATTTTTTGCTTTGCATTGCTCATCAAGGCGTACGGCTCGGGCGTAAAACCTATTTAGTAGATATGGCACAAGGCAATAAACGCACTGATTACGTGTCGGTTAGTAATACTGTAATTGGCATTTTGCTTTTAATGTTAGGCAGTATAGGGCTTTTAGAAGCATTTTTATCAACCGCACAGCTTATTTTGTTGTATAGCCTGCTCGGTTTGTTAGGGGCTATTAGCGCGATTTTTTTGCCTCAAGCGGAGTAATACCAATGCGCAATAATACGTGACCAATCAAGCGAATTGGTATAATAAAAAAGCCCAACAAAATAATTGCCGGGCTTTGGACTTAAGACCTAAGGATAAACAGTCAGCTTTACCTCAAGTTATAACACCTAAGCAGTTACATTTAGCAGTGAATCACCTTCACTTAAGCCAAATTTTTCTTGTACCGATGAAAGAATTGATTCTTTATCTTCATCAGATAGCTGGCTTGAATACTCAGTTAATAACTCATCTAAGTAGCTAACCACTTCGTCAGTATCAACAGATTCTAGCGAGTTTTGCGGTGGCGGGCGCTGTCCTTCAGGGCGTCCTGCATCGCCAATACTTTTAGCGTCAAAATCAAGTTCGCTCATTAAATCAGCCAACTCTTTTGTAGGCGAGATCCCCTGCTCTTCAAATGCGGCTTGAATACTTTGCGCATCTTCCGTGCTGAGGTTTTGTGCATCAAATTCTGCAAGTGTTTCTTTAACAAACTCAGTTTGCTCTGAAGTTAAAGCGCTTACTTGGCTAGATTGTTGAGTCATAAAACTCGCTGAGCTACCAATACTGTTGATCATCTTTTTCTCCCTTAACGTGCGCGGCGTGGTGGCTTGTGTTCACTTAATTCTTGTTCGCTAATTTCGCCATTCCCATCGGCATCTATTTCGTCAAAAATAGTTTGCGCATCGCCTTGCGGTGGCGCACTTTCGCTAAATTCTGCAAGGCTAACCACACCGTCACCATCTGCATCTATGCTTGAAAAGTCAGGTTTAGGTGGTGGGTTATCACCGCCTCTGGCTGCAACATTGGCTGAAAAAGCCATTGATAATAATGCAGCAACGGCAAAAGTAGAAAAATGCTTCATCGTGGTCACCTTGGGTTAAATATTAATAAAGGGTATGAATATAAAGTACGCTTAAAAAACGCAAACATTGTGCAAACAATAAGGAAATAAAAATAAATCCGATTTTTATCATGTTATTTTTACCTTATTCGGTATTTCGGTTATTGTGATAACTAATTACTTAAAACCACTTTCAACACCTGTTTTGAGAGCTAACATACTAAGGACTTATTAACATACATGTTTAATCTTCCAATTTTTCTAGTTGTATCGCAGTGAAAATACCTAAACGCCTCCAGCCACTCGTTGATGATGGCCTAATTGATGAAGTGATAAGTCGCTTAATGAGCGGTAAAGAAGCGGATGTATTTGTGGTGCGCAGCGGTGGCGAAATTCGCTGTGCTAAAGTCTACAAAGATGCCGTTAAACGCAGCTTTAAAAAGGCAGCTCAGTATCAAGAAGGCCGAAAAGTAAGAGGCGGACGCCAAGCCCGCGCCATGGGTAAACGCTCTAGTTATGGGCGACAACTAGAAGAGGAAATTTGGCAAAATGCAGAAGTAGACGCGCTTTCACGTTTATCACGCGCTGGCGTCAGAGTTCCTGATACTTATTACTGTATTGATGGCGTGTTGTTAATGGAGCTTGTGTGCGATGAAGACGGAGATGTTGCTCCACAGTTAGGGCATGTGACCCTTACACAGCAAGACGCTATTGAGCAGTACAGTATGATGGTTCATTATATTAAATTAATGCTGTGCGCTGGTATTATCCACGGTGACTTATCAGAATTTAACGTACTTGTTGATAGTAAAGGGCCTGTAATTATTGACCTTCCGCAAGCTGTAAACGCCGCAGCCAATAACAGTGCGCAAGCAATGTTTACGCGCGATGTAAACAATATACGCCGTTATTATGCGCAGTTTGCACCTAGCCTATTAAACACTCATTACGCTAAAGAAATGTGGGCACTGTTTGAAGAGGCCAGCTTAACGCCAAACACTGTGCTAAGCGGAGAACTTGAAGACAGTAACGAATCTGCAGACGTAGATGCGGTACTCGATGAAATACAAGCGGCCGAATACGAAGAGTTCGACCGTTTAGAGCGTATTAAAAACGCTGACGATGAGTAAAACTGCGCTCACGTTTAGCTATTGAGGGTGAACAAACCGATAGCCCACACCGTAAACAGACTGAATAACGCTGTCGGTTTGCGTTACTTCATCAAGCTTTTTACGTAATTTTTTTATGTGGCTGTCTATAGTGCGGTGGCTAACTATACGTTGGTCTGCGTACATGGTGTCCATTAAGCTATCGCGTGAATAAATTCTGTTAGGGTTTGAATACAAAGGCTTAAATAACTGAAATTCAAAATTAGTAAGTTCTATACTGCTATTTTTATAATTTACACTGTAAGTACTTTCATCCAGTGTCATGGCATTATTTACCGGCTCTTTTGTGGTATTAACACGCCTTAAAATTGCTTTTACTCGCGCCACCAGCTCAGCATAACTAAACGGTTTACAAATATAGTCATCGGCGCCCAGTTCAAGTCCGAGTAACCGGTCAATCTCCTCCACCTTTGCCGAAACCATAATAATGGGCACATTAGAAAACTTTCTTATCGCTTTGCACAGCTCTATACCGCTTTGCCCTGGCAACATAATATCTAATAAAATAACACTTGGCTTATTACTTTCAAGCCAGCTAAGTACTTCATCACCATGATGAATAAGGTGCGTTTGATAATGATGACTTGTTAAAAAGTCGCTCATTAAATTGGCAAGTTTTATTTCATCTTCAACAATGAGTATTTGCTCACTCATATTTATCCTCTACTGAACTAATAAGGGTAATTTAATAACAATGCCAAGCCCGCCAATACTGGCTTTTTCGGCTGATATTTCGCCATTATGACCTTTAACTATATGCTGACAAATAGACAAGCCTAAACCAGAGCCTCCCTCTTGGCGATTGCGAGAGCTGTCTACACGGTATAAATATTCAAACAAGTGCGATAAATGCGTTTGCTCAACGCCTATCCCGTTATCCTCTATTATAAGCTCTAAATAGGCTTGGCCTTTAATATTTACGTTATTGGCACTTAAAGAAATAGTTGAGCACTGGGCGTAATGCACCGCATTCATTAATATATTATCTAGCAATTGCAGTATACGTGTTTTATCTGCGTTTACTGTGGTGTTGTTAGCACTATTAAGAAGGTAAAAATTAATAGCGTGCTGCTCAAAAATAACGTGATACTTTTGCTCTATGGAGTTAAGTAAAAAGCCTACGTCGGTAGGTTGCATGGTGTAATGCATGCCGCCTAGCTCTGCGCTGTTTAACATGTGCAGGTCGTCAATCAAGCGCTTTAAATGCAGCGCTTCATCGTTAGCAGAACTAATATTTTTATTATTTGGTTCACGTATCCCAAGCAGCATAGCTTCGAGCTCACCGAGTAAAATGCTCATTGGCGTTCTTAGTTCATGAGAAATATTAGCTAACCAGCGTTTACGTACTTGCTCATCTTTAGCGAGCGTAAAGGCCAAGGTATTAAAATCTTCACTAAGCTGGCCCAGCTCGTCTTTTCTATCTAATAAAAGTTTGGTGCTGTACTGTCCTTTGGTTAGCTTATGCATACCACTGGCAATTTGCTTTACAGGGCCAACTAAATGCCTTGCCAGTAAAAAAGACAACAGTAAGGTAAGTAGCCCTGCGGTTAACGCAATAAGCCATAAATAGTTAGTTTGTTGCTTTAAAAAATCCAGCTCGTACCCATCTGCTAGGCTTTTTCTTTTTGAAACAGCAAGGTAAGCAATTGTTTTACCTTCAAGCTCTATGGGCGTTTTAATGTACTTTAAATCCTCAAATAATTTACCAAAAATACGCTGCTGGTTTTCATCCAGTAGTGCATAGTGCGCGGCATGCTCGGGCGGTGGGCGACGATCTCGTTGCGCCATATGCTGTGGGGGTCTGGGTCTGCGTTCGCCGCGAATTTCTGGGCGCTGTGGCATATCGCGTAAAGTAGGTAAAAACTGGCTTGATTGCAATTGCGATTCAACCAACCTTAAAAAGCGCTGATCGTTACCTATAATTTTATCCCACGAGGGAGTTTGCGCGTATTTATTAGCCAGCTGTACTGCTAATGGCTCTAATGCTTTTACTTCTTTGGCGTTTACAAAATCAATAATACCTTGGCCAATACTGTACTGAATAAGCACAACAAGCCCCGCAATAATGCTAAAGGTGAAGCTAAATAATATTAAAAAAAGTTTGTTATGAATTTTCATTTATTTTTTATAAACCTGACTCTAAAAGCATTTGAGCTGTTATTTATTGCGTATTTTTTACTGCTAAAACATATTTTTAAAAGCTCTAAGCACTTTAAAGAATAGCCTGTAATAACAATTGTATTAATTGCGTGTTCTATTATAGCGACTTATAAATAGCGCCTTTAATAACAACGTATAACGTTAACAAGTAAAAGTGCAAACAATGTGCATTATATAAAAAATTAAACTCAAAAAAGGCGACCTAAGTCGCCTTTGTTATTAATCGTTTTTTAAATGCTTATCAAAAAAGTCTAAGAACGCTTGTAACGTTTTAATTCTATGCGGCTGATAGGACAAGTAATGATCGCCATCTTCTAGCTCAATGTAAGTAACATCTTTATCTTCGTCATCTAGTTCATCTTCCATTTCTCTACTATGGTAAATAGGGACAACACTGTCATCGCTACCATGCACAAGTAAAACAGGTTTGTTGATTGATTTAGCAAAATTAACCGGCGAATTGGCCTCTAACTTATCGCTATTTGTTCCAAACTGTTTTCGTACAATGTCTTTGTTTGTAAAGTGTCGGGCTTTACTCACAATATGCTCAAGGTCAGTTACCCCTGCAAAACTTGCCGCACATTTAAATGTTTCAGGGTGTTTAATAACAGCCATTAAGGCGGCATATCCACCGTAGCTTGCGCCACCAATACAAATTTTATCTGGCTGAGCAATCCCTTGGTCTATTAACCAGTTAGCTCCATCTTGTAAGTCATCTTGCATGGCTAAACCAAAACCTTGGATCGACTGCATTAAAAAGTCATAACCATAACCGCTTGAGCCACGAAAGTTAGGCTGTAACACGGCGTAACCATTATATGCCAGTAGCGCAGTCCAATAGTCAAAGCCTGCATAGTCTCGCGCCATAGGCCCACCATGTGGAAATATAATAGTGGGTAACTTATCGCCTTTCTCATAGCCAACAGGCAGCGTTAAGTAGCCTTCTATAATAAGCCCGTCACGTGCTTTATAGCTAATGTGCTCTTTACCGGCGTATACGCTTTCGTTAATGTGTGGGTAAACATCTGCAAAAAATGTTAAGTCACCTCGCTTTCTGTCACCTAACATGTAGGCGCCTGATGTTTTATCTGAGCTGACATAAAGTACATATTTTTGCTGATCGTCGCTGGTGCTAACAATATCCATTTCAAATGAATCTTTAGGTAGTGATGCTCGTAAAGAGCGATGTAGCTTGTCTAAGTCTTCATCCCAATACGCAATACCATCTTCTAAATGCGAATGCGTAAAGCCTGCAACTTCGCCAGTTTTACGGGAGTAAAAAATATCGCCATCTACATCATACTTGTCGTCGCTAAAAATGAGCTCACGTTTGTTAGTTGATAGATTAAGCTTAAATAATGCATCACGCCCTTCATGTAGCGCAGTGATGTATAAAAAGTTAGGGTCTTTATCAAAGCCAAGTATCGAAATGCTTTGCTCACTAAATACTTCGTAGCTAAATAGTGTTTGCCACGACTCATTTTGCTCGTTGTACAGCTCGTAAGTAAATTGTGTTTCATCCATTTTTTTAGCAATACGAACCTTGCCTTGTCTATCAGCAAACCAACTGGTTACATCTGCACGAGCACGTTGTATTTGTTTTTTGCGTAAGGTAGTTAGGTCAAGTTCATACACCGCAGGGGTATTGGCTATTTTAAAATCGCCCTGCACGAGTATTTTATTTTCTTGCTCCGGTAAAAAGCTAATAATTCGGTCAGAAAACTGAGGCTGCTTTTCATCACGCGTGTTGTTTGCTCTAAACGCCAGCTTTATTCCTTTATCATCACTTAGGTTATACGAATACATTAATGTAGACGCATACTTAACCCCACCAAATTGATATTTAATGTATCGTGCGCCCAATAACAACACATCATTATTTGCCCAACTAAACCAGTCAAAAAATACAGTGTGGTTATCCGATTTAATAATCGGCTTGCCCTTGCCTGTTGTAAGGCTTTGCACCATTAAAACTAAATCGCCATCAAGGTTTCTAACATACGCAATGTTATTTCCATCTGGTGAGAGCTTAACTTGGCTTATGCTTTTTAAGCCTGCAAACGCTTCTATGGGTAGCTTTTTATCAGAGGCTGATAGGCAGCTAAAACTAAGTAGGGCAAATACTAAAGTGAGGTAAAGTTTAGACATTCAATATCCATTTGTTTTTATAAGTAACGCTTAATGAGTTAACAGTAAGTGTATAAAGTTAATCTGTTATTTTACAATTGTGGCCGCTTTAGTACAAATTTATCTTTAGTAGAGCTAAAGTAGTCTCCACCCATTTTACCTACGCTGTTTAATCGCGTGGGATCTATATAGCCATTCACTAACACGTTATCGTCAATATAAATTCCCACCACGTTGAGTAGCATAACCTTGCCGCCACCTGGTTCGTCGCTTATCTGAATAACATCTCTTAAGGTGCACTCGTATCTTACTTTAGCCGCTGCGGCGCCTGGGGATGTTACGTGTGTACTGGCGATTGTTTCAATATTTGCCGCCTCAAATTCACTCACATTATGTGGATAATTAGCGCAGCTTTGATTCATTTTCTCTACTAGCTCTTCACTAACAATATTAACCACGCAGTTGTTAGTGGCTTGAAGGTTTAAAAGCGTGTCTTTATTGGCTTTGTCGCGTGGGTTTACTTGGGTCACGCTCAGCACTGGCGGGTTACAACTGGCCACTGTAAAAAAAGAGTAAGGGGCAATATTAGCAATCCCCTCCTTACTAAGTGTGCTTACCCAAGCAATAGGCCGTGGGCTAATACCCCCCACTAAATACGAGTAAACATTGTGCTGCGTGCTTTGCGTTAAATCTAAAAACATAATTTTCCTTTATACGTCGTACTGCAAATCGTAACAGCGCTTTATTGCGTACAGTATTTCATAACTGCAGCCACTTTTTTAAATATGCGCAAAAAAATAAACATAGTGTGGTTTAAACGCGATTTACGCCTTAGCGACCATCAACCACTTAAAAATGCATTTAGTGATGATTTACCCACGTTACTGCTATACAACTTTGAGCCACTAATGCTTGAGGATGCACATTATAATGCGCGCCATTGGCGTTTTGTTTATCAATCAATAGGCGAAATAAATCAGCAGCTAACTCGCTATAAAGCAACACTGTATATTTTTAACCAAAACATGCTGACACTGTTAAACACGCTTAATCAAACATACCAAATAGCAAACATATTTAGCCATCAAGAAATTGGCTTAAACAATACTTTTGAGCGCGATAAAGCCGTTGCTATATGGTGTAAAGCTAACAAAGTTAACTGGCTTGAGTCACAAACGGGCGCCGTTATTCGCGGCAAAAAAAACCGTAAAGATTGGAACGCACGCTGGCAACAAACAATGCAGGCCCCTATTGCTATTCCTAATTGGAAAAACATAAAAACCATTACACTTAATAACTACCAAACACCTAAATTACCCGACAGCTACACGCAAAATGATGACAACTTTCAAGTAGGTGGGCCTTTAACTGCGCACACAATATTGCAAAGCTTTTTTGCTGAGCGCGGTAAGGGATATCAAAAAGGCATATCTAGCCCCAGCTTAAGCCGTATTCATTGCTCTAGGCTTTCGCCTTACTTAGCTTGGGGTAATATTAGCCTTAAACAGGTTTATCAAACGGCTATTGATGCATACCATGCAAAACACCCGAGCAAAAAAGGCTGGAAGCGCCCGCTTGCTGCATTTGTATCGCGTTTGCATTGGCACTGCCATTTTATGCAAAAATTTGAAAGTGAGAGTACGATGGAATTTAAAGCGCTCAATGCGGGGTATCATCAGTTCCCATATAGAAACGATGACAACGTACAACACGATATTGAACGCTGGGCACAAGGCCAAACGGGTATACCCATTATTGATGCCTGTATGCGCTGTTTAAAAACCACGGGCTATATTAATTTTAGAATGCGCGCTATGTTGGTTAGCTTTGTAACGCATCATTTAAATATAAGCTGGCAGCAGGCAAGCTTACCTTTGGCAAATTACTTTTTAGACTTTGAACCTGGCATTCATTACCCACAAATACAAATGCAGGCCTCAGTTACGGGTATTAATACCATTAGGCATTACAACCCGATTAAACAGTCTGAAGATCAAGACCCAACCGGCGCCTTTATTAAAAAATGGTGCCCCGAACTTGAAAAGCTGCCGATAGAATATTTACACGAGCCTTGGCAACAAACACCAATGGAAGCGCTGTTTAACGACTTTAAACTTGGTGAAGACTACCCAGAGCCAATGCTTGATTTAACTCAAGCCTCCAAACAAGCGCGCGAACGTTTATGGCAATACCGCGAGCGCGCCGATGTTAAACGTGCAATTCCTAACATATTAAAAAAGCATGTAGGGCTTACTCGCACACAAAAAAACACCGCAAAAAGTAATTAATATGGCACATAAAAAAAGTCACTTACCACAAAAAATGTGCCCTGTTTGCAATAAGCCTTTTGCGTGGCGTAAAAAGTGGCAGCGCGATTGGGATAACGTTATTTACTGCTCAGAGCGTTTAAACGTAATAAAAAGTAAAAGGTATTAATCCTTTATGCTTTACGTGAGCTGGCGTCTATTTTGCAATGGTATGAATAACTCGGCTTTTAAGGCTGTATTTAGGTGTTTTATGTAAATAGCACTTACTCAGCTTGAAAAGCTTACATGCAACGCAAGGAGAAGATGATGACGATTAAAAAAACGGCAAACTCAACCTGGTCAGGCGATATTAAAACAGGTAAAGGCAGTATTTCTACACAAAGCGGCGCACTTGATAAACAACCATTTGGTTTTAATACTCGCTTTGAAGACGAGCCTGGTTCTAACCCAGAAGAATTAGTGGGAGCTGCGCACAGTGCCTGCTTTAGTATGGCGCTTTCGCTTGCACTTGGCGATGCCGGTTTTAAAGCCGATAAAATTGATACTAAAGCCACCGTAAGCCTTGATGAGGTTGATGACGGCTTTGCAGTCACCCATATAGCGCTTGAAGTAAACGCACGTATTAAAGATATTGCTAACGAGCAATTTCAGGCATTGTGTGAGCAAACTAAAAAAAGCTGCCCTATTTCAAAGCTACTTAATACCGAAATCTCCCTAAACGCAACGCTCGACTCAACCGCATAAAACGTAATTTTTAAACCTTACGGTTTTACGCGTTAAGCCAGGTAACCTGTTACTTGGCTTAACACTCATCCCTAACCCTTTTTGAGTTATTTGAGTTTAACAACTCATTTAGCAATGCTATACCCATCCCTAAAGCAGGCCACACTACCCATAAATAATTTGGCGATGTAATTAAGTTTATCGCGGTCAAAAATACCAAAGCCACAAAGTAACGTTTTAAATTATCAAAAAATGCTGGTGTATTCATGTTTGCTCTCCTCTTAAAATGTAAGGTTATTATTGCCTTAATTTTTAAGCCTGAAAGGTGCTATTTGTCATCAGTTAATATGACATTAGTCATAAATTTATAGCAGCCCCTTCAAGCGCATCTCTACAAATACTTATACAAACATACAGTTACTTACAATTATTTAAATGTATTTTAAAGAGTATTTAATATAATACCTTTTCTAGATACACCTATTTAATTAATAAGAAAGGATACTTATGCGCTACTTAATACCACTCTCTTTGCTTGCACTTAGCTGTGCACCGTCAGTAAACGCCGAACAATCAGCATCAAAGCAATGGTTTAATACAATTAACTACGCAAAAATTAATTCACGCTATTACAGCGATAATGTGTACGGATTATCTACGCGTTATTACTTTGAAGAGCAACAAAGCTCGGGAGTGTGGGATGATTATGGCTACCTAGATACAGATAGTAATATAGGCTTAAATTACTTTAATTCAGATGGTTTTAGTAGAAAAGGGATCTTTGGAGAAGGCTTTTACGGTAATGCTTTTGCAACCATAGAGCTGCCTAATATTGGTGATACTGATACCTATTCACTTGGCATAGGTTACTTATTTGCTGATTCGTTAAAAGTATCTGCACGCATGGTAGATTACGAATATGGTGACACAGTTTATTTGTTTAAAGCTCAATATAATCACCAAATTAATGACACCGACTACATTGGTTTTACTGTTGAGACGGATGATGAAATAGAGTCGTGGGACTTATCATCACGTTACTTTGCTCACCTTTACGATGAACGCTACTTTACTATAAATGCTGACTATCTCGATGCTGGCGATGATTCAATTTTTAATGTGTTGGCAAATTATTACTTTAATAAGCATGTTGCAGTAGGCGTTGGTTTATATGACTCAGATTTAGTTGTTGAAGGTAAATACTTTATTAACGATAACTACTATTTTACAGCTAATTACACCGATAACGGTGACTACGATATATACAATCTCAGTTTTGTAGCTCAGTTTTAGTAAATACAAAAAAGCCGCCTTGCTGGAGTCACTTCAGTTAAACAAGGCGGCTTTTATATTAAAACAGCTATAGCTTACATATTACCTAGCTCTATCATCATTGCGGTATACATACGTAAATTAAGCGCTAATTGCTCAAGCGTAATAAATTCATGCTCTGAGTGGCCGGTATAACGTTTGCCTGGCATTGAAGGGCCAAACGATACTGCATTATCAAATAGCTTTGCGTTAGTGCCGCCACCTATTGATACAAAGTCAGCTTTTTCGTCACCTGTAAAATGTTTAAAAATATCGAGCAGTTTTTGTGCGTGCGGCGCGCTATCTAACAGCATGGGTGTACCAATAATGGTCTCGACTTTAGTAAGCGTTACGTTATTTGCAGTTTCCCATTCCTTAATCGCACTGTTTATTTGCGCTTTAAGTAGGTTTTCATCTTTACCAACTGGGCGGCGCGCGTTAATGGCTAACGTTAGTGCGTTACCATCGCGTTCAATTACGGTAGGGGCTACGCTCATTGGGCCCATGAATTCATGCTCGTAGGCAATATTACCAAATTGCTTACCATGAATATCTAAACCAATTAATTGATTTACAAATTTTATAAGCTGGCCATCGCTATTATTTTCAAGTGCTACGTCTTTAAATAGCTCGCTCAGGTGAGCAATAGCATTAACGCCCGACTCTGGCTCTGATGAGTGCGCAGACACCCCTTTTACAGTTATTTTTAAGCCTTCAGCTAGCTCTTCAAAGTTAAACTCAACGTCACTAAGTGTTTTAGCTTTAGCTTTTAATGAGTTAATAACTGCAGCGCTTGCGTTATGCAGCACTAAGCTTGCATCTTCTGGTATTTGGCTTTTAAACGCGCCGCCCGCTAAATCACTCACATACATACCGGTTTGTTTTGAGGTAGCATTAAAAGTAGGAGCAATTAAGCTCCAGCCTTTCTCGGCTACTACAACTGGGTATGATGCATCAATGGTTACGGCGTATTTTGGCTGCTCGTAGGTTTTCATAAATTCAGTAAGCGGGCCCCAGTCAGATTCCTCAGCTAGGTAAATCATCAGCTCTATGCGGTTATTAAGCTCTATGCCTTTATCTTTAATCGCTTTCATGGCGTATAGTGCGGTGGCTATTGCGCCTTTGTCGTCTTCTGTGCCTCGCCCGACTAATTTGCCAGGCTTTGAGGTATCAATAATAAATGGGCTTTGCTTCCACTTACTAGCATTGGCCGGTTGTACGTCTCCGTGGGTTACAACCGTAATTTTTTCGTTTTGATCTCCCATGCCTATAAGCACGGTGTAGCCTAAGTCTTGGTAATCAAACCCAAGCTCTGCCGCTTTCATTTTTAATACAGATTTAAAATTAATAAAGTCAGGATTTTGTGGTGCGGGTATCGACTCTTTATTTACCGTAGGGAAAGCCACTAAATTAGTTAACGTGTGAATTTGTGATTGTTGATAAGTATCCACAGCGTAATCGGCAACACTATCAATATTTGTATGTAATTGTGCATGTGCGCTAAAAGCAAATAAAGCACTACAAAGCAAAGCTAACTTTTTCAAAACGTATCCTTTTGTATGAATCATTACTACCAATGCGCAATAATAAATCGCTTAAATAATTAAATGGGTATTAAAGCTAAATTATACCGCCAAGCAATAGTATTAAATAGACCTTTGCGGCAGGGTTACAACAATCGCGCTTTAAATTTAGATAGCGGCTTACATTGCATTGGTTGTATAATGCGCGACCTTAATTAATCAGAGTATTAGTACTAATGAACCGCCGCAAAAAAATTGTCACCAAATTTCAGAAAAAAGATAAACGTGCTAATGCTAAATTGCATAAAAGTAATAAACCGGCGTATGTATCAAAAGCAGAGCGTGAAAAACTAGCTTTAGAGGCGCAGCAAACAACCAACGCCGAGCAAGTTACGCCAACATCAGATTAAACTAAAGCGCCAAGCAACCTATTCTCAACGCTTTATATGGGTTTAAAATGCGTAACTGGCACTTATATTAAATGAGCGCCCTTGCCCAGCTAATTGAGTAAACCCCGTGCTGTTACCTTGCTTAAGCGCTGCAATACTTACCCCGCCTAGGGGTAATTGGTAAAACGTATCAAATAAGTTTACCACCTCAATACCCAGCGTAAGCGCATCAAAAGAAGCTTTAGAGCTTATATTAACTAGGCTGTAACTAACGGTTTGGTTTTCTAAGCGGTTAACATCAACGCGTGATTTTGTATCTACCCACTCCCACGACAGCGCATTTTCAAATAATCCTATTTGCTGGCTTAATGAGAGCGCTGTATGTAACGGCTTAATTTGATAAAGCGGTTGGTTAGTGTCGCGGCGCTTACCACGAGTGCTCGTTATGTTTGCTGTTAATACCCATTCGCCAAACTGTGTTGATTGATAAAGTGCCTTACTTATATCAAGCTTTGCGCCATAAAGTGTGGCGTCAACATTAGTAAAGCTTAAAATGTTACGTGTTGTATTTGCTAATCCATAACTATTAAAACTACGTACAATATCTGCATCAATGTAGTCGTTTACATCGGTGTACCACACATTAGCACTTACACGCCACGCATCATTTTTTGCTGTTTTTGAATACGTTGCACTGATGATATGGGCGGTTTCGGCTTTGAGGTTTGGGTTACCAATATAACCATTAGCGTCGCCGTACCAGCCAATCATAGTGCTTGCCATATTACTTACACCCCAACTGTAACGTTCATATAAATTAGGGGCTCTGTTTTTGCGGGCCAGGCCTAATTGCAGCTCGTCATAAAGTGTAATTTGATAATTAGCTAATACATTTACATCAACTAAGGTGTCGGTTTTGTCTCTATCTGCATTGTTGAAGTAATTGGCAGCTAGCGCATTATTGGCAGTTGTCATTGCGCTCATACTGCCCGTATTCATCATGCCATCGTTATAGGCTTGTACTTCATCAACCTGTGTATTAACACGCTCAACCCTTATACCCGTATTTACCCAGAGCTTGTTATTGATTTGGCTTGCATATTCTGCAAATAAGGCAATACGCTCACGCTTACCGTTATTAATATTTATATAATCATTTGGCCCCATCATGGTTGAGCCTTCAATCGCTGGCCACCAATCATCAATGCGGTAATTATAATATTCTTGTCCAAGTAGTAATGAGCTATTTTGATCAAGTGTAAGGCGCCATTTAAGCTGTGTGCTTATGTCTTTTGCATCTGTTTTCATGGGCATCATGCCGGTTTTTTCCTTACTAAAAAAACCCATTTCGTGTTTAACGCTGTGCCAATTAACTTGCCCTTCTAGCTCGCAGTTTTCAAAACTGCGCTTATATTGGGCAATAGCGCCATAACTGGTGTTATCAGTCATATCCATATACTGGTTAGCAAAACCCTGATACGGTATTTTTTGATGCGTAAGCTTTATCACAACTTGCTGTTTATCGTCACGTATCGCGCCAGTTAGGCTGTGGTTTTGAGCCCGATATAATGTATCAAGTACCACATTACCCTTTCCATCTTTGTAGCTGTTGGCATCACTATACGACCCTTGGTAATTAAGGCTCACAGTATCGCTTGCTAAACGTGCTCCCACACCTAGTTTTTGACCGTTATCAACACTGCTGTACTTAGCCGAGACATAGCCTGAATGCCATGCAAGCTCACTACTTTCGCTGTATTGTGGTGAAATTGAGTTAACGCTTATTACACCTGCAATGTTATCGCCACCAGCGCTTACAGGCGAAACACCAGCAACTACATTGTAAGCCGTTACTTGATTAGCTGATATATAAGAAAGAGGCGGGTTCATCTGATTAGCGCACGCTGCAGTAACCTCTGCGCCATCAACCAGTACTTTTACTCTATCGCCCATTAAACCATTTAAAATAGGTAAATTAGACACCCCGCCCGCAGCCGAAAAATCAACACCTAAATTGCTAAGCATTGCCTCTGACGAACCAAGCGATAAGTGCTTGTTGTGTACCTGCCCATGCACTTCAATAATTTCTAAAGTGTTATCATCTGCAAATACTGCAGGAGATAAAAGGCCAGTTAATAAAAGTGCTAAAGGAGAGAATAAATAAGTGTGTTGGATATGTTGAATATAAGCCATTTATAATTTATGCCACTGTTATATTTGGCATAAATTATATAATGTAGTTACAAGTTTAGAGCGCGACAAAATGTCGCACTTTGAGAACTTACTGCCACTTAACTCGCGTTAAGCTTAGACACTGTAGCAGAAACAGCATCTGCGCCGCGTTCTATTTCTTGAATTACTTCTGAGACTTTCGCTATTAACTCTCGGCCTTGCTCTGACGAATCAGAGACGGAGGTGATTTGCTTTGAAATATCGTTAGTCAGCTCTTGGTTGTTTTTAACTACGGTTGCTATTTCGTTGGTTGAACTGCTGGTGCTTGCTGCAAGCTGCCTAACTTCATCAGCTACCACGGCAAAGCCTCGCCCGTACTCGCCCGCTCGGGCAGCTTCAATGGCTGCATTTAATGCCAATAAATTAGTTTGATCGGCAATACTACTTATGGTCGACACAATAGAGCCGATAACTGCTGATTGCTCATTCAGGTTTTTAATTAAATCAACCGATTTAAGTACTTGGCTTACAATTGCATCTGAGTTTGCAATTGCATCATGTAGTATATCTGAGCCCGTTTTTGCCGTTTGCGCACTCGACACCGCCGATTCATACGCAATTTGTGCAGCCTCACTAACGGCTTCGTTGTCTTTTATGCGATCGGTAATATTAGAGGCAAACTTCACTATTTTTATCACTTTGCCTTTATTATCTAAAATGGGGTTATAAGTTGCCTCTAGCCATATTTGCGAGCCATCAGAGGTTATTCGTTTAAACTTACCCGACTTAAACTGCCCATCGCTTAGCTCTTCCCAAAACCGAGGGTTATTTTGATAAAAAGAGTCGGTACAAAACATTTTGTGATGTTTGCCAACAATTTCTGCAAGTGAATAACCCACCGTAGATAAAAAGTTTTGATTTGCTTTAATTATGGTGCCATCGGGGTGAAATTCTATTGTAGCCAGCGCCTTATCAAGCGCTTCGGTGAGCGCTTCTTGAGATTTTCGCTGTACATAATTTTTTGTAATATCCGACGCTATTTTAATAACCTTAGTAACCACCCCGTTTACTTCAACAGGAAAATAAGTAGCCTCTAGCCATAGCTTTTCGCCATTAGCGTTAAATCGCATAAAGGTACCGCTTGTTGAGTTTGCCCCTTGCAGTGCTTGCCAAAATTGGCTGTACTCACTCGACTTAGCGTAGTCTGAATCGCAAAAAATCCGGTGGTGCTTGCCTATTACCTCTTCTCTTTTGTAGCCTACGGTATCTAAAAAAAGCTCATTAGCGTCTAAAATTTTTCCCTCGGGTGTAAATTCAATATACGCTACATGGTTATAAATAGCGGATAGTACTGATTTACTTTCATTGAGTTGACGTTCCAATTCTTCAACTTTGGCGTTATCTTTTCGTAGACCAAACATGTGTTAAACCTTTAGGGAATAATAATAGGATGACAATAACAAACAAATATAAAAATAATATGTAAGCTAGCAATAAATGTAATAACTTTGTAAATATAGGTGTTTTTTAGTTTTTCTGCGAGCAATTTAACACTAGCTAGTTAGCTGCTTTTTAAAAACTTTTTATAAATTAACCCAATAATTCACACTTTATAGCAATTAACAAAAGTAAAACAAGCCAAAAATACTATTTTTTATACATGACGCAGTACACTTTTTAACTTAAAATAGCCATCTCACTGACACACTCCACACCTAATATATGTTTACTCTCCACGCAATTAATGTGTGGCTATTCACTATTTTTAAAATCAACGTTAAAGGATCTTCTATGAGTGCAGATGTTGCGTCGGCATCTAATCAGTTAAATAAAGCTGCTATTTTATTAGTGTTAGCACTAGGTACGTTTATTTTAGGATTATCAGAATTTTCAATGATGCCTATGCTGCCGCTGATCAGTGAAACGTTTGGCTCAACCCCTTCGCAAAGTGGCTATGCAATTAGCGCCTATGCTATTGGTGTTGTGGTAGGTGCGCCGGTATTAATGCTTACAACGGCCAATATGCGAAAACGCAAAGCTTTGCTGATTTTTTTAAGCCTAATGTGTATTTCTAATGGTTTGAGTGCATTAGCAACCTCATTAGAGCAGCTCGTTATTTTTCGCTTTTTAAGCGGCTTACCTCACGGCGCTTACTTTGGTGCCGCTATTTTGCTTGCCTCCGATATTGCCCCTTCGGGTAAACGCGCGAGCTTTATGTCAAAAGTATTTATGGGCTTAACCATTGCGACCATCGTTGGCGTGCCTATTGTTACCTTGGTGGGGCAAAACCTAAGCTGGCGTTATTGCTTAGGTGGCGCTGCGGTTTTAGCGTTTATTGCGTTTATATTTGTATACAAAGTAGTGCCAAATATTGATAACGCTAAGCCATCTAACTTACTTAATGAGTTTGGCGTACTTAAAAATAAACTGGTGTGGTCTATTTTAGGTATTGTTATTATTGGCTTTGGCGGCGTGTTTTGTATTTATACATACATTGCCGATACAATTTTAGATGTAACTAAAACAGCCCCTTACACTATTTCTATCGCTATGGTGATGTTTGGTATTGGTTGTACGTTAGGTAATTACATATTAGGTAAAGCGGCCGATAAATCTGCCATTAAAACCACAGGCCTTGCACTGGTGTGCACCATCGTATTTGCAATTGCCTACGTTAGCGCAAGTTACAATATTTGGATGCTTTATGCGGTTATATTTTTTATTGGTTGCAGTGTGGGTTTGGCAACGCTTATTCAATCTTTATTAATGGATGTAGCCCCAGAGGGCCATGCAATGATTGGTGCATTAGTACAATGCGCATTTAACACCGCAAATGCTATCGGCCCTTGGGTTGGCGGGGCTGTTATTGCACAAGGTGCAGCGCCTAACCAAACAGGTTATGTCGCAGCAGCGTTGTTTTTAGGCGGCTTAGTAATGTGGTTTTTAAGCTACTTGCAACTTAATAAACAACAACCCGAAGCACAAACGTGTTAAGCATATAAAAAGAGCGGCTAATACAATTAGCCGCTCTTTTACTTTAACAAGGGTATTTAATCACCCACCTTACTGGGCCTCTAATGACGCCATATCAATAACAAAACGATAGCGTACGTCTGATTTTTCCATTCGCTCATACGCGGTGTTTATTTGGTCAATATTAATCATTTCGCACTCTGGCAATACGTTATTTTTGCCACAAAAATCTAGCATCTGTTGGGTTTCTTCTATCCCACCAATTAGTGAACCTGCGATGCGCCGACGACCCATTAAAAGAGGCACAGTGTTTAGCTCTTCTACGGGGCCAACTTGCCCAACAATAACTAGCGTCCCATCTATGTCTAATAAGGGTGTGTAAATAGACAAATCGTGCTTAACAGGTACGGTGTCAATAATAATATCAAAAGCCGACTGCGACGCTTTCATTGCATCTTCGTCAGTCGACACTAAATAATGCTGCGCGCCAAGTTTTACTGCATCATCTTTTTTAGACTCACTTCGCCCAACCACTGTTACACTCGCGCCCATGGCTACGGCATTTTTAACAGCCATGTGACCTAAACCACCAAGCCCTACAACAGCAACACGGCTGCCTTTTGTAACGCCCCACTTATGTAAAGGAGAGTAAGTAGTGATACCTGCACATAATAAAGGTGCAACGCGCGAAAGCTCTAGATTTTCAGGGACTGATAGTACAAATTCTTCACGAACAACAATATGTTTAGAATAGCCACCTTGGGTCATCTCGCCGGTTACTCTATCTTTACCTGCGTATGTGCCTACCATGCCTTCTTGGCAAAATTGCTCTTCGCCGTTATCACACTGTTTACAGCTTTGGCATGAATCAACCATGCAGCCTACCGCTACCGTGTCACCTTTTGCATAGTTTTTAACAGCGCTACCAATGGCTTTTACTTTACCTACAATTTCGTGCCCAGGGACTAACGGGTAACGGCTGCCTCCCCAGTCATTGCGCACTGCATGTAAATCAGAGTGGCATACGCCACAATATAAAATTTCAATTTCTACATCGTTATCGCGTAAATCGCGGCGCTCAAAAGTATATTCACCTAGTTGCGCACCTTCGCTTTTTGCTGCATATCCTACTGTTTTCATAACAACTCCATAGTCTGTAAAAATTTAAGTCGTCTACCTTTTCGCTTATTTAAGTGCTTTATTTTAAAACTAATCCCATGAGGGCTAGCTCTAAAAATAAAACCGGTATGCACTTTGATGTGGTTTACACTAACGCCGGCGCTGTGAATGCACCCTGACCAAAAAAGCCCAACAAGGTTGGGCTTTTTTAACTTAAATGTTTGTCTTGTCCAGTAACGTATTTATCTCATCAATGAGTGAATGTATACGTTCAGCATTTTTTCCTAAATCGCTTCGCCCCACGCGTGACTTACTGCGTATATCGACAAAGCGCTGGCTGCCTTCGTCATTGATACGCACAACTACATCGTCTTTAAAACCAAACCATGTGGTGGTATCCGTTGCTTCTACAATGCCCGTAGCCGCATTAACATTAACAAGCTCAAACCCTAAATTTTTAACCGCTTGCTCGGTAGCAGCCAATAAGTCTGTTTTTGATTGTGCATAATTTAGTGTTTTCAGCTCAGGGTAAGCTTTGCGTTGCTGCGTGGCTGTTTCTTCTCCTGCGTATTCAGCTGGGTTTTTAGCATCCGCTCGCAGCGGTACAATTGCCACAAATTTTGGCGGGTTAATTAAATCGGTCGAAATATCATGGATCGCGGGTACGCTTTTAGCCTTGCTCATCATGCTCAGTGGCATTGCAATCGCGATGGCTGCAAACACCAATGCCATTAAAGTGCTGCCCATGCTAAGCGTTTTACGCATAAAAATAACCTGTATAACAAGCAGCACTAATGCAGCGCCACCCACATACACACCAAATCTAAACCCTGCAAACGCAGTACTTAGTTCAACAACCCCATACTTATATAAAGGCCCTGGCAGTAAAACGAGTAAAAAAGCGATTAAACTTACTAAGCTCACTAAAATTTTCATTATTATGATTCCTTTATCATGTGTGATCTTTAATTTTAAGTATTTGAAACCAGTACATTATACTGCCAAGCACTGGGTTTAGATTACAATTAACAGCTCACGCCACTGTATAGTGATAATTAAGTGCTTTAAATAATAAGCTTTGTTCAAAAACCTTAAAATAAGCTAATTAAAACAACTAAATAACGCATTTTTATTATCAAGCAGCGGCGCTTTAACCTTAAACTAACGTACCTAGGCTGGCGTGTCAGTATCATTACACAAAAAAGTCTAAGGTAGCGCTGTTAAAGTTACTTAAATTAGGAAAAATATCAACTAGCTCCGAAACAGGCACGCCAAACCACTGCGCTAACGTTGCAAAGTATTGCTCGTTAGCCACTTGCGGAATTAACCGCCCGCCTCCGGTATCGTATTCGCCCTCTAATTACTGAGTAAGTAACTGGCCATAAATAGAACGGCCTTTTACCGCGCCGCCCATTACTATTTGATTCCCCGCCCAGCCATGGTCGGTGCCATCGCCGTTTGAGGTGAGCGTGCGGCCAAAGTCCGACATAGTAAACGTGGTGACTTTATCATTCATGTTTAGCTCTTTCATGGCACTGTTAAACTCGCTGAGCCCTTGAGCTAGCGTATTTAATAACGCAGGGTGCGCAGTAAGCTGATCATCGTGGGTGTCAAATCCCCCCATAGAGACAAAAAATACTTGGCGCTGTGTACTTAACGACGACTGCACACTAATAGCTTTGGCCACCGCGGCTAATTGCTCACTAAAGCTAGTATCGCTAAAGGTGGTAGTAAGCGCTGGGGCTTGTTCAAGCGCACTGTTCATCGTTTGCGTGTTGGTAATTGCGCTATTTAAGCCATTCGCATATTCACGCCCTAGTACATGGCTTGCATTGCCTAGCAAGCGGTTCATTATGTTAGTAACGTGCTCAGTGCGGGGCTGATAACCTCCAAAGGCGTTAATTGTGCTTATGCCACTTTTGTTAAGCGCAAAGGCACTGGTATTTGTGCCTGTTTGCCATAAATTAGTGCCATCGAGAGAGATATTTGCCGCAAACTGATCCTCTACAGCTAACCGCTCTAGCATACGTGCGCCCCACCCACTGTTTAAAGAGGCTTTTTCTCGGCCGTACATCCATGATGCTTGCTGATCGTTATGCGAAAATAAATGCTTAGGTAAAGGCACCGCGTTATTTTTGTAATCTTTTAATGTGGTGGGGGTAAGTAAAGTGCCTACGCCACCAACAAAGGCTAAATCATCCGACTCAAACACGCTCTGTAAAGGCGCAAGTGAGGGATGAATACCCACGCCACCTGCAAACTGCTGAGAAACACTTAACGCTAGCGGATTGTCTACTGCGAGGTTTTGCCGGCTTTGCTCGTATAAACTACGCTGCTCTCCCTCAAGGGGTAGCAACATATTCAGTGAGTCGTTTCCGCCGTATAAAAATACACACACTAGGGCTTTATAATCACCGAGTTCTATTGCATTAGTTGCCCCCGTTAACGCTTGTAGCTGCAAGCTAGTTAAAGCAGCTGCCGATACCCCGCCTTTTAAACATAATGACAAAAAGTCTCTTCTATTTAAGCTCATTATGCGCTCCTAATACTGCACGTTAAATTCAGGTGAAATAGCAATCATGTATAACAAGTACGAAACCCTCACGCGGTACTGATCCTCGTCAAAATAGGCATCTAAATCAAGCAAAGCTTGTGTAGTGTCAGCGCTCATATTGCCGGCAAAATACAGAGTATTGTATTGCTCTATCAGTGCGCTAATGCCATTTTGCGCCAAGTAATCCATATCGCTTTGAACATAAACATAAATTCCTGCAGGGTTTAACTCGGTATGCGCTTCGGCTGTACTCCAAACCAAACTTGCAAATAAGGCATTCATTGTGCCTATTAAAGTCGCATCGTTGGCTATTTGTAATTCAGGTGCTACCAAACCTTGGGTGCGTAACGCCGCACTTTGGTAATCGGGTCTAAAAAAGTTAAATACAGAGCCCGACTGCATGGGGCCTTGCCCATAGCTATCTACTAAGTTCCACGTTTTATAATAACCTTGCTGCGACTTCGCATTAAGGTTTCGCCAAAACTGCACAGTTTTTAAAAGTGGTTCTTTAATTTTACCTTGATAGCTAAGTACACTACCAAAATGGCGTGCTTCGTCATCTAAATAAATAGCTTTAACAACTGCGGCTAAATCGCCTCGCACACCACTTCCATTATCGTTAAATACACGTGCAACGCGCTCTACATATTGCGCAGTAGGGTTTGAGGTAATTAACCGCTGAATAAGCTGCTTAGAAATAAACGGTGCTACGTTATCGTGATTAAATAAATTATCGAGGGCTATTTTTAGCGACTCCTCTGGGCCGTAACCTGGCGGTATAACCTCATTATTTAATAGGACTTTTTCTTTATCCGAATGGTATTCGCTGTAAGCTTGCATAGGGTTTATATAATCACGGCTTTTGCGTTTAAAGGTTTCGCTGCCGGCAAATGTCCAGCCTGTAAATACACGCGCAAACCCCTGTATTTGAGCCTGTCCGTAAGTTGCTATGCTATTACCGTCTGCATCTAGTTTAGCGGTGCCATCAAGGTTTAACTCATCTAGGCCAATGGTAAATAATTGCATAACCTCACGGGCGTAATTTTCATCTGGGCGAATATTAAGTGCTTCATCGGCTTTTTCGTTCCCTAAATGGCTTAGGTACGTGCCCATAATTGGCGAAAGCGTTACCTCTTCGAGTAACTCTCTAAAATTGCCAAACGCATGTTTAAGTAATAAATCGTAGTAAGTGATCATGCCCTCTGGTTGTGCACGCAAATCGCTATTTTCATCCGATACAACCAATATTTCACTCAGTGCAAATGCAACGCGTTGGCGTAGTTGATCGTCACTTTGTAGCACCGCTTTCCACCATGCATCTATTCGGCTTATATATTTAAAGTCTTCGTCATCTTCAAGTTTTACCAAGTAGTTTCGATGGTAGCTAACTGGCAGTGCTATTTGGTTATCGAGCCATTGTTGCTCACTTAAACCTTGAGCACTGTTTATTTCAGCAAGCGTTGGCCCCATGCTAGCTTGGTGTAATAACCTAGCGGCGCTGTGTATGTCCATGCTGTTTTTGGCTACAAATGTAACGGTTTGCGTGTTTTTTGCCCCTTCATTATCGGTGGCTGTTACGCTAAATGAATACGTTATAGGCTCATAACTTTGCGCAGCGGGTATAGTAAGGCGGGTACTTAACGCATTTAATGGTTCATTCAATAATGTTGTGCCCACAGTTTGTTGCCAAACCACACTGCTTATTGTGCCGTCTTCATCGCTTGCTGTTGCAATTAGCTCAATGGTTTGGCCTTTAGTTAATTCGCTGGGTATGTCGGCAATCGATAAGGTAGGAATTTTATTTGAATTAACGGTGGGCGTGTCATCGCCGCCTGAGCCACCACAGGCGCTTAGCAATAAAGCACAACTTGCTAATAAAACTGATTTGTAATGCATGTTAAATCGTCATCGTAAATTAAAGAAGGTACGCGTGTATGTACCGAGTTTGATACGATTATTGAAACACAAAATTTACAATTTAACCTTTTATTTTTTGTAACCGAGCGCTATTTAACTGTTTTGTCGTTAATATTAACCTCAATAATGGGCTTTTTTTTATTAAAAACATTCACCTTATTAGCGGCTTTAGCCACACGTTGCCAAGGCGTTTGTAGGTTCTCGTAAATTGGCCGCCAATACGCATCCATTACACTGTTGTGCCCCCGGTCGTTATTGCCAACCCCCACGGTAATTTTACCTACTTGATGCGCTTTTATCAGCGTGCCACAGGCTCTATCCCAAATGGCTAACGCTGAGCCTAGGTTACGGTCAAAATGTTTTGGGTTATCGCTGTGATGAATTTGGTGCTGAGCTGGGCTAATTAACCAATTTTCTATTTTTTTACCAAAGCTCCACCACACATGTGAGTGGCGTAAATTAGCGCCTAAAGCATTAAAGGCAAATACAAATACATTAGCCCCAAAAATATCTAACATTGATAAATTTCGGCCAAAGCAATACACACAAACGCCCACTACAAAACCTTGGGCTAACGCCATTCGACAGGCATATAAATAGCTTTCAAACGGGTGGCTGCGATAAATGGTCATTGGGGTGAGCACTAACGCACTATGATGTACCTTGTGAAAATGCCACAAAAACGGCACTTTATGCAGTGCTAAATGTAATAAAAACCGTGTTAAATCATCAAATATAAACAATAAAACGGTAAAAATAATTAACACCACAGTACTTGGCAGCTGCCATACTGCGCGCTCACCAAAAAGCCATTGCAGGGCATCACTTACACCAATAGCAACAGGCACCATAGTTAACACTATAGGCACCCACAGCGCGGCTTTAAGTAAGCGGTTTATAATTAATAATTGGTAGTCGAGCTTGGCACTTTTACTCAGCCAAATACGCTTACTAAATAAATAGCGCCCCAGCCCACGCCACGTGCGCTTTTTTTGCTGCGCACGGCCCGAGAAATACAGCAACATTGCAATCACTAACGCCGCAATGCTATAGCCAATAAAAATACGTTTATTGGCATCAAACAAATAATTTGGCGTTTGAAGAAGCGTTTGCCATATAGTCTCGAGCATAACTTACCTCTTAAAATTGATATTTGTAACCCACGGCTACGCTACGCGGTTTACCCGGGCGCGCGCCATATGGGCGACGACTAACAATGTTATCTTGGTCAAACAGATTATCTACCTTAGCGTAAATATGCCCATATTGATCAAGCTCGTAGCGCGCAGCAATATCTACAACGGTTGTAGCGGGTACCTCGACACCTGCCAACGGTAATGAAAAATCATTCCCTGTGGTGTTACCAAGCTCGCCAGCGGTATAAGCTACGCCAGCGGCCTCTGGCATTTCTGAGGTGTATTTTATTAATACATCAACCGACCAATCGTTATGTGCAAGGCCTAAGCTCAGCGCAGCTTGATGGTTAGGCAAGTACGGTAAATGATCGCCCGGGCGAATATGTCCCCACTGCGTAAATTCGCTAAATAGCTCTTCTTTAAACTCACTTTGCGTGTAGGTGTAAGTTAAGCGTACCGGCACATCAATGTGCTTATTTAATGCGTAAGTGTGTGCAAATTGAGACTCAACGCCCCATACATCCACTTCCCCACCACTAAACTCGCGGTCAATTTCGTTTTCGATTCCACAATTTGACTGGCCACAGCTCTCTACTAAGTTTGAATAATCATTAAAAAAGCTCACTACTTCCACTTGGCTGTTACCGTTGTTGTAACGGCCACCAAATTCATAGTTTACGCTTTTTTCAAACTCTTCATCTCCTTCACGTACAGGGCTAGATGGGCTCGAGGGCACAAACCCTTGGTGTACACCAAAAAGTAACCCTGCATTGGCCGATAATTGGTAAAAGCCACTTAAACCAGGTAACCAAATACGGCTCGATTTATCTTGCCAATCGTTTTCTTGTCCAGGGGCGTCATTTTGATACGACATATCCATTAACTCGCCGCGCACGCCTAAACCAAGAGTTAGCTTATCGAAGGTTACTTTGTCTTCAATATATAACGACCACGCATCGGTAGATTCGGTATTTTGTGTGGTAAATACACTCGCGGTGTCTGTACGGGTATTAACCGCGTTAACCATGGCGTAGGTGTCTTCAAAATGATCGCGCTCTATTTCATCTTGATGAAAACGCACCCCGAATGAGAGTGAGTGCTCTAGCCCAAACGCAGCTACTTGCCAATCACCATCAAACTGTATGCCTTGTGAGAAAAAGGCTCTGTCGTTCGTTCCCATGGTTAAAAACACATTGCTTTCACCACTTTGAACCGAATCGGCTTGGCCACTAATAACGCTGTATTCACGTTCAAAGCGTGTTGGGTCTGCCAAAATATCCGATAAACTACCACCGCTGTTAGTAACCGCGTTGAGTTTAAGCCACGCACGTTCAAAATCGTTGCGATAGGCGCGGGTTGTAAGGGCAAAATTGTCGCTGCTAAGTTGGTGGGTAAACATCACTTGCGTATGCTTAGTGTCCATATTTGCAGGGCCACTGGCGGCATAACGGCGATACGGTGTTTGCTGGTAATCTTCTTCGGTTAACCCAAGGTAGGTTTCGTTAGAAAGCTCATCTGAATAGGCCAGCTTTAACTCAAAGCGTTGCTTAAACTGCTCGCTATTAAGTGTGTAATCTAATTTAACTAATAAATCGTCTTTTTCAAAGCCAGTATCTTGTCCGCCATCAAGCTCTTTAAAACCGTCACTTTCTAGGTGAACGCCTTCAACTAAAAAGCCAAACTGCCCTTCGCGGTTACCATAATACGCGTGCGCTTTTTTATAGCCATCGGAGCCTGCTGAAATATCAAGCATACCGCTGGCATCATCAGGCACTTGGCGCGACACTAAATTAAGCGTACCCGCCACCGTTTGCGGGCCATAATGTATGGCTGCTGGGCCTTTAAACACTTCAACTGCGGTCATGCGTGTAGTAAGCGGAAAATAATAAGCCGCCGGTGCCGAATACGGCGCAGGGCCAATTAAAACACCGTCTTCTAAAATGGTTATTTTTTTACTACGTTCAGGGGTTACGCCCCTAAAACCAATGTTAGGCCTTAGCCCAAAGCCGTCTTCTTCGCGTATGTTTACCCCAGGCACCTGCGATAAAATACGATGAATATCATCAAACTCAAATTGTTCAAGTTGCGCTTCGCCAATTAAAGTTGCCGAGCCTGCTTCGGTGCGCAATTTATCGTTATGGCTAATAATTTGAATATGTTCTAATTCGTTTTTTTGCTCTGCCACTGCTTGGCAACTTACGGCCATAAGCAATGCAATTGTAAGTTTATTGTATTTCATTGTCGCCCTTAGTCGTTATCGCCTGCAGAGGTGGTAGGTAGCTCAAGTGCTAGCTCATTAATAAAGTCATTTTTTAGCTCATCGGTCAGCACTTTCACTTGGCCATGTACATCACGTACGTGTTGCTCGTTATCAATTAGCAAATCGGCCAGCGAGCTATCAATGCTATTTAAAGTGGCTTTAAGGGTTGCTATTCCTTCAACTAAACGTGTTTTAGTAGCCTGTGCTTGCTCTGCATCTAAAAAGTCATCAAAGCCAGTGCCTGCTTGCTCAGCGTCTAAATTACCCATAATTAACGCTTCAAACGCCACTAAGTTATTACGAATATTATCTAAAGAGCTTTTCGCATCTAGGCTTTCTACATCTTCAGGGCACGCCGATGCGCCACACGAATTTGAAAAAATACCAATCGGCTCTGCTAATTTTTTATCTTTTACTATTGTGTCGATATAAAACAGTGCATCGCTAATATGATTAAGTGCTTCGTGAGTTGTGCTAAACCGAGAGCCACTTTGGCCGGTATTTTTTAATTCGTTAGCAAAACCACTATCCCCTTGCCAAGCTTGTAATAACTGCGCTGACGAACTTAAAACATCTTCACTTGCCACCACAGCAAACTCACAACGAGCCTGACGACGCGCTAAATCTGTACGGTTATTCCAATCTGCAAGGGCATCATTTGCCACACTACAGTGATGCGCTAATTGCTCGTTAAACAACACATGCCCAATTGCAAATAAGCCACGGCGTGTTGCTGTTCTTTCGCTAATGGCATACGGGCGATTTTGATCTTGGTTAATAACACCGTCTTGGTTATACACCACGTCTTGGTCTATCCCACAGCGGCTAAAAGTAGGCCATGAATATATTTGGTTACGTAACTGCCCTGCGTTATCAAGAAGCGGCCCCATTTGCATCATTTCGGCTTGTTGCCAACCCGCCATGGTATCTAGCCAGGCTTGTTGTGCTTGAGCACGCAGCGCAATGGCCTCTTCTGAGCTTTCTTGTACGCTTTGTATTTCAGCTTGGCAGTAATTTGCAACGGCCTGTGTTTGTGTTTGTGCTTGTTGATTAAATAAAACAAACGTCGGTGTTATTACATTATCGACTAAGTTAGCAACGAGTTGTGCTTCATCAAACTCTGTAACCGCAGGCGTCGTAGTTTGCCCGCTATCACTACTTTGAAAATCACTACCTGTGCTACTTGAGCTACTTTCACCACACCCACTAAGGGTTAATACAGTAGCTGCAACCACAACCCCTTTTTTTGCATAATTGATCATTATTTCAACCCTAAAAACTTTGAAAATTAAACGGCAAAAGGCCAGCCCGTGGGCTGACCTTCCTTGGTGCTAAAACGGGTGGTTATTACCAGTTTTCAACGTTTTGAGCATCAAAGCCGTAAACTTCCTGCATCAAATCACGTGCCTCTACTAACTGCGCTTTGTATGCATCTGTTAGCAGTGGCGCTTCACCGAGCAATGTATGTAGCTCGGCAAATTTACCTGCGTTATCGTCGCTGTAAAAAGGTGAAAATGGGTTAAATTGAAAGTTCAGTGCAAAGCCTTTCATTTCACTAAAGTGTTTAGCTAAATTAGCAAAATCGTCAGCACTTGCCTGTGTACCTTGTACTGTATCAATGTCGGCTAATGTGTCGTTGATGTAATGTACAACGGTGGCTGCAATTGCGTTTTCCCAGTTGGCTACAGCAATATCACGTTGTGCTAATAACTGCGTTTTTTGATCATCGGTTAATGTACTTGGTGCAGCATCGTTAATAATTTTACGACCCGCAATAAACGCCGTCATTGCTGCGCTGCTAAAGTCAGTTGCTACTACCGCGCCTTTATCACGTTTAGCTGCATTGGTAGAGTTACCCCAGTTGTATTCACTCGCTAAGTCAATTTTGCCATCGCCATCAATATCAGCACTTGCGCTACCATCAGAAATAGCCTCGTCGCTAAATTCTAAATAATGACGTGCTGCGCCAAAGTAACCAAAACCTTCATCGTATTGATGCTCTAAAGTACTGTAAGTACCATCGGCTGCTGCATCGGTGTTATCTTCATCAAGCCCTTCGTCTAGGTAATCGTCAGTGCCTTGCGAGAACATTAACGCACCTAGCGTGTGCTTTTGAATAAGCTGGTTTAAATCAAGGCCACTTGTTGTGATGTATGCCGCAGTAATGTCATTACCGTTTACATCCTCAGACTGCGTACCGCTTGCAATTGCATCTACATTAGCAGCAAGTAAATCAAAGTAATGAAAAATAAGTCCTTCTGGCGTTTTTGCTTGAGTGCCGAAGTCGCTCCAGCCTTCAAATGTGCCTTCTGTTAGCCAGTCTTCTTCCATTTTAGACGCATCGTTACCGGCAATTTTACCTGTTAAGGTTTTGCCTGAATTCGAAATTTCTGCAAACGACTGTTGCAACGTAGTTGCGCCATCAATAAACAAAAAGCTGTTATCTTTTACGGCTTCGTAATCGCTCCAATAAGCCATTAACTGCGCTTTAACGGCATCGCCCGTTAAGCCTTCGCTTTCAATGTAATCGACACTTAATAAGCTTATGTAGGCTTTAATTTGAGCCGAAAGTGCATGGCGAGCCACTTGGCCTGTATAACTAACCGCAGAATTACTAGCATTAACTGTTGAGGTAAATTCGTAAACGTTTACGCCTTCTTGCGCTTCAATATCAGTTACAGATACGCTCAGTGTTTGTGTAAAACTTAAATCGCCAGCATCGGTTGCAGTAACTGTTACATCAACTGTTTCTACTTGCTCAGCATTAAGCGCTAACGTGCTTTTAAGCGTTAGCTCATTGCTGTCATTAATTTCAAAATACTGTTCATCATCAGAAAGTGTAAATACCATGCCTGTTGCATCGTCATCGGTTGCACTTAAAGTACCGACTACTGCGCCTACTACATCTTCTGTTACAGCCGCTGTTGATAAGCTAATAGCGGTAGGTGCCGAATTAGTCACTGTTGGAGTGGTTGGTGTTTCGTTGCTATCGCTGGAGCTTGAGCCACCACATGCAGTTAAACCCATAGTTGCAGTAATTACTGCACTAGCAAGGAGAGATTTACGCAAATTCATGTTGAACCCTAATATTGTATGTGAATCATTCTTATTTGTAATAGCGACTATTCTAATTACAAATACCTAACAATCAACCTAAATGTTGCTTTTTTGTTTTATTTTTAAAATAGTTTTAGTTTTTAGAACAAAGAGAGATCGGCAAAAATACTATTTAACATAGCTAAACTGTGCGTAAATTGCTTAGCAAAGCATTCGCTGTACAAAGCTAATCTACTTATTAAAGTAATTTACTATCAATGACCTATAACAACGCTTGGTTTGTACTAGATAAGTATTTTTAGAAAGGAACACTGCGCCTTAAAGCAAAGTGCGAACATTACGTAAAAATAAAATCACATTAACTTTTTAGATATAAAAGCTATTTGTAATAATTATTATTTATTTTAAAAACGCATCACTTATAGCGTTTAAGTGTGGTTTTTTGCCTCACTTACTGTTTTAGAGGCTTATATCAGCGTATTGATTAAAGGTATACTAGGGCGTGTTGACCTTGGCGGATAGAAATCTGTTCAATCTAGGGGCGATTAAATCGCGGCGCGTGGTTTGTAACTTAGTAGGCTCGATAACGACTTCTGCGTTATTTTAATGACTTACATCCATGTAAGAATGAGTAAAACCAATAAATAAGAGTTTATCACCCTAGAAAGAACCCAATGGGCAGCCCATGTTTGGCTTTTATGCTGCGTTATCGCCTATTTATGGGGAATAACCAAGCTTCATAAGCTCTGCCTTGCCTAAAAACCAAACATACGGCCGCAAATTCAACCACAAAAATCAACACACCCAAGAGATTATGAGAGGTGGTAATGCATTAAATAGTGTAATTTTACTACTCACTTTTAGCTAAGCCATACAATAACAGAGCCTTTTTATGAAAACAGAAATTCGCTACCGCTTTGAAACCTCGCAAGTTGCTAACCGCTTTGTGCATGTACTAAAAGATTGGCCCGTAAACCAAGTTAAAACTCGCCTATTTAATGGCGGCGACAGTGTAAAAGTCACTTACGAGTATGATGAAAGCGGGTTTGATTACACCTCTGCCGAGCTAGATGATTTAGCAGAGCAGCACGGTGGTAAAGAAGTTTAAGCACTTAACAACAAAAAGCTATTACAGCCCAATTAGCCATTAACTTTGCTTTAATGGCTAGCGCGTTTTATCACTTTACGTTTTATTCGTGATATTTACGGATCATCGCCACTTTACCGTTTTCAACTTCTATTACTTCCATCATTACTGATGTGTACTCGATTGGCTGCTTACTTTGCGGATGAATGCCCTTAGCGTGGTTTTTATAACGAATCGCAAAGCCGCTATCGTTAAATACAAAGGTATTAAGCAGCTCGCTTTCGTATAAGGTGTGCGCGCCTAAATAAAAACGCATGCCCTTACGCATTAGTTTTTTACCCTCTGCTGTGCGAGAGTCATCTACTTGATACGGTATGTGCTGACTGCCTACATCGTCTGTTAATAAATTAAGGTAAGCTTCAAGCTCTTTTTCACTTGCGTTAGGCGCTTGCGTGGCGGTCATTGTGTTGTAGTAATGCTGTGCAAATTTGTTTAAGTCCAGTGCCTTTTCAGCATTAACCGAAAAGGTACTCACTAATAGCAAAGCTAATGTAAATAGTCGTTTCATCACTTCTTCCTTGTAGTTAAAAGTATTGATTTATTTATAGGTACACTATATTCACATGTTCAAAAATAAAACAAATATTTTTAAGTTAATAAACCTACATTTTGCTTTTTACTCTATTGGTTGCCACGCTGTTGGCTGGATCGTCGGGCCAAAAATGCTTGGGATAACGTCCTTTCATTTCTTTTTGTACATCGCGATAACTACTAGCCCAAAAGTGCGCAAGATCTTGCGTAAGCTGTAATGAACGCTTACCTGGCGAGAGTAATTCCATAAGCAGTGGCAGCTTGCCATTTGCAAGCATTGGCGTACTTGTTAAACCATACACTTCTTGCATGCGCACGCTAAGTTTTGCGGGGCCATCTAGTTGGTAATTAATTTTTATATTTGAGCCACTCGGTACCGTTAACCTAAGCGGTAACAGTGTTTTTAGGGCTGTTTGCTGTGTCCAGTCAAAACAATTTTGCAGTGCTTCAAAGTAGTTAAACTTTTTAAGCTGCTCCAGCGTTTTTATATCCTGTAAATATATGCCTAACCAATCATCAGCTGTTTCGATAAGTTGCTGCTCGCTTATTGCCGGGAACGTATCTGGCATAAACTGACTGGCTAAACTCATGCGTATTAATAATTGCTGCGCATCGGGTTGTTCATTAAATAATGCAAAACCATGTTTGGTAAATAAATTAAGCCACGCTTTGGCACGCTCGGTTTTATCAAGCTTTTGCTTACTTGGTTGGCTTGTAAGCGTAATGGCGCCGAGCTTTACTTCGTCTTGATGGATAAACCGCGCGGTTTTTTCATCAAACTCACAGCGGGTAAGCGTAGTAAACAAATGCGGTAAGTAATCTTGTAGCTCAAATGGGCTAAGTGCGGTGGCTGCAAAAATACGCGTGCCTTTATGACCGCCCATGCTTGCAATAGCAAGGTAGTCATCGTTATGCCAGTAATCGGTGTTTAAATCAGCGCCCGCACCATTGGCAAGTAAGTAGCCATTGCCGCGTTTTTTTGCAATGCGGTCGGGGTAAGCTAATGCCACCAGCAAACCTAAATACTCTGTGTTTAGCTCGCTGTTACTGTCGGTTACTTTTAAACGGCTTTGCCAGTATTTTAACTGCTGTTTAAATACTGGGTGTGGCCTTTGCTGTTGGCTATGTAGCGCCAAGCTTAGCTCGTTGGCGCTGTTTATTCGGCTCTCAAGCAGCGCCACTAAATAAAGTGCTAAGCGATAAATACCAGGGAGCTCTGCCTCAAGCGCTTGCGCTTTTAAAAGCATATGCGCTAAGCGAATATCTGCCCCAAAACCCAGCATGTTGCTGCCCAATTTAGTGAGCTTACCTTTAGAGTCGATGGCTTCAAGCATGGTTAGTAAGTTTGCCGCTTGCGTGCATTGCTGCGCTGTTGGCGTATCAAGCAAGGTGAGTTCGCTGATATTTGCGCCCCACTGTTTTGCCTCCAGCATAAGTTGGCTTATGTCTGATGTGAGTATTTCGGGGTTATCGTGGCTATTACGTCTCTCAAAGGTTTGCTTTGAGCCAAGCCTGTAAACAACCCCAGGCTCTATTCGCCCTGCACGCCCTGCTCGCTGCACAGCAGAGGAGCGCGATATACTTTGTGTTGTAAGCTCAGTTACGCCTGTTTTTAAGTTATAGCTCGCTGCGCGGCGTTTGCCGCTATCAATAACAATGCGAATGCCTTCAATGGTTAAACTGGTTTCGGCTACATTGGTGGTAAGCACTATTTTGCGCATACCTTTAGGCGCAGGGGCAATCGCCGCTTGCTGATTGGCTTTATCTTGCTCGCCAAATAATGTGGCAACTAAGCAGTTACTTGGTAAATCATTAAGGGCCTGCTGCACACGTACTATTTCAAATTGCCCAGGTAAAAATACTAATGCACTACCGCTTTGCTCGTTTAGTGCTTGTTTTATTAAAGAGGGAATAGCATCAAGCCAGCGGCTTTCATCTTTTATTGGTATGTATACTTCGTCTATGGGGTAACTACGCCCGCTTGATTGTATAACCGGGCAATCAAAAAACTGCGTATAGCGCTCGGTATCAAGGGTGGCCGACATAAGTAGTATGGTTAAATCGTCGCGCAGCGCACTTTGGGTCTCTAAAGCAAAGGCCAGTGAAGTGTCTGCTGCAATTGAGCGTTCATGAAATTCATCAAATATCAGTAAGTCTATATCGCTTAATTCGGGGTCGTTTTGTAGCATGCGGGTAAGCATACCCTCAGTGACTATTTCAAGGCGCGTATGGCTACTTACTTTACTCTCGCCGCGTACACGCAGGCCAACACTTTGCCCCACATTTTCGTTTTGGCACTGTGCTAAGTAATTGGCAATATTACGTGCTGCTAAGCGGCGCGGCTCAAGCATTACAATACGTTTAAAATGGCCGTCGCGCATAAGCTGAAGCGGCAACCAGGTTGATTTTCCCGCACCAGGCGGTGCTTGTAATAACGTTATGGGGTTACTTTGTAATGTAGTTAAAAGTTGTTGATATATGTTTTGAACCGGCAGCACTGCTATTTACCCAAAATTGCTTTGTGCGCATTGTAACAAAAACCAAAAATAAACGCGCCGCAAAAGCGGATGAGTTTACGCGTATCCATAATCAGAAATAATTACAGACCGCTCTGTACATTTTTTAAGAACATACGCGCTATATTAACTTCTACTACCCCAATAAAAAAATAACACCTTGATTATAATTACAAAAATTTAAATTTAACTTATTGGTACACGCCTTGCTCCTTTTATAGTGAACGTTAATTAAATCTAAGTAAGGAGATACTTATGAACAACGATCGTATGAAAGGTAATTGGAACGAACTTAAAGGTAAGGCGCAACAAAAATGGGGCGATCTTACTGACGACGATTTAGACAAAATTGAAGGTAGCCGTAAGGAGCTAGTGGGTAAAATACAGCAGCAGTACGGTAAATCTAAAGAAGAAGCAGAGCGCGAAGTAGACGAGTTTGAAAAAACTCACTAATCGCTAACTTCTAAAAAAACCGCCATTTGGCGGTTTTTTTGTTTAACGGCTAAAAAAGGACGTTATTTACGCTTTTAATTGGCTACCTATAGGCAGCTGCCTAATACGCTTACCACAAGCGGCAAAAATAGCGTTACATAGCGCAGGGGCGTAAACAGGCGTTGCGGGCTCGCCTACACCTGCTGGTGGCGCATCGCTTTGTATTATTTCTACTTCTACCTCTAGTGGTGAATCGCTCATACGCGGTACGCGATAATCATGAAAATTACTTTGCTGCACGCGGCCTTTATCAAAGGTAATACCCTCGCTTATTGCAGTGGTAATACCGTAAATAGAGCCACCTTGCGTTTGGTTTTTAACGGTATCGGTGTTTACTACCGTACCTGCATCAATAGCTACCCACGATTTAATCACATTTAAATCACCAGCGTCCGATACCTCTACCTCAACCACAGTAGCCACATACGTTAGAAAGCTGCGGTGCGCAGCAATGCCTAACCCGCGACCTTTTGGCAGCTTTCGGCCCCATTTACTTATATCGGCTACTTTTTCAATAACATGACGTAACTTACCAATATCTAATGGGTAAACGTCTTTATCGGCGCCATAGTTATCGTACGAGGCATTTTGCTCGGTTACATCTAAAATGCGATCAGGGCCTATGGTTTCAAGTAAATAGTCTTTTTGGTCACGCCCTGCTTTGTGCGCAGCTTCAGCAATAAATGACTGAATAGCAAAAGCATGAAAAATATTTGATACCGAACGCATCCAGCCTACTCTTGTTTTAGCGGGTGCCTCGCCGTTTTCTAGCTTTAAGTTAGGTGAATTTATAGGGTTATCGGTAAAGCCCAAGCGCAGCTCAAAACCTGCAGGCGACGTTGCCCCTTCTTGAAAGGTCGACATAATTGGCGAAAACGCCGTACGGTGTAAGTAAGCCTCAATATTACCTTTTTCATCTAATGACGCTTCAATATGTTGAGCCGATACCGCATGATAAAAACTGTGCTGAATATCATCCTCTCGCGTCCACTGTACGCGTATAGGTTGTCCTACTTTCATTGAAATGTAGGCAGCTTCTGCTGAAAAATCAGGTTTTGATTTACGCCCAAAACCGCCACCTAACATGGTGACATGCACGTTAATTTGGCTCTCTTGCATATCAAGTAACGCAGCTACGGTTTTCATATCAGCTTGCGGGTTTTGCGTTGCAGCCCATATATCAACGCGGTCTTTATGATACATCGCTGTAGCGCAAGGTGGCTCCATAGGTGCTTGAGCCAAATGCGGCGCGTAATAGTCGGCTACTAACTTATTGCTCGATTTAGCCAATACGCTGGCGGTATCGCCTATTTCACGTACATGCGCTTGCGGCTCATTAACGGTTTGTAATAACGACTTTTTAAATTCTTTTGAATTATAATCGCCGTTTTTACCATCATCCCACACCACCTTTAGTACTTTACGCGCCTGCCATGCAGCCCAGGTATTTTTAGCAACAATAGCAATACCGCCTTTTGGCTGAAATTGCGGCGCACCTTTTGGTACAGGCATTTCAATAATATCAACTACGCCATTAATTGCTTTAGCGGCGCTGGCATCAAACGATTTAACCACACCACCTACTACCGGTGGGCGCTCAATAATAGCCACCAGCGCTTTTGGTTCGCGAACATCAGCAGCAAATGTGGCTTTACCGGTTACTAAATCGGTTAAATCTATATGCGCCATACCGGTATTTATATAACGCCATTCTTTGCGTGTTTTAAGTGTTAACTTATCAACTTCTGGTGGCGTTATTGTAAGTGCTAAGTCGATTAAATCTTTATAAGTAAGCGATTTACCTGAGCTGTGTGTAACCACGTGTTGATTGGCTGTACAGGTTTGCGGCTCAACTTTCCAATATTTAGCGGCTGCGTGCTGCATCATATAACGTACACTTGCGCCCATTTCGCGCAGGCGCTGCATGTTGTAGCGAATACTGCGCGATCCATCAGTATTTTGATCCCCGTATTTAGGGTCGCCCTTACCTTGAATAACAACCACTTTATCCCACGCGGCTTCCATTTCGTCTGCCACAATTTGGGCAATGGCGGTACGAATTTGCTGGCCCATTTCAGAGCGGTGGCAGGTTATTTCAACCATGCCATCGGGGCGCAGCGCTATAAATAAGTTAGCACGTTTTGCTTGCTCAGAGGGTTGCTCTAACACGCCTGCAAACGCTTTTGGTGCACTGCCTACAAAATAAGTGCCTAATACTAATGCGCCTATTGCGCTGGTTTTTAAAAATTGGCGACGGTTTAAGTCAAAGTACGTATTGTCGTTTTTCATACCTCTTCCCCTTGTTCATTTGGGTCAAAATATTCAACGCCCGCAATAGTTTTAGCCGCCGACTTAATTGCTTTATGAATACGCGGATACGTGCCACAACGACAAATATTGCCCGACATATTACTCACTATTTCATCATCAGTGGGATTAGGGTTAGCGGCTAATAAGCTTGCCGCTTGCATTATTTGTCCGCACTGACAAAACCCACATTGCGGCACTTTATGCTCAACCCAGGCTTTTTGCACGGGGTGGTCGCCTTGCTCGCTTAACCCTTCAATAGAGGTAATAGCACGCCCTGCCACAGCCGACACCGGTAATATGCACGAGCGCTGCGCTACGCCATCAATATGTATGGTGCACGCACCACATTGCGCCATACCACAGCCAAACTTAGGCCCGGTTAAATTTAATTCATCTCGAAGATACCAAAGCACCGGCGTTGACGGATCGCCTGTAAACTCATGTTTATTACCATTAACGGTAAGCGTGATCATATTTAACTCCTTGGCAAAGCGCTTTAAAGGAATGCCTTGTTGCGCGAGAACGGTTTGAATAATTGCTACTTTTTTAGCCTACCACTTAGGATTGGTTTATTGAAATTTTTATCGGCGAACCGCCAACTTATAGCTGTTATTTAGTGGCAGCTTTATTAGGTATAAATAAGAAGGCTTTATTGACTCTACTCAGCACTTATAACTGGCTCATTTAATAACTGCTCATCATTTTTATATACTTCAAGCCAACCAGGTGGCGATGTATCGCAACCAATTACAGTAACGTGTAATACGTAACTATAGCGTCCGTTTTTAAACGTATAACTATGATTACCGCCAGTGCCACTAACAGTCACATCGCCGTTAAATAAAACCATATCTGGCTTGTCCTTTGGCCTTTTATCACTACTCCACACTGCATAACGGTAATTTCTATCACCTAAATCATCAACGCGAATATGGTAGCTAGCCGTTTTCCAATCCAGCACTGGCTCTTCATACGTATTAATACTTGAATGGAGTGATTGCTTGTCTTGTTCAATTAAGCGTTTAGCAAATGCCTGCTCTTTAGATGTTCCGCGATTTATACCGAAAATTTTGCCGTCAGTATCAACCCACATCACGCCGTTATTTAGCATAATGCCGCGCCAACCAACTTTATCCCAATCGGTATTAATATTAGAGCTGCCAATAACGGCAACTAGTTCATCGTCGAACACTTCATCAAAGCGGTTAATAAACTCAGCTTCATTTTTAATGTCGGGCAATGGATATTGCCTTTTTAGAGGGTAGCGAATATGCGCAGCAATCGCAGTTTTATCCTCCGCTTTAAAAGCAGCAATAACAGGTAAAACACTCTCGTGATACTTCTGCTCAAGCGCAAATGTGTTCGATGTGAAAAGTAGGAATAGGCAAAGCAATATGTAATTTAGATACTTCATGAATAGTCCTTTATCTAAAGTAATAGAATAGATTTATAAAGAGATTAAATGTATTAGAGTTTTAGGCAAAGTATATCTAACAACCTAAAAGAATAAATAATTATTGTTTTAAATCAATGGAGTACGAATGTAATCCCACTTAAAGCTTAGCCTTTACTATTTTTTAAAAAGGCAGCAAATTCGTGAGGCGAACTATCATAAAATAGACGTATTATATTTTCTGTTTCATCTTCATTTTTATCTATAAAGATTTTAAAGGTGCTACGCTTAAAGAAGGGCCCTAGAAAGCGCCTTCGGATGGAAGCACTGGCAGAAATGCACCATAATTTTTTTTCTAGGCAACTTATTTGCAATGAAGCCTCATTATCCCCTAAGGATTGAAAAAATAAAATTTTCATGGCGGATTCTGAACTCTCATTCTCCCAAATAAAACCTTTGAAAAAGGTTATAGCTTCACTAATGTTTGGTTGTAATGGAACATCCTGCTCCGCTTCCTCATCATAATACCCACAAAAAATATTTTCCATTAGATATTTTTTCCTTTTAAGTTATAAATTTTCAGCTTAAAGAAGCTAAAAATCACATTAAATAAACCTTATAAACTATACAGCTTATTAATAAATACATAGATTATTAATCCGCATATAAACGAAGCTAGTATATTTGAGTAAATTCGAACGTCATAGCTTTTCATAAAGCGTTCTTTCATTATAGTTATGGGGATTAAAGCTAAGCACAAATAAGCAAACCAAGAAGATACAAATATATCTGCTAATTTAGATTGCATTAAGGGAGCGCTATTGCCATATTTTGCGTTACTTATCGCCTCAAAACTCTCACGATCGAATGCGATGGCAGCTACACCAAATAAAAAAATTATATGAGTAAATAATAAAGCTAAATTTAGCGCTCTTTTAAACAAGCTGATTTCATGAGTTTTAATAATACGCGATCCTTGCATTTTAGCTTCCTGTTCCTAAAAATTGATTTGAAAGGCTAGTCTGACTTGTTTAACCTCAAAGCGAAAATTAAATAACGTTCCTGCGAATAAAACAAGTTTGCTTTTACTTTTTTTGGCTAACCGAGTTTGGGTGCCATGGGCTGAAGTATCATAAAAAAGCACAACGCGAGATCCTATGATAATATTTTATATAAACCAAACTTACTTGGTGCTTTTTAAAATCAATCTAAGACACTTTACTTTTTTAACCTAAACAAAACCTGCTACTTCGTTTTTCATTGTAAAAGATTTGAAGTGAAATCTAGCTTATTTTTTCTTATTGGGGCTCTTGCTGCAGGAGTAGCTATATGTTTAATTTATATACTATATTAGATAGCTAAAAAATTGTAGTTAGTCTAAGAGTTGCCAATAATGCATATGTCGAAGCCGTATAAAGTGTAACCGCGACGTCTTTTTTTTACCTTGTTTAAATGATGATTAAAGAGAATTTAATGAAACACGACAGAGTAACATTAAGTGAAAATATAAAGGGTGTTTTTTTATTTGTTTTATTCTTTATCATCACCTTAGTTTTACCGATTGCATCATATAATGAAGTGGCATTTGTCTTTGAGGCGTTAAATAATCACCCGATGATTTTTAAGGAAAAGAGTTTTGCTCCGAGCTTAATTTTAGGCACGCCAGCATTTGCTATGCTCACCCGGCTAATATTATTAAAAGTAAGAAACACTGAAGTAGAGCCAGAGCTTCTAATTAAATGGTATAAGCTCTGTGGGATTACTTTAATTTTACTATTAGTTTCAGTTCCTACTTATACTTACTTTATTGAAAGTAAAATTAAAAGTGAAGGCTATATTATTTGTAACTCTTACAGTGGCAGCACTAGAGGAGCCCCAGATGTATGGGTTACCTCTCAACACTACTGCATTAAAAAAGGTTACAGAGTCAGCTCAGAAATAATAGATTGGTTAAAACAACAAACGACTGAACCAAAACCAAAAGATGTTATAAAAAAAGTAGATGAGCTACTCGCTAATAGCCCTTGATGATTTTTTAAAATACACACAAAAACGAGCCTCTCTGGGCTCGTTTTGATCTGACTCCATAAAAGTAGACACCTATTTAGGAGTCAGTTCTCATGAAAGTAAAAGCGTTTCGTAAACATG
>BJUT01000005.1 GCA_007988745.1 Pseudoalteromonas atlantica
TAGCATTCAAATCTACGGCCTAATTATATTACTAAAGGATTATTGTGAAATACTCTAGGGTTTTAGTCTTTTCAGTAGGCTTGTATTTATTGCTAGTTGCCTTATCAACAATAGCAACAAAGATTGTTGGCTTTGATGAGATGATTCAAAGCACATCATACATTTATACTCAATACGTCCTCGGTTTTGTAGCCTCTTTAATCGTTTATTTATATCTAGGGTATAGGCAAACAGTGAGTCCGTATATATACCCCTTTTTAGTTGCGGCTGTTTATTGGTTTATTAACTTAAGTGTCGGTGCCTTACTATCTATACTGTTGGAAATAACAATGGAGCCTTTAATATATTTGATTCCAGTTTTGCTGCATGTAATCGCTGTTTTATTAGGGACGCTACTTGGTATTCAATTACGTAGTAAAAAATTTAGCGTAATAAAAATTGTTAATCAGAACCTAAGCTGCTGGTTTTGCTATCTCACTCTAACCTTAACCAACAATCTTGCAGCCTATTTATTTGGCATAAGTAAGAAAGGAATTTGAATTTGCTATTCGATTGGTTTAGCGCTGAAAAGCCTAATGTTTATTTGGGATCGTTAGCTGTAGTTAATAATAGCCACTTTTCTAAGGTAGAGTCGTTTTTTTATATAACGGGCGATTCACTTGAAGATCATATGCACCAAAAACTTGAAGAGGTTTTTTGCCTTCATAGTATTTCGTCTATTAAAGAGCCCAAAAAGTCAGATATTGGTTTAGATGTGGTTATAGTTACTTTGCATGGTGGCGATGCATTCACTGTGGATTTTGATACTGCTATTATTCCGCTTTTTTGGCGTCCAAAAGTTAAATTAGTGTCGCGCTTGTATAACATTGAGCACAATAAGACGATTAAAACGTTTAGTGTTTCCAAGTCTATTACATGGCGCGAATTCATAGCTAAAAAATTTAGCTTAAGAAGTTTTTTTCGTTGGGGCCCTTTGTATCATAACGAAGACATGGAAATACTGTTGTATAAAGCATGCTACGAGTTATTAAATAAAATGCGAAAAGCTATTTAACCTGTAGCAATAACAAGCATACTTAAATAGCTGAACACAGAAAATAGTTCACTTTGTTATTAATGGCAGGTTTTATTTTTAAACTTTACAAGGCGTTAGTGGCTTATGGATAATCCACGATTAGATTCAGAAGATAGAAAACCTATTTGGGATGCGTTGCAAATGTTTTGGATGGATATTGAGCCATCTGATGAGCTAGAAAACGCTATAGCTACGTGTGCTAAATCTAAGTATTCAATTTTAGAATTAGAGTATATCTACTGGAATGAGGTTTACCCTGCTGTTAATCAGAATTTTGCACAGCCAATACCTGAGTGGACTGGCTATGATATTGAGCAGTTATCAAAGTTAATAATTGCAAACGCAGGCAGAGTTAAACCAACTAAGTACAAGTTATTGCATTTTGGGGCTAACAACTGGTGGAAAGAAATAGCCAGCGGTATAACAAAATATCGAAAAGACATTAGTAAATAACTGGCTGAACACCATACTAATTAGCTAATTTTATGAGGCTTTTACTAGTCAGGTATTTATACTGAGCGTAGCAGCGACGCACAGATCAGTATTTCGATTTTAAAGCACTAACTGGCTTAAACTAAGTAAAAGCTATATCAGCCGCATTTATTAAATACAGCTATTCAAACACAATCCCCCAAACACAGCTAAGCATAGAAGCTTCGCCAAATAACGTTATTTTAGTAAACGCGAGTTCATATTGCGGTGTGTAATATCTTTACACGCATTTTAAGTTAGGCGTTCGTACTGGGCGCTTATTTTTAGACTCCCTTTATTAGAGATACTTTTTATGAAGTTAAAGTTATTTATTGCCGCTATTATTGCCTCCTCTGTGTCGTTACACGCGGCGCAAGCACAAGCAAGTGCTAAGTTTACTTTTGAAGACTTAAAAGCGTTGGCAAAAGCCTCTGCCAAAAAGCCTTATACGCCTGTGGAAGTGCCAGCACCTGAGCTTATCGATAAAATTACCTATGACGAACATTGGAAAATACGCTTTAAAGAAGATGAAACCCTCTACCCAAATGGCAAAAAGGCACCGGTGCAATTATTTTACCCTGGGCGATATTTTCCTAAGCCGGTAAGTATTTTCATCAGAGATGATAAAAACAACGTTAAAGAACTGCCTTTTAGTAATGCACTTTTTGATATGCCTGAAGATAGCCCTGCCGACGACCTGCCAGAAGGGTTTGGGTTCGCAGGCTTTAGAATTATGCGCCCTGATATAAAACCAGATTGGATATCGTTTTTGGGGGCGTCTTATTTTAGAACTGATGGCCCTCAGGGGCAATATGGGTTGTCGGCTCGCGGTATTGCAATAAATACCGGTATGAGTGAGCCAGAAGAATTTCCACGCTTTTCGGCATTTTGGTTAGGCCCTGCAGAAAATAAAGGTGAGAGCATGTCTGTGTGGGCATTGCTTGAGGGGCCCTCTGTTACAGGTGCTTATCGGTTTGGTTTGAGTAAAGACAACAAAGAGGCCAAAGGGCATGTTACCTCTGTAAGTGCTAATTTGTATATGCGCGCCGATGTTGAGCGCTTAGGTATAGCGCCGCTAACCAGCATGTACTGGTACTCAGAAAAAGATAAAACGGTAGCGAAAGACTGGCGTCCAGAAATTCACGACAGCGATGGCTTAGCGATTCATACTGGGTCGGGCCAGTATATTTGGCGACCGTTAAATAATCCGCAGTCGGTGTCGACCAATAGCTTTATTGATGAGAACCCTAAAGGCTTTGGTTTAATCCAAAGAGACCGTGACTTTAATAACTACCAAGACGACGGCGTGTTTTACAATAAGCGTTCATCAGCGTGGATCAAGCCTACGGGTGATTGGGGGAGAGGCGCTGTGCAGCTAATTGAAATCCCAACTAAAGATGAAACGTTTGATAACATTGTTGCCTATTGGGTGCCTGAAAAAGAGGTACGTAAAGGCGATGAGTTTACCTTTTCTTATGATATTGAGTGGCGTCCACTCGATCCAAAATCAAAAAACCTAGCAAGTGTTGTTAATACTCGCCAAGGACAGGGCGGAATTCCTGGCCAGCCTATTCCTGAGGGCGTAAACAAAATGGTGATTGATTTTGAAGGCCCAGTATTTAAAGGCCTAGATAGAGAAAGCGGCATAAAGCCTATTGTTGAAGCCAGTAACGGCGAAATACTTGAGCCAATTGGTGCTTACCCAATAGTGGGTAGCAACCAATGGCGATTAGCATTTGACTACAAACAGAGCAATAACGACCCCGTAAGCATACGCGCATATTTGGTTGATAAAAGCGAAGAGGCGATAACCGAAACATGGGTAAGTGATGCAAAAGTAACGATTGAGTAACTATAAAAATTAAAGCGGGTGGCCCTATAATTAGTTTTATGTAGCCACCCGAATAACTGCAAAATAAATGTTTTTAGTGAAGGTTAGCTAAAGCAATTCTGTTATTTCAATATACATCTAATGCTTAGTTATAAATTTAACATGCTTGGCTAACTACTTGGTGAATTTGGCTATTTTAAGTTGCTCCTACTTGTTTTTAAGTTTGCTTGTGTGAATAATGAACATTCGCTCAGAACAATAATAAAAGTAATTAAATTAAGGATGAATATGAAACTTTACCCGTACTCAACAATTAAAACAGAAAACCTTAAGGGCCTGCTTATCGCTTCTAGAGTGCTTGGGTTTTTGAGTTATATACTGTTTTTTATAGCTATTTGCATTGGTTTATTTGGTGTTTTTTCTAACCTTGGCGCACCTAAAGATTTAGGGAATGGAATAGTTATGTCTGCACCAAATGCCGGTTTACCTGTGATGATAATGTCAATTTGGGGTGCAGTTTCTGCAGTTTGTATTTTAGCTTTTAGTGGCTTATGTGCAGCTGTTGTATCATGCGAATACAAATATACAAAGTCGGTTTAGCTATATACCGGCGTATTTAGATAGTAAAAACGGGGCTTCTACTATCTAAATATTTATTTGTAAGACTTGGTTAACTACCGCGAACAAATCTAAATTTTTTGTTCTTCTTCCTTATCTCAATAGCCTGATATTCGTTTTAATAATAATACAAAAGCAAATCTACCTTAGTCTTTAATACATCCAAACTGTAGCTAATTTACCTTGATAAACCCTAATTTATAGTTAAAATGGCCGGCTTATTTAACGAATGTACCTACTTTATTACTGACATAGTAATAAAAGCTGCATTAATAGATGTAAATACTAAGCGTGCAATTTTATGGTGTGTTATTTACCTCGTTTTATACCAATCCTCCAAATAGGTTACTTAATTAAGCGAATTGGTATTTGTAAATTTACGTTAGGACGAAAATTGGTTTGATCTCATTGAACGACGATTTAATTGTAGGTAAAGGGGCGCATAGAACGTGTTGCAGGCACCCTGAGGCACATAATTTATGTATAAAAGTAAGCCATGAAGGGTTTTCGCAGGAGCAAGATCAAGAGCTGGCTTATTATAAGCGACTTAGTAACCGGAACATTCAGTGGCAGTTGTTAGCGCGATACCATGGTACGGTACACACCAATATTGGCACAGGGTACGTGTTTGACTTAGTGATTGATGCAAATAATCAGCCGGCTAAAACGCTAGAATATTATTTAAATCAGCCAAATAGTGAAGCCTTAGCCGAGCCACTATTAAATTTAAAAGATTATTTATTACACAATTTAGTGATCACTAAAGAAATAAAACCACGCAATATAGCGTGTGTTAATAATAACGGCACCATTGAGCGGTGTGTTGTTGTTGATGATATTGGTAATACTGAGTTTTTTCCTATTAGTAATTACGTGAGCTCATCGGCTAAGCGTAAAATAAATAGAAAATGGCAGCGCTTTGAAGCGAGTTTAAATGAGCTTGGCTTAAGCCTTAATTAAGTTTTAAACACCGATTTTAAATACTGGCTTTACTTAATAACCACAGCCCCGTTTAATACGCAGGGCTAAGCTAACAGCACATAGCCTACCCTGCGTTTAATAACCGTTAGTTACTCTTCTAACTCTTTTACATACAGCATGAGTGCGCTGTACATTACGCTAAGGGCTTTTGTTACATCCTCATCAATAACAGCTTCTGCGGGGTGATGGCTTATCCCGCCAGGGCTGCGTATAAATAGCATGCCCACAGGGCAAATAGGAGCAATAGCCATGGCATCGTGCCCAGCGCCAGAGGCAAGTGAAGGCGAGGCTTGGTTATTCAATTTACAGGCACTGCTAAACAATTGTTGAATTTGAGTGTCGCACGCTACGGCGTCGGCCGCATGTGTCCATTGCCAATCAAGCGTTAAATTACGCGATGTAGCAATTTGATCGGCGCGGGTATGTATTGCATTAAGTAATACTGCTAGGTCGGTATCATTTTGTGCGCGTGCATCTAGGCTTATGGTCGTTTTACCGGCAATAACATTTGTAGCGCCTGGGCGAGCATGAATTTGCCCTACGGTGGCTACTTCACCATTACTCGCGTTTTTTGCTAGTTGCTCTATGGCAAGGGTAAGCTCGGCGCACCCAACTAACGAATCTTGGCGTAAGTTCATTGGCGTAGTGCCTGCATGGCCGCTTTGGCCTGTTAGGGTGATCATAGCGCGTTTGGCGCCAGCAATAGCGGTTACTACGCCTAGCGCCTGGTTTACCGATTCAAGCACTGGGCCTTGCTCTATGTGGGTTTCCCAATAACCGAGTAATTCGTTTTTGTTAAGGGCGGCTTTAGCGTAATCATCAGGGTTTAGGCCAAAATCAAGCATGGCTTGGCGCATACTAATGCCGTTTGTATCTTGTATATTTAACCACTGGGGGTCAAACTCGTTCGCCAGTGCTTTTGAGCCAATTAACGTGGTGGCAAAGCGGGTGCCTTCTTCATCACAAAAGCCCACTACATCTAAATGAAATGGTAAATCAAGCTTAAGCGTGTGTGCAAGGGCGGCTATTTCAATACCGAGTAGCACACCTAAAATACCATCAAATGCACCGGCGTTTGGTACGGTGTCTAGGTGTGAGCCAATAATTAATCGTTTAGCGTTTGGGTTAGATGATGCTAAGCGCCCCCATAAATTGCCGACTTCGTCTTGCCACGATTGCATGCCCGCCTCAGCCATCCATTCAGCAGTGACACGGTTACACTCTTTGTGCTCTTTAGATAAATACACACGGTGAATGCCACCTTGCATTTGCGATAGGCCACTGAGCGTTTTACAGCGCAATAACGCGCGCGCGGCAAATTTATTAGCCAGCTCACTGTTTAATAATGGCTCATGGAGGGGGCTTGCAATCGTCATGCTAAATCCTTTTTTTATTTATAATGGGCTAGGGCGGCAATAGCGGCTTCGCCTTTAGGGCCTTTGTAACCATTGGCGTGTAAGCAGGCATCTAGGCTTGCCAATGTTTGTAATACGGCATCTTTACGGGCGTTGTAACCCATGGTGCCAATACGCCAAATTTTGCCATGCAGCGGGCCAAACGAGGTGCCAATTTCAATACCAAAGTCGGTTAGCATTTGTCCGCGTACGTGGTCAGCATTAATGCCCTCGGGTATATAAACACCCACTACGTTGTTCATTTTATGGTTTAAGTCGCCAAATACGTTTAAGCCCAGCGCTTGAATACCCGTTAGCATGGCATCGCCGTGTAACTTGTGGCGGGCAACGCAGTTATCTACGCCTTCTTCAATAACAATGCGAGCACATTCTGATGCGCAATACAGCATACTGGTGGCTTCTGTGTGGTGGTTAAGGCGCTCTTCGCCCCAGTAATTCATGATCATGCCTAAATCAAAGTAGTTTGAGCGTACAAATGGCTCGGTGCCGTCGGTATGCTGCGCGGTACGAATACCCGCTTCTACTTTTTTGCGTTTTTGGATCCAATCGGCGCATTTATCGCTCAGTGTTAAAGGGGCAGAGCCAGACGGGCCACCTAAACATTTTTGCAAACCAACCGAAAGCGCATCGAGTTTCCACTCATCGGCGGGTAAATCGTTACCTACAATCGAAGCGGTGGCATCGCAGTAAAATAATACGTCGTGCTTTTGGCAAATATCGCCAATGTTTTCAAGTGGTTGGTTCATGGTTGTAGAGGTATCGCCCTGTACCATAGCAAGTACATGGGGTTTTACATCAACAATGGCTTTTTCTATTTGTTCGGGGGTAAATACCTCGCCCCACGGGACTTCTATGGTGTGTACTTTTGCGCCTACGCGCTCGGCTATTTCAGCAAGCAAGTGGCCAAAGCGGCCCATAATGGGCACCAGTACTTTATCGCCTGGGCGTAAAATAGAGCATAAAACGGCTTCTATGCCTGCGCGCGATGTGCCATCAACTAACATGGTCCATTCGTTTTTGGTTTTAAAAATTTCGCGATAGCGGGCCATGGTTTCGTTCATAAAACCGGTCATTACTGGGTCGTATTGGCCAATTAGCTGCGCCGACATAGCACGTAGCACGCGTGGATCTGCGTTTATTGGGCCTGGGCCCATGAGTAATCGCTGTGGCGGATTTAAAGTTTGAATTTGCGTGTCGCTAAACATGTTTTAGGCTCCCAGAGTCTGAATAAGCATACGAATGCCCGTTATCATTAATACAACGGCAAAGGCGCGTTTTAATTGTTTTTGATCTAGCTTGCTACCAATTTTTACGCCAATAGGGGCAAACAAAATAGTAAGCGGAATAATAAGTATAAAAGCAGGTAGGTTTACAAGACCCCACGTGCCAAGCGGCGCATCGGTGGGTGTAGTACCAATACTTAATAAAGTAATAACGCCCGGTAGCGCAATTAATAAGCCAAATACAGCAGCGGTGCCAACGGCAACATGAGCACGTACGTTAAACGCGTTTAGCATGGGTACGCCAATAGTGCCGCCACCTATGCCAATCATTACCGATAAACCACCGACAATACTTGCCATAATGCCTTGGCCAAATTTACCTGGTAATTTACTAACAAGGGCAGGCGCGCCGGCTCTAAATAACATGTTTAAACTTACTAAAATGGCAATACAGGCAAACATAAGTACCAACGCATTACCGCGTATAGAATGAGCTAAGTAGCTACATATAACGGCCATTACCAAAATAAACGGGGCCCAGTATTTAATTAAAGCAAGGTCGATATTGCCTTTTGCATGGTGCGAGCGAATAGACGAAATAGAAGTAGGCACTATGGTGGCAAGCGATGTCGCTGTGGCTATCATCATGGCCGACTCAGGGCTTACGCCAAAGCCTTGCAGTAAAAAGTACAGCACAGGCACAATTACTATGCCGCCGCCTACACCAAATAGGCCTGCTAAAATACCTGCAAAAATACCGGTTGCTATTAAGGCCGCTATAATCGGCCATTGATTTATTATTTCTGTCATTGTGTTCCTGCTGTAGTTACTGTTGCGCGACCATCTGAACGAGGATCGGTGGCTGCTTCAAGGCTGGTAGGCGTATCTAAAATGGCACCTGCATGACCCATCATTTCATTGTTATTATCAACGCTTACCCAGTCGTGGTCACGTTGATTTAATTCATGTTTAACTTGAATTACTAAGCTTTGCTCTACCTTTAAATTTGTGCTTGTATCGCCCCAGGTGCGCCCTAATAACCAACGCGGATCGCTTACTGCTTGGGTAATTGATTTATTACGCCATGCGTAACCACTAAATACAGCAGCTTGTGTTTGTGGTTGGCCTTCGCCGCCCATGGTGCCGTAGGCAAGGCGCCGACCATCGTCAAATTTTGCTAAAGCAGGGTTGAGTGTATGAGCCGGTTTTTTATGCGCTTTTAAGGCATTGGCATCGTTGCTATTTAAACTAAAACTTAAACCGCGGTTATTCCACACAAAGCCGCCTTCGCTCATCAAAATGCCGCTGCCAAATTCCCAGTAAACACTTTGAATAAAGCTTACTAGTTGGCCGTTTTTATCCCGTGCGGCCATCCAAACGGTATCGCCTGGCTCTGCATTAAATGGCCATTGCTTGGCTTGGCTCATATCTATATTGCTGGCAAGCGCATTTAAGCGCTCATCAGTTAATGCGTTTTTATAATCATCGCCAAGCGCGTCTGGGTCTGCCCAAAGTGTAGGGCGGTGAGTAAAGCTTTGTTTGGTTGCCTCAACAATTAAGTGCATCCAATCAGCCTCTGTTTTTGCTAAATGTTTTAGTTTATTAACAGCGCCAATTATTTGCAGAGAATGTACGCCTTGTGTGGGGGCGGGTAAGTTATAACACTGTATGCCCGATAAATTAGCACTGAGCGGCGTTACTAAATCGGCCTGCGTATTGGCAATATCAGCGCGTGTAATTGCACTGCCTGCGGCAGCTAAATCGTTTGCAAACGACTCTGCTAAAGGGCCTTGGTAAAAGGCGTTTAAGCCATGCTCGGCTAAGTGCTCAAAGGTACTGGCAAGTTTTGGGTTTTTAAAATGTTGGCCCGCTTGCAACGGTTTACCATTAGGTATGTAAAGTTCTTTGAATGCAGCATTAGTGTTTGAAGCAGTGGCAAGCTTTTCGCAGCCTGCTTGCAAGCTTTTAGACACTGTAAAGCCTTCGCGCGCGAGCTTTATGGCTGGGGCTAAAATAGTACTTAGCGAAAGAGCTGCGTGCTCATCTACCGCAAGGGCTTTTTGCCAGCCGCGAAGTGTTGCAGCCTGAGTAAGCGCGCTTAAACCGCCGCGCTCTGGTATGTGTGGCTCATTGCTATAGGCGCTTATATCGTTTGGTGCGCGCCCGCAGGCATCAATGGCAGTGGGTATACTTTGGTTTGGGTTATCAATAAGCCAAAAACTGTCGCCGCCAATTGAGTTCATATGCGGATATACCACGCTAATCGCAGCCGCTGCCGCTACCATGGCTTCGGTGGCTGTACCGCCTTGTTTTAGTATTAAGGTGCCTGCCTCGGTTGCTGCAAAATGCGGGGCAGTAAAGGCAATGTTGTGTGTGCTCATGCAAGTGTGTCCTGTTTAAAGTGGGCAGCTAATTGTTGTACGCAGGCAAGTAGGCTTTTATCGTTGCCGTGGCTCATCATTAATGAAAACCCATACGGGTGGCCATTTTCTAAATTAGCCAATGGTAAGTGTACTTGCGCCGAGCGGCTCAAGCCCGCAATGGCCGATAAGGTGATTATTTGCATGCGTAAGGCGCTTGTGTCGGCGCCCAATTTAGGTGCAGTTGTGGGTGTGGTTGGCAAAAATAAACAGCTGTTTGTGTTTAGGTTTTTAGCGATTAGTGTTTGCCACTGGGTTTGTACATTTAGTGCTTCTTGCTCTTCTTGGGCGGTTAGGGCAAGCGCCATGTTAAAACGTGCCGCAATTGCCGGAGCAAACTGGGGAAGTTGCCCTGGCAATTGAAGCCAATCTTTATGCGTTTTTGCGATTGCTCGCCCTTGCAGTATTCTAAAGCTGTCAGCCAGTTCGCTTAATAAGCTGCTGTTAGGCAGTTCAAATTCTTTATGGTGTTTAAAATAAGGTTTGGTTTTTTCAAGCAGTTGTTTAAGTGGGGCTTGTAATGCAGGGTCAACCAGCTCAAATAATGGCTCGCAAATAACTAAAGTATCAACGTTATTAATAGCTTGATTTGGTAACAGTACATTGCCTACATCGCTTAGCAGCTCTGCATTTTGCGTAAGCCAGCCAATGGTATCAAATGGGGGCGCTAGCGGTATTAGGCCATCTTTTTCAATTACGTTATGGCTTGGCCTTATGCCAAATAAGCCACAATAACTTGCCGGTATTCTAATAGAGCCACCAGTATCAGTACCTAAGCCAATATCGGCTAAGTTAGCCGCTACAGCCGCAGCCGAGCCCATACTTGAGCCGCCACTTGCATGGCCTTTAAGTTTTGGGTTTTGTGCTGCACCATAGTGAATGTTATTGCCCTCTAAGCTGTAGGCCAGCTCATCGGTATGGGTAAAGCCTGTAAAGCGACAACCCTCATTCATTAGTTTGTTTACGGCACTTGCTGTTTGCTGTGCAGGTTTTGCTGCTTTAAACCAGCTTGGGTTACCCGCGCTGTTGCGCTCGCCTTTAACAGCAAATACATCTTTTACCGCAAGGCGCTTATTTACAAGTTTGCCGTGGGTTTGTGTTTGCCATGCGTTAGGGCCATGGTCACAAAAAATACCGGTAAAATTATTATGTGTTTTGGTACTCATATCACCACTCGTTATAAAGTAAATCTGACCAACTGGTTATAATCAGATTTAGAGTGATTAAAAAGACGAATTAGTTATTATTATTTTTCAGCCCACTGCGTAACATCTTATTTTTATTTTACAGAGGCTGATCCGCTTTTTAATCGGTTAGCTATTATATTGCCTAAAAGCTAAGCAAAAGCAATGCCAAATGCAATAAAGTTGTCCGCTCGGTCAGGTTTGTTTGGTTTACATGGGGTTTAGCAGATATTTATAAAAATATAAGTATTAAAGAAGGCGTAATTTAGAGGTGAAAACACACCAAGTTGGTGCGTGATTGCACCAACTTGGTTGCAAGTGTGGCGTTTATAGTAATGCGTTAGGGCTAATAATTAAGCCATTTACATCGGCGTATAGCCAATCGTTAGGGTTAATTGTGGTACTAAGCATGGTCACTGTTTGATTTTTATCTCCAAAGCCACGCTTTAATGTACTGCGCGGGGTTGAGCCAAGTGCCATAACCGGCAAATCCATAGTGGCAAGTATTTCAATGTCACGGCAACAGCCGTTAATAATCACGCCTTCCCAGCCGTTTTTTAACGCGCGCTCCGCCATAATATCGCCTATAAAAGCAAAGCGTTTGCTAGCAAAGCCGTCAATAACCAGTACTTTACCCTTGCCGTTTTCATGCAGTATGTCGGCGGCAAACGAGTTATCGTCTGGGGAGGTAACGGTAACTGCTTGGCCACTAAATGTGGTTTTTTTACCAAAGTGGTGCAGGCCGCTGTCGGCGACTTGTACGCTATTGCGGTGATCGTCAAATAAGTCTGGGGTGGTAAAATTATCCATGGGTTAAGCCTCACTGTGCTCAGGTATTTTTAAACCAATACCTTTTAAAATTATGTGGGCAGTTGATTGCGTTATTTGTGCCACATCGGTTTCGTCGTATTCTAATTTGTTCATAACCAGTAGCACTTCGGCCTGAAAATCGGCGTAGTACTGCGTAGTTGACCAAATGGTAAATAATAAATGGTAAGGGTCAACATTATCCATTTTGTTTGCATCTATCCAGGCCTGAAACACGTCTACCTTTTGTTTTACCCACGGGCGTGTGTTGGTTCTAAAGTAGTTTTGCAAATAAGGAGCGCCGCGCAGTATTTCACTGGCAAATAAACGTGATTGCAGCGGCTGGTTTACGGCAAGTATGACTTTGCTTTTAATATAGTGATACAGCACATGTGCAGGGTCGTCCTCAGGGGTTACGTTATCTAAGCCTAAGTTCCAGTGTGCAATAATGCGGTCTATTACGTTTTCGTATAGGCCGTCTTTGCTTTTAAAATAATATAAAATATTGGCCTTAGGAACGCCTGCTTCTTTAGCAACCATACTCATACTGGTGCCATCGTAACCAAGCTGAGAAAACAATTGCTCGGCGGCATCGAGTATTAATGTTTGGTTTTTTACTCGGGTGAGTTCTTTTTTATTTGGCTTTGTTTGTGTGCTCATTATGGCGATGCTGTTTTTAACGTGTTGAATGATTGTAACTTTACTGACCAAAAGGTCAAACACTTAAGTGCAGGCCAAAAACATCTTTATAACAATAAATGATGAGCAACAATTGTTTAACCCACTAATTACTGTTAGCGTAACGTCAAACGTAAGTAGTACTTTTAGGTAGTTAATGGACTTTTTTTCTAATCATAAATACACGCTTTATGGCATTGCCGCTATTTTATTATGGAGTTGTTTAGTGGCTCTGCTCAGGGATGTTTCGGAGTTATTTGGCCCCATAGGAGGGGCGGCACTCATGTACAGTGTAAGCGCGCTGTTTTTAATTTTGGTAATGGGGCGGCCTAAGTTTGCTGGGTTTAATAAGCGCTATATTATTTGGGGTACTGCTTTATTTGCACTTTACGAGGTGTGTTTAGCGCTGTTTGTAGGGCTTGCTAATAATCGCCACCAAGCGGTAGAAATGGCAGTTATAAATTATTTATGGCCCACACTTACCATTTTGCTCAGTATTATAGTTAACCGTAGTAAAGTAAGTGTTTGGATTTACCCAGGTATGCTGCTTGCTTTTTTTGGTGTGGCTTGGTGCGTTGGTGGCGATAGTGGGTTATCACTTAATAGTATTATGGGCAATTTTGCCAGTAACCCAACGGCCTACTTGTTGGCGTTTGTAGCGCCTTTTATTTGGTCTGTTTACTGTGTAATTACTCAAAAAAATAGCAATGGGCAAAATGCCATTGTGCTGTTTTTTATCGCCACGGCACTAAGCTTATGGGTGTTGTATGGATTAAGTGACGAGCCAAAAATGACCTTTACACTGCACGCGACCGTAACGCTTGTGCTAGCTGGTGTGGTTGTTGGCAGCGGGTATGCTCTTTGGAACCAAGCTATTATTGGCGGTAACTTAATGTTGCTTGGTACGCTTTCGTATTTTACGCCGGTTTTTTCAGCGATTATTTCGGCGCTTTATTTATCAATTACCCTTAGTGCCTCGTTTTGGCAAGGAGTAATAATGGTAACTGGCGGCTCACTCGTATGCTATTTCGTAACGCGTGAAAAACCAGTTAAAAAGCAAATTAACGCCGTAAATTAACGGTGCAAATTTACGGAGTAAACGCATCCTTTTTTAACTGTGTTTGTTTAGCCAGTTAAGCGCAAGTGGCCATAATCCGTCAGATTTTTTGCTAAAAAATTTCATATGGCCAATTTCCTTCAAACCATAGTCGTGTGGGTTTAAGGTTAGGGTTTGTGCTTTTAATTTAGGAAAAACCGAGAGCATATCGGCAACATTTGCATTGTTAGCAATATCGTCATCGGTAGCATTAACCCATATTGAGGGCATAGAAAGCGTGTTGTAACAGTGTTGGAATACGGTATCACCAAATGCTGATTGCACATACCCTTGGGCGTTACACCATTTGCGCCATTGTTTAGCTACGCCTTTAGGTAGTGGCTCGCCCATGCCAAACCACTGCGATTTAGTATGACCAAACAAGGCATTACTAAGAGGAATAACCCCATTCATAAAAAAGTGCGCTTTAACCTGATACGCTAAGCTCATATTAGTTAATTTACCCGACGAGCAAGCAAAATTAAACGCGGAGCTTAGCTCGTTAGCGTTATGCATTAGCCCCACTAATTGCCCGCCGGCGCTATGACCCACTAAATGATACTGAGTATTAGGAAATACCCTTTGCAAATGCTCAAGCACCGCAGGCATGTCTTGCTCACCCCAACTTTGTAAACTGGCTTTGCTTTTTTTAATGCTGCGGTTAAGCGATTGGCCAATGCCACTGTTATCAAACGTAATAACGCCAAAGCCATGTTGCTGTAAGTAAGTAGCAAAGTTTGCATAAAACTGTTGTTTTATACCGGTTGCAGGGGCAATCATCACCGCACCTTTAATAGGGCTGGTGGGTGTAAATACACGGGCGCTTAGGGTTTGCCTGTTATTACAGGTAATAGTGGTGTGCTCAAAGTGTGGTGCGGTCATTAGAATTATTATTTACCATATAAAGTACACAGGTAAAAACAATAGCTGGTTAGACCAGTCTCAGCAAGAGGGGTGTGCGTTGTTTATACCAACCCCATTAAGTATGTGTTCTAAATTTTACGCCGAATAAACAATTCAGTCCTAGGCGTAAATTGATGTAAGTGGTTGTTCCCTCGACGAAAATTACAACAAAGAAATGAGTTGTTTAGCAAGTAAAATAGATCAGCTATTTATTGGCGTTGGTATTAAACCACGCCCCAGATAAAATGGGGCGAGAGGAAGGTTTAAATAACTAAAGGGTACTACTTATTTTGCTAGAGCCTTGTTATTGGCTGCTAATTTAGCCTTATTGTCACTAACAATAACGGGCTAATGGGTATATTAAAAGTTGGTTAATTAGATTTACTGTTTACCTGTGCTAATAAGTCGAGCACTTTTTGTTGGCCAAATTTTTGTGCAAATTGCTCGGCTGTTTGACCGGCTTTGTTTTGATGTGCGTTATCGCAATCAAGGCCTACAAGTGTTTTAGCTATGCTAAATTCGCCTCTAAATATGGCGGCCATTAGGGCTGTGTTACCGCGGTTGTCTTCAAGGCATGCATTAGCGCCTAGTTGCAATAAGGTGTTTACCGTATTTTTATTGCCGTGGTAGGTGGCAATCATTAGCGCGGTGTAACCTTTGTTGTTGTAACTATTAATAGGAATGCCAGCATCAACAAATTGCGTTATAACGGTGGTGTCGTCGGTACGTGCGGCTGCAAAGTAATAAGCAAGTAAGCTGTCGTATTGCGACTGGGCGGTGCTTTGTTCTGTTACAGGGCTTTGTGGCTCATTGGCAAAGCTTGAAAAGCTCATCACTAAAGTAAATATAATAAGTAATTTACGCATACTGTTTACCTTTTTAAAAAAGAGGAAAGCTAGGCTTTCCTCAATAACTTACAGGTTGGGTAAAATATTAAAGCTTAGCGGCTAGTTGCTTAACTTGTTTCATGTCGCCGTTTACAGCGTTAGTTAAGCGTGTACCGTATTCGCTATCTGCTTTGTAGAAGTGGCTAAGCATTTTGTGCATAACTTTGCTGTCTTTCACTTTGCCTAAATCGCCGGCTAAGTTGTTAACTAAGTTAGTGCGCTCTTGCTTGCTAAAGCTGCGGTAAAGTACACCCGCTTGAGCAAAGTTTTGCTGCTTTTTAATTGCTGCTTGTTGTACGTAGCCTTTAAGCTCTGTGTTACTTCTGCGTGCAATTGGGTTTTCTGCAACGTTTTCGTGACTTGGTTGGTAGTTCACGTTACTAGTTGTATTACCGTAGTTCATTGCGCCGTCTTGGTTGTAGTTAACCACTTCAACTTTTGCACGGTTAATTGGCAATTGTTGGTGGTTAGCACCTAAGCGGTACATTTGCGTATCGGCGTAAGAGAAAACACGCCCTTGTAAAAGTCTGTCTTCAGATGGCTCAATACCCGGAATTACATTTGCCGGTGCCATTGCAACTTGTTCTGTAGATTGGAAGAAGTTAGTTGGCATACGGTTTAGGGTCATGGTGCCTACTTTAGTTTCTTTAACGTCTAACCACATTTTTGTTGCATCTAATGGGTTGTAGTCAAAGTCATCTAACTGCGACGGATCAAGGGTTTTAATGTATAGATCCCACTTAGGGAAGTTGCCTTTACCAATCTCGCTGTATAGGTCGCGTGTTAAGTGTTGGAAGTCTTTACCTTGCACTTCGTTTACTTCTTTAGCATCAAGGTTGTCTATACCTTGTTGGCTTACCCAGTGAAACTTAACGTATTTAACATCGCCTGACTTATTAATCATTTTGTAAGCATGTACGCCCCAGCCGTCCATTTTACGTAGGCTTGCTGGTGTGCCGTAGTCGCTGTATACCCACGTTAACATGTGAGTAGAACCTGGCTCGTATGAGAAAAAGTCAAAAAAGCGGTTAGGATCTTGAATGTTATCTACCGGTGATGGTTTTAACGAGTGAACCATGTCTGGAAATTTAATCGCATCGCGAATAAAGAATACCGGTAAGTTGTTACCTACTAAATCCCAGTTACCTTGGTCGGTGTAAAACTTAGTAGCAAAACCACGTGGGTCGCGTAGTGTTTCTGGGCTACCTTTTGAGTGAATTACTGATGAAAAACGTACAAATACATCAGTTTCTTTGCCCGCTTCTGCAAACGGTGCAGCAATTGTTAAGTCATCTAATTCTTTAGACGCTACAAACACACCGTGTGCACCTGTACCACGCGCATGCACTACACGCTCAGGAATACGCTCACGTGCAAAACGTTGTAGCTTTTGAATTAGGTGTACGTCTTCAAGTAATACACTTCCGCGCTCACCTGCGGTAATAGAGTTTTGGTTGTCGCCAACAGCTGCGCCGTTGTCTTTAGTAAGGGTAGTTGCGGCACTTGCAGGTAATGCCATTGCTAAAGCTAATGCGCTTAGCGTTAACGTAGATTTATTATTAATCGTGTTTTTTTGAGTATTCATTGTCGACCTCATCTGTATAAAAGTGCCGGCAGTGTTGCTGGCTGTTTAACTGTTAACGAGTGTATTAACAAAAGTGAGTTCGGTAAAATTGATTGTTTAGATTGGGGTAATCACAAATTTAGATTGTTGTTTGCGTGCTGCCTTCTATTTTCTAAATAGCCGTTTTGTAATGTTCGACCTTAGTCGTAATTGCAATTTTGAAATCAATGAAAATACAGACAATTTCATATTTAATGAATAAATATTCACCACTGTGGTGCGTTTTTCACTAACAAGATGTTGACTTATTATAACAATAAAGAGAATATGCTCACTTGCTGGGCTTATGCTCAAGTCAAGGTTGCACCAAACTAGGTGCATAAAAAGGGGCAGTATGAATACTAAAATAGAATTAGTTATTTTTGATTGTGATGGCGTTGTTATAGATAGCGAAATATTAAGCGCGCAAGTGTTAATAAACATGCTTGCAGAGATTGGCGTTAATATTGACCGAGCCTATGTACAACAATATTTTTTGGGCTGTAATTTTAAAACAGTTACCCAAAACTTATTCGATACCTTTAACGTGACCTTAGCTGAGAGCTTTGAAGCCGATTATCGAGAAGCATTATTAAACGAGTTCGAAACTGCATTAATGCCAACTAACGGCATTAAACACGTGCTAGAGCAATTATCTGTACCTTGCTGTATTGCAACAAGCAGTAGCCCTAAACGCACCGCTAAAGCGCTTAATGTGGTTAATTTATCGCAACACTTTAATAAGGTATTTACCTCAAGTGAGGTAAAAAATGGTAAACCAGCGCCCGATTTATTTTTACATGCCGCTGAGCAAATGGGTGTGAAGCCACAAAATTGTTTAGTGATTGAAGATTCAAAAGCCGGCGTGTGCGCCGCACTTGCCGCCAATATGCAGGTTTTGCATTACAGCGGGGGTGGGCATATGCAAGATGCAGTGAATTTTGTTCACCAAGCTTACCCAGAGGTAGCGCATTTAACGCATTGGGATGATTTTTATAAGCAGTACCCAGCATTACAAACACAGTAATAGAATATCAACGTTGAGCTTTATGACACTGACAAAGCTTAACGTAAAAATGCATTAATTATTAAGTAGTTATAGTAGTAGCATTATAAAAAGGCACGGTGATTTACTAACAATTAATTTAAATAAAAAACACTTATTTAAATTAATAGTTAACCTGAACTTTGGTTAAGAGATTTACTAACATATTAAATCAAAAGTGATATCTATGTTTATTTTCTCTAGCCAGAGATTTACAGTGAAAACAAGGCGAAATTACGCGTCAATAGCTAGCCTATTGCAAGTAAATTTAACGTAGTTAGCGCTGGAAATAGCTGCTTGAGATAGATTTATTATCCAGAGTTCAGGTTAGTTAGGGCTGTGCTTAAAACAATAGGAAAATACCATGGCATCAAGTCCACACACACAAACATTTAACGATGTTAACGAAGAGCAATTGCCCGTTGCTAATCATAAGCTTCATGGTTGGAAGCACTTTGCCGGTTTATACGCTGGTGAACACGTTGCTGCAACCGAGTTTGTTATTGGTGCAACCTTTGTTGCATTAGGCGCATCGACCATCGACATTCTATTAGGTTTATTAATTGGTAACCTATTAGCTATGTGTTCGTGGTGGTTAATTACCTCTCCAATTGCGGTAGAAACACGCTTAAGTTTATACAACTACCTAAATAAAATTGCGGGTAACTCAATGACCAAGCTCTATAACTGGGCAAACGTGGTCATATTTAGTGTGATATCCGCCGCCATGATCACGGTATCGGCAACCGCAGTGCGGTTTTTGTTTGATATACCCGCGCAACTCGATTGGTACCCTAACAGCTTAGCATTTGTGGCCATTGTATTATCGGTTGGCTCTATTGTTGTATTTGTGGCTATGTATGGTTTTTCAACCGTTGCTGATTTTTCTAAAATTTGTGCGCCATGGTTATTTGTTATTTTTATAGCGGGTTCGTTTGCCTTGTTCCCTGAGCTTTCTAATCATGTATTAGGAGTAACCACGCTAACAGGGTTTGATGACTTTATGGCGATAGGGGATTCTTCTATTTGGACCGGTACCACCGCTGATGGCGAAAAAGGTATTGGCTTATTAGAGGTAATTGGTTTTGCATGGGCTGCAAACTCTATTACCCACTTTGGCTTAATTGATATGGCAATTTTTAGATTTGCTAAACGCAAAAGCTACGGTTTGTTTTCAGGCGTAGGTATGTTTTTTGGCCATTACTTAGCATGGATCTCGGCTGGTATTATGGGCGCAGGTGTTGCGGTATTACTTAAAACAACTATTTCATCACTTGACCCAGGTGACGTTGCTTACCACGCATTAGGCTGGACAGGCTTTGTTATTGTAATTATTGCGGGCTGGACTACAGCTAACGCTAACCTTTACCGTGCAGGCCTTGCAGCACAATCTATTTTTGTTGACCAATCGCGCGAGCGCACTACCGCAATTGTCGGTGTTGTAACCGTTATAATTGCGTGTTTCCCGTTTGTATTTTCGCAAATGTTACCGCTTTTAACTTACGCAGGCTTATTAGTAGTACCTGTAGGCGGCATTGTATTTGCCGAGCATGTTTTATTTCCTAAAATTGGTTTAACCCGTTACTGGGCTAAATACAAAAACATTACACGTAGCGTACCAGCCATTGCCTCTTGGGCATTAGCACTTGTGTTTGGCTTTGGTTTAAATGCGATTGATGTAATGTCGTTTTACTACTTATTTATTCCTACTTGGATTTTCACCATTGTTATTTACACGCTACTGGCTAAAAAATACGGCGCAGGTGAAGACTACAGCAAAGAAATTGCAGCAGAAGAGCAAGAGCAGCAAGACATTAAAGAGTACCAAGCAGGACTGGCAGAAAACGTTCAAGCTCCAGTTGCTGATAACTCAATGCTAACCAAAGTGTTAAATGGCGTGTCGACTGTTTCGTTACTTATTATTTTTGGCTTTGCCAGCCAAGTAATGTTTTTTAGTGACAGCATGAGCATTTACGCAGGAAATAAATCTCAGTTTGAAATTGCATGTTTTATTTGCACCATTATTTATTTTGCAACCGCTTACTGGTCGCTATTGCGCCATAAAGCACTCAATACTGCATCTTAATTTAAATTTTTAATATTGTTTTAGTAAGGCCGCACCATGACGCAACACCAGCACACTGACGCTCTTGTTAAAGGGCTAAACCAACAAAGCTTGGCAGATATGCCAAGCCATGTAGATACACCAAACTACGACCGTAGTAAGCTTAAAGCGGGTATAGTTCATATTGGTGTGGGCGGCTTTCACCGAGCTCACCAAGCGGTGTACATTAACGAGCTATTAAAAACGCCAGGTGCTGAACAGTGGGGTATTTGTGGTGTTGGCTTATTAGAAGGTAACCGTGGTCTGCGCGATATTTTAAAGCAGCAAGACTACCTTTACACGCTAACGGTAAGACACCCAAATGGGCAAATAGATAACAAAGTTATTGGCTCTATGATTGACTTTTTGTTTGCTCCAGAGGACAAACAAGCGGTTATTAATAAGCTTGCGCACAGCGATACGCATATTGTGTCGTTAACCATTACCGAAGGCGGCTATAACTTTAACCCAGTTACGGGTGAGTTTGACTACTCAAACCCAGACATTATTAACGACATTAATAACCCGAACGACCCAATTACGGCGTTTGGCTACATTACTGCTGCATTAAAGCTACGTAAAGAACAAGGCCTTGATGCGTTTACAGTACAGTCGTGCGATAACATTCAGCACAACGGTAATGTAACGCGTAAAATGCTATTTGCCTTTGCGGCCGAGCAAGACAAAGAACTAAGCGAGTGGATTGCTACTAACGTAACTTTCCCAAATGCAATGGTTGACCGTATTACGCCAGTATCTAAAAAGAGCGATATTGACTACGTTGTTGATGCGTACGGGGTTAGCGATGAATGGCCAATTACCTGTGAGTCGTTTACACAATGGGTCATTGAAGACTCATTTTGCTGCGGACGCCCAAATTGGGATAGCGTTGGCGCACAATTTGTAAGTGACGTAACACCTTTTGAGACCATGAAAATACGCTTATTAAATGCAGGCCATTCGGTACTGGGTTTATTAGGCTCTGTACATGGCTACGGCACAATTGACGAAACAGTATCAGATCCTTTATTTGCTAAGTACTTACGTGCGTTTATGGATAGAGAAGTAACGCCTAACCTAGAAAAATTAGAAGGCATTGATCTTGAAATCTACAAAGACACGCTAATTGAGCGCTTTGCTAATCCAAACATTAAAGACAGCTTATCGCGCATTTGTTCAGAAAGCGCAGCAAAGCTACCTAAGTTTTTAATTGCCACCATTAACGAAAATCTAGCCCATGGCCGTGATGTATCACTTGCGACCCTGGTTATTGCTGCATGGTGTTTTTACAGCGATAAAGGCGAAGATGAGCAAGGCAATAAGCTTGAAATAATTGATGCAATGCAAAGCGAGTTACATGAAGCCGCGGCTAAAACGGCGACTGATGACCTTGCATTTTTATCGCTAACAAGCTTATTTGGCGATTTAAATACGCAAAGTGCCTTTACGTCTCACTACAAAAACAATGTAGAAGCGTTATACGCACCGGCTAGCAAAATTAAAGCAATTATGAATAACGTGCTTGAGCCTAAAGGTAACTAATAATGAGCATTTTAATTGATTCTAAACAAGGTGAAGACGTAAGCGTAAGTTGCTTTGGCGAAGTACTATGGGATTGTTTTGCAAACGATAAACGCTTAGGCGGCGCGCCGCTTAACATGTGTGTGCGTATTAACTCACTGGGCATTAAAGCCGACATGATAAGCGCTGTAGGTAACGATGAACTGGGTACTGAGCTACTAGGCGAAATTAAAAGCAAAGGCGTAAGCTGCGAATACATTGGCGTTAATAACGACAAAAAAACCAGCACAGTACAAGTTACCCTAGATAAAAGCGGCTCAGCCAGCTACGAAATAGTTGCCGATACAGCGTGGGATAACATTGAGCTTACAGACTCACTTATTGAAAAAGTAAAAGCCAGTGATGTATTTGTATTTGGCAGCCTTATTGGCCGAAGCGAAGCCTCACTTGCCACATTAAACCAATTAGTTGATGTAGCTAACTTTAAAGTGTTTGACGTAAATTTACGTGCGCCACACTACACGTTAGACACATTAGTAGATTTAATGAATAAAGCCGACTTCATCAAATTAAACGATGAAGAGCTTTATGAAATTGCCAAAGCAATGGGCTGTAAGTTCCATTCACTTGAGCAAAACTTAGCGTTTATTGCACAGCAAACTAACACCGAATACTTATGTGTAACTAAAGGCAGCCACGGTGCACTACTAACCATAAAAGGCGAAAATTACTATAACTCAGGTTATTTAATTAGCGTTGTGGATACAGTAGGCGCGGGGGATTCGTTTTTAGGGTCGTTAATTTATCAGCTTTGTAGTAGCGATTGTGCACAACATGCTGTTGATTTTGCGTGTGCAGTAGGTGCTATGGTGGCCGAAAGTGCCGGTGCTACACCTACACTTACTCATGAACAAATTAACGAGTTTATGAGCCCAGCGTAACGTAAAAAATCACAGTTACACCCAATCATTGTGTGTGTAAGCGGCTTTACTTTTATAGTAAAGCCGCTTTTTTTTTGCTTTAATTTTTATTAATAAAGCCGTTTAGATTAAGTGTTGAGCAAGGTGCATAAAAAGTAACTCAAATAGGGTCTGTTGACCTTTGCAGTTTGAAATTTGTTCAAACTAGGGGCGGTTTAATCGCGGCGCGAGGTTTGTAACCTAGTGGGCTCGATAACTGCTCCTGCGTTATCCTAATGGCTTACATCCATGTAAGAATAAGTCAAAACCGAGCAAATCTTCCGCGTCCTGCTCACGCCCCTTACCTACATCCATGTAGGCAACAAAGAGTAAATCGCCCCTAGACAGAACCCGAAGGGCAGCGCCTGTTTGGAATTAATGCTGCGTTATCGCCTACTTATGGGGAATAACCACACCACATAGGCTCTGCCTTGCCTAAATACCAAACAGGCTGCTGCAAATTTAACCTTGAAAGGTCTACAGACCCTTGTGTATTAGCTATTCGTCTTATAGCGGGGGGATTAATACTTTGTTAATGTTCGTCGATTATTCATGGATTGAAAGGCGGGGCGGCAATTAGGCGCTCTATACTCCAAATACAAAAAGAGAAACGTGCTTTATGATCATCTTTTTTATCTGCATAACAATCTTAATACTGGGATATAAGTTTTATAGCCCGTTTGTTGAAAAACAAGCAGGTATGGATACAACAGTTGATACACCACAAAAACGCTTTAGCGAAGGTGTTGACTATGTAGCCATTCACCCTGTGCGTGCATTTTTAATTCAGTTTTTAAATATTGCGGGCGTAGGCCCTATATTTGGCCCAATTTTAGGTGCACTTTACGGACCAGTAGCACTTGTTTGGATTGTGCTTGGTAACGTATTAGGCGGTGCAGTACACGACTTCTTCTCGGGTGTGATGAGCATTAAAGAAGATGGCAAAAGCTTACCAGAAATAGCAGGGCACTATTACAACGTTGTGTTTAAAGGCTTTATGCTAATATTTACAGCCATGCTGCTATTTTTTGTGGGCGTTGTATTTATTATGAGCCCAGCAGGCTTATTAAGTAACTTAGATGTATTTGAAGGCACTTTTTTTGCTAATAATACCTTTTGGGTTTTGGCTATTTTAGCGTACTACTTTTTAGCAACCCTGCTACCTATTGATAAAATTATTACTAAGTTTTACCCGCTATTTGGCTTATTAATGATTGTAATGACTACATTAATAGCCGGTGCGTTATTACTAGATGCGCCACATTTACCAGTTGCAGGCGACTTTTTAGCCTACTTTGAAGCAGACCACGCGCATGACTTTTTAGAGCCAAACCCTGATGGCCTGCCAACCTGGCCGTTACTGTTTATTACTATTACCTGTGGTGCTATTAGTGGCTTTCACTCTACCCAAGCGCCTATTATTGCCCGCTGTTTAACAAACGAAAAATACGTACGCCCAGTATATTACGGCGCAATGATGTGTGAAGGCATTGTAGGTTGTGTATGGGCACTTGCGGGTATTGCTGCATTCCCAGAAGGTTACGCAGGCTTAAAAGCATTGCTTGATCAAGGTGGCCCAGGTTTAGTGGTTAACCATGTAGCAAATAGTTACTTAGGCGTAATGGGCGGTATTATGGCCATTATTGCTGTTGCGGTGTTCCCTATTACCTCTGGCGATACGGCGTTCCGTTCACTGCGTTTAACCGTGGTTGATGCGTTTAATATTCCGCAAAGCTTACGTAATCGCTTATTACTGGCTGTGCCAATTTTAACGATTGCCTTTTTCATGACTAAATTAGATTTCTCGGTTATTTGGCGCTACTTTGCATTTTCAAACATGCTGCTTTCAACCAGTGTGCTATGGCTTGCAACTAAGTACTTATTTGATAGACGTGCATTCCACTGGATCACCAGTATACCTGCCGTTATCGCTACTGGCGTAACACTTTCGTACATTATGACTGCTGCTATTGGCTTTAATTTATCGGCCGACTTAGGTAAACCAATTGGTGCCGCTGTGGTTGTTATTGGCTTAGTAGGTTTAGTGTTTGTACATTCTAAGCATAAAAAGCTAGATGTAGCGTAAAGCGTTAAAAATTAAATAAGCGAGCTTATTAAGCTCGCTTTTTTTATGCATAAAATTTACCCTCACACTATGCAATATTAAAGGTAATAAAATGAAAATAGCCGCCGATTTTACCCAGAGAGTCGTTGTTCATAGTGAGCAACTTAATTGGAACCCTTCGCCAATGGCGGGCGTTGATAGGCGCCCACTTGATAGAGTAGGCGCAGAAGTAGCCCGTGCTACAAGCATTGTACGTTATGCACCAGGGAGCGAGTTTTCGCCTCATGTGCATACAGGCGGCGAAGAGTTTTTTGTACTAGAAGGGGTATTTAAAGATGAGCATGGCGATTTTCCACAAGGCTCTTATATTCGTAACCCACCGCAATCAAAGCACAAACCAGGCTCAGATGAAGGCTGCATAATATTTGTAAAGCTTTGGCAATTTCAACCACAAGATAGAACCCACGTACGCTTACAAACACAGCATATGGGCAGCGTGCAACACGACACATTTAAAGGCCTTGCCATAACCCCACTTTATAAAGATGACTTTGAAGATGTGAGCTTATTGCATTTTGAGGCAGACGCCAACATGCAAATTAGTGCAAACGGGGGTGCTGAGTTACTCGTGCTTGAAGGCGAAATAAGTGAGCAATCAGACGTATTAGTAAAACACAGCTGGTTAAGGCTGCCTATTAATAGTGAGCTTAATATAACCGCAGGTAAGCGAGGTGCAAAAGTGTGGCTTAAATTAGGGCACTTAACAGATGTAGATAAACAAATAGAGCGCGTACAAAACGCTTAGCAAATAGCATTATTGTTTGATTTAGTTCAGTACTAATTAACTTAATACGGTGTAGTTTTATGGTTTAACTCAGTAAGTGATGGGTATTTTTGGGGTTTTTATTTTTTAAAGGGAATAATTTCACTTTATAGGCTTTAATTAACTCCAGCTTTCGTTATTAAGCCCATTCACACAGGCTGTAAATAACATAAGCGCACCCGATTAAGGAGAGCAGCATGGTACACACAACACATGGTTTATCTATTGGTATTGAACGCGCAGGCCGAGAATTTTTTTTAAAACTAAAAGCTGTAGGAACGCTAACCCACGACGACTATAAAGTCATTACCCCCATGATCGACTCAGCCCTTGGCGAGGTTAAACACCCTATAGCAAACGTGCTTATTGATGCCAGCGAGCTAGAAGGTTGGGAGCTTCGCGCCGCGTGGGATGATTTAAAGCTTGGCGTAAGACACTCAAAAGAATTTAATAAAATTGCTATTTATGGCAATCAAGAATGGCAAGCCCGCATGGCTAAAATAGGCAACTGGTTTATTTCAGGCGAGGTGCAATACTACGAAAACGCCACCGCCGCCATCGATTGGCTAGATGAATAATTAAATAATAAAAAACGCTCTCAAGAGCGTTTTTTATTATTTAAAGCACCTTGCACTCTACTTAAGAGTTACATTACATCAGCCAGCACAGGTAATGCCGGAAAAGCGCCTTTAGCTAAACACGCTTTAGAGCCACATTGAAGGGCAAAGTGCAGGGCGTTTTTTATGCTAGTTTCATCATTTAACTTATCTGCTAGTGATAAATCACTCCCTAAGTTATTTAAATAGTATAAAACTCCCGCTATAAAAGCATCGCCCGCGCTTGTTGTATCTACTGCGTTTATTTTTGGTGCCGATTCGTTAAGTATAAATGCGCTGTGGTAAACCGTAGCAGGCTCTGGCCCGTCGGTTAAAAACACCAGTTTTACTCCGGTATTTAATAGCATTTGAATGTAATCTTCGCCCGTTGTTTCGCTATGCTTTGCTAAAAAATTAAGTTCATCGCGCGAAAGCTTAACTATGTCGCAATAAGCGAAGCAGGCTTTTACATTGCTGGCTATATCATGGGTATTTTCCCACAAGCTGTAGCGTAAATTTACGTCAAAACTAACGAGCTTATTATGTGTTTTAGCAAGTTCTAGCGCTTTAACCGTTGTGCTAGCTATGGCTGGATCGGTTAGGGTGTTTGAGCAAAAGTGCAGGGTGCTTATGCTTTGCCAATTTATTTGCGCTAAATGCGCTTGGGTTAAAAGTACATCGGCTGTGTTATGGCGATAAAAGCCAAAACTGCGCTCGCCTGTTTCATCAAGGCTTACTATTACCATGGCGGTTTGTGAGCCAGCAATGGTAAATAAATAGTCTGTATTTACATTGTATTGAGCCAATGCATTACTTAATTGATTGGCAAAATGATCGTCACCTTTACCACCACAAAATGCAGCCTCACCGCCAAGTTTTGCATAGCCAACAGCAACATTAGCAGGCGCACCACCAGGGATGGGTAAGTACGCTGAGTTATGAGCATCTTGTGGCAGCATATCAATTAAAAGCTCGCCTAAGCACAGGAGTTTGGTCATTTGGAATATCCTAAAAAACCCAGCAAAGCTGGGCTAAAACATGAAGGGTGTTATTTATTCATACTTTAAAAGGCGCTACAGCGATGACTCACTGCAGCGCAATACACACATTTAGTTAAAAGCGTATTTTAAAGTAACCGACGTAGTGCGGCCGTTAATAGTACGGGCACGAATAATGTCGTTTTCTGGTACTGAGCCTTCTTCGGCTTCTGTAATACCTACTGTATCGAATAGGTTGTTTACATTAAGCGCAAGGTTTAAGTTTTCTGATAAGTCGTAGCTTACAAACGCATTTACTTGCGTGTAGCCGTCAAACTTAAGGTCGTTGTTATCTTGTGCGTAAGCATCGGTTGTACCAATAAAGCTTACACCTGCCGCGCCTTTATCGTAGCTGTAACGCGCCATTAATGAGTAAATTAAATCCGCTTGGCGACGTGGTGTGTTACCTACAACTTCAGGAGTTAGCGCATCTTTTGCAATTTCAGCATCGGTCCAAGTAAAGTTACCTCTAAAGTCCCATGCATCCATAAAGTAAGTTGATTCAACCTCAATCCCTTTTGCTTCGTATTCACGGTCGAAAAAGGTTTGCGATGTTGCTTCAAAGTTTTGCTCTTCTGTTTCTGCGTAAAAGGCTGTTGCAAATACCGAGAACGAATCAAAACGTTTTTTCACACCAATTTCAAATTGGTTTACTTCATCTACTGCATCTTCATCGGCTACGCTTCCGTCACTGCGTACTTTACCAAATAATAAACGGTCTGCATTTGCGCGCCCACCTTTACTAATACGTGCAAACGTCGCTAGGCTTGGGTCAATTTGGTAGTTAGCACCTACAGAGTAAGACGAGTAGCTCCAGTCGTAATTTACTGGGCTTGCATTAGCTATATCAATACCTGCAACGTTTTGCTCAGGAATAGAAATAGTACCGTCGCGGTTCATATCTACTGTTGAGGTTACGGCACCTGCGTAGTTACCGCGTGCTTCACCGCTGTCGTAGCGGGCACTTGCATCAATGCTTACATCACCAAGTTTTGTTGAAAACGCAACATACGGTGCGCGAGTGTCGTACTCGGTGTCGTAATCGCGCTGACAACAGTTACCCCAATAAGGTGTGCCGTATGCGTATAAACCGTTTTCTGAATACTCAGTGCCATCGGCTGCGGTTACATTTAAAAGTGCCGCATTGTCGCCTTTAAGCTCCATTAAGTACGAGTTCCATAACCACGACATAGCAATGTTTTGCGTTGAGGCAAAGTAACCAAAGGTTAGGCTAGTGTCATCGCTAAACGATTTAGTCAGTTTAAAATCGTTAACAATAGAGCCAAAGTCATTAAGCGTTACATCAAAAGTGTGAATACGCATGGCAAGTTCATCATTAAATGCTTCGCCTGTGTTTGCGTTACTCAGTGTTGCGCCTACACCGCCAATACTTTGTGCAATAGACGATGCGCTGCCAACCTCAGCAGGAATAAGCGAGTTAAAGTTGCCGCTAATTGACGATTTACGAAAACGGTTTTCGATACGCCAATCGTTATCTAAATCAAATACAGCTTCAAAACCTACTGCATCCACTTTAGGGTTCATGCCGTCGCGTAAATCGCCACTGCTAATTTGGTTTTCGCCATTTAGGCGCACTGTTTTGGTAAATAATGCTGAATGCGGTGTATCTGATTGCGCATCAAACCCGGCAATAGAATCACCATTTGAGTACATTGGCATAGGAAGGTAGCCAACACTCTTATCGTCTAGGTGTTTGTAATAAAGGCGTACGTAGCCGTTCTCAAAATCTTTAGTAAGGTTTGCTTTAATTTGGCCACCTTTATTTGATGTGTAGCCTGTTTCGCGCGGGCCTTCGCCTTGGCGTACAAAACCACCTACATGAAAACGCACGCTGTCGGTTAAATAGGTGCCGTATTCAAAATCGGTGCGTACACTGTCGTAATCTAGGCCAACAGTTGTAGATACGCTACCCGATTCGTTTTCGCCGTTTTTAGAAATAAAGTTAATTATGCCGCCAGGTGCATTACTGGCTGATGTAGAGGCTGAGCCACCGCGAATTGATTCGATTGTTTGCACTGTGTTATCAAGGCGCATAAAAATATCGGCGTTACCAAAGGCAACATCACCAAACTGCATTACAGGCAGACCATCTTCTTGCAGTTGTAAAAACTTAGCGCCACCCGATGCTACAGGTAAGCCACGCACTGCAATATTTGCATTACCTTCACCGCCTGTTGATTCAGCGCGAACACCCGGAATAATTCTAAATGCTTCAGCCGTTGAGCGTGGCGTTGATACCTCAACTTGCTCAAGCGATAAACTGCTTACTGATGAGCTCGATGCCATAATAGTTGTGCGGCGAGGTACACCGGTAACAACAATTGTTTCAAGCCCTTGCTTAGCTTGCACTTTGGTTTCTTGCTCGTCTTGTGCATGAACGCCTTGACTTACTGCAAGTGCTAAGGCACTGATTAAATATAAAGGTGTGTGGTGTGTTGTCATGTTAACGCCTCATTGTGTTGTGTGAGTTTGTTATTTTTACTTAATCGATTAAGTAAAAATAACAAAGTTTTTACAATATGCAAATTGTTTTTGTGTGTAATTTGCACTTTTTTTGTTTTTATATTGATTTTAAAGGTATTTTTATTCTGGCTTGAGCAGCCATTTATGCATTTTTAGTTAATGCTTTTGCCGCAGGGTCGCGGTAAAAGTTATAAAGCATGGCTAAAAATAAGATCACAGCAAAGCCGGTAGCTAAGTAAAAACCGTAGCGTACGTGGCCAAAGTAATCACTTATCATGCCCATAAATAAAGGCGCAAGTGCGGCCGAAAGCGCGGTAAAAAATAAAATAACACCCGCTACTGCACCATGTTGTGCAACAGGAAAGCACGATATACCTTTAGAGTTTAAAGTAGGGTAAACCATCGACATAAATAAACCCGAAAGCGGAAGCAAGCCTACCGCCCAATCAACACCGCCTACCAAAGTGCCTACATAACACAGCGCGATGCCTAAACTTAAATAAGCCATAACCCCTTGCCAGCTAAAGTGATTTAAAAGCCATACAGCAATAAAGCGCCCAGCAGCACGTAATACAAAAAATATAGTAAGTGCGTAGGTTGCAAGTAAAGGCCACGAGCCTGTGTAATCTTTTAAAAGTGTTGGCATCCACACGTAAATAGCAACCTCGGTAGCCACATATAATGCAATAGCCAACGAAAAACCAAGTGCGTACGGGTTTTTAATCATTTTCATGGTGGTGGCAAGTGAAGCGGGTTTTTCTGTGCTTTTAACAACACTTGGGTAGTCGGCGCGCCATGCCATTAACGCTAAAATTAAACACATAACGCCGGCAATAATGTACAGGTAAGTCCAGCTCACGTTTTGAGTAAGCAGTACGCCTACCAGCGCAGGGCCAACTATGGCACCAATACCAAAAAAACCTTCTACTTTGTTCATGGTTTTAGTGTGCTCTGCGTTACTTGCAGATATATCGCCAAGTAGCGCTAGTGCACCGGTTTTAAATAAACCAATGGCAAACCCTATACAGCACAGCAAAATTAAAAACACCGAAAAGCTATTGCTAAAGGCAAACAAAAAGCAGCTGAGCGAAAAAATAAGTAAGCCCAGCATTATGGTTTGTTTACGGCCTAGACTGTCGGCTAAAAAGCCTAAAAACAAGCCACTAAAGGCAATAAGTGCCATAGGTGCATAATGAAAAGCACTGGCTTGGGTCATGCTTAAACCAAACTCTGTGATTAGTTCAGGGATGATCATACCTACTGCATCTGAGGTCATCGCAAACATAAAAAACATCATGTAAGTGAGTATTCGTATGCGCTGCATTGGGTCGCTTTGCGAGTGTGTGTGTAAATTCGTCATGTGATTTTTCCTCGTTGTGGCTCAAGTTATAGTAATAACTCAATCACTTACTCTAGTTAGTATTACCTTTGCCACAACTTTTGTATGTAAAATATTTAAAAATTACTTGTAAAATTGTACGTGCTAGTTAAAGATATATCTTAATCGATTAAGTTTCAACTTGGTAATCACACATGATGAAGAATAAAGTTCAATTGATCACATATGCTGATCGAATCACAGGTCAAGATATAAACGCACTTACTACGCTTTTAAATGGCCAACTTAAGGGCGTTTTTGGTGGTGTACACCTTTTGCCGTTTTATAATCCGATTGATGGCAGCGATGCAGGCTTTGACCCGATTGATCACAGCGAAGTAGATTCTCGCATTGGTACATGGGGCGATATTCAAGCATTGGGTGAAAACCATGACCTAATGGCCGATTTAATCGTTAACCATGTTTCAGCGCAGTCTTATCAGTTTCAAGATGTGCTAGCTAAAGGTAAACAATCAAAATTTTGGGATTTGTTTTTAACAAAAGAAGACGTTTTTCCAAATGGTATGAGCGAAGCTGAGCAACAAGCAATTTATCGCCCGCGCCCCGGTAGCTGTTTTACGCCAATGCAGTGTGGCGATGGTCAAACGTATGACTTTTGGACCACGTTTACCGATAACCAAATTGATATAAACGTAAAAGTTGAAGCGGGTATTGCGTATTTAAATAACGTATTAACTAAGTTTTCTGAAAATAACGTAAATATTATTCGTTTAGATGCAGCGGGTTACGCAATTAAACAAGCCGGTACTAACTGTTTTATGCTAGACGAAACCTTTGGCTACCTAGATAACTTATCAAAGCAAGCAAACGAGCTTGGCATGGAAACCATTGCTGAAATTCATAGCCACTACCAAACACAAGTAGAAGTAGCAAAGCGTGTAAACATGGTTTACGACTTTGCATTACCGCCGCTTATTTTACATAGCTTATTTAATAACGATGTAGATGCATTACTTAAATGGTTACAAATTTCACCACGCAACTGTTTAACGGTACTTGATACACACGACGGCATAGGCATTATTGATGCTGGCCCAATGGGCGACAAGCCAGGGCTATTAAATGCACAGCAAATAGATACCCTTGTAGAAACCATGCATGCCAACAGTAACAACCAAAGCCGCCAAGCTACAGGTGCTGCTGCCAGTAACGTTGATTTATACCAAGTAAATTGCACGTATTACAATGCATTAGGCGCTAACGATTTAGATTATTTGATTTCGCGTGCCATACAGTTTTTTGCCCCCGGTGTCCCGCAAGTGTACTACGGTGGTTTATTTGCCTGCGAAAACGATATGGATTTACTTGCGCGTACCAATGTGGGCCGTGATATTAACCGTCCGTATTTAAATACTGAAACAATTGAGCACGCACTCAATAAACCTGTAGTAAAAGGTTTAATAGAGCTCATTAAATTACGTAATGAACACCCCGCTTTTGCAGGAGAGTTTAGTGCTCACGGCACCCAGGGAATATGTTGTTTAACGTGGCAACTTGAAGATAAGTCTATTGCATTAAGTGTTAATTTTAAAACGCGAGATGCACTTATTACCCAAGTAAATGGTGATGAAGAAACAACGATAAGTTTAAACGCATTGTTAGCCTAACAGGCTATTAAAACATAAAAGCCAAGCTCTTGAGCTTGGCTTTTGTTTACCCAGTCCTTTTTAACATAACCTATTAACCACTTGCGCCAATATCTAGCTCGTAACTTACATCACATATTTTTTCTTCTTTAGATATAAATAGTTCGGCGGCCATTACGCCTTTTTCTTGGCTGTTTTGATGAATAGTGGTTAGGCGAGGCACAAAACGAGCGGCTTCGTCTATTCCATCAAAGCCGACAATACGCAGTTCTTCACCTATTTTTATGCCTTGTTTTATCGCTTCTCGCATGGTGGCAAGGGCAATTAAATCACTCATACAAATTATAACGTTAGGGCGAGGGGAGGCACTCAACACCTCTTTAGCGGCAATGTTAGCAAAACGCTCGCTGCTCTCAGGTATATTCCAAATGCGGTCATCAGCTACGGTTATATTTGCCTCACTTAAAGCACGTTGATAACCCCGTAAACGTTGGTGCGAAATAGATTGCCCTGTTTCAAATTCGTGGTGCTCATATACGCGGCACAATACGTTTTCATCAAGTAATCTTAAGCCTAAAATAGCGACTTTATCGCTTTGATTTTTTAAAACATGCTTGGCTATTTCGTAACTTGCTTGCTCGTTATTAATATTTACTGAGGCATTGCGGGCTATATCAAAATCAATAGTTACCACATGTTTAGAGACCGTTTTTAACTGCTCTACTAATGCGTGATTTCGAGGGCGGCCATAACAAATAAAGCCATCAACAAAGTCGACCACACTGTTAAGGTTATCGCTATTACCAGAAAACAATAAAACATTAATGCCGTTTTTTTCAAGCACCGAGGTTACACCCCGCATAAAGCTGCTGGCCACAGGGTCCGACACCATATATTCCACGCTATCGGGCAGCACTAACGCCACAATATTAAACGTACCACTGCGAAGCGATTGCGCGGCTTTATTGGGCCCGTAATAGCCCAAGGTTTTGCACGCTGCAAGAATATCGTCTCGGCGTTTAGCCGATAGCTGATCAGGGCGATTAAACGCATTAGAGACTGTTGCGTTAGATACACCTAACTCTTTAGCAATACTTTTTAGGGTCCAGCGGGTTTGCTTACTCATACCAATTCTTTACTCAATACTCATGTTAATAAACTAACATATTCAGGGCGTTAGCAAAGTAAAAAATAAGGTTTTAGCCTTAATGCCGGCACTCTTTAGGCGCAATGCCAAAGGTTTGTTTAAATACACGACTAAAGTGGCTCGCGCTATTAAACCCAACATCAAAGCACACTTGGCTAATTGCATGGCCTTGCAGTAATTGATTGCGGGCTTTTTTAAGTCTTAATTGTTGCTGCCAAAGGGCTGGGGTAGTCCCAAATGCCAGTTTAAACTGCTGATAAAACTTACTGCGGCTCATGCAGGCTATTTTGCACAAGGTATTTATGTCGAGCGTTTCGTTTAAGTGCTCTTCAATATAAAGCAGTGCATCGCTTATTTTTGTTTTAAGGCGTGGTTTATCGCTATTAGCGAGTAATAAATCGCGACTTTGTTGTTGTAACAACCGGGTGATCAATTCGTTTAACGATAAGTCAATTAAGTAATGTCGCTGTGCGCCTTGTTCGCTAAATAAATGCACCATGCGCTCTAATAATTGCTGTGTTTGGCTATTATGTTGGCTATGCACCAATTGCGGCACATACTCGAATAAGCCGCCATCGTGTGCAAAGCTTTGCTGCATGTTAAGCGCATTCGCCACAGCGTTTATTTTATCTTTGCTTATTTCAATTGCTAAACATGTGGTTGGGGCGTGCATTGATGCCTGTGGAAAATCAATTAATACACCTTGCTCTGGCGCTAATACAAACGACTCGTGGGGTAAAAATGCTTTATGGTATTGGCTACTTTCTACGTGCATTACTTTTTTACCGCTGAGCATGGCACAAAACAGTAACTCCTTTGAATGCAGTGCCACCTTTTGTGCGCGTTGGTACGTGTCGTAAATGCTCAACTCGCTGTTATCTGCTGCAAATGTCACTTTATTTTCTATTAAAACATCAAGTTGTTGGCGTTTTTTGTTTAACTGAGATGTGTGCATATCAATCCTTTAAATTTTTATTAGTGTGGACTCACAGACAACTTTTGTGGACAGCTAATCAAGTTTTTAGGTGCTCGTTAGGCTAATGTCAAACTAAATATAAAGCATTTTGTTTTATATAAATGTTCGACCTTTAGCTAACAACAATAAAGAGAGCACACACATGATATATGCGAATCCAGGTAGCGACGGCGCACTCGTAAACTTTAAACAACAATACGGAAATTACATTGGTGGAGAGTGGGTAAAGCCTGTAAATGGCCAATATTTTGATAATATAAGCCCAGTAAACGGTAAGGTATTTTGCCAAATACCTCGCTCCGACAAAGACGATATAAACCTAGCACTCGACAAAGCGCATGCAGTGCGAGAGCAGTGGGGCACAACCTCGGTGACCGAGCGCAGTAATATACTGCTAAAAATAGCCGACCGAATTGAGCAAAACCTAGAGCTACTAGCCGTTGCCGAAACATGGGATAACGGTAAAGCCATTCGCGAAACACTCGCGGCTGATATTCCGCTCGCGGCCGATCATTTTCGCTACTTTGCAGGGTGCCTACGCTCGCAAGATGGCAGTATTGGCGAAATTGACGAAACCACGGTGGCGTATCATTTTCACGAACCGTTAGGTGTGGTTGGGCAAATTATTCCGTGGAACTTCCCTATTTTAATGGCAGCATGGAAACTTGCCCCAGCTCTTGCTGCAGGTAACTGTGTGGTACTAAAACCAGCTGAGCAAACACCGGCCTCTATTTTAGTTTTAATGGACATTATTGGTGACTTACTGCCTGCAGGCGTGCTCAATATTGTAAATGGGTTTGGTAAAGAAGCAGGCGAAGCACTGGCCACAAGCAAACGCATTGCTAAAATTGCATTTACAGGCTCTACACCTGTCGGCTCACATATTTTAAAATGTGCTGCTGAAAACATTATTCCCTCAACGGTAGAGCTTGGCGGTAAATCGCCCAATATATTTTTTAATGATGTAATGGAAAAAGACGACGCGTTTTTATCAAAAGCCATAGAAGGCGCCGTACTTGCTTACTTTAACCAGGGCGAAGTATGTACCTGTCCATCAAGATTGTTTATTCAAGAAGATATATACGAGCAATTTATTGAGCGCATACTCGAACGTACCCAACAAATTAAACGTGGCAATCCACTCGACAGCGAAACCATGGTGGGCGCTCAAGCTTCAAAAGCACAGTTTGATAAAATACTTAGTTACATAGACATAGGTAAAAAAGAAGGCGCCGAAGTACTCACCGGCGGAAACGTAGAGCAGCTAAATGACGATTTAAATGGTGGTTATTACATACAACCTACACTGCTTAAAGGTACCAACGACATGCGTGTATTCCAAGAAGAGATTTTTGGCCCTGTTATTTCTATGTCGACCTTTAAAGATGAAGCCGAAGCACTCGAACTTGCCAACAGCTCAGAATTTGGCTTAGGCGCAGGGGTGTGGAGCCGAAACATGAACCGTGCTTATACCATGGGGCGCAAAATTGAAGCTGGCCGAGTGTGGACCAACTGTTACCACATGTACCCAGCACATGCTGCATTTGGTGGGTATAAAAAGTCAGGGATAGGGCGCGAAACACACAAACTAGCACTCGATCACTACCAACAAACTAAAAATTTATTAGTGAGCTATAGCGAAGATCCGCTCGGCTTTTTTTAATAAAACAGTTCAAACTTAAACACAACAACCATTAAGTGATGAGGGCGCTGCATATTTGCAGCGCTTTTTTATTCACTGTACTCACAACACTATTTTAAGCGTGTTGTAATATATAAGTACAATACCAGCCGCGTTTAAAGCGTTAAAACCTAAGCGCGTTAAATAGGCCATTACCTGCGTTAAAAACGATTTTACGATATTAACTTTTTATAAAAGTTGCTCTAAAAATGAGCAGTGATTTATGCATTGTCGGATATTACTGATCTCCCCCAATTTAGTGTGTTACTGCATTAATGGAGATTTCTTTGTAGTTAACTAATTGTTTACAGGTGGTTATTTGCTGGCTAAGATAAAAGCATCGTAATATAGGGACATTTGTCGGTTTATAAAACGACAAATGTCGTAGACAAAGTTGTTAGGTGCCGATATTAGCTATGCTATTTTATTACTTCACATCTGCAAAATACGGAATTGAGAACCTCAAAAACGAGCGTTTGAAAATATCCGATTTTTCAAACGTAAATGATCCATTTGAGCTTTTAGGCATTGAATTACGAGATGAAGTTGTTCGCAAGGCCGTGAATTTTGAAAAGTCTAAAATTTCGGAAAAATATGGTTTGCTCTGTTTTAGTGAAGATAAGTACAATCCTGTTCAATGGGCTCACTATGCTGACAATCATAAAGGTGTTTGTCTAGGATTCGAAATTGATGAAAAAAAGCTTCGGAAAGTTAAATATGTTTCAGAGCGCCTTGTAAAAGAAACCTTAAATCAAGCCGATTGTAATGAGAAATTGTTAACTACCAAGTTTAGCCATTGGAGTTACGAGCAGGAAAGGCGTTTAATAATCCAAAACACTAATGATTCAATAGCTAGTCAAGGTTTGCGCTTTAAAGAATTTGATAGTGATATGTTGCTTAAAGAAGTTTATATAGGTTGCAAATCAGATTTAGTTTTTGCCGATATAGTTGGCGCTTACGCTAGCAAAAATAAAAGCGTGATTGTAAAGGTAACTAGACCATCATTTCGAGATTTTCGTATCGTTTGGGATAAAAGTAAGAAAAGTGTCCGCACCTAACATGGGTTTTCAAGTCGGACAAATTACAGTTGGCTTTTTGTTCGTTCCTCACTTATTTTAGCCAACTGTAATATGCCGCTTAAAACGGCGTTAGGTGCTTCTGAGAAATCAATGGCCAGTTCAAAGATAAGACAGTTCTTAAAAGAAATCCGCACTAAATTTCCTGACGTTGTGCCTCTTATGGAAAAATATGAAAAATGGGCACTCACATTCCTAATGGAAGAGTTCGCAAATTTGACAACCATTTTGTTTAACCAAGGTAATTTAGAAGAGGCATTAGAACAGTTGCAGTACATGAGCGAAAAACTAGATACTGCAACCAAAGCAGAATCCGAATACATAGATGTATATTATGCAGAGCACTTATTCTGGAAAGGTACAAAAGAAGGTATTGAGCGTGGCTGGCCTCTCGTGCCAGATAATCTCAAAAAACTATACTTGGGCTTTCATGGTAAAGCCCCTAGAGTAGTGGTTTAAATATGCACGCACCTAACAACCTAATCAACACACTCACTTCGTTCGCTGGGATGCATACACATGGGCTGCGTCGCTTCGATCCAAATTATAGCCCATGTGTTTCCGCCCCTAAGTAGGGTGTTATTAGGTGCTCTAGATAGTATGCAGAATATAAATCCATGGCTTTGGTCAGCTTTTGTTTTGTCTCTCTCAGGGATCTTTTTTAGATGGGTGTTTGGTAATACGCTTGTGAGCTTGTTTCTTGCCGTATTGCTAGCTTTAGCGATAGTACCTTTAGTTAAAAAAATTCAGAGAAAGAATTAACAAGATACCCATCCAAACTTTGTATTTTTCGAAGCCTAGATCCTAATAGGCTAAATAAAATGGGTGTTATCATAATTTGCTTTTTGGGTACAAATTAATTCCCTTAAAGTATAAAGCTATATAACTTACTAAGTGTATACATTTTATTGACGTAAATTAATTAGCAGGAAAGCCGAATGAACAATAAAATACTCAAATCATCTACCGCTACGTATCAAAGTGGTGTTGCAAAAGCCGATGGTAAATTTTATGTAACGCAAGGTGAAGTACGTTTTGAGCCATACAATGAAAGTGCTGGTTTAGGGCCTTATACTTTTACACGAAGCGCAATCGTAAAAATTGAAAAGTCAGCAGGGACAGGCGCAGGCATTTTACCACTAACAAGCGATGCCATAACAATCACTTTAGATAATGAAGATACTTATGACTTTATTTTAGCAAACCCCGATGAATGGATTCGTCTACTCAAGCATTAAGCAATCTCTAGAGCTGGCATTTAGGTAAAAATAAACGAAGCACCCATCTTAACTTTGCAGTTTAGTAAAATATGCATTAGATTTTTGCCTAAAAAATAGACTAGTTGTTTTGTGGTAATTGCAATTAGGCTTGGTTAAAACAAAATACAATCACTGTATTATGCGCTACATGGGGCAGGAGACTTTTACCAACCCGATGTGGCATATAACGGCATTGATTGGACAACTGATGTATTGCTTGAGCAAATAAAAACGTTATAAAAAAAGCCGCTTGTTGAAACAAGCGGCTTAACTATTCTAACTAGGGAATAGTTCAAAACGTGTAACGAGCACCCACTGAGTAACGAGGGCCGTACTGATTAGCAAATAAAAATTGCTCTTCGTAACGGCCGTAGCCTTCTTCGGTGGCATTGTTTAAGTTTATGCCATCAAAAAATACCGTTACGTTTTCGTTTACATCGTAGTTAACGCTCATATCCCATTGGCCGTAGGCTTTAGCATATTGCGGTGGTGCATCGGCTGAGCCTTGTGCTTGGCCTACACCAATTAAGTACGAGTCGCGCCATGCGTAAGTAATTTTGATTGATAGGCCGTCTTTTTCGTAAAAGCCTTGAAAGTTAGCAGAGTCACTTAAACCTGTAAGCGGAGCTTGTTGGTCTAGGCTTTCGCTATCAAATTCTACATCGCCATCTACAAACGTGGCGTTAACACCTACACCAAAACCAGTTTCGCCAATTAAGTGCTGAACAGCCACTTCAAAACCATCTACCGATTTGCTGTCGGTGTTTTGTGGTTGGCTTATGTTCCATACCATAAGTGGGTCATCGCTATTTGGCTCAATGACGCCATTCGCATTGCCATAACCATTGCTAATCATTTGCGCAAAAATAGCATCGGTGGTTGCTTGCTCGCCGCGCGATTCAATATCGCTAACTGCTTGTAAGTAACGTGGGCCGTTTAAAATGTCGTATAGGCCTTCAATCGTGGTTTGCGTAATGGTGGTTTGAATAAAGTTATCTACGTCTTTTTTAAAGTAACCAATAGAGGCGTAGCTGCCTTCTGCGTAGTAATACTCTAAGGATAAGTCGAGATTGGTTGATTCAAACGGCAATAAATTTGTATTACCTTGGCTACCCGTGCGCGAGCCAGGTTTTGGGCTGCCTGTTAAGCTACGGCCACCGGCTAAATCACCCAGTGGTGCACGCGACATAGTTTTACCCCATGATACGCGGGCTACAACGTCTTCGGTTAAATCAACACTTACATCGATTGACGGTAATAATATGTCGTAATCGCCTTGCTGCTCTAAGAAGTTATCATCGCCGCCGGCTGCATATTGCATTATCCACTCTGAGGCGCTGATCCAGTTTACTTGTTCTTCAACACGCTGGCGTACTGTGCTGGTTACATCTGTTTGCTCGTAGCGCAGGCCTGCGTTTACTTTTACGTAGTAATCGCTTACATCAAACTCCCAGCTTGATTGAATATAAAAGCTGTTTGTAATTTCTTCTACGTAGCTTTCGCTATCAATACCATCCATGTAAGCATTGGCTGCGTATGCATCGCCACCGGTTACATCAGAAGTTAGGTAAGCCATTTGGCGAGCCACTGCTTCGTCAAAATCGTAGGTGTAGTAGTAACCTGGTTGTAAGTTGCTGCCGCCACCATCAAATTGATCTAAAAGGCCCGACGTATCGTGGCGAGTAAACATGCTATCTGGGAATATTTCTGTGTACGATGGGTTAAAACCAGGGCCACCCACTAAACCACTCCATGCAGTGTAACCACCGGTGTTTTGCTCAGTTCGCGATGCACCAAATTTTACTTTAACTAGGCCAATATCAAAGTTTTCATTGTACCAAGTGGTATGTAATTGTAATTGCTCAATGTTTGATTCACCTGGCGAGTGCGTAAATTGGCTAAAGTTAGAGTCAATTTCGCCTGGCGTTAATTCGCTTGTGCCGTTTAACCAGTTAACTTGAGCACTTGGAATTTCGCCTGTGCGGTAATCGTAAATTTTATTTGCTAGCTGATCAGAGCCTAAAATCACTTGGCCGGTACTGCCTAGCCCGTCATCGGCGCCGTTATCGGTTTCATTTTTAGAGTCATGGTAATCAAGTTCAACGTGCCACGTGTCGTTAATTTCCCACTCTAGGTTTAAACCAATAGAGCGTGCTTTTACTTCTGTGGTGCCTTTGTTAGCTGTAAACGAGGCATCGTTACCGCTAATATCGGCATAAACAGCGGTGCCGTTTTCATCAAGCTCGTAGCCATTAATATTGCTACCAAAGTCGTTCCAAATACCCCAACCAATACTTTCAGAGCCCGTAACCGCTTTACTTGCTGTGTAATCTAAGGTGGCTACAAAGCCATCAACCGGTTCAAATTGAAAAGTAACTTGGCCGTTAGTACGTTCACGCTCTACATCTTCAATAGAGTAGTTCATGTCTTTAGGGAAGTAGTAGTTACCTGATGGGTCAGTACGGTTATCAACAACGTTACTGCTATCTAATTCAGGTAAATCAACATTGGCTTGCCAACCTTGAATATTGGCGCGTTGTTTTTGAAAGTCGCGTTCTTGATGCGAAAACGAAAAACCAAAACCAAATCTGTCATCTGCAAATGTGTTGCTATAAACAGCCGAAAGCTCCGGGGTTACATCATCACCGGCTTCGTTTGATGAGTCGTGATTTGCTTTAACCGTGGCTGAAAAATTTTGGCCTGGCTTTTGAAAAGGGCGCGCAGTAGAAATATTAACTGTAGCACCTAAACCACCGCTTGGTACATCGGCGCGCGCTGTTTTAAATACTTCTAGCGCACTTACGCCCTCTGAGGCAATGTTTTCAAGGTTGTACGAACGCGTATAACCTGTGCCTGGCATTTGGCGGCCGTTTAACGTAATTAAGTTAAACTCTGGGCCAAAACCACGTACGGTAATTTGGCTACCTTCACCGTTTGCACGGCTCACCGATACACCGGTAATGCGTTGTAATGATTCTGCTAAATTGGTATCTGGAAATTTACCCATTTCTTCTGCTGAAATGGCATCTACCACGCCCGATGAATCACGTTTCATATCCATAGAACGAATAAGTGAACCACGAATACCTTTTACTTCAATAACTTCTACATCAGGAGATGCTGCAGTGTCTGCTTCGGCAGCAATGGCCGTATTTAACGTGCTTGCAGCAATGATAAGAGACACAGAAGCCGCAAGTTGGCTCTTTTTAAAATTGAATGTGTTCATAATAGCTCTGCTTTATAAAATGTTGTTGTGTAGCAATAGGCGCCATGCGCCTATTGTAGTGTGTTTTTATGGATTCGCGATAATCACGTTATCTATGCGGTATAATGCGCCGTTGCCCATATCCCACGTAGGAAATACCATGAGCACGTTTATAGCGCTAATATCTAAGCCCGCATCAAATAGTTCCTGAATAGGGAAGGTGTATGTTTGCCATTCGCCTGTAACAGGTGTTTGCCCTTCATTGCTTTGCGTTAATGCCAGCTCTACTGCGCTTGAAGCGCCAATTGATTCAATTTTAAATAACCATTGTGCATCCACGTTTGAAGGTGCTGTTATTACTTTTAAATCAAACTGTACAACGCCATTTTCTAACAGGGCTGATGCATCAAACGATACGTCTTCATCGGCTAAGAAGCCTATTACAGTAGGTGTTGCACCAATGCTAAACTGAGCCACTGCGCCGTGCTGATCATCGTCGGTTTCTGTAGTAGGTGTTGAACCACCACAGCAATCCCATATGCTCCACTGATCGGCGACTGTATCTGTAAATACGTTTAGCTCACCAGAGGCAACGGGCGCTGCATTAGGGTTGTAAATTTTAACGTTATCTACACGGTAAACCGCGCCTTCACCTGCGCCCCATGCCGGAAAAATCATAAGTACATCAATTGCACTTACATCAAGGCCTGCACCTGCGAGATCTGATAACTTAAATGTATAAGTTTGCCACTCGCCAGTCACTGGCGCTACACCTTCAACACTTTGCGTTAGTTCAAGTTCTGCAAATGAAGTTGCACCATTTGCCTCTACTTTAAATAACCACGCAGTTGACGGGTCGCTTGGGGTTGACGTTACTTTTAAGTCAAACTGTATAACGCCTTCATCTAAAATGCTGCTTGCATCAAATGACTCACCTGCACCACCTACTTCAGTACGGCTGTTAAAGCCCATTACTGTAGGCTCTGCACCAATACTAAATTCAGCGGTTACACCGTGCGCTTCATCATCTACCACTTCGATAGGTGTTGAGCCACCACAACAATCCCACATTGGCCATGCTAGGTTTTGCTCATCTTCAAAAATAGTTAGCTCTGGTGATGCGCCTAGGTTGTCTTGTGTAATTTCAACGTCGTCAATTAAAAAGGTTGCGCCTTCGCCCGTGCCCCACTCAGGAAATACCATAAGTACGTCAATTGCGCTGATATCTAAATCTAAGTCAGCAAGGTCAGAAAGTAAAAACGTATAGGTTTGCCACTGACCTACTACAGGTGCTTGGCCTTCAACGCTACTTGTAAGCGGCATATCAGCATCGGTTGAGGCTTCTGTGCTTTCAAGTTTTACAAACCAAGGTGTGTCTGGCACGCTTGGTGCGCTGGTTACTTTCATTTTAAAGCGTACGTAGCCTTCTTCTAGCATAGGTGAAGCATCAAAAGGCGTTGCAGCGCCGTTTTCATCAGTAATAAACGCATCGCGGCTAATAAAACCAACCACTGTAGGCTCGCTACCTATTGTAAATTCAACAACGTCGCCTTGCTCTTCATCACTTACAATTGCAGGTGTAGAGCCACCACAACAATCCCATGCTGGCCAGTTAGGGTTAAAGCTGTCGCCAAAAATAGTTAACGGTGTAGCAATACCTGTAGATGGCGGGCTAGGAATAGGCGCTTCGCCCTCTAGCAGGGCATCGTCTAGGCTATCGTAACCTGGGCGAATAGTTTCACACCCTTTGCCGGTATCTGGGTTTGATGCACATTGATAAACACGTACGTAGTCAATTGCAAATGTTTGGCCGTTTTCAAATGCGCTGGCATCTACGCCTAACTCATTTACGTTTTCAGGCCAGTCGCCGCCTACTGCTAAATTTAACAGTAAGTGAAAGTCTTTATCGTAAGGAGCGCTATCCCAATGAGTTTCTAGCTCGCCAGAACCTTGTTCAAAATACTCTGCAAACCAACCGCGATGTTTCAAACCTGCTGCTTCGCCTTTGGAGTTATATAATACTTCTGATTGGCGCTGTGTGGCATATAGGTAGCCATCAACGTACCAGCGTATTTCACCTTCTTGCCACTCTACTGCGTAAGTATGAAAGTCATCTGCTGGGTTGCTATCTTCAGGAAATTTGTACTCTTGGCCTGTGTAGCTGTTATCTGGCCATGCACGGCCGTAATGCAATGTGCCATGAATGCTTGATTCAATACCGCCATCTTCGTCAGCGGTTTTTAGGTTTACTGATTCTAAAACATCAATTTCGCCTGAGCGTGGCCATGTACCGTATTCTTCATCGGTTGGTAGCATCCAAAACGCAGGCCAGCTGCCTTGCCCCGAAGGGAGCTTTGCACGTACTTCAAAGCGGCCATAAGTAAAGTCAGCATTGTAACGGGTATTTAAACGCGCAGAAGTGTAGGGCTTTTCAGCGCCTTCTGTCGCGGGTAGGGCAACAATGTTTAACACACCGTCTTGTATAAAGGCGTTTTCTTCGTTATCGGTGTAACATTGTTTTTCGTTGTTACCACCGCCATCGCAGTTTAATTCAAAGTTCCACTTATTAGTATCAATGGCAGAGCCGTCAAACTCGTCGCTCCATACTAGTTGCCAATCTGAAACTGGCTCAGAAGCGTCGATATTTTCAAAATTAGATGTTGTGGCTGAGTCGCCACCACAGCCAGCTAAAGACGCTAACGAAATAGCAGCCAGTAAGCGAGCAATGTGTGTTTTTTCAATGTTCATAGCTGAACCCCGGTTTCACAGATTGTTGTCAGAATGTGTGTTTAAACTTATTAAAAAGAACCATATTTATTTTTGTAAGCGCTTACATTTATCGTGTGTTTTTGTAAGCGCTTACAAATAATATTGCGCACTACGTAAATGGTCAACATATTTGTGTGTTTTATTTACATTTAGTTTACGGTAAGACCAGTTTACCAATTGGAGTTATTAACTAAATCGCTAATAAATTTAACAGCTTACATTATTTGAAATGTTGCATTTTTAATACATCTATTAATATTTTACTTAAGCGGTAAATATTAAAGTGACCTACAGCAATTACATTTAGCGCTAATTGCGATGATTTACCCGTATTAGGCTAACTATATGGCGTGTAATTTTGCTTTTTTACAAAAAACGAAAGTTAAAAAAAGTGAAAGTGGTATAGCATTCAATAGGTTAGTAAACCCTTTAAAGTGTTTAGCTTGTTAAGATTAAATTTTAGGGGGGGGAAGGCTTTGGCGGGGTTTAATAAGGTAAATGTGTAAATTTAATACGCATTTACCCCTTAATTTATTGTTTATTTAAATAGTATTGTAGCCACTTGAAACGGCAGCTTATTTACGTTTAAACGGCATAATTAGCAAACCCCACAGCGAGGCGTTTTGCTGCGGGTTAGGGTATTCTTTTAAGCCTATATCTATGTCGTTATCGGCTTTTTGCGCTTCATTTTTGTAACTACCAAACAGTTTATCCCACCAAATAACGCTGAATCCATAGTTTGAATTGGTTTCGCTCACGCGTTGGCTATGATGAATACGATGCAGTATTTGGGTCATTAATATGAGCCGAAGTGGTTTTTCTATGGCATTGGGTAAACGTATATTGGCGTGGTTAAACAGCGCTAATCCGTTAAGTGCTATTTCAAATATTAATACTGCAATAGCAGGTACTCCTAAAGCGGTAACGGCAATCAATTTTATAACAATACTGAGCACAATTTCGATAGGGTGAAAACGCAAACCTGTGCTGGTATCTACATGGGCATCGGCGTGGTGCACACGGTGCAAACGCCACAAAATAGGCACTTGATGAAAAAGCCGGTGCTGCCAATAAATAACTATATCTAGCAGTAATATGCTTAAAATAATAGCAACACTACTTGGTGTGGCTATTTGATTAAATAAACCGATACCCTGCTCTTGGTTATAAAGCGCTACGGCAGTTAAGCCTATTGGTACACTTAAGCGAGCAATTACAGATGCCGCAAACACCAGTCCAAAATTGGCCAACCACCGGGTGGTACTTTTTATCGGCGATTTGCGTGCGGGCATACGCGATTCTAGTAGCATCATAATAACCAAAATGCTAAAAAAGAACCCTAATCGCCACCAAATTTCATTACTCATTGGCTTGTTTAACCTCATCAGCTTCTTGGAGTTTTAACGTGTTATAACCACCATGTATACGTGTAAAAATAGTAATAGCGCACGCAGTGGCAAAAATACTCGCCATTAGGGCAAAGTGCTGCGGCCAAATACAAAAGGCAATAAACAGCGCGATGGTTTCTGTGCCTTCGGTTAAACCATTTAAATAGTAAAAACTTTTGTATTTAAACTGGGGTTTTTCGAGCTTAAATTTTTCGGCGGCTATGGCAAAGGCTAAAAAGCTTGAGCCAGTGCCTATAAAGGTGGCCAGTAATATGCTACCTGCAATGGCGTTTTGCTCGGGGTTTGCCAAAATAAAGCCAAGCGGAATTGCCGCATAAAATAAAAAGTCGAGGGTAATATCTAAAAAGCCGCCAGCGCTTGAACTTAAATTTGCATGGCGTGCTAATGCGCCATCTAGCCCATCTAAAATACGATTTAAAGCAATAGCCGTTAACGCTGCGTACCACATTTCATACGCAATTAATGGCACAGCTAATAGGCCTATTAAAAAGCCTGCCACAGTAAGTTGGTCGGGCGTTATAACGCGTTTGTGCATTAACGCTACAACAGGGGTTAACAGTGGCTTTATTACTGGGGTGATGTATTTGTCTAACATGCTTGGTGCCTTGTGCTTTTTGTGCGTTTACTTGGCTAAATTTAAGGTGATCAGTTTGCCGTTTGCAGCCTCTGCATCGCTATGATCGTGAGTTACCATAATAGCGGGCAATTTATGCTCGCGTATTTGGCTAAATACCAGCTCGCGCGTATCTACTCTTAATTGGGTGTCGAGCTTGCTAAAGGGCTCATCAAGTAAAATGGCTTTTGGCTCGCTTAATAGCATACGCAGTAAAGCAACGCGGGCTTGTTGCCCACCAGAGAGGTTGTCGGGGTGGCGATTAGCCATGCCTTTTAATCCAATTTGTTCAAGGGCGTGCTCTATTTTTTCAAGGCGCTGTTTTTTATTGCCTTTAGGCATAGCAAAGGCAATGTTACCGCTTACCGATAAATGCGAAAATAATAACGCATCTTGATAAAGCACGCCTATGTGGCGTAAATATGCGGGTAAGTTATCAATATTTTCGCCGTTAAGCCACACTTCGCCATTTGCGCTAAAACCACTGGGTAATGTGCCGGTAAGCCAATTTAATAAACTTGATTTACCACTGCCTGATGGCCCCATAACAGTGAGTATTTCGCCGCCTTTTACCTGCTCGTTTAAGCTAAGTAATTGTTGGTTTTGACGATAAAGCTCACAATTTTTAATCTCTAAAGATGACTGCATTAAAAACCTTTTAATTTATGGGTTAGCGATGGGCGCTTTTAAAAAAGTACTTAGGTAACACCCACGCCAGTATAAAGCCAATGAGTGGCAATGCCATTTGCATAATGGCATACACCGCACTGGTGCGCCTACTTGCGCCATTAGCAAGGGTAACCGCTTCGGTTGTTATGGTTGCTATGCGCCCGCCACCGGCTAAAAGTGTAGGTAAATATTGGCCAAAGCTAATGGCTAAACCAAGTGCCGCCGCAATTAAAATAGGAGCAAATAACTGGGGTAATTTCACTTGTAAAAATACTTTGCAGGGCGTTGCGCCAAGGCTTGCTGCTACATGAGCAAAGCGAGGGTCTAAGCGCCTATAACTGCTCGCAAGCGATAAAAACACATACGGGAGTACAAACAATAAATGGGTAAATACCACATTAAAAAACGCGGCCTGGTTATTTACTAGTTGTTGCAGCCACACTAGGCCAAATAAAAACGCAATACTTGGTACAAGCAGCGGTAAATAAATAATTAAGCTGGTAAAGCGCGACATGGGTTTGGCACTTAATTGCTCTGACTCTAAGCACAAAAGCGTAATAATAATGGCAAATAACGTAGTAACTAACCCTATAGCAAGGGTATTAAAAAGCGGGTTTTGCATTTGCATTAGCGCACTTTTAAAGTGAAGTAGCGTGAGCTGCTCGGGCAGTGCCGCCGGAAAACGCCAAAATCCGGCAACCGACCACATAATTAAGCCAATTAATGAAAGCAAAATAAAGCCAATTACAAATACTGTTAATACGGTTGTTATTTTTTGCCAATAAACACCGCCATATTCTCGCTCGCCATTGGTGAGTAAATCACTAAATAATGCTTTTATCGCTTTTTCGCCGCCAAGCCAAAGAGCTAGTAAACCGCCAGTAAGGACAAGCTGTAATAGTGCCCCCGCAGAGGCTTTAATACGCAGGTTTAAATCTATATCGTTAAACCAGTGCATTATAGCGACAGCCAAGGTGGGTGGTGTATTTGGCCCCAAAATAAGTGGCATTTCTACACTTGCACTGGCATAAGCCAATACTGCGAGAATAGGTAGACGCAATAATGGGTAAAGGCTTGGTAATATTACTTTAAAAAAAGCCGTCATAGGGCAGTAGCCCAAGTTAAGCGCTACTTTATGTTGCTGGCGCAGCTTTTTGCCAAGCTCAGGTTGGGCAAGCACACCTAGCGCCATTAACAGTAAAAAAGGCAGCTCTTTAAGCGTTAAGCCTAAAATTATACTAATTCCAAACGCGTCATGCGGAAACATGCCGTTAGGCGCAAGTTCCCATCCACTAAACCAAGGCGATACTAAACGCGAGATCATTCCCGAAGGAGCAATTAAAAAACCAACCGCAATAGCCGCTGCCGCGTGGGGAATTACCAGTATCGGGCTCAATAAACGCTGAATACGGTTAAGCCACGGGCTATTAAAAAATGCCGCTAAAATCATTAATGTAATGGTAAAGGCTAGTAAGGTACTTATTAATCCGCTGCCAACACTTAGCATAACCATGTGTGTTAGGCCGGGTGTTTGCATGAGCATAGTAAAGCCATGTAGGCCAAGTGTTGTGTGCTCAAGTACCGGCGCATAACCAAAAGCGGGCAATAGCACACTAATTAAGCCGCCTATTACAGGTAAAATAAGCAATGCCAGTAAAAAGCGTGGGCTTAATGTAACTAATTTACTAAACATATCGGCGCTTTTATGTGGTTTAAGCGTTGGGCTTGCTGCTAACTTATTTGAAACAACACTCATTGGCTTACTCCAAAACGTGTTTGCCAACCTTGCAAAATAGCATTTACCCAGCTTGGGTGTGGCTCACTTAGCGTGCGTTTAATACTATTTAAAGGCAGGGCACTTGGATGCGGTTGCGTTGTTTTAAATAAAGCTTGTTGCTGTGGAGCTAGCGTTGATTGAATAAGTACGCTTTTATCGCCCCATATAGACGCTTTTTGTTTTTGAGCTTGCGCCTCTGGACTTAATAAAAAATTAGCCACTAACTGCGCACTTTGTGCATGGCTTGCATTATAAGGTATGGCTACAAAGTGGGTGTTACTTAAACTGCCATCTTGCATGGCATAACTGCGAATGCTTTTTGGTAAATCATAGCGTTTAACGGCGGCGGGTACTTCGGGTGCTGAAAACGTAAACGCTATGCTTAGCTCTGTGTCGCCTACTAAACGGCGCATTTGTGCGCCACTTTGCATAAAGTGTTTACCGCCGCGCCAAAGTGTTGGGTGCAGTTTATTTAAAAAGTCCCATAATGGGTTTAATACTTGGGCTGTGTTTTGTGCAGTAGCTGGTTGATTTAACTGTGCTTTAAGTGTGTCATCACTTTGTTGATGTAGCATAACAAGCGCGTATTTTAAAAAACTCATGCCTAAAAAGTCAGGCGGCTTTGGGTAGCTAAAGCGCCCTGGATTTTGTGCGCTCCAGCTAAGTAATTGGTTTAGGGTTGTTGGTAGTGTGTTATTTACAGTGCCGTCAATTGCTAAACTGTCGTAGTAAAAGGTGAGCGATGCTTGGCCCCAAGGAGCTTCCATCCCGTTGGTGGGAATTCCAAAATCAAAATTAACAGCAGGGTTATTACTAGGGTCGGTGTAGCTAAAATTAGGCAGCTTATTAGCCCATTGTTTAAGTAATAATGAGTGCTCGCTCATGGTGGCAAAGTTAGCACCGTTTATCCAAATTAAATCTACGCTGCCTTTATCGTTATTGTTTGCTGATTTTTCGGCAAGTACGCGGCTAACGGCTTCGCTGGTATCACTGAGTTTTACATGTACTAAGTTAATGTTGTATTTGGCTTTTACTTGCTGCGCAGCCCATTGAATATATGCATTTATTTGCGCATCGCCGCCCCACGCATAAAAATATACGCTTTGGTCTCTACCTAAGCTTTCTATTTGTTGCCAACGGCTTTGTAGTTGTGTACTTGCTAGGCTTTTAAAGCTAATAACAAGGCAAATGCAAAACGCGACACAGCAAAAGCTGTATCGCGATAATGTTTGCCAACATTTATTGGCGAGCATTTAAATCCCAGTTGTAGTCTAAAAACTTAACTTTCATGTTGTTATTTTTAAGCGCTTTTTGCTGAGCGGGTACCAGTTTTAGTGCTTTAGGGTATTGCAAAAAAAACTGCTGCAGCGTGTTGGCGCCTTTAAAACCTTGTTCAAAGTCATCACCGTACCACTTAAATATTGAAGATACACTTAGCGTGTTACCTTGCACTATATTACGAGTCATGTCTGATAAAAAGCGGACTGTTTGCGCTTGTAATTGTGCTTCTAATGTATCAGCAGTATACGCTTCTTCACGAAGTGCAGGGCAACCAATACTCGCGCAATTTACAGCAAAGTGAATACGTGGATCGTTGTATTTACCACTGCCACGTATTAAACCATGCTCTATATCATCAAGGCTGCGCGTTTTACCAAGTAATGGCACAAACTCTTTGCTCCATGGTGAGCTAAAAAAGCTGCCTAAATCTTTAATTGATTTAAGGTTTGGGTATTTTGTTAATATTAGCTCAACAGTAAAGGCGTTATATGCGTTGATTAAAAACGCCAGCTGCTTTGGTTTTTCCCATGTATCAAACTCGTTTTGCGTAACAGCCGATAGCGAATCTAAATAGCTTTTAAGCTCGCTGTGCTTAGCTTTTATTGCTGCGTAATCAACCTCTGTGCTGTAGCCATGATTAATAGCTACAACATGGTTGTTTAATAATGCGTTCCAGCCCTCGTGCATATTTTGAGCTTGGGCCGAAAATGACGTTGCAAACGATGTTGCAAGCAAAGCAGACCCTAACAATAGCGCTTTTAAAGGTGTTTTAAACATATTAGCCTCTGCGCCATGCGTGGTATTTTTCAAGCATGTTAAGTACTTTTTCAGGTGCGTGAGCGCGTTTCCACTCTCCCGCCGCGTACTTGTTACCTTCAGCCCAAGTAGGGTAGCTGTGAATAGTGCCCAGTATTTTGTTAAGGCCTAACCCGTGTTTCATTGCCAGTACAAACTCAGCAATTAAATCGCCAGCGTGCTCAGATACCACAGTAACACCGAGTATTTTGTCTTTGCCTTTTGGTGTAATTACTTTAATAAAGCCTTTGGTGGCGCTGTCGGTAATGGCGCGGTCTAGCTCTTCAAATTCAAAGCGAGTGATTTCATAGTCAATGCCTTTATCAATAGCGTCTTGCTCGTTTAAGCCAACACGTGCTACTTCTGGGTCAATAAACGTAGTCCACGGAATAACACGGTAATCTACTTTAAACTTTTTAAGATTACCAAATAAGCCATTTACTGCAGCGTACCAGCCCTGATGAGCGGCTACGTGCGTAAACTGATACGGACCTACAATATCGCCAGCGGCAAAAATGTTAGGGTAAAGCGTTTCAAGGTATTCGTTAGTGACTACAGTGCGGTTAGTTTCTATGCCAAGTTCTTCAAGGCCGTAACCTTTAAGGCGAGCGCTTCGGCCCACAGCACATAGTAGCTCATCGTATTCAATATCGATTTCGGTATCATTATGTTTTACCACAATGAACTTTTTACCGTCGCGCGCTTCACAGCGCAGTGCCTGATGCGATGTTAAAATGTTTACGCCGCTCTCAATAAGCGCTTCGTGAGCAAAGGTAGACACCTCTAAGTCTTCTTTGATCATAATGCGTTCAGCCATTTCAATTTGCGTAACATTTGAGCCTAAGCGTGCAAAACTTTGTGCAAGTTCACACCCAATTGGGCCGCCGCCAAGTACAACAAGTTTTTTAGGGGCTTCATCAAGCTCAGCAAATTTAGTCCATAATGTATCGCTTGTTACATAGCCTGTTTCTTCAATACCAGGAAGTGGCGGTACAAATGGGCGTGCGCCAGTGGCAATAACAATAGTACGGGCGGTTAATGTTTGTGTGCCGCCATCGTTAAGTTTAATTTCTACAGTCCACGGGTCTAATAATTTACCGTAGCCTTTTACAACATCTACACCAAGGTTTGTGTAGCGCTCAACGCTATCGTGCGGGGCGATGTCGGCAATTACTTGGTGTACACGTGCCATTACTTTTTTAAACGAAAACTGCGGTGCCATGTTTTCTAAGCCGTAGTGTTCACCGTGGCGAATTTGCTCGGCAATTTTAGCGCTTTTAATAACGGCTTTACTTGGCACACACCCGTAGTTTAAACAGTCGCCACCCATTTCGCCGGCTTCAATTAGGGTTACTTTGGCTTTAACTGCTGCTGCAATGTAGCTTGTTACTAAGCCGCCAGCACCTGCGCCAATAACAATCATGTTACGGTCAAACTTTTTAGGTTTAGTGTAGTTTTTGTATACGCGACGTTTTTTAAACACGTTTAAGATTCCTTTAGCAATAAAAGGGAACACACCCAATAAAGCGAATGATAAAATAAGATCGAGCGATAAAATGCCTGATAAGCTTTCAATTTGCGCAAGTTGCGTACCGGCGTTTACAAATACAAATGTACCCGCCAGCATGCCTATTTGGCTTACCCAGTAAAAGGTCCATGCTTTAATGGCGGTAACACCCATCAATAAGTTAATTAAAAAGAACGGAAATACGGGTACTAATCTAAGCGTAAATAAGTAAAAGCCACCTTCTTTTTCAACGCCTGCGTCAATAGCGTCTAAGCGCTCAGGAAAACGTTGTTTAATTGTATCGCGCAGTAAGTAACGTGATACTAAAAAGGCAAGTGTAGCACCTACCGTAGAGGCAAAAGAGGCAACCAATAAGCCCTCAACTAAGCCAAATAATGCACCTGCAGCCAGTGTTAATATTGCCGCACCCGGTAAAGAGAGAGCCGTTACCACTACGTATAATAAAAAGAAGCCACCAAAAACCAATAATGGCGATTGCTCTTTATATTGGCTAAATTGGTCCATCGAGCCTTTTAAGCCTTCAAGCGTAAGTAACTGGTGTAAATTAAAGTGAAAGAACAAGCCTATAGCCGCTGCTGCAATCAATACCAAAAATAGTTTTTTAATCATGTTCTCTCAACCGCTCTTAAAAATTATGGGTTAGTGTTAATTTTGCGTTTATTGGCAGTTCTGGAAATGCCAATGTTGCACCAAAGTAACCCCCTTCAAATACAGGGCGCCAGTTTTTTTGATTAGTGACATTGTTTACATCTAATCGCAACTTAGTCCTAGGCGTAAAAGCGTAGCTAGTATTAACGTTTAGCGTGTATTGATCACGAATTTTAACTGTTGCTAAAAAGTCTAATGGGTAACTCTTTGTATATAGACCTGAAAAACCCATTTGCCATTTCGAATTAATTGAATAATTTCCGTTAAAACTGAACGACTGCTCAGGAATGCCCTGAACTTGGCGGTTTGAAGGTGCAAACGCGGTAAAACTTGGTGCGCCAACGCCGGTACCGGCAATAATGTCTGGGCGTGAATTGTCAAATGCATCGATTACTTGAGCAGAATCTTGACTGCTTGCAGAATTGTCGTAACGAGCGTCTATGTAGCTGTAACCCGCACTTAGCCAATAAGGGTAGGCATCGTAAAATACTTGGCTTTCAAAACCTGTAGTACGAATACCTGTATTGCTGCCGTCGCGATTACGTAAACTACGGCGCTGGCTAAATACCGCGCCATCAGCGTACCAGTCTCTGTCGGTTGGGGCGTACTTTAAGCCAAACTCAACTAAGGTGTTTTCGGTAGCAAAATTTTGTGCGCTAATTGTGTTATCGCCGCCAAGCGATGTGCCGCCAGCCATACTGTTTGATGTGGCTTCGTTATAACTTGCTGCACCATAGGTGGTGTAATCACTATTTAATTTGTAATTAAAGCTAACTTGGCCTGAATGAAGGGTTTCGTTAATGCTGTCGCTTGCGGCAACTTGACCTTGTGGTGCAATAGGGTCGTTTGCTTCTACATCGTAAAAGTCAACGCGGTAACCCACACTGGTATGAAGTTTATCGCCCCAATCAGAGTCTTGCTGAATAGCAAGCCCGGTTTGCCATGAGCGTGAGTCGGTGGTGTCTGATAAGTTAAAGTCACCGCTGCCATCGTTATCTAAATCGTATTGACCACCAGGCGATACAAATACACCTGGTCTTAGCTCTACTAAACGTGCTTTTTGTGCATCGGTTAAGGGAATGCGGCGGTTTGAAAGTGGGCCAGTTAAATCAATAGGTAAATCGGCCTCGGTAGTAAATTGGCTGTAGCCAAGTACTTTGTTGTAGCGTACGTCAAAAGCAAAAATTGTTTGTTGGTCGCTATTCCAACGGTAAGTAAGCTCAGTACGGTTTTGTGCTGTATCGGCGCCGTCTATAATTTCTACAAAACTGTTTTGGGCTATTTCTTCACGCTGTAAATGCTGAAAGTATGTAATGTTTTTAAGTGAGGCATTAGCACTTAGCTCGCGCTTATAAATGCTGTGAATTAAATAAGTGGTTGCTTCGTTTTGGTTATCAGGGTCGGTAAGTACGGTGCTACGATCTATTTTTACTTGCCCAGTAGGCGAAACAATTGAACCCGCTGCTGGTACGGTACTGCCATTGGCTTGCACGCCTTGGCCAGTAATATAAAGGCCATCATCAATTAAGGCTTGGGTAGGGCGGTTAATACCTGCGTTGTCGGTAAATTCAACTTGGTATAGCTCAAAGTTAATATCCCAACTGCTTTTATCATCCGGCAAAATTCTAAGCGCAGCAAATAAACTGTCGCTTTTAGTGCCTGAGTAATCGTAGTAGCTGCCTTCATCAAGGTGCTCGTAACTTACTCTAAGGCCCACTTTATCTTTTATAATGGGGGCAGTGTAATCTACTTGGGCACTGTATTGATCCCATCGCCCCGCTGAGATCTTAACTTTACCTTTACTTTCATCTGTAGAAGCAGTCTTTGAGTGTAAATTTACAAAACCACCGTTACGTTGGCTTGAACCAAATAAAACCGGCGGTGCGCCTTTTACTACGTCTATTTGTTCTATAGAGTTGAACGATAACGGCACGCCAAAGCCATTATTACCTGCTTGGCGGCGTGTACCATCTTGAAAAAGCTCACCCAGTTGGCCACGAATAGTAGGTAAGCTGGGTGCACCAAAGCCACTTGCAGAGTATGTGTTTGGGCTTACGGCTAGTACGTCTTGTAGGGTAGTAATATTTAGTTGCTCTATCAACTCGCTTGAAATAGGCGTTACTGAGCGTGCTATGTCTTGCAGTGCAAGGTTGTCGCCGAAGGGGCCGTTAATAGTGGCATCTTTTACAGAAAGCCCTTGAGATTTAATCGTTTGGCCTGCTACTTCAATACGTTCAATTGAGTCGGTATTAGCTGTAGATTGTGCCGCATGAGCATAAAAATTAGGTGTGAGTGAAGCGGCTATAAAAAGTGCCAAATATGAATGTTTCAAAAGGGTTCTCATTTTGGTTAGTGTGAATGTGGCAATAAAGACCTGCAGCTTTGTGAATAACTTTCAGTAAATATTAATTCTTTTTGTTTTTTAGAATGAAACGTTAAAAGTTTAGCACATTGCTCAAAAGCGTTATTCAGTTTTAGCCACTATGTTTTTGTTTTACAAATACTGTAGTTAGTTATTGCCATAATAGGTCTTAATTTATAAATAGCGGTTTTATACGCAAACAAACCAAAAGCAGGGCACCGAATTTATTAAAAAATTATACATTAAGATGAAATAAAATATGTGTTGAGCGGTCTTGCTAGTTTCAACATTAAATTATTTAGTTTTAAGGAAATTTTATGACTGGTACAACAGGTACTGACTTTCAAAATCGTTTGCAGTGGTCGCTTTTTTCGCTACGCCTAGGCGTGTTTATTGTAATGATTATGTGGACGTTTGATAAGTTTGTTAACCCTGGGCATAGCGCACGAATTTTTGAGCATTTTTATGGTATTGGCGGCTCTACAGATGTGGTTGCTTATGTACTGGGGGCGTTACAGCTTATTTTAGTGTTGGCTTTTTTAGCGGGTATTAAAAAGCGCCTTACTTATGGCGTTATATTTGTAATGCACGGCCTTTCTACGCTTTCATCTTATAATCAGTATATTGATGGCTTTAATAACTTATTGTTTTTTACAGCGTGGCCAATGTGGGCAGCGTGTTTTGCACTGTATGTGTTACGCGAGCAAGACGTTAAATTTACCATTAAGTAGCGCAGCAAAAAAAATGGTTATAAGCCATACGGCTTATAACCAATAAGTACACAAGGGAGTGTATGGAAGTCGGTTTAATTAATAACTAATGCATGGCATCGTTATACTGTTTAGCTAGGCTTTCTTTTTGTCCTTCGGTTAGGGCTTTACCCGCTAATTGAAATACTTCATGTTCTTCTTCACTTAAATGATGATGCACTAAATGGTGCAATTTTTTAGCAGCAACTAACCATGCCGATGAGCTCATTTCGGTGTCTTCAAGTTGTTCAATTAATTCGTCAATTTCATGGTGCTCAGCAACGCTGTGGCGTGCTTTTTCGTGCGTTAGATCGTCAAACATAAGTGGGTTATAAAAATAACGCTCTTCAAATTTTGCGTGATCTTCTAATTCGGTTTTTAGCTCGCCCATTAGCTTGTGGCGCTGCTGCGTATCGCCGTGCGTTTGAATAAGGGCATCTACTAACTCGCGTTGTTTATCGTGGTCGTGACGTAGCGCTTCAAAAATATTCATAACTCTTTCCTTGCTGTAATTGCTTTATAAACTTTTAAAAGCAAGCGCAGTGCCAAATCTTAATATGTTGATATAATTGACTTTAATGTACTTTTGGCTGGTTTGGATGGAGTTGCTCTGTAACTTTTACACATAAACAGCTGCAATTTTTTCAGATTAAAAGAGGTGATTGCTTTTGACGCTACATAAGCTTACATATTTTTACTGGTTGGGTATTTTATTGAGATGGTAAAGTAGCGCATTATTTAGGTACAAGTTGTACATACTTGCCTTACCTATATTTTTATAAAACTTTAGATATTAGGATAGTTTAAGGATGAACTTAAAAAGCCCCACTACAGCATTATTACTGTGCGCGTTATTAAGTGCATGTAGTACAGCCGTGCATTCTGAACGACGTGTATGCATACAAGAGGCAGAAATGACTGAGCTAAATGGCGCTAAAACAAGCTCAGAGGTTTACAATGAATGTGTAAGCGCTTAAATAAAAAAGGATGCTAAAGGCGACACTTTTTTTGATGAAGTTGGTGTGTTTTTATTGATCTACTTGTTTTAATAGCCGACTAAGTAAGCAAACTTACAGCTATAATTTAAAGCACAAGGGTGCGTAAAATAGGATTGAATATGAAAGCGTTTTTAATTGTATTTTCATTGTGTATATTTTTAACTGGCTGTGTGGCAAAGCCTTATGCGGGCTCTGCACAATGTATGGAGCAAGCTGATATAGCTTATGAAACCAATATACATAAAAATGAGCCGCTAGATAAAGAATGTAAAGCTACAAAAGTAAATACGCCTAATAAAGAGTTTGAGGATCATAGTTTTGTTGATAGAAGTCTTTTACAGCTAATAGTTAGTTTTTTAAACGGTATATTTAGATAATTAAAATACAATTAAATAAGGTATGTATGCAGGAAGAACTAAAAGCAAAAATTATAGCTGTATGCGATAAAAAAATAGCAGCCAAAGGCGAAAACGTAGGCCTTTCTTTTTACGCTTTTTTTGCAAATAAAAACGACAATCCTGAGCTGCTGTTGCAAGCCGCTACGTGGTGGATACACACCCATAAGTTAGATCACTTTGAAAAAGCGATAAAAATAAAAAAAATGATTATTGAAGGTGACTAATAACGTATATTTACGCGATTGCTATTTGGTTTCTGCCATTTTCTTTTGCTTTATAGAGTTGTTGGTCTGCACGTTTAATTAGCTCGCTAAGTGAGTCGCTTTTAGCATCACTTATTGCCACGCCAGCACTAAAGGTAACGTGTGTTTTACTTGGCAATGCCTCAATATGACTACAGTACTGCGCTAACTTATTTTCAAGACTTTCAAAAAAGTTGTTTATTTTATCGCGATTTTGCGTTTTTAAAACAAATAGCCACTCTTCGCCGCCATAGCGCCCAAACTTATCGTTAGTACTTAGTGTGTCTTTTGCTGCTTGAGCAAATTTTATAAGTACTAAATCTCCTATATCGTGGCCAAATTTGTCGTTAATAGCTTTAAAGTAATCTAAATCGACGATGGCTATTGCTAGGCTCTGCTGGGATAAACACTCATTTGCTTTTTGCAAAATGCCACGCCGATTTAAGCTGTTAGTTAGGTAGTCGGTTAATGCTATAGCATGGTATTTTTTACGTTGGCGCATTTGGCGGTAAAATAAAAATAGCGACACGATGACTAAAATAAAGGCAATTGATGCACTTAAGCGCCAAATTATTTTTTGCTGGTGTTCTTCTGATGCCTGCAGTTTGTTTATGTCTTTTTCGTATTCTAGCTGTAAAATTTTGTCTTCTTTTTCTTTTACTTCAAATTTAACTTGCAAGGTTTTTATATTGGTTTCGCTGGTGGCTTCGTAGTGTTTTATTGTATAAGCAAGCTCATCTTCAATTGCTTTAAATGCATCTTCGGTGAAGTTAAGCTGGCGCTTTAATTTATAGCGTTTGCTTAAAAAATCAGCCTTATAAATGCTGCGGCTAAATTTATCTAGGTTTAAAAATACTTCGTCGTTTACTTGGTTGGCTTTATTTAATAAATTTTGCTTTGTGTAGATGTCTGATAATAAAATCATTGATGCTAAATGCATGTCATTAATGCCGGCTGAGCTTGCAAGTGCAATGTTTTTGTTTACAAGCATTAAAGCCGTGTCGTAATTACCCTGCAGGTATTGAATATTTGCAATAGAATATTGAGCGAAGGCTAAACCTTTTTTCATTTTGACTTTGCTAAAATAAGCCAGCGCTTTATTTAAGTATACAAGCGCGTTTTTAGGCTGACCGACCTCAAGTAATACGTTTCCTAAACTCCAATAAGCTTTTGCCGTAAATAGGCCGTCGCTTGTTTGCTCGTAAGCATCTACCGCTTTTTGGGCATAATAAATGGCTTTTTCTTTATCATCTTTGTAGAGGTAGTTGTAAGCGTCGGCAATTTTTCTAAAAAAGTAGCCCTGCGAGGCTATGTCTTCTTCTTTTATAGCAAGTTCTAAGCCTGTTAACGCCGCACTTAGCGTTTTTTTAAGTTCGTCGGTTTCGGTGTAGTAATAGGCTATAGCCCGAAAAACAATGATTTGTTCGTTAGGAGAGAGCTGTTTTAGCTGCGTTTGCAGTTGATTAGCAAGCGATTGCGCATTACTTAGCTCTTTGTTAATTGCGAAAAGCTTAAGCTGAGCCTCTAAAAATAGTAGGTGACTGTTTTTATATGTTACAAGCTCAGTACTCTTTAAATACATTAGCAAATGGGTACTTAGCGCGGTGTATTGTTCTTGTCGAAAAAGTAGTTCTGAATATAAGGCAGCCGCTTCAAGGTGCAACTGTTTATGCTTTGTATGTTTAGTGACATTATAAGCGTGGGTTAGTTGTTCTTGGTGTAAAAGGTAATCTAGCTTGTTGGCTTTAATATCACTAAGCAGGCTTTGGATTGATTTTATATCAGATGAAGTTAGTGAAGAGCTATTGGCAAATGTAGCACTACTTGTTAGTAAAAATAACAGGAGCACAAAAAAGCGAAACCACACTATATTGATTTTTATTATTATATTGTTCGTCATTTATTTTTTTACTGAATCAACACCCAAAACGATATAACTAACTATAGCATTGCTTGTAAATAACAAGTTAATACTTTATTGGGAATACACCACCACATCCTTTTGAAAGTTCAATTTCTAGTAAATAAGTACGAAAAGCATTATTAAAATAATGATGACACCCATCTAAAACTTAATTATGACACCCATCAAAACACAAATAATAATGACACCCATTATAATAGTTGTATAAAACACAAGCTCGGACTACGCTTTAGCTTAAATAATAAACAGGGTTGTGTTATGGCTATTGCTCGTAAGCGCCAAATAAGTTTGGCAGATACAAAATATTATCACTGTATTTCACGCTGTGTTCGCCGGGCATATTTGTGTGGTGAAGACCCTTTTACAGGGCAAAATTACGCGCATAGAAGAGGGTGGGTAGAGGATAAGCTTATCAGCCTTGCAAAGGTATTTTGTATAGATGTTTGTGCATACGCAGTTATGAGTAATCATACACATATTGTGTTGTATGTAGATGATAAAAAAGCTAATAGGTTAAGCGACAAAGCAATAGCAATTCGTTGGCATAAGCTTTTTAAAGGCACCGCTATCACGCATAAATTTATACGCGGTGAGAAGTTATCGGCTACGGAACATTGGTTTTTAAATGAGAGCATAAAGCAGTATCGAGAACGGTTAAGTAGTATTAGCTGGTTTATGCGAGCATTGAACGAAAATATTGCAAGGCGAGCTAACAAAGAAGATGGCTGCACAGGGCGATTTTGGGAAGGGCGATTTAAATCTCAAGCGTTACTAGATGAAGCTGCTTTGTTGGCGTGCATGGCATATGTAGATTTAAATCCAATACGCGCCAAAGCGGCTGAAACACCTGAGGGTTCGCACTTTACGAGCGTAAAACAACGCATAAAATCAATTGCACTTAAAAGCAACCAGGCGTTAAAAGTTAAGCAGCCAAAACAGTTATTACGCTTTGCAGGAAAGCCTAAAAAATACATGCCAAAAGGTTTACCATTCGAATTAAAAACGTATTTAGAGTTAGTTGAATTAACAGGTCGATGCATTCGCGCTGATAAAATAGGCTTTATTACGCATTCAACACCTGAATTATTGATACGTTTGAATATAGCGCCAGAGAACTGGTTAAAACTTACAACCGAATTTGGCAATGTTTTTCATGGAGCGGTGGGGCGTGTAAGCTCATTAGATAGCTATTGTAAACATCAAGCTATTAAGCGAAGGCCTAGCTATTCAAACAGTAAAAAATTATTAGCCTAATAAAACCCACTATATAAATAGTATGTCACTTAGCTTTGCTGAGCTTTTATTGTGCCTGAAGTTTCTAAACTGCCATAAGATTATGATAAAAAGCTTAAGTATATAAACTTAAACATCTCCATTACCACTCAACATCTCAAATCAACATATAAATCCAACCAAATATTTCTTACCACATTGTTAATTTATAAATAATTAGATTGGGTGTCAAAATTATTATTTTGATAAGATTATGATAAAAAGCTTAAGTTTATAAACTCAAACATCTCCATTACCACTCAACATCTCAAATCAACATATAAATCTAACCATATATTTCTTACTACATTGTTAATTTATAAATAATTAGATTGGGTGTCATAGTATAGCTTTATTATGACTAAGAAAGATTAAAGGGATGCCATATCTATCACTATCCTCATATATTTTGGGCTCTAGGGGTTTCCTAGCCTGTTAATTAATAATGGGTGTCATAGTTATTATTTTGTATAAATCTGTATTGGTTGACATGTAGAATGAATGCTCTACCATATTGGGTAGAGTATTCATTCTACATGAGTTAAACACTATGCTAAAACAAGATATAGCTGCTGCGCTTGAGGTGGCCTTTAGTCAACATGGTTTTGCTGAGCCTAGTGTGGCTAAGCTGCAAAAACTCAGTGGCGTTAGTTTGCGCACCCTTTATAAATATTACCCGTCAAAGCAGGCAATGATCATTGCTGCGCTTGAGTACCGCCATAATCGCTATATTAATTTTTTACTTAAAGATGCACCTGCTCCGGGAGTTGAGGCGGTTTTGCACATGTTTGATCAACTAAAAGCGTGGATGGTGCAATTTGCGCCTAATGGCTGTTTATCTATTAATGCGTTGTCGGCGTTTCCTGAAGATGAAGCTATTAGCCTTGCGGTGCAAACACATAAAAATGACGTAAAAAAACTGCTAGGTGAGCAAGGTTTAAATTCATCGTTGGCTAGTAGCTTGTTTTTGCTGCACGAGGGAGTGTCGAGTGCATGGCCAGTTATGGGCGATGAGGCGGTTACATCAGCAAAAAACAGTATTCTTAAATTAATATAATGGAGCAACCAATGGCAAATTTACCTAGCACAATGCACGCTGTACAGCTTACCGAGCATGGCGATTTTGATGTATTAAAGTATGCAACTAACTTACCGTTGCCAGCGCTTGCACAAACAGATGTACTTATAAAAGTCATGGCGGCAGGTGTTAATAACACAGATCTTAATACCCGCACGGCGTGGTACGCTAAAAAACAAAGCAGTAAAGACGATGCAAGTTGGTCTGGTGATGCGTTTGTTTTTCCTCGTATTCAAGGGGCAGATGTATGCGGCGTAATTGTGGCTGTTGGTAAAAACGTAGATCAAAGCCGTATTGGTGAGCGCGTTATTGTTGAGCCATGTTTAATTAAAGCTAATGGCGAAAAGCTTAAATCGCCATGGTATTTTGGCTCTGAGTGCGATGGTGGCTTTGCACAGTTTACCCGCGTTGACTCTATTCACGCTTATAAAATTAATAGTAACTATAGTGATGAAGAGCTGGCCTCTTTTCCGTGCTCATATTCTACGGCCGAAAACATGCTATTTCGCTCAAACCCACAGCAAGGGCAAACCGTTTTAATTACAGGCGCTTCTGGTGGTGTTGGTTCAGCGGCGGTGCAATTAGCTAAAGCACGTGGCGCTTTTGTTATTGCCATTACGAGTAAAAGTAAGGCGCAGCAGCTCAAAGAGTTAGGTGCTGATAAAGTTATATTTCGTGAAGATGATTTAATTCAAGCCTTAGGTAAAAACAGTGTTGATGTAGTCATTGACCTTGTTGCCGGCGAGCAATGGCCTGCACTGCTGGAGGTATTAAAACCAAAGGGGCGTTATGCGGTGTCGGGCGCTATTGGCGGGGCATTAGTCGAGCTTGATATACGTACTTTGTACTTAAAAGATTTAACTTTTTTTGGCTGTACAGTTATAGAGCCTGAGGTATTTAAAAGCTTAGTTAACTTTATTGAACAAGAAAAAATAAAGCCTATTGTGGCGCAAACATTCCCACTGAGCGAAATTGTTACAGCGCAAAAAGTGTTTGCACAAAAACAACACGTAGGAAAAATTGTACTCACTATCCCCCATAGCGAATAACGCGTTAAACAACAAAGCCCGTTACAAAGTAAGCGGGCTTTTTAATGGTAACAAGCTTATAAGCTTTTTTTAGGCGGTAAAGCCACGTTTGCAAATATTAGCCCTGCTACAAGCGACATAAATATTAAAAACGTTTGCTGGCCTATATGCTCGGCGTAAACAAAGTCTTGGCCTTCAATAAGCGAGTTTAAGCCAATATACGTTTTACTGCCGGGTACCAGTACAATTAAGCCTTGCATGGCAACAATGGAAGCTGGGGCATTTGCAACGCGGTTAAATAAGTTACTAAACACTCCAACCGAAAGCGCACCAACAAATGTGCCTAACGTGTAGTCAAGGTACATAGCCGAACCAATACTCGTGCCATAGGCTATAAAACCAGATGCGATTGACCACCCAGCATGTTTAAGTTTGGTTCTAAATATCACTATTAAGCTGCTACAAAGTAAAAATATAGCCAGCCACGCAGTCCAGCGCGGTAGTGGCTCGGGCTGTACAAAGTCAGTTTGGCCAAATATGGCAAAGCCAATGCCTATGCCAATAAAGGCGCCAAAGTACAGTTTAAATAACAGCATAAACGAGTCCATAACCCGCGCCGTACCCGACACCAAATGCCTAGCTGCAAGCTCTGCTAAACCAAGCGCTAGCGCTAAACCGGGTATAAATACAATAATGGCTGAAAGCACCACTAACCGTATATTTATATCGGGCGAAATATACACACTTATTGCACAAGCCAGCACTGCCGATACTATAGCAACAAGGGGCTCTAGCATGTGAGCAACCCGTTTTGAGCGCCCCGACCACAGCACAAACACATACACCACTAAAGTAAGTAACGCAGACCAAATAACGTCTGTCCAGCTGGTACCCATTAGCATGGCAAATGCCCCCCCCGATGTTGCAAAAGCAATACCGGTAACAAATTTATTGTACGGGTTTGGCATGTCGTAAATGGCATCAAGCTGAGCATCAACCTCTTGTAAGGTGAGCTTGTCGTCGAGCATTTGATTAACTAAGTCGTCGGTGTCGGCAAGTGAGCCTAAGTCGTGATCGCCTGGGTCTACGCGTGCCACGTGGGTGTATTCGTCTTCGTGGCCATCAGTCCAAATTACAAACGTTACCGAAGTTGGCGACATAACAAAAGACGATTTAAGTCCTAAGTAAGTGGCCACTTCCATTAAGTGTGCTTCTAGGCGGTACGCAGGGGTGCCGTACTTATGAAGCATTTTACCTAATTTAACGATAAATTTGCGTTTTTCAGTAAAGGTTGCAGTTTTCAAATCTTGTATGGACCAGTGTGTAAATAAATTAGCTAAAAGTATAGGCTAAAACGCCCATTTGTAATGGGCGCGATTTTAAACACAAATCTGTAGGAGTCTAGTCATTTTTAATCTAATTTTTTATTTTTTTCAGCAATCCATTGCGCCATATATTGCGTACTGCGCATAGTATGGTGTTTTAACATTTGTCCGGTGAAGTTTTTTTCCCTATGCGCTTTTAAATCGTTGCTTATTGAGTCAATTTTATTAATTAGCGCCGCGCTTAATTTTACTTTGTCGTACAAGGTATTAAGTAGCGTATTGCCAGCTTGTTGCGCGTGTTCAAAATCGGCTTGATTGGTGTAAAGCTCAACGGCTGCATTTGCAAAATCGTCGGTATTATTAGCCACTTTACCAGGCCATGGTAGTTCGTTGTGCATGCCCTCACAGCCTATGTCGGTAGTTACACTAGGGGTTTGCATTATCATTGCTTCTAGCAGCTTGCCTTTTATACCTGCGCCAAAACGAAGTGGGGCTAAACATACGCGTGCGCTTTGCATTACCACATAGGCGTTGTCGGCCCAGCCTTTTATTAAAAAACCGGTTTTAGGGTTATTAAGTGCTGTTGCTTTTGGTGGCGGGTAAGAGCCATAAATATGCAGTTCTGCTTTTGGTAATTGCTTGCGAATAAGCGGCCATATTTTTTGTAAGTACAGCACGGCATCCCAGTTGGGGGCGTGTCTAAAGTTACCTATGGTCATAAAGTGCTCACGTTGTTCAAACGATTTAGTTTGCGCAGGTAAAGCAGTTAAATCGACCATAAAAGGGAGATGATGTAATAAACTGGCTTCTACGTTAAATACACTACTAAGTAATTGCATTTCAAAGCTTGAAATAATTAAGCTTAGGTCGCAGCGCAATATTGCGGCTATTTCGCGTTTTGCTATGTCTGAATGTAAATCGCTGGTGGTAAATTCTCGCTCGCCTTTGTGCGCTTCGTGGCGCGCATTACGTAGGCATTGTAAATCTTCGGTATCGAGTATTTTAATGGCATTGGGGCAATGTTTATCTACACGCCAGCCAAATTGCTCTTCCATCATAAAGCGGTCAAACATCACTATGTCTGGGTTGTACGCTTTAACGTACTCATCAAAACTTTCGCAGTTTAGGGCAATGCTTTGGCTGGTTATACCAAAGTGATCTAGGTTTACCATGTGCTCGGTGCGTTGTGCTGGGGTGGCAAATTCTACTTGCCAATTTTGCGCTTTAAACGCGTTTAATAACGACATCATGTGCGTACCCGCAGCAGACGAATTTGGTTCTGGCCATACGTAACCAATTACCAGCACTTTTTTCATTACGGTGTTTCTCTAATTTGTAGGTTTACATTTACCAGTGTTTTTACTGGTGCAGTGTTTGTTTGAAGTTGTTCTTGCAGCACTAAAATACTGCGCTTAGCAAGCTCTTGCGTGTTTATATTGGCGCAAGTAAAGCGAGGTTGCATTTCGGTAATATCAGGAATATGTAAGCAGCTTACTATATTGTTTTTCAAATGCGGGGCGCCGGCTAAAACGCCATGCGCAATTATATTATTAGCGCATACAACCGCGTCAATACTCGGATTATTAAGTAATGTGCTACTAAATATTTGCTTAGCATGTAATGGGGTGTTTTTTGTGCACGTAATAGCTGGCTCAGGGGTTATATTGTGTTTTTTACACGCGCTATTAAAGCCATTTAATAAACCCTGTGCTGATAAGCTTTCATCACCCATAAAGAGTATGTTTTTAGGCGAATTATTTATTAGCTGCAATGTTACTACATGGCTTGTTTTAGTGTAGTCGGGTAAAACACACGGGGCTGAGCTGTAAGGTACTTCGTGCATTAGGCTAATAACATGGTAGGCAGCAGCAAGGTTGTCGAGCCACTGCGCACAGGTACTAGCCACAGGGCAAATTATAAATGCAGCCACTTTGTATTCTTTTAAATTATTTATTAGCTGTGTTTGGCGCTCTACGCTGTTGTTACTACTAACAATAATGGCCTGAAAAAAAGCCTCGCTTAATGCCTGCTCAATATTTTTAGCAAGCAATGCCATAAGCGGGTTTGTTAAATCGTCAATTACTACAACTACTAAATTAGAGCGCCCAGAGCGCATAGCCGCTGCATCGCGATTATACACATAACCTAGCTCATCTATGGCTTGTAACACTTTTTGTTTGCTTTTATCGGCTACTTTATTACTGTGCGTAAGCACCAGCGATACGGTCGATTTAGACACCCCCGCACGGTGAGCAACATCAAAAATAGTGACCGATTTAGCTTTGTTAGGCATGGTATTTTAAGCGCGCAGTAGTGAGTAAATAGCTGCGTAGTGTAGCGTATATAATGCGTTTAAGTCATCTTTTAGCCCTGTAATTTAAAGCTTAATACTTTATGAACAGAGCAAAACATGTTTATATACCTTTTATAATCTTAAAAATAACAAAAGGATAAAAACATGAACGCATTTAGGCTGTTAGTTGCCTTTATTTGTTGTGTTGTAATAATGCCAAACAGCTATGCTGAGCAAGGTTATCAAACACCTTCGCCTGAGCTAGCCGCTGTGGTAGATGCCAAATTAGCACCCACTAGTTTTTTATCGAGCGATGGCCAATGGCTTGCTTTATTTGAGCGTAAGCGCGTAGAGACGCTTGACGAGCTTGCTAAAGATGAGCTTAAACTTGCGGGTATAAAGCTTAACCCTGCTAACTTTTCGCGTTCGCGTGTTAGCGCTAAATACAGCGCGCTTGAGCTTAAGCATGTGCAAAGCGGCACCGTTATTAATATTAATAATTTACCAAACGGTATTATTCGCTCGCCTAAATGGTCATCTAACAGTAAATATTTAGCATTTGTTGTAGAGCAACAAAACCAAGCAAATTTATGGCTTTACAGTGTAGAGACAAAGCAAGCAAAAATGCTCTCAAATGCAGCGCTTAACTCAGTTATTACCGCTACGCCTTACCAATGGTTACCCGATAGCAGCGCACTGGTTGCAAATTTAGCGGTTAATATAGGTAAACCCGCGTTAAAAAACAGCAGTCAAAATGTAGTGCCTGTTATACAGCAAAGCACAGGCGAAAAAGCCCCAGCGCGTACTTATCAAAATTTATTAACCAGCCCGTTTGACGAAGCACAGTTTAAATTTTACGGCCAAGGGCAATTAGCTTACGTAACGCTTGATGGCAATACACAAGCCATTGGCAGCCCTGCATTATTTAAATCGTTTTCGGTATCGCCAGATTCAACCAATATATTAGTTGCTGCGATAAACGAGCCGTTTTCGTATCAAGTACCGTACAGCCGTTTTGCCAGCACTTGGCAAATATGGGGAATGCGCGGTTACGCATTAGCCGAACTTGTAAAACAACCGCTTGCCGATAACATTCCACAAGGCTATGACAGTGTTCGCACCGGCCGCCGCGATTTTGAATGGCGCGCGGATCAAGGCGCAGAAGTTATTTGGGCCGAAGCACAAGATGGCGGCGACATGAAAACCGATGTTAAGCACCATGATTATATTTACAGCCTACGCGCGCCGTTTAAACGCGAGCCAAAACTGTTTGCTAAAGTAGAGCGCCGCTATGCTGGTATAGTTTGGGGTAATCAAAATATTGCCATGCTTAGCGACTGGCGCTTTAGCGACCGCCAAGTGCGCACGTATGTTATTCAGCCACGCAATGCAGATAAAAACCGTGTGCTTTTTTCTGAGCGAAGCTATAACGATGCGTATAAAAACCCAGGTAGCTTTATATACGAGCGTAACGATTTAGGCGCCAACGTTATTAAAATTGTTGGCGGGCGTTATATGTATCTGCGCGGTAACGGCGCGTCTGAGCAAGGTAATATTCCGTTTTTAGACCAGTACGATGTAAAAACGAATAGCAGCAAGCGTTTATGGCAATCACAAGCGCCATACTACGAGCGTGTTCGTGCACTGCTTGACGACGAAGGCGAGCGCTTTATAACTGTGCGAGAGTCTAAAACCGAGCAACCTAACTTTTTTATTCGTGATTTAGATAACGATACTCTTACGCAGCTTACTAATTTTGCTCATCCGTACCCAGCATTTAAAGGGGTTACAAAAGAGCAGTTACGTTACAAACGCGATGACGGGGTTGAGCTTTCGGGCACGCTTTATTTACCACCAGGTTACGATGTAACTCAAGGCCCGTTACCCGTACTTATGTGGGCGTACCCACTTGAATACAAAGATAAAGCCGTAGCATCACAAGTGCGCGAATCGCCATACGAATTTACTTACATTGGTTATTGGGGCCCTATGCCTTACCTTGCTAAAGGTATTGCGGTATTTGACGACCCTAAAATGCCTATTGTAGGTATTGATGGCAGCGAGCCAAACGATAACTTTAGAAAGCAGCTAGTTTCAAGTGCGAAAGCTGCGGTTGATGTGCTGGTTAAAAAAGGCATTGCCGATAAAAACAATATTGCTATAGCAGGGCACTCGTACGGTGCATTTATGGTGGCAAACCTATTAGCGCATAGCGATTTATTTAAAACCGGTATTGCTCGCAGTGGTGCTTACAACCGTACCTTAACGCCGTTTGGTTTTCAGGGGGAAGAGCGTGATTTTTGGCAAGCACAAAGTGTGTACGCTAACATGTCGCCGTTTTTCCATGCTGAAAAAATTAACGAGCCAATGCTAATGATTCATGGCAAAGAAGATCCTAACTCTGGAACTTTCCCAATGCAAAGTGAGCGTATGTACGCAGCGCTTAAAGGCTTAGGTAAAGACGCTCGCTTAGTAATGCTCCCTTACGAGGCACATGGCTACCGCGCACGTAAAAGCTTATTACATGTACTGTGGGAGCAAGAGCAATGGCTAGATAAGTATTTATTAAGTGATACCGTAAAGCCAGTAGAGGTCATTACTCAGCCAGTGGCAAGTACTGAACAATAGTAGATAATAGGTAACCAATAGCGCGGCTACTTTAGCCGCGTTTTTTGCTTTTAATATAGAGAGAAAAAATGATTGATGTTGCAGCGCTTGCCGTTTTTATTCCTACCTTCTTTTTTGTATCTATCACACCGGGTATGTGTATGACCCTTGCCATGACATTAGGTATGAGCATAGGTGTAAGGCGCACATTATGGATGATGATAGGTGAGCTGTTAGGGGTCGCAAGTGTTGCTATTGCTGCGGTATTAGGTGTTGCAAGCGTAATGCTAAATTACCCTAATGCGTTCGATATTTTAAAATGGGTAGGCGGTGCATACTTAATTTATATAGGTATAAATATGTGGCGCGCAAAAGGTAAAATGTCGATTGATACACAAAAACCGCATGATGTAAGCCGCCAGTCGCTATTTACGCAAGGCTTTGTGACTGCCATTGCTAACCCAAAGGGCTGGGCGTTTATGATCTCTTTACTACCGCCATTTATTAGCGTTGAACATGCACTCGCCCCGCAACTGTTAGTGCTTGTTTTAGTTATTATGATAAGCGAATTTATTTGCATGTTAGCGTACGCCACAGGCGGTAAAAGCCTGCGTTTATTTTTAAGCCGTGGCGATAATATAAAATGGATGAACCGAATTGCAGGCAGCCTTATGGTGCTAGTAGGCATATGGCTGGCATTAGGGTAATTAAATAACAGTTGATATTATCAATTAATTTGCTATAGTTGACTTTGTCATCTATTTTAAGAGAAATACCTGTTTAATGAATACGCCTGCTTTAGTAAATTCTGCGCTCGTAGAGCCTAAAAAAACACCTGTAATTTATAAAATAATGGCGATGGTAAGTATTATTGTTTTTGTAGGCGGCAGCTTAACAGGTATTATGACTTACACAAATGTAGGTATAACTGAGCATTTTTATATGGATTGGTTTACCTCGTTTTTAAGTGCGGTGTTGGTTATGGCTCCTGTGGGGTTAGCAATGACAGCCCTTATGAATACCTTGGTGGCTAAGTTATTACCAAAAGCAAGTGAGCTAAAACGCAATTTAGTGATTAGTGTTTTTATGGCGCTTACCATGGAGTCGCTAATGGCGTTTGTAACTGCCACTAACAATATAGGTTTTGCCAATATGCGCTTATTTTATACCGCGTGGGTAGAGGGGTTATTAGCCGCGCTACCCATTGGTTTAACATTAATGCTGGTTATGTCGGTTACCGTAAAACCTAAATTAGAGCGATTTTTAAAAAGCTAAATTGCGCTTTTTAAAAATGTTGCCGTGCGGCTATGCTCAGATTGAGCCACATCTTCTGGTTTACCTTGAGCAACAATTAAGCCGCCTTCGTCCCCCGCTCCTGGGCCAATATCAATTACCCAATCACTGTTACTGGCTACTTGCATATCGTGCTCAACCATAATTACGGTGTTGCCCGCATCAACTAAGCCATTTAACTGCGTCATCAACATGGCTACATCTTTTGGGTGTAGGCCGGTGGTTGGTTCATCTAAAATATACAGCGTATCGCCGCGCTGCGCACGTTGCAGCTCTGTGGCAAGCTTTATGCGCTGGGCCTCTCCACCCGAAAGCTCAGTAGCCGGTTGCCCTAAACGTAAATAGCCAAGGCCTACTTGTAAGAGCGCATTTAGCGCACGTAAAATAGCGGGTTCATCGGCAAAAAATGTATGCGCTGACTCCACCGTTAAATTAAGCACATCGGCAATGGTTTTATCTTTATAGGTAATGTCGAGTGTTTTTTGGTTATAGCGCTTGGCGTTACACACAGGGCAAGGCGAATACACGCTTGGTAAAAATAACAGCTCAATGCTTACAAAACCTACGCCTTCGCAGTTGTCGCAACGGCCTTTTTTCACATTAAACGAAAAACGACCTGCATCGTATTTGCGCGCTTTTGCCTCTTTGGTACTGGCAAACAATTTACGTACGTGATCGAACAAACCAGTGTAAGTAGCAAGGTTTGAGCGAGGCGTGCGGCCAATGGCTTTTTGATCAACCGTTATTAGGCGCTTTGTATGCTCAAGGCCCTCGGTAATTTTGCCATGGGTTGGTGTTTGGAGTTCTTGATCAAGCAAGTCGGCTTCATCGGTAGGTATTGGCGGCGGCGTTTTTTGACCTAAAGCATCTTGAATAAGCTCGACTAAGGCTTGGCTTACTAAGCTTGATTTACCTGAGCCAGAAACCCCCGTAACACTTGTAATAACCCCAAGCGGAAATTCGGCACTGATGTTGTGTAAATTGTTACGCTCAATACCACTTAGCTTAAGCCAGGCTGATGGCGTACGTTGTGTTTGATGATTTGGCTTTGCGTTATTGTTATGCTTAAAAAGATACTGACTTGTATGTGAGTTGCTCACTTGCTCTAAGCCTTCAACTGGGCCGCTGTAAACAATATTACCGCCATGCGAACCCGCATTTGGCCCTACATCAACCACCCAATCGGCGTGGCGAATTACACTTGTATCGTGCTCCACCACAAATACTGAGTTACCAGCCGCTATTAGCTCATCTAGGGCGCTTAAAAGTGCTTGCGTATCGGCTGGGTGTAAACCTGCCGAAGGTTCATCTAGCACATACACAACACCAAATAATTTTGAGCGAATTTGCGTTGCAAGCCGCAAGCGTTGTAATTCCCCAGCTGATAACGATGGCGTAGTACGCTCAAGCGATAAATACCCTAAACCAAGCTTAGTGAGTGCTTCTACGCGTTTGATAATGTCGCTTGTGATGCGCTTTGCCACAATGGCTTTTTCTGGGTTGGCTGCGTTACTTTTAGCGGGGTTATTGGCAGCAATGCTGAGTTTTTCTGCCAGCTCGCCAAGTGTTAACTGCGAAATTTCGCCTATATCAAGGCCTGCTACTTTAACCGATAACGACTCTTTTTTAAGTTTTTTGCCTTCGCACTGCGGGCATTGTGATATTTGCATATACTGCGACACGCGCTTTTTTGTGCGTGGGCTTTGGGTACTGGCAAACGATTGTAAAACAAAGCGTTTAGCACTTATAAATGTACCCATGTAGCTGGGGCTTTCTTCATTTTTAATAGCCGCTTGGGTTTGCTCAAGCGTGTACTCGGGAAACACGGGTACTGTGGGTGTGTCTTCGGTAAACAAAATCCAATCACGTGCTTTTTTAGAAAGTTTGTTCCAAGGCGTGTCTATGTCATAACCAAGCGAGGTAAGTATACGGCTTAGGTTTTTACCTTGCCATGCTGGTGGCCATGCCGCAATGGCGCGCTCTTTAATTGATTTAGTCGGGTCGGGCACTAGCAGCTCTTCGGTTACGTTAAATACGCGGCCAATACCGTGGCACTCTGGGCAGGCACCTTGTGGCGTGTTAGGCGAAAACGCATCGGCATACAGTATACCTTGCCCTTTGGGGTATTCGCCCGCGCGTGAGTAAAGCATTCGCAGCGCGTTAGAAATAGTGGTTACGCTACCCACCGATGAACGTACCGAGGGTGCTCCACGCTGTTGTTGTAGTGCTACTGCGGGTGGCAGCCCTTCAATCGAATCTACATCGGGCTCATCTACTTGGTCTATTAACCTGCGCGCATAAGGCGATACCGAATCAAGATAACGATGCTGTGATTCGGCAAATAATGTTCCAAAAGCGAGCGATGATTTACCCGAGCCCGATATACCAGTAAAAACAACAAGTGAATTACGGGGCAAGTTTACATCCACATTTTTTAAGTTATGAACACGCGCGCCTCGTACTTGAATGCTGTGATCAGGGTTTAATAAAGCCGATTGCGCATTACTAACCTCATGTAACTTTTTAGGTGCGGTTGCCATGTAATTTACTCCTGTTTAATAACCGTGTGTTTATTAACGTGCCGCAAAGTATTAATACTAATGGGGTGTCACTGAATGAGCGCTTAGTTAGTTTGCTAAGCTTTTAATAGAGTGTTTACATAATAGGTAAAAACTGCGAGTATGAATTTTAATCAAGTATTCACGCATCTAAATTTAAAAGGACGTTTAATTGTGGCAAAAATTGTAGTTAGCTTTTTATTTTTATTGGTACTTTGCGCCAATGTGTGTGCAGCGCAAAATAATGTACTAAACGTTGACCGAGCCATACCAAATAGCATGCACTTGTCGTTTCCAAACGATAATAATATAACGCCTAAAAAGTCTGACTTTTCTATTGCAAACTATGTACTTATGAGCAACGAAATAGGAGAGCGTTGGGCGGTTATAACCCTTACTAATTTAGCCTCTGGCAAGCGAGAGCTTAATCAAGAACACGTGTTAGCGCTGTTTGCAGATGGCAGCAGGCTAACACCAAGTGAATTTAAATTAGGCTTTAAAGGCAATCAAACACAGTCGGTAACGGTATCGTTTGCTGAGCATTCGTTTCCTATTTTAAGTGTGTATACCAGTAATGATCAGTAACATGTTTTAAAATAAGTTAAATATGTAGCAATTGCTTTAGTTTATCGGCACCGGCTCTGCTGGTGCTTAGTTCAGATTTAATATCATCATTTACAATCACCATTAGCTTGCCGTTAAACCAACGCTGTATTTCTTTAATGTGGTCAACGTTAACCAAATAACTTCGATGAATTCGTACAAAATTATGTGCTGCTAAAGCAAGTTCGAGCTGATCGAGCGTATCGCTTAAATGATGAAATGTATCGCCATTCCACGCCAAACTATTGCCTTGCTCCGATTTAATAAATTTAATGTCACTTGGGGAGAGTAAAAATATACGTTCACCGTTTTTACTAATGAGCTTATTTATAGTGTTTTTGGTTAATGTAAACGTTTGCTCGTTGGGTTCGTGATTGACTAGGGTATGTGCACGTTGTTGCTCTAGTTGTTGCTGCGCTTTGGCGAGAGCTTTTTTTAATCGAGCAATAGGAAAAGGTTTGAGTAAGTAGTCAGTTGAGGCGTGCTCAAAAGCTTCAATCGCAAATTGGTCATACGCGGTTGTGTAAATAATAATGGGCTGGTAGTTAAGTAAATCAATAAGTTCAAGGCCGTTAATTTCAGGCATTTGTATATCAAGTAATACCACATCCGGAGTCAGCTCATTAATTAATGATATGGCCTCTTTGCCATTTGTGGCCATACCCACTACTTCAACATGCTCCATTAAACTCAATTGATGACTTAATTTTTCGCGAGCGGGAAGCTCGTCATCGGCAAATAATACGCGCATTTTAGTTACTGTATTTGGCTGGTTTTTGCTGCTCATAATGTTAGCTCCAACGTAACCACTGCACCATTATTATTGCTCAGTAGTACCTTACCTTTACCAAGTTGTTTAACGCGTTTTAATATGTTTTTCATTCCTACACCACTGCCATGGCCGTGTTTTATTACCTCGCTCGAAAAACCCTTACCGTTATCGCTAATTTGTATTTTAACGCCGTTAGGTAGCTCACTAAGCGTTATATTAAGTATTAACGACGTTTGTTTGGCGTTATGTTTAATGGCGTTTTCAATAATTGGTTGAATAAGTAGCGGGGGCAGCGATATGTTTTTAAGCGTATTGGGAATGTGGTAATTAACTTTGAGTTTATCGCCAAAGCGGGCTTTTTCAATATTTAGGTACTTTTCTATTATTGTAAGCTCTTGCTGTAAAGGTATTTGTTGTTGCTCTGCCGTGTCGAGGGAGTACCTTAAAATGTCAGCCAGTTCATGCAGTACTTCATCGGCTAAATCGGGGTTTGTATGAATATAAGCCGAAATTGTATTTAAGCTATTAAACATAAAATGTGGGTTTAGTTGGTAGCGCAATGTAGCAAGTTGGGCTTGTTTAAGCGCGTGTTTTTCGGCTGTTGCGCGTTTTTTGTTTTCAATAAAAATACTGGTAAAGTAAATACACGAGCCCCAAAGTAAGCCGTTAAAAACAACAAACACCCCCATCGATTTGTGCCCATCAAAAAGCTGTGTGAGTACTATATCGGTAAGCACATTACCAAGTGCCATGAATACAACAGCTATTAACCATTCAAACGCTATTTTGTTAATGTGTTTATTGCGCAGGTAAAAAATAACCGCTGCCGCACTCCAAACAGGAGCCCAGTAAAAAGTAACAAACCACACGGTAGCAGCGAGTGCACTACCCGCAGTAAAGGGCGCAGAGTTAGCAATTATGAGCCCAAGGGCATAAGCAATATCTACAACAAGTAAAATAAAAAAGCTGTATTTATAAAAAGGATGTTTGAGCATAATAGGTGCTTCTTTTTGTAATTGATTAAACCATAACAAAAAACAGTCAAAACCCAAAGAGTTTGTGTTTTGACTGCTACTCTTTTAAAAGTAAGTTAGCTCTTTGATTTGTAGTGTATTTTTTAATGGCTCATTGCTTGCGCCTGGCATTTTACGCCACATTAGGTTAACTCCAGTTAATTGAGTGGCCGACCACATAACGGGGCTACCAAAGCCAAATTGTTTAAATGTAGTGAAAGGAATATCAAGCGTTGTCCACTCATCGCGCGGTTTTAAAAGTACACTAAAGTGATCCCAATCTTTTACATCACTATGATAAACAGACAAAGCAAAAGGCGTGCTTGAACCTTTATACGTTAATCGAACACCTTTAAATGATGAGGCATCAGCCGGCGATGTAAATTTTATTTCAGCGCCTGCCCACGCGCCAAAGCTGGTTGGTTTGGTAATGGTTGTATCAATAGTTAAGCTGTTTTTATGCGTGGTAAGTGTTGCCACAGACTGACCACCCATTACCGAGTCGCTCAAGGCTTGCCATGGTGTATCACCGGTAAAATCATCAATAACATGTTGCGCTTGGCTGCTTTTAACTTCTTCATTACAGGTAGGGCCTTGTGGTGTTATAGCCTTGTTTTGCGCGATTAAGGCTGGGCGGTCTACTTGCACTCCTGCTTTATAAACCTCTGAGATAGTATGAATGTGGTTTATATCATCAAGTGGGTTTTGCTTAAGCAGTACAAAGCTTGCCTCAAAGCCATTAGCCAGCTTGCCAATGCTCTTGGCTTTATTAATCGCTTTTGCGCCGTTAGCAGTGGCCGCATTAATTATTTCACCATTTGTTAGGCCCGCTTTTTTAAGTGCATCTAACTCGTTATGTAACCCAGTACCGTGCAGCGTGTAAGGGTTTCCGGCATCAGAGCCTGTGCCAATAGTAATATTAGCTTTATGTAGCTTTTGTATATTTGCATAAGCGGTTTTACGCTCCTCCCACGCGTGTTCTTTCCATTTTGAAGGTGCAGGCACGTTATCAAACAAACACCCTTGTAGCTTTTCGGGAATGGTTTTTAGTAACTCGCTTTGTGAGCTAATAGCATGGTTATGCTTTTCATCGCTATGGTTATGATACATCGCAAGGGTAGGAATGTAGGTTACATTATGCTGTTTCATTAGCGTAATAAATTCATCGTCAATCGCTTCGCTATTAATACCGTGCGCTAAAGCCGTTGCACCGGCCTTAATAGCGCGTTTAGCATCATTTAATGTAGAAACATGCACAAAATACGGTAAATTAGCTGCTTTAGAGCGTTTACCTAGCTCGCTTAATTGGCTATCAGTTAACGATTTACCAACACCGCCAAAGGTTTCTATAACCGCTTTAGTTACATGTGGCTTAGTGCTTATATGTTTTTGCCATAGTGCTGCTATGTCTTCATCTTTTGCAATTTCGTATGCGTGGCCGCCAAACTGCGTGCCGTGCCCGCCAGGGTTGGTAAACAAAGTACCCGCATAAAAAAGGTTAGGGGTTAGTTGGGCTGCTTTTAATTGAGCGGCTTCGCTTAGGGTTTGCTCAAACGAAAACAAATCAACAATGTTTGTTACGCCTAAATACAAATTAGAATTAAAGTGCGATTGAACCGGCAAATACTGAAACTCAGTAAAGTTACTGCCCGATGAACCCAAATGTACATGTAAATCAATTAAACCAGGTATTGCATATTGGTTGTTGGCGTTAATTGTTTTATCTGCGTTTTTAAGTGGGTCGCTCGCTTTAGTAATGCTTACTATTTTACCCTCATCAATATACAGCGAACTCGGCGCAGAAAAGCTTTGCGAGCTATTTTGGTATAAGCGAATGTTGTCGACCCGCAGGTCAATGGCGTGCGCACTAAAGTGGCTTGCTAAACTCAGTGCTATAACTGTTTTTGTAATAATGTTCATGACTATATTCCTTATCAATAAATAGGTATTTGGCGTTTTGTTGATAAGAAATTTAGCGACTTTTATAACCTGCTTCATTAATGTTTATCTGAATCGACATTATTAGAGGTTGAACCGACATAAAAGTAAATAAGCGTTGTGGTGGGGTGCTCGGGCTAACTAAATTAAGTTTTTAAAGGACCGCTATGAGCGATAAGCGGTCATTCAGGTGAGTCGTCCACAACTTAGTAGGAATAACAGAAAACTTTCCTCTTTTTTACATGTTTATATATGCCACAGAAAGCATAATATTCATATCTGGCAATCACTTACGTTATTTGCTAATAATATAAGTTAATAAAATAGGGACGTTTTCGAGCTAAAATAGGGAAAATGTCCTCTGATAAAGTTGTTGGAGATAAAAATGAACATAGTACTACGAAAATTAACCAAAGTAGATTCACCCGTATTTTCAATGCTTTGGCAATTCTATCAATATCACCAAAGTGCTTTTGATAACGAAGATATCAATAGTTCTGGCAGATTTGATATTGATGAAGAATATCTTAGTGATGTCGCTGCTGATGAAGAAGATTGTGACGCTTACTTAATCTTTGTTGAAGGCAATATCGCAGGGTTCATTACTGTGGAACCAACAGAGATAGTAGAACGTGAAATGCCTGAGCTGTCAGATCTTTTTATCTTACCTAAGTATCGAGGAAAAGGTATCGCTTTGTATGTTGTCCGCCAGTTAATGTTAGATAATTCATTAAATTGGCATGTAGCCGTTTATGAAAAAGACCGTGAAGCATTAAAGTTTTGGGATAGACTTTTTTCGATATTACCAATCGTGAATGTAATAAAAGTTGAGCCATCTGAGACTGAAGGCTTTCATGAATTTGTGATTACAAATAAGTAAAATATGCAGGATGCGATGAATATCACACTGGAAAACGTTACAAGTTCAAATTATGAAGCCGTATGCGACCTAGACGTCACGGATGAGCAACAGGACTATGTTGCGAGCAATATATGGTCGTTGCTTGAGTCACATTACTGCCACGGGCATACTTGCAGAGCGATCTATCAAAACGATAAACCTGCCGGTTTTTTGATGTGGGTATCTGAAACGCCTGCAAAAGTGTCTGTTTGGCGCTTTATGTTGGATCAAGGTTTTCAAAAAGCGGGTATTGGTAGGGCTGCGCTAAATTTGGCCCTGAATGAAATCAAATCCAGTGACAAAGTAAAAGAAATCGAAATTTGCTATGATCCTGAAAACCCCGTAGCCAAAGGTTTTTATTCAAGTTTTGGCTTTCAGGAAGTGTGGTTGGATAAAGATGGTGAAGACATATTGGCAGTTATTAAACTGTGATCTTTAACAAAACGCCGCTTTGCGGTTCGACTCGAAACATGTTGCTTGCGTTTGTGACGGGCGTTCTTGACTGTCCGCTTACAAAGCAAAGTGAACACTTAAGCCTTCAGTAGTTGAGTTTTAAATCTCGCTATATACCGCACTCAAGTATCCCAAAATGCGAATGTCGGCTCTTTGTCTGAAACGGCAACGGAGAAACCAGTATTTGACTTTCACCTTCTCGTTCAAAGCCGGCCTTAAAGTATTTACGGCAGAAACGAGTTAATCATGAATGACTGCTCATGGCACTCTCCAGTCACTCGACAACATAAAAAATTGATAATAATTGGCAAGGTATTTTACTGTGTCGGATGGCGCTTCGCTTATCCGACCTAGGCTAGCACAAAGCGGACTATCCCTAAGTCCATCTATTTAACTCCCAAGCCATAAAACCATTACTCAACACTAATACCTTGCTTTAATAGGTACTCCATTGCTGAATTAGTATGGGGCTTAAATGCCTTCCAACGGCCAATTGCCTTGTTGCTAGTGGCTGGCGTACTTGTACTTTACTAGCCGTAGAGACCGGTGCGGTGTTTAAGTGAAAGTCTATACACTGTGCTTGCCATTCTAAATTACAAAAGCTGACTAACTCTTTTATTTGTTGCTCGGGCTGGGCGACTAATTCTTCGTATTTTACTAATTTTATATTGCTGTGCAGGGCGCTAAAGTGCTGCATGAGTTTGTAAAAGCGGCTATTTAAAAAAGATAAATCCCCCATACTGGGGGCATTTATCAAATTAGTATATGACCTTAATATAATTACTAGCGATGTTATTTTGAATTGGAAATTATTGGCCATTCATCAACTAATATGCCATTACCACAATCGTTGTCTGCATGTAATAAACGAGGTTTTAGATTAATCAGTTGTGGGAACGAAATGGTGTAATTGACTTTATAACCGCAAGAGCCAAAAGCAGAGTATAAGCGCAGAGACTTTAATTCATTCTCTATTTCACTAACTTCAATACTGCCGGTAATTAAATTAGTTTGCTTTAGCTCCCACTTATTATCAATAAAAGTAGGTTCTGACCAAGTTATGGGGTAAGCCATGTTAGTTAACGTCTTGACATAATAGGTCAAGTAACTGTCTTGATATGCTCCAGTGTTGCAAGCTAATGCAAGCAGTTTATCGCCCGAACTTAGCTTAAAAACTGAGACAAATCGTTTGTTATGATGTTCGTCTTTGATAGAGCAGTTGTTGTGTTTATTTAGTAAGTTAAGAAGCTTTTTTTGAGTTAATAGTTCAAAATTTAGAGGCAACTTTAGACCAGTTGATATCTGAGTTTTTGAGGGGTTATTATTCTTAATATCTGCAGTGGTCGTCGCTGCACTACCATGGGTACAGAACAAAAAGATTAAAATGATGAACATATTTATATTTTTCAAAAAATATTTACTCAATATTTATACCCTGTTTTAAAAGGTACTCTACAGCTGCATTAGTATGGGGCTTAAACGCCTTCCAACGGCCAATTGCTTTGTTGTTAAGTGGTTGGCGTACCTGTACTTTACTGGCTGTAGATACCGGCGCGGTGTTTAAGTGAAAGTTTATACATTGTGCTTGCCACTCTAAATTACAAAAGCTAACTAGCTCTTTTATTTGCTGCTCGGGCTGGGCGACTAGCTCTTCGTATTTTACTAATTTTATATTGCTATGCAGGGCGCTAAAGTGCTGCATGAGTTTGTAAAAGCGGCTATAAAATTTGGCTGTGTCGAGTAAATCGAGCGAGTACGCGTAGTAGGGGTTATTAATGGTAAATAACTGGCGATAGTTACCAATGCAGGTGTCCATTGGGTCGCGCAACATACAAATAATTTTCGCGTTTGGTAGGGCTTTAGTTATTAAGTCGATATAAAAAAAGTTAAACGGGAGTTTATCTATAAAGTGCTTATGGCTGCCGGTGGTTACGCGAGTGGCGTTTAAATACGTTGTCCCAAGCTGATTAAAATCAAGCTCATACGCTTTAGTGAGTGTTTGAGTATCGAGTACATGCGGTGTTTGAGTTTGGCTTAATTTTTTAACGCTTAGGCCAAAGTCTTGTAATTCACCGGCTGATTGTACGTCGCTGTGGCTCGATAAAATACGCTCCACCAATGTTGTGCCAGAGCGGGGCATACCTAATACAAAAATAGGTTCTTCCGTTGGGCTGCCGTGTGTTAGCGCGTGTTTATTCTGCTCACTTAAATGTTTAATGTGTTCAAATAATGCGGCTGAGCTTTTATGATCAAAAGGCTGCATAGCGCGTTTAGTGGCTTTTCCTTGCTCTAGGCTGTTAAACGCATCATCAAACTTGCCTATGTCTTGGTACTCTTTTGCAAGTGCGTGGCCAATGTGTAATTTTGCATCGGGGTGTGTTACTTGCTTAAAGACGTTTTTTAAGCGTTCAATATGGTTAGTTTGCAGCGTCGCTTTGGTTAAGTCGCTTAATGCGAAATGGCTTGCGTGGTGCAGTGAATTTAGCGCAATGGCGCTTTCAAAGGCATTTTTGGCTTGTTCAAATTGGCCTAAAAATTTAGCGCTTACCCCTAAATTATAATAAAACTGAGGTTGCGGTTTATTTGCATGGTTAGCCAGTTCAATTGCGCAGTTAAAATAGTTTAGTGCCTCTTTGTGCATGCCTGCTTGTGTAAGCGCTACACCTAGGGTATCTGCATCAAGACTCTTTTTTATTTGCTCAACGGGTATCGCTAAAGCGGTATTTTTGGCTTTGGTAAGCTCACCGGTTAATGCGTAACACTTTGCAAGCTGCGCGCTGTATTCAATGCTTTTACCAAGGCTAAGGGCTTTTTCTATTAGCTTTATGGCTTTGTGTATTTGCCCTACGCGTAAATTAACCATGGCCAGTAAAAAGTAGCCATCAGCAAAGTCATTTTTTTGCGTTACTAATTCAACTAACGCTTTATGAGCAAGCTCAATATTGCCTTGGTTTAAATGTTTAATAGCACTTTGATGAAGATGTTTTAAATTTGGCTGCATTGTTTAATTTTTATTGTTTAGTTGCGCGTTAATAAAGAAAAAAGGCTCAAATAAATTTGAGCCTTAAAACATTGTTTAAAAGTGACTATAAATTATATTTCAAATTTGTAGTTAAATTTAACGCCTACCGTAAGTGGGCGATTAATATAGTGGCCGTAGTTACGTTGTATGTCGGCGCCATTTGCTGATGTTATGTCTGCATCTGAGCGACGTACTGATGTAACGGCGTATTTATTAAATACGTTATCAATGTATAAAGTAGTAGACCACTCATCAGCCGTTAGCTTAGCAGAAATATTACTTAAGCTGTAACCTGGCAGGGTTTCGCCATTGTCATGCAAACCTACTTTTGAAATTACATCACTTTGTGCGGTTAAACCGTAGTTAATATCAAGGGTTTTGTCGTTAAACACATCTGTTTGATAGTTTACACCCATTGAGAACTGATGCTCTGGCGAGCCCGGTAAACGGTCGCCGTCTTCTGCGCCATCGGTGCCATCAGCATTAAATAAAAATGGGGCGTCTGAGGTTAGCTCTGCTTTAGTGTATGCGTATGTTGCGTACACGGTAAACGAGTCAGATAAAATAGCACGGGTAGATAGCTCAATACCTTTTGCGTTGGCAGAGCCTGCGTTAGATAAGTACGGTAATTGGCCTACATCTGTTGCGCCTGCAATTTGCGCATCTTCCCAATCTACATTAAATAAAGCGGCGTTAAAGTGTAATTGGCTTCTAAACCAGGTGCTTTTAAGGCCTAGCTCGTAGTTTGTTGTGGTATCTGCATCAAAAAGCCTTTCGTCAGCGTTACCACACCCTGTTTGCTGGTTTTCAGGGATAGGATCAGGGCAAACAGCTAGAAGGTTGGAACCGCCAATTCTAAAGCCTTCACTTACTGTTACATAACCCATTACTGAATTAGTAAACTGGTATTTAGCATTAAATTTGAATAAGTTACCGTTATCGCCTGCTTCGTCTTTTTCGTAAGCAACGGTGATTGCATCAGGGTCTGCATCGCCATAAAGTGTATTTGCAAGCGGGAAGTCAAATGCTGCTTGCGCCTCTACATCGTATTCGTAAAAACGTGCGCCAATGGTAATATCTAATTTTTCGGTAACTTGGTAGCCAACTTCGCCGAATAGCGCAGACTCAGTGACCTTACTTTTTGTAAGCTCTAAGTATTCTAATGAGTCAGGTCTTAGCTGAGCGCCACCAAAGTTATCGATAGCGAATTGGTCAAACCCAGGCGTAAACTCTCTACTTGATGCTTCGGTTTCTGTTTTGTTGTAAAAGCCACCCACAATCCAGTTAAAGTCGCTGTCGCTTTGAGACACTAAGCGAATTTCTTGAGTGAAGGTATCTTCTTCGTCAATTTCACGTGTGTATGATGAAAACGCAGGGAACTCTTCATAACCGTAATCTAGGCGGATAAGTAAATCGGTTTGGTCACGTTGGCCGTCGGCATCAAAGCTTGAAATACCGGTTGCCGATACAAGCTCTGCAAAACCTAGGTCGGCTTTTAGCTCAAGGCTTAGTAGTTGATCTTCTTTTTCGCGCGGCTCTTCATAACGATAAGCCGACTCGTATTTACCTACAATATCGCTTAAACCGTTATCATCGTTTAGGCTGTTGTAATGAACAATTGAACGGCCTTCGCTGTCTTGGTTTTGGTAGAAGTAATTAAGTGTCCCTTCAAATGTTTCGCTTGGTTTCCAACGTACAGAAATACGGCCTGTGGTAGTTGTTTCGCCGTTAGCATCTTCAACATTTTTAATATTGTTGTTTACTTCGTCGACGTTGCTCCAATCAGGGTCCGGTAGCGATACACCTGGCTCACGCACTGTGTAAGCATAATCAATAAAGCCTGGGTCTTCGTATACGTTTAAGCTTGCACGTACTGCAAGTTCATCTTCAATAAGTGGCAAGTTTACTATAAAGCCGCCTTCGCCGCCTAACGAGTCACTTTCTTGAGTTTGAAACATATCGCCAAATATTTCTACCGTTGTAAAATCAAGCTCTGGCTCTTTAAGCATGTAACGAATTGCGCCGCCTAATGTACCCGCACCATAAAGGGTACCTTGTGGCCCAATAAGTACTTCAACACGCTCTATGTCTACTAAACGCATATCAACTGACACTGGAATTTCGTTAACGTATGTGGCTACGGTGCCGCCATCTGATGATGGACCCGACGAGTTAGTGTTTAAACCACGTACTATAATTGGTGAGCCTGAGCGACCACCTTGATCGGTAATTGTTAAACCAGGTACCCAACGCGCTACATCGGCTAATTCGCCAATGTTTTGATCTTTCATTACATCGGCATCAAGTGCGGTAATGTTTAGCGGTGCATTTTGTACAGATCCGCTGCGTCTTGTTGCTGTAACTTCGATTACTTCGAGTGATTTGTTTTTAGCGGTGGTTTCTTGTTGTGCCACAGCTGAGTTAGAAAATAAAAATGCGCTAGATACAGCGCTCGAAATAGCCAAGGTTAGCAAGCTTGGTTTAAACATAAAAAGTGATCCCCAGATTCAAAATTTAACACCAGTTAATATAAGTTAACCAGTTTATCAGGGAGTTAAAGTGGTGGGAATATTAAAATTGAATTTTAATTCACTTTTTTGGAATAAATATAGCTAGTTGCACAACAAAAAATTATATAAATATGTATAACATCCAAGTAATTGGCTAATTAAGGTACAAGGAAGCATATTTTACTCGTTGAGTAAATGTAAATAGCCATTCATATTGGTTAATTACCTGAATGTATTAATACGGTTAAAAAACCTATAAGACCCTTTTGAATGTTTTTCTCAACGGTATTTATTCTCGTTTTGACACTATAAAAGTGAAGTTTGATCCCCATTAACCCTTCATACCGTAAGCTATAGCATTTCGTACTAAAGTACGCGTATTTAAGGAATATTTATGAGCCAATTATTCTCACCTTTAAAGCTCGGTGAACTCACTTTAGACAACCGCATTATTATTGCGCCTATGTGCCAGTACTCAGCAAATCAGGGGTCTGCCAGTGATTGGCACGCTATTCATTTAGGGCAATTGAGCTTAAGTGGTGCAGGGCTATTAATTTTAGAGGCCACCGCGGTAAGCCCTGAGGGGCGCATTAGTTACGCCGATTTAGGGCTTTGGAATAACGAAACCCAGCAAGCACTGGGCAAAAGCTTAAAAGCGCTTAGGCAATACAGTCCGATGCCTATTGGCGTTCAGCTTGCGCATGCAGGGCGAAAAGCATCTACTGAAAAACCGTGGGATGGCGGTGGTGCAATTGCACCTAGCGATGAAAACGGATGGCAAACACTTGCGCCTTCTGCCATAGCCTACGATGACAATGCCTACCAGCCAAAGGCTATGACAAAAGCGGATATAACTCAGCTAATAAACGATTTCGTCAGTGCAGCAAAACGCGCTGATGAGCTAGGGCTTGATTTAATTGAGCTACATGGTGCGCATGGTTATTTGTTACACCAGTTTTTATCGCCTCTTTCAAACAAGCGTGATGATGAATACGGGGGCAGTTTGCAAAACCGTATGCGCCTTGTGCTTGAGGTTTTTAAAGCACTAAGAGCTGAATTTGCAAGCCATAAACCGGTAGGCATTCGAATCTCTGCTACTGATTGGGTAGAAGGTGGCTGGGATTTAGCACAATCTATTGAGCTTGCTAAAGCGTTAGATAAGCTTGGCTGCGATTTTATTCACGTAAGTACAGCAGGGCTAAGCCCAGAGCAACAAATACCGGTTAAACCTAACTTTCAGGTACCATTTGCAACTGCTATTAAAGAGGTAGTAAGTATGCCGGTAATAGCCGTAGGTTTAATCACTGAGCCACAACAAGCCGAAGATATTATTAGCGAGCAGCAAGCCGATGGCGTAGCACTAGCGCGAGGTATTTTGTATAACCCGCATTGGCCTTGGCATGCTGCAGCGCAACTTGGCGCAACCGTTAATGCGCCTAAGCAGTACTTGCGATCTAGCCCACATGGGCAGCCTTCACCTATTAAGTAACTTACATTTACCATGGCTACCCACTGCATTTATATGCAGTGGGTTTTATTATTTATAAATTAGAGTTATTTATGAACCAATCACGTGCACAGCCAGTGCAAATAAGTAATACCTTAGTGAGCATTATTGCTCTGTGCTGTGGCCTTATTGTGGCAAATATTTATTATGCCCAACCTATTATTGAGCTATTAGCGCCCGATGTGGGTTTAAGTGCGCACAGCGCCAGTTTTATTGTGTCGCTTACACAAATAGGCTATGCAATGGGACTGTTTTTTTTAGTGCCATTGGCTGATTTAGTCGAAAACAAACGCTTAATGCTCATTACCTTAGCCATAACATTTTTAAGTTTAATAGGCGCAGGCTTAGCGCAAAGCCCAAGTGTAATGTTGCTATTATGCTTATTGGTGGGGGCGAGCTCTGTATCGGTGCAAGTATTAATACCGCTTGCTGCGCATTTATCCTCAGATGAAAAACGCGGGCAAGTACTGGGCAATATAATGGCGGGGTTGTTACTGGGTATTTTATTAGCCAGGCCAGTTGCAAGCTTAATAGCCGATCACTTTGGTTGGCGAGCCGTATTTTACTTTGCCGCAGGCTGTATGGCATTTATAGCCAGTGTTATATATTTTGCAATACCGAGCAGACAACCGACACACAATACAACATACTTTAAGTTATTAAAATCGCTTAAGCAGCTAATAATACAGCAGCCAGTGCTGCGTCAGCGGGCATTGTATCAGGCGCTTATGTTTGCCTCTTTTAGCTTATTTTGGACCAGCGTACCGGTTGTATTAGCCAGAGAATATGGCTTATCGCAATCGCAAATTGCCTTATTTGCTTTAGTAGGCGCAGCTGGTGCTATTGCTGCCCCTATTGTTGGGCGTTTAGCCGACAAAGGTTACACGCATCAGTTATCCTTACTTGCAAAAGTGATTGCTGCTGCCTGCTTTTTACCCAGTATATTTGAGCTTCCGCACGGTATTATTATTTTAGCGCTTACGGGCATGTTTATTGATTTTGCTGTGCAGGCAAATATGGTGCTGGGTCAGCGGGTGGTATATTCACTAGAGCCGCAAAGCCGAGCTCGCTTAAACGCCATATACATGACCAGTATTTTTGTTGGCGGAGCGCTTGGCTCGTTAATGGCAAGCCCACTATACGAAGCTGGTGGCTGGGAAAGCGTGGCGTTAGTGGCAGCGGGTATGCCAGTAATATCACTAGTTGGCTATTTAATGACAAGTAAAAAGTAGCGCGATACAAGTTATAGCGAATTTTGTTATTTAAAAGGCCAGCGCAGTTATGTGCTGGCCTTTTTATAGAGGCGATTATTGTTTTTTAACACTCGAAAATGAGCTACCTACCGAGGCTATAATCACCAATAAAATAGCCAACCATTGCCACAAGGTTAATAACTCGCCAAGTATAATAAACCCAGCAAGGGCGGCAAATGCAGGCTCTAAACTTAGCATAATGCTAAACCCTTGAGCGGGCATATTACGCAGTGCAACCATTTCAAGTGTATAGGGCAGTGCACTTGATAAAATGGCAATGCCAATGCCCAGCGGTATAACACTCCATGTAAACGCACTGCTTTGTAATATGCCGCCATAAGGTACAAGTACAATGGCTGCTACGGTCATGCCGAGTGCGACCGTTGCGCCGCCTGAGCTTTGTGTGCCGGTTTTTTTGCCAAATAAAATATAGGCTGCCCAGCAAGCACCGGCACCTAGCGCGAGTATTACGCCTATTGGGTCTAGGCTTTCTTGGCTGCTCATATCGGGCAGTAACAGTAAAATACCCGCAATTGCACACGCCACCCAAAATAAGTCGCGCTTAGCGCGTGAGCTAAATAACGCCACCGCTAATGGGCCGGTAAATTCAAGCGCCACACCAATTCCTAAAGGGATACGTTCAATGGCGTAATAAAATAAAATGTTCATTCCGCCTAGGCTTAAACCGTATACCACAATTGATAACCGATTACCTTTAGCTGGTAGGTGTTTCCACGGTTTAAATATTAAACACAAAATAAGTGCAGAAAAGCCAAGCCTAAGTGCAGTAGTGCCTTCGGGGCCAACAACAGGAAATAACTGCTTAGCAAATGAGGCGCCAGATTGAATTGTGATCATTGCTAAAATAACGCACACAAGCGCGAGCAAAAAGTCTTTAGTGGATGATTGCATTGTTTTCCTTGGTAACAATCGTCTAGTTTTGCGCAGTGTATCTGTTTTTTATTGGCTAAGTAATAGCTTGTAGTGCATACACATTAAATTTGGGAGGGAGTAACTAATATATACGATGAATTAGCGTAACTGATTATGCATAACTAAAGGTAAAAGCAGAGAGCCTTAAAATAAAAAAGCCAGCGAATAGATCGTTGGCTTATAAACGTTTAGGTCGTTTTAGTGTGTTTTGCTAGCACTTTTAACTAGGCCATCTAAAGAATAAAGGCCACGTTTTTCATCATTTTTACGTTTGATTTCTTCAAGCGCACGCGCTTCTACCGCGTCAAATAATGCATTAATTAAACGGTTAAAGTGTTTATGCATTGCGGTACGTGCGGCGCTTGCATCGTGTGTTTGCAGCGCATTATAAATAGCGGTGTGCTCATCCATTACGCAATCGTTATTGTTTTTACACACACTGCCGTAATCAGCCACAATTTGTGAATTGTTTAAACGTAAATCCCATAAATTAGCCACCGCATACTCAAGGGCTTTGTTACGTGTAGCACGCGCTATAATTTCATGAAACTCGCGGTCTGCTTGTTCTACATATAAGCCTTTTTCCATGGCTATTAGCGTTTGCTTTAATTGAGCTAGTTCTTCATCGGTGATTGATTGAGCGGCAAGTGCGGCTATTTCACCTTCAATGAGTGCGCGAGCTTGTGTTAGCTCAAAAGCGCTGATCTCTTTAGTTTTTACAGATGTTTCTTGTTGTTCTATTACATAAACGCCTGAGCCGGTTTTGACCTCTACGCGGCCTCGTACTTCTAATGCAATAATAGCTTCACGAATTGTTGGGCGGCTTACGTCAAACATGTCGGCAAGTTCTCGCTCTGGTGGTAAACGACTCCCAGCAGAAAACTCTCCTTGGTTTATCAAAGCTTCAACTTTATCAACAATGCGCCAAAATAAGCGACGGTTTCCCATATTCTACCTTTATTACCTTAAGGAATAGCGGCTAATAGGCTCAAATAGCCTAAACCTACTGTTATTAGCAGAGGTTACCCCAAAATTCACTATTATGTCAAAATTCTAAAGTGATGTAACGGTCATATAATATTATAAATGAGTGTTAACCTATTTATGTTACCAATTTAGTATAAATTTTAATAATTGGCTAGCTTGATTGGTCATGTTTTTGTGTGCTAAGTTAACTTTGCTCATTTATATAAGCGTGCTTAGAGCAAGCTAACTTTAATGGATTGAAATGTGTGCAATCTAGGCGCGGGTTAATGGTGGTGCGAGGTGAGTAACCTAGTTCGCCTAATAACTGGCGCAGCCTTGGTTGAATGGTGAATAGATTTATGCAAATTAAACCATTAAAAATCTACACGCTTTAATAAAGAGCCTGTGTAATTTAGCTGTACCTAATAAAAAATAAGTAAGCACATAATTACAACTAGGCTCTTGCCTTGATTGCCCACGGATGGGGGTCAACTTTAGTCCGCTGCTGCGTTTTTATCATTAGGGTAAACTACCCCAAGCTGTTTTCTTGCGGTATCAAGTACGTTCATTACGTCGCGAGCAAGCTGATGTGTATTAACATCTGACTCTCGCTTTTGCGCGTTTATGGTTTGCATAAAGTGCGCAACTTCGTATTTCATAAAGTGCTCATCAAATTTATCAGAAATAACCTCAACCTCCCCGTTATTGGCAACAAACTCTATGTGTTTTAACTGCGACACGGCATGTATTCGTAAGCGTCCGCGCTCACCTTGTATTTCGGTGATGTTATCGCCTTGAGAAATTTTAGAGTAGCTAATAACGGCTTGTTTATCATCGTAATTTAATAATACGTCGCCTGCGCCATCTACGCCTGTATCTAATAGTACCCCACTGGCACTCACGCGCTGTGGAGCGCCCCAAAGTGCTATAAGTAGGTAAAGCGGATACACACCTAAATCAAGCAAAGCGCCATTGGCAAATTCGGGTAAAAAGGTATTTGGGCGTTCGCCGTTTTTGTATTTATCGTAGCGTGATGAGTACTGACTGTATTGGCCAATAAACTTACGGGGTTTACCAATTTTACTCAGCGCATTTTTAAGTCGCGCAAAGTTTGGCAAATGCGTGGTCATCATTGCTTCCATGTAAAGGCGTTTATTGGCGTTAGCCGCAGTTAAAATAGCGTTTAGCTCTTGGCTATTAGCGGCTGAAGGTTTTTCGCCTAGTACATGTTTGCCTGCTTCAAGGCACATTACTGCATATTGCTTGTGTAGGCTATTTGGCGCTGCAATATACACCGCATCAACATTGGGGTCTTGGCATACCTGCTCAATTGAGGTGAAAATTTTTACATCGGTATTGGGGTGATTAGATAAAAAGGCTTCGCCGCTTGATTGCTTGCGTGAGCACACACCGTATAAATTAAATGCAGGTAACGTATTTGCTGCGCTTAATAGGGTATCACTAATAAAATTTGTACCGACAATGACAAAGTTCATGCCTGCTCCTTAGCTTAAATAATAAGAGCCGTTACTTTAACATTTTTTTTGCCCTGTATGCGCGTGGAGAATACCCAAACCAGCGTTTAACACTTGCGCATAAGGTTGCTTGTTCGTGATAGCCTAAAAGCATTGAAATAGTACTGATAGAGTATTGTTTTTGAAGCAAGTAATGCGCTGCCAGGGCCCGGCGTGTGGTGTCTTTAAGTTTTACAAAGCTGGTGTTATGTTTAGCCAATTCACGGTGCAAGGTACGCGGGTGCATATTAAGTGCCTCGGCAATAGTTTGGTTTGAACACTGATAAATAGGCAGCATTGGCCTTATTAGTGCGCTTACTTGGGCAGGTAATGACTGACTGTGTTCGTTGCGTTTAGCTAAAAAATTAAAGGCCGCGTCGGTTTTATTAAGGTTATTGTGGTTAAGCTTTATCGATAAGTCGGCTTTGTTTATTACAATGCCCGCACTGTTGCGGTGCTCTATTACTTTACAGCCAAAATAGGTTTTGTATGCATGTGTATTAGTTGTCAGTTTTTGCGGTAAAAACACAGTGCGAGGCTTGCACTGATTATTACTTAATTTTTTAATTATGCTCATGGCTAAGCCAAGCGTGAGCTCTATGGCTTGGTTTATTTGTGGCAGGGGCTTTAGGTTAAATTCAAACGATAAAAATAAGCTCTCGTCATTATCTAATGAGTGCGTTGTTAAGCACAATGCGGGGCTGTGTAAGTGTAAATATTTAACCACCCAGCTAAGCGCTTCTTCTAAATTAGTCCCACTTTTAGCGGCTATGGCTATGTGGCCTAAAATATCAAAGTTTTGTTTATTTGCTAATTTAAGCCCAAAGCTTGGGCAGTTAAGCGTGTGGCTGCAGTACTCTAATAAATTTGCATAGCTCAAATAGGGTAAATATTGGTTTTCAAGGTTATTAAAGTCGACATTGACCTTACAGGTTTTCATTACGCTTGCTGGGTCTGCGCCAAGTTCTTTAATTAACGAGTCTATTGAATATAAAGAGGTGGCACGTATTGGGCTGCTCATACACTGGCGCTGTAAATTAAAGAAGGTGTCTAAAAATATCAAGTTTTTAGGATTTAATCTATGCACTATAGAGCGAATAGCTTGCTGCAATAAAACTGCTTATTTACAACTGCATGGATGCACAAAGCAGAAGCAGCTACCAATAACACCTAAATAGTGATTATGCAAAGGCACCTATGAGTAACCACACGTTTGATTATATTATTATTGGCGCAGGCAGTGCAGGTTGTGTGCTGGCAGCGCGTTTATCAGAAGATCAGCATATAAGTGTGTGCCTAATAGAGTCGGGCGGTAGCGATAAGAGCGCTTTAATACAAATGCCTGCGGGTATTGCGGCCAGTGTGCCATACGGAATAAATAGTTGGCATTACAACACGGTACCGCAAAAGGCGCTTAATAACCGATGTGGCTTTGTACCGCGGGGCAAAGTGCTAGGTGGGTCTAGCTCTACTAATGCCATGGTGTATATACGCGGTAATAAATACGATTACGATAACTGGGCACAAAATGGCAACCTTGGGTGGGACTACAACAGTTTATTACCCTATTTTATAAAAGCCGAAAACAATAAAACGTTTAACAACGCGTTACATGGCACAAAAGGGCCATTGCATGTGCAAGAGCTGACTAAGCCAAGTGCGGTAAACTCTTGCTTTTTAAAAGCGTGTGTTGAGCAAGGAATACAGTTAAATGACGATATAAATGGCGCTGAGCAACAAGGAGCACGGCTTTCGCAGGTTACGCAACATAATGGTGAGCGCTGTAGTGCTGCAAAAGCGTATTTAACACCGCACTTAAACAGGCCTAACCTTAGTGTGTTTACCCACAGCCACGTTAATAAGATTATAATCAAAAATAAGGTTGCCTACGGCGTAGAGCTTGAGCGCGGCGGTAAAATTATTACATTAATGGCTAAAAAGGAGGTGCTTTTAAGCGCCGGTGCAATTAACTCTCCGCACGTGTTAATGCTTTCAGGAATTGGCCCTAAAGCGCATTTAGCAGCGCATAACATACCACTGGAACATGCACTGGAAGGAGTAGGGGGTAATTTACAAGATCACTTAACCGTGGTGCCTTTGTGTAAAGCAAATACAGCAAAAGGCACCTTTGGGGTAAGTGTAAAAGGCGCTGCAAGTATTATTAAAGGGTGTGCGCAGTGGTTTAGTAAACGCAGCGGAATATTAACCAGTAATTTTGCTGAGTCACATGCGTTTATTAATGTATTGGATAATTCGCCTGCGCCGGATATTCAACTTGAGTTTGTAATTGGGTTGGTGGACGATCATAGTCGCAAAGTTCACCTTGGCCATGGCTATAGTATTCACAGTAGTATTATGCGCCCCAAAAGTCGAGGGACAATAAGGCTTGCCAATAGCAATCCACGCAGTGCGCCGCTTATCGACCCTAATTATTTAAGCCACCCTGATGATTTATCGCTTATGCTTGCAGGGCTTAAAAAAGCGCTGCGTATTATGCAAAGCCCCGCCTTTGATAAAATTCGTGGTAACTTTGTTTACCCGCTTGATGTAAATAACGATTCCCAGCTTATTGAATTTATTCGCCAAACTGCCGATACCGAATATCACCCTGTGGGCACCTGTAAAATGGGCACCGACAATATGGCGGTGGTTAATAGCAAACTACAAGTACACGGGATACGCAGCTTAAGGGTTATTGACGCCTCAATTATGCCAACCATAGTAACAGGTAACACAAACGCACCTGTTATTGCTATTGCTGAAAAGGCCGCTGATTTAATTAAATTGAGCTATAAAACAGGGTTATAAAGAGTGGTTGTAAAAGTCAGTAAGCCACGCCTGCCAGTCATCTTCTAGTTTAAGCATTTGTTGGTGCTTTTTAGCGTTAAGGTGTTTGTTTTCATCTTCGGTAGCAATAAAAGGGCCTACCCGACAAAGCGAGCAATGATTTTCACCTAAATACGCAGGCTTTGTAAGGTGCGTGCTTAGTTCGTCAGATTGCGCCGAGATTGCTTTAGGCGTAAACACATAAGTGATGCCACTGGTGTCTTTTACGTGTTTGTCACGGTCTACGTTTCTTATTTTGTAACCATCAAACTGGTTAATATCAAAAGGCATTTGGCCCGCGTATTTAGTCTCAAGGGCATTACTTAAGCTGCCTTCAATATTCCACTCGCGATAGGGTTTTACATCTTTTGAGGTTATGTAGCAAAGCATAGGGCCGCTTTTGTCGAGTGCGTATTTGTTAGCGTATTTAATAAATTGATGTAGTAACGCGCGATTAAGCACGTTCATGCTGGTTTTTTGAGTGTTGCTTTCAAATGCTTCGCGCCCTACAAAGGCTGGAATAAGCGGAAACTGAAAAATAACCACATCAAAGCTGTGCTGGTGCGAAGCTAATTTTTGCCAACATAAAGGGTCCGTTACATCAAAGCAATTTATAACCTCAACATGACACTTTTTTAAACTACTTAGCGCATTGTGCTGGTATTTTTGCTCTATGGTTTTGGCGCTATCATAAGTAGATGCGACTAACTTTGCCGGTTTTATATGATTAACCACCGCATTAGAGAACGATAGATCGCCATCGCCTACGGTGAGAATTCGCCAATTAGGATTTAAATACATAACTTAATTAGATTTGTGAGTGTTTTGATCTGCACTTTGAGTATTTTGCGCTGTATTAGCACCATGCAAACGATGAAACGCAAGGCGTGTTTTAAGCCCTTCAATGGCTATTTGTTTTAAAATTAAATTAAAGGTAATTAAAATAGCAAACACAATATGAATAGGGCCATGTGTAAAACCCGCCTCTGGGTTATAAAGCGTAAGCCCAAACAACATAAATAACACCACTAACAGTATTTCTATTAATTGGTTTGAGTAAAAGCTGAGCCGGCCTTCATTTTTGTGATCTTTTTTAATACTAATAGCGCAAAAAAACGGAATAACTTTAATTTTAAAAGCGGCGTTTTTTTCTACGTAGTTTTCGCCAAGCTCGTTAAGCTGCTGGCGTAATGTATCAATCATGGTGCGTCCTTAAATAGCAGTGCGCGGATGTTACACTATTACGCCTAGTAGGTTAAGCAGCGCAAGGTTATTTTGGGTAAAGGCTCATACCAATGGTGAGTATGTGACACACAAATACCACTGAGGTAAGAATAAAGCGCATCTTTTGATAATCGCGATGGTAGGTTTGCCATTGTGGTGTGGCTTTTTCAAAGATAAGAACTAACCAAAAACTAGCCCCTAACCAGGCAAGCGCCCACTCCAGCGGAATAAACGATAAAAATGGTACGGGTATAACAGGCACAACCGCTTTAATTGCATCGCTGTAGCTTTGCATCCCAGCGCGCCATAAATTGCCCGCCATAAATGCCAGTATAGCAATGCTATAAAAAGTAAAAAACTCCAAGTTAACGCTATTACTGCCAAACATAAGCGGCCACGCTACACAGCCCAAAAAGGGTAGTAACCCCAAATAGCCAAGTTGAATATGATTAACAAATTTTTCCATTACAGCATGCCTTATGTTGTGTGTTTTTTAGCGCGGCTATTGTAGCAGTATTCTTAGCACTTACAGGTAATAAATCGTTTACGAATAGAAGAGCTGGATAGTTCAATCTTAAAAATCGATTGTTTTAATCTAAACAATCAATTTTATTTAGTTTACCAATGGGCTTATTGTATTAATCAAGCCAACGCGAAAGGCCACACATTTTGGCTGCGTTGAGTAACTTTAAAACACTTTAAATATAAATGAGGAATACTATGAGCACTTCATTGATCAACACAAAAATTCAACCTTTTAACGCAACTGCATACCACAATGGTGACTTTGTAGAAGTGTCTGAAAAAGACGTACTAGGTAAGTGGTCAATCTTCTTCTTTTACCCTGCAGATTTCACGTTTGTATGTCCTACTGAGCTTGGCGATGTTGCTGATTACTACGAGCAGCTACAAGAAATGGGTGTAGAAGTTTACTCAGTATCAACTGATACTCACTTCACGCATAAAGCATGGCATGACACGTCAGACACTATTGGTAAAATTAAATTTCCAATGATTGGCGACCCAACTGGCCGTATTACTCGCAGCTTTGGCGTTATGATTGAAGATGACGGCCTTGCACTTCGCGGTACTTTTGTAATGAACCCAGAGGGCGAAATTAAAGTAATCGAAACTCACGATTTAGGTATTGGCCGTAGCGCTAAAGAGTTAGTACGTAAAGTACAAGCTGCTCAATACATTGCAACTCACGACGGTGAAGTTTGCCCTGCATCTTGGCAGCCAGGTGAAGACACACTTGCTCCTTCACTAGACCTAGTTGGTAAAATCTAAATATAGGTTTACCCACTTTTATGAGGGCAGGTAACTGCCCTTAAACCAATAAATATTCGTTTATTGGTGCCTCCTATATCAACTCGGACTCATTAGCACATGCATTGGTTGGCGTGGGAGGCTTGCTGTTTAAATTTTCCTAAAAAGGGTTAAGCCATGTTAGATAACAACATTAAAAATCAATTAAAAAGCCATTTTGAATCGCTTACTCAACCTGTTGAGCTGCTTATTGCCTTGGATGACAGCAAAAAATCAGCAGAAGTAGAAAGCTTAGCAAACGACTTAACATCATTAAGCGACAAGTTTACGGTAGTGAGCAACCCTGATTCGAGCGCACGTCGCCCATCTATGGTTGTGCATTCACCTGAAAAAAACACCCACATTACGTTTGCTGGCGTACCTATGGGTCACGAATTTACAAGTTTAGTGTTAGCGCTTTTACACACTGGCGGACACGCAAGCAAAGCAAAAAGCGAAGACATTGAACAAATAGAATCACTCAATCAAGAACTTAATTTTGAAGTATACATAAGCTTAAGTTGCCAAACATGCCCGCAAGTAGTGCAGGCGCTAAATACAATGGCAGCAACAAACAGCAAAATTAAAGCAACAATGATTGACGGCGCACTCTTTCAAGACGAAGTAGAAGAGCGCAATATTTTAGCAGTACCAGCTGTGTACTTAAATGGCGAACCATTTAGCCAAGGTGCATTAAGCCTTACCGACATTTTAAATAAAGTAGACACTAAAGGCGCGGCTAAACAAGCTGCAGCATTAAGCGAAAAAGACGAGTTTGATGTATTAGTAGTAGGTGGCGGACCTGCGGGTGCCTCAGCCGCTATTTACTCTGCTCGTAAAGGGTTAAACACCGGTATAGTCGCCGATAGATTTGGTGGCCAAGTTGCCGATACGTTGGCTATCGAAAACTTTATTTCGATTAAAGCCACTGAAGGTCCAAAGCTTGTTGCTCAGCTTGAAGAGCATGTTAAAGAATACGATGTAGATGTAATGCATAACCAACGCGCAGCAGGGCTTGGTCGCGGTAGTAATGGTTATGAAATTACCCTTGAAAACGGGGCTACTTTAAAAGCTAAATCGCTTGTTTTAGCAACCGGTGCACGCTGGCGTGAAATGAACGTCCCTGGTGAGCAAGAATATCGCGGTCATGGCGTAGCTTACTGCCCACACTGTGATGGTCCGCTATTTAAGGGTAAGCCTGTTGCCGTTATTGGTGGTGGTAACTCGGGTATAGAGGCGGCTATCGACTTAGCTAACATTGTAGAGCATGTAACGGTACTTGAGTTTGCTGATACGCTGCGCGCTGACGAAGTACTTATTCGCAAAGCGAATAGCTTAAGCAACATCACTATTATTAAAAATGCGCAAACCACTGAAGTAGTAGGCGATGGTAAAAAAGTAACCGGACTTAATTACACTGACCGTGTAACAGGCGAGGAAAAATCATTAGCACTTGCAGGTATTTTTGTACAAATAGGTTTGATCCCTAATACCGAATGGTTAAAAGAGAGCGACCTTACACTAAGCAAGTTTGGCGAGATAGAAATTGACGCTAAAGGCGCAACCTCATTACCGGGCGTTTACGGTGCGGGTGACGCAACAAATACGCCATTTAAGCAAATCATTATTGCAATGGGTAGTGGTGCAACAGCAAGCTTAGGGGCGTTTGATTACTTAATTCGCCATAGCGAGCAAAGCAACCAAGACCAAAATGCAGCTTAATAGGCAAATCATCTCTTGATGTAACAGCGATAGGTACACCCAAAAGCTGTTTGTTAACCCAAGCCGCCCTCTCCAAAGGCGGCTTTTTTAATGTTTATAACAATATCTCTATTAATCACAGCCACCAGAATCCCCACCGCAATCATTATTAGAGTGGGAGTTATTACTAGCATAAATTGAAGAGTCAGTGCTTGTATAAGCTGAACGGCCTTGTGATGCCTTACCACTGATAAACGTAACTAATAGCAATACGCTTGATACAATAACAACGGTTATTGATGAACCCCATTGCCCTGTAGAAATGCCTTTAAATATGGCTAACAGCAGTACAGTAAAAAGTAATGTTCTTATTATATTTCTCATAGTATGTCCTTACTAAATTAAAGCGAATTTACTTTAGCTGTATGTTCTAAGGCATTAGAAAGCGCTTTTTCTATGTGCGGAAGCTTAAACGGCTTAGAGACAAACATATCCATGCCTGCTTGCTGGCAAGCTAGTTTATCTTGCGACGATGTATTAGCAGTTAGCGCTACAATGTAGGTGCTTTCGCTAGGGCAAATACGTTGCGCTCTCAGCGTTTTAGTGGCTTCAAAACCATCCAGGATTGGCATAATGCAATCCATGAAAATAAGGTCGTAATGCTTTTGCTTACACTTAAAAATAGCGTCTTGGCCATCAATGGCACAGTCGGCTTTTACGTTTAACTTATCAAGAGAGGCATCAAGCACACGGCGGTTTATATCGTTGTCATCAACAATAAGTACACTGAGCGAGTGGCTGTTTAACTCAATTTTTGATTGAATGTCGTCTATTATTTGCTCTTTACCAAGCTCTAGCGGAATATTAATGCTAAACGTTGAGCCTTTTTGTAGCTCACTTGTCACCTTTATTGTGCCGCCCATGTATTCTACAAGCTCTTTTATAATTGCTAGGCCAAGCCCTGTGCCCCCTTTATTATTTTTAGCGTCAACCTCTTGTGTAAACGGCGAAAATAAAGACTCTAAAAAGGCAGGGGTCATTCCGCGACCAGTGTCAGAAACTGTAATACCAAGAGATAGCGCATCGTTATTATTTATGAGCTGTGTTTTAAGTTTTACATGGCCTTGCTCGGTAAATTTTAATGCGTTACTTAATAAGTTAGAGGTAATTTGGCTCAGGCGTGTGCTGTCGCAAAAGGCCCAGCAGCTATCATCAATTGTATTTTCTATGATTAATCCAACATGGGTTTCTTTAAATAACGGGGTATATAAAGAGGCTAAATCACTAAATATGGTTTTAAGCAGTACATCGGTTGGCTCTAGTTTTAATTCACCATGATTAATTTTAGAAAAATCGAGTACTTCGTTGATAATATTAAGTAAAATATCAGCGCTGCGTAGCGCTATTTTTATTTTTTCGTCTCGTTTTTCAGTGTCTTTTTCATCTATTAAGGTGGTGAGCATGCCGGTTATGCCATTTAGGGGGGTGCGTAACTCGTGGCTAATTTTAGCAAATAGCATACTTCTATCTTCTAACATATGCTCTGCTTCGGCTTTTTTCTTTTTTAGCGCTTCTCTAAGTAATATAGATTCGGTAATGTCTTGAAATGTACCAAATAGCCTTATGCAATTACCTTCGTGAAACTCGGCTTCTCCAAAAGTCGAAATCCAAATTTCTTGGTTTTGTGCAGTGATAACCTCAAGCTCTAAATCCCATTTTTCACCTTTGTTTATGGCGTTTTCTACCGCTTTATTTATGGCTTCTCTGCTGGGACCCTCTTTGTAAAACTCAATTGCGTTATCAACTATTGGCTGATAGTCATCGGCTACCTGATGAATGCGTTTAGTTTGCTTACTCCAATAAACTTTGTTCTCGATTAAATCGACCTCCCAAGTGCCGATATTCGCGATGTTTTCGAGCTTTGAAAGGGTGTAGCTATTTTTTAAAAGTTGCTCTTTAGTGTCTATTTTTGCAAATTCAGATCCTAACCACTGAGCAAATAGCTCAATGTAATCGTAGGCTTCGTCGCTAAATGCAGTTGACTCGTTAGGTGATGAAAAGTTAACAGTGCCAAAGGTTTTATCGGCTACTTTTATAGGTGCGCCAATGTAGGACTCAAGTTGAAAATTTATGTAACAAGGGTGAGTTGCAATCGTACTTTGTGAGGCTTTATGAAACGAAAGCGCCGAGCCCGCAGATAACGTATGGACGCAATAGGTGCCATCTAGCTCAAATTGTGTACCGGGTAATAAGGCGTTATCGGGTGTTATAGCATGTAATACTGTGTACGTATTAGCATCAATTTTACTAATTATTGCTACATCAAGGCTGAACACTTCTAGGCCAAACGCGAGTAGGTTTTTAATTTTAGAATTAAAATCCAGAGTTTGGTCTGAGACTATATCGTGAAAACGCCTTAAAAAGTTCACCGCAATTACCTTAATTGTATTTTATATCGTTATGCGTATCGGCAGATAGGCACATTTATTTATATGTTTTTAACAGTTTATACCAACAGGCGTAAACCGTTGAGCAATATATTGAGTAATGGGTGTTAGGCTATCAACACGCGAACTTAATTGTTTTGCTCAATTAGCAAACTTTTCCGATTAATAGGTAGAATTAGGCGTGTATTCTGGGTTTATGTCGCCGCCTACTTCTTCTGGGTCTACATCGTTTATAAGCAACACTTCGCGCACGGCTTCAATATGATCAAGCACTGTTTGATAGCGCTCGCCATATTCGTATTTTGTTACTTCAATTGCTTGCGGCATGTAAGTAAATGCAATTTTTAGTGCGTGTAACGCGTCTGGATTGATTTTATCGCTCATAAATTTCTCTCATTTTATCAATGTATAGTGATTAGTTTTACAGCTGCTAAAAGAGCCTGGCTAGGGACAATTAGCTTTTTGCATACGCCCTAACAAAATAACAATAATTATAGAGTTTGTTGACTGTTAAAGTTAAAAATTTGCCTGTTTAGTCGTTATTTTATTGGGTTAAGCAGTTAATCACTGATCAGCATGATAACGCAGTTGTTTTTGGGATTATTTAAAAACAGTTTTAGCTCATCATATTTGCCTACCTAAATACCAAGTATGCTCAAAAAATATAATTTTATAAATAAACAGGCATTGATTATGCGAATAAAAAGGAGCTTGTTCGCTTAATAAGTAACGATAATATGTTGCATAAATTTACAAATGAGCAATATAATGCAAATAGTTGTTATTTGCATGTCCAGATGTGCGCGCCTGCTATTTATTAAATGAGCTAAAAATGAATAATAAAAAAACCTTTAGCGCTACAAAGCGTCGCCATTTAATGGCGTGCGTATTGGCATTGGTAACCGCTACGGTGATGATCACCGGGATGACTACCTATTTGCCCTTACAAATGAGTGAACAAATTTTACTGCCTATTTTACTGTTTCCAATTATTTGGGTTGGGCTTTTTATATATGCCTACATTAGCGAAAAAGCATGGCAGCCATTTTTACTCATGCTCACTTTGTGTTTAGTGCATGGAATTTTAAGTTATTTTGCATTAATGCAGGGGCAAGGATGAAATCAATTACTTTAAAAAAGCTATTTTTATTACATAGTTGGGTGGGCGTAGTAACCGCCGTTTTATTGTTTGTTGTGGCATTTACCGGCGCGTTAGCAGTACTTGCAAGGCCTGAGCTAAAAATTTGGGCCAACCAATCACTGCAGCAAACTCAACATATTCCTAATAGCGAAATAAGCACATTAGTTAATACATACCACGCTCAAGTGCCCAAAGAGTTTGGTGAAAACATTCATGTGTTTATGCCAACAGGGCATAATTTTCACTTACTGGCTTTAGTATTTGAATCGCACCATGGTGATGAAAATTACCAGCAAGAAGTACTTCGGGCATTTGAATTTGACCCAGCAAGCTTAGCGTTGGTAAATACCTACTATGGCCCCAGTAAGCAATATTATGCCAATAAAAAAACAGATGCAGCCAGCTACATTGGTGAGTTTCACGCTGACTTACATTTAGGGCGACCTATAGGGCTTATTTTAACTGGGTTTTTAGGTTTAACATTATTAGTAAGTACGGTAACTGGCTTATTTATACATCGTAAATTAATTAAAGAGCTGTTCACCTTTAGGTGGCACAAAGGCTTTGATGTAACCATAAGTGACGGCCACAAAGTAATGGGCATTTGGGGCAGTATTTTTAATATTGTAATTGGCTTTAGTGGCGCATTTTTAGGGCTCGCAACTGTAATTTTACTACCTGCAGCAGCTTTTGTTAGCTTTGGAGGAGACCAAGATAAGTTGATAGAAACTTTTACAGCTATTCCTGAGCCAATAATTAGTCATGTAAATCAGCCGACTAACATAACCGCTATTTTAAGTGATGCGCAACAACGCTACCCACATGCAGTTATTTTAGATGCCACGGTAATGGCGCATAACGATGCTAACGCACAAGTGTATTTACGCCTTTTAGGAGGCGAAGCCGTGGCTTCTCAGTTATTGCATTACAATGGGCAAGGGGAGTACATCACTTCAATGAGTAGCTTTGGCGATATTGCAGGGGTATCAATTAAAATTATTGAAATACTCTTCCCACTCCATTTTGGTAATTTTGCAGGTTTATTTGTCAAGTTACTTTGGGTAATGCTTGGCTTAGCATGTGCCTTAATGCCACTTTCTGGCATAATGATGTGGTTAGCAAAGCGTACCAGAGGCAGCACACCAACACTTAGCGCTGGCGCGTATGCAAGGTGGAACCGCTTTATTATAGGCAGTTGTGGTGGTTTAGTGCTTGCTTGTTGTGTGTTATTCCCTGTGCAAGTACTTTTAAACTATGCCGTGGCTGGTGTTGAACACAATGCTTACTTTGGGCCGGTATTTTTTTACACGTGGTTAGTATGGCTAGTAATTGCAGCATTTTGGCAAAACTATAAAAACTACTTCAGAGCAACCTTGTTGCTTTGCGCCTTATTCTTAATAAGTGTCTTACCACTTAATAGTGTATTGGGCGTTAATAATGTTATTAACGCAAACAGTACCCTAGTGGCATTTACAGATATTAGCTTTTTAATTGTGGGACTGGCGTTTTTATGGGGATACTTAAAAACAAAACCTGATGCCATAGCACTTGCAGAGGTAAAAGCAGCATGAGCACCGTTATGATAGTTATTGCACTAGCGTGTTTACTGGCCGCTTTATTATTAATGAGAAGTAAGCACTACAATGTAGCCTATAAGTGGCTGTATTGTTGTGCTTTAATAGCTATTGCCTTAGCGTTTTTTATAAATGTTTACGCTGTGCTAGCGGGCATTATATGCACCATTGCAGCGTTTACTGTAATGGGCATACTGGTTGCGCTATCTAAAGGGAAACAACACACTTAGCTTAAAAAGGCTTTGGCTGTATCAATTCCCATTTTGTACCCGTCGTTAAGGCGTTTAACATTTTTTGTTGTACGGCCCACTCTAAATTGAGGCGGTGGAGCAATAATATTGATTTTGCAATCTTCAGGCGGGTTATTAATAAAATCTATGCTGCTGTTATAAACATGCGCTCTGTTAATCGAGCTATTTATTAAAGCAGGGTAGTTTTTATAAAGTTTTTTGGTTAACCACTGCGATTTACTTGGCTTTTTTCTATAGCCTAGTGGCTGAGAAAGCACCACGGTTATTTCTTGAGCGCCCATTTCGTATGCTTTTATTACGGGAATAGAGTCTGCTACGCCGCCATCGGTCATCGCAATATCATTAATTATAGGGTAGTTACGATACGCAATTGGAATCGCGCACGATGCCTTAAGTTGCTCTACCATCGCATCACTACTTGCTTTAAGGTAGTGGGGTTGCCCTGTGGTGATAGCTGTAGAGACGATATAAAATTCGTGAGCCGCCTTTGCAAAGGCTTCTGTATTGAGGGGGATCTCTTTAATGGTTGCTTGCCACAGCCAATCTAAATCAAATAAGTGGCCGCCTTTGATAAAGCGCGCTAAGTTAATAAATTCAGGCCGACACGAAAAATCGGTAATAACATGGTAGTTTCGTTTAGGTTGTTGGCATAAATAAGCGGCTATATTGGTAGCGCCAGCAGAAACCCCAAAGTAATTAGTAAAAGGTTGATAGCGCTGCGCTAAAAACTCATCCAACACGCCGGCGGCAAAAATACCGCGCATTGCACCTCCCTCAACCACTAAAGAATGTTTATTGTTATTATTAATCATACTATTACCTCCCTTTTGATGATATTACCAACTAACCAGGTAAAGCGCGATAAAATGCTGAAATAATTATACCCATTTGCCACATTACTTAATTCACTTAAGGGATTAAACTTGGCGCTAACGGCGCTAAAAATTTTGATATAAACAGAGCAATAACGAAGCTTTTATCCTGTAATCAACATGGTTTAGTATTTAAAACTAAATCACTTAATTAAGCTATTTGGTATTAGTGCACTGTTTGGCTTAGCAAAAGCATTTAGTTGCTAATATGTTTTGTTTAATCGTAAGTGTTGGGTATTTCTGATAAAGTATTTATTAATACAAGGCTTTGTTAATATTAAAGAATCGTTATTTATGACTGACTCAAGTGTGACCGTATTTAGTAACTTGCAAAATAAGTTAGGTGAAAGCCCGCTTTGGCACCCTTTGCTTGAAACGCTATTTTGGGTAGATATAGAAAAAAATCTCCTGCTAAGTAAGTGTTTAACAAAGCCTGACTCACTAACACAAGTTGAAATGCAAGATACGGTTTCGGCTTTAGCGTGGCTTGATAAAGCACATCTTATTATTGGCACCAGTACGGGTATATATAAATACCATATAGCTTCTGGGGTGCGCCAAACGCTCACATTTTTAGAAAATACCCAGTCCACACGGCGCTCTAACGATGGTCGGGCAGACCCTTGGGGTGGGTTTTGGCTAAGCACTATGGATACAAACGCCCGCTCAGGCGAAGGTAAGATTTACCGTTTTTATCAAAATTCGCTTAATTGCGTGGTGCAAGGTTTAACCATTCCCAACGGGTTATGTTTTGATAAAGCGCGCTCACGTGCTTATTACTGCGACTCAAAAGCCAGCTGTATTTTTACTTTAAATGTAAACCCAGACAGCGGCGAGCCTATATTACCCGCCCAAGTTTTTTATCAATTTAAAAATACCCAAGTAGACCCAGATGGCTGTGTGATTGATGCCCTTGGCAACTTATGGCTTGCGGTATGGGATATGGGCTGCGTTATGTGTTTATCGCCAGATGGGGAGGTTTTAAACACACTGTCGCTTGCTGCAACAAAACCTACAAGCGTTGCGTTTGGTGGCAATAACGCACAGTGGCTATTTGTAACTTCTGCAGATGACAGTAATGTAAAAACTAACCAGTCATTACAAGGTAATGTATTTAAAATATCAGGCATAAAAAACGGGCAGCTAGAGCCGCCCGTAATAATATAAAACGTTACGGTGCAGGGGCAACCCACATAACACCTACCTCTTTTTTAACCACTATTACTTTGGTGCCAGCACTAATGGGTTGTGTACTTTTGAGTTGCCAGCTTATGCCTGAATATTGATGTGTTGTTATTTCTTTATCTGAAACATCTTTTGCTAATACAAAAGTAAGATCGGCGAAATCGCTATTTATTTGCTTAGAGTCTACATTTTCTTGCATACGTTTCATGGGTTTCCATAAAAGTAGTGCCAAAACAGCGGTAATGATGGTATTGCTCCAAAGCGCCGCTGTAATAGTTTCGGGTAGTACTCCTGCAACCATTAACAGCCCAGAAGTTAGCAAAGACAACCCCAAGAAAAGCAGAATAATAGTAGATAGCCCTAAAACGGTGACTTCTATTATTAATGCAATAATACCTATAACCATTAAAGCTTGTGGTAAGTTTTGCGAAATTAGGTCCATATATTCTCCTAAATTAAGCTAATAGGCTTTATTGCAGCTTTTGCGTTTTATTTAATGTATTGATAATAGACATACCTTGCGCTACGAGCGAGCTAGCATCGGTGGCGTTATCGGGAAGTAAAACGACCGATGACTCTTTAGCTATGGCCTCTTTTGCAGCGATAGCCTTAGTTGCAAGGTCTAATTGGATAGCTTTTTGTCCTTGTTCTGTATCTGCTGCTGCACCTACTTCACGCAGAGCATCTGCTTGTGCTTCAGCTACCGCAATAATGGCTTTTGCTTCACCTTCTGCTCTGAGTATTTGTTCTGCTTTTTCTGCTTCTGCGGCAAGTACCTGCGCCTGCTTTTTACCCTCTGCAACATTAATATTTGCTTGTCTGTCACCTTCGGATTCTAATATTTGCGCGCGTTTTACACGCTCAGCTTTCATTTGTGCTTCCATTGCTTCCATAACTGATTGAGGCGGCACAATATCTTTTATTTCATAGCGTAAAACCTGTATACCCCATGGCTCAGCTGCTTGGTTAATAGCTGCCACAATGTTGGTATTTAATAAGTCACGTTCTTCAAATGTTTTATCTAGTTCCATTTTACCTAACTCTGAACGCATGGTTGTTTGCGATAATTGAGTAACAGCAAATACATAGTCATCCACGCCGTATGTTGCTTTGTAAGGGTCAAGTACTCGAAAGTACAATACACCGTCAACAATTAGAGAGATATTATCTTTTGTGATGGCTGACTGTGAGGGAACATCTTGAGCTTGTTCTTTCAAACTACGGTCTGCAGCAATGCGGTCTATAAATGGCACAATAAAATTGAGGCCGGCTTCTTTAGTTGATTGGTATTTTCCAAAGCGCTCTATTAACCATGCTCGGTTTTGAGGTACAAACTTAACACTACTTTTTAGAAGTACAATTACAAAAACAAGTAAAAATGCTTCAATAGTAAATACCATATTTAGTATTTGATTGATTGGATCCATTTAAAAATTCCTTATGAGAGTGGAGTTGCTGAGTTGTTGTATTGTTTATAATTTCAGCGTGTATAGATTATCACTACTTGAATTTATGCACCACAAAAACAAGCTTTTAGTGAGTGGGTTTAAATTGGCATACCTTATTACGGCCTGTTTCTTTTGCGGTATAGAGTGCTTGATCGGCTTTGCTTATAAAGCACTGTGGCGTGCTATTTTTATCAGGCGTGGCTGAATAAAAACCGATACTTAATGTTAAGTACTCACTTACGGTAGAATTATTGTGTTTTATGCCTGCCGTGTTAATTGCTTGTTGAATTAAGCGGGTAAATTGTTGGCAGTCTTGCTCACTAGTTGCCGGTAAAATGACGGCAAATTCTTCACCGCCATAGCGCGCGGCTAAATCGCCTTCGCGTCGGCATTGCGACTTAAGCGCAGTTGCCACCTTGACTAAGGCTTCATCGCCTTGTTGATGGCCGTAGCTATCATTGTAATTTTTAAAAAAATCTATATCGCACATAATTAAGCTAACGGGTTGCTTTGCACGTGCGCAGCGTTTAATTTCGCTCTCTAGTGCTTTGTCAAAACAACGCCTGTTTGCAATTGTGGTTAGGCTGTCGGTATTAACAAGGTGGTTAAGTTTTTGATTTGCGGTAATTAGCTGTTGTTGAATATGCTGAAGCTCTTGCTTGTAGTTTAAGTTTTTAAACGCATTAGCGATTATTTCACCTACTAGTTTTAACCTAATTAAGTCTAAGTCTGTCCACTCACGTTTTTGCTTTACACAATCACAACCAATAAAGCCTACTAGCTCCTTATCGTAGCGAAGGCCAATACACAGTACCGATTGAATACCTTCACGCTCAAGTTCTTGTTTTTCTTTAGCCGCTTTTGCTGGGAGGCTGGCAACATCATTTACTTTAAATAAGTGTGTGGTGCCCATTAAATTAGCAAAGTAGGGGAGTGAGTTTTTTGGTATGTGCTGTAGTTGATCTTTAAATGGCTGAATCCCTTGGTTAACCCACTCATGGGTGTTACGCATTGACTTACCATCGTCAGAAAATTTAAATAAGTAGCTCCTATCGGCATGGCATACAGTGCCAATGGCTTTAAGCGCAAACTCTATATGAGTATCAATATCGTCAATTTGAATATCTATTAAGTCGGTAGAAATTTTTGAAATAATTTTATCAAAGTTATATTGCGCATCTTCGTTGTGTTCAATTATCTCAAACGTAGCAATGTATAAGTGACTATTTAGCGAGGCAAGTTTGGCGTTTAGTAATAGGCCGTGCGTTTGTTTTTGTAAAAATACGTGGCAGTTAGTATTTATAACTAAGTATTTTTCAAACAATTGCGCAACAGTAAATTGTTTTTTACTTTCTGGACTACTTAACGTGAGGTGCTTAAAGTCTGCATCTTTTAATGTTGGCTGTGAGGGTAAATCAAATATACTCTGCGCTTGAGTGTTTGCTTTATAGGCTTGTGTTTTAGCATCATAAAGTACAACGGCAAACGGAATAAGCTTTATAGTACTCCACATATCTTCGATTGGTTTTAAGCCCACTCATTGCTCCCGTTGATTTTACATACAATTTAATTGTTCCTACTATGTTATTTAGTACAACTTTAGCTATTTTGCTAAGTTTTTAGTGCGTTTAAGAGGGCTTCGTATTACAATTGCTACTGTATATCATTACCCTTTTCTACTCTAAGCCACCTGACGGCTTATTTGCATTTTAAGTATAGGTTTTTCAAGCATTTCATGACAGAAATCACTACACACCAGGCGTCTCGTCGTCGGTTACTTATCGCTTTAGCGATAACATGTTCATTTATGATAATTCAGGTAATTGGCGCTTATTACGCTAATTCGCTTGCTGTACTTGCCGATGCAGGGCATTTATTTGTGCATAATAGCTCGCTATTTATTGCCCTTATTGCCTCAAGCTTAGCAATTCATTTTGCTAAAACCTATAACGATGGCTATCAACGCGCTGAGCTCATTGGTGGTTTAATTAATGGTTTACTGTATTTGGCAATAAGCTCCGTAATTTTATATGAAGGTGTAGAGAGAATTTCCCATCATAACGATGGCCATGATTTAGCAATAAACAGCTTTTTAATGTCGAGTATTGCCTCTGTAGGGTTTTTATTTCATGGTGCTGCAGCGTGGGTACTTTATAAAGGGCGCAAAGCAAGCATTAATGTGTACGCTGTATTTTTGCATTCGTTTTTTGACATTATATCGACCATTTCTACGTTTATAGCTGGCGTACTTATTTATTTTACGGGCTGGAGCATTATTGATATTTTATCGAGCATGCTAATTGCCTCGTTTGTGTTATTTACTGGCGGTAAAGTGATCACGAGCTGTATTAAAGGGCTGTTCTTTAATAACGCTAAGTTGCCTAAAGTGAAGGATATTGAGCATTCAATTACCGATTTAGAGCATGTGCATAACGTACATAATGTGACGGTGTCGCGCAAAGACAGCGATATTATTGTCGGCGCTCACGTGGTGTTAAAAGAGCATTGTACAATTGAAAAGCACGATGAAGCCTGCCGCTTAAAAATAGAAAAACTCCTCGCTGCGCGTTTTAATGTTAAAAGCAGCGTACTACAAATAGAAAGCCACGAATGCCAGCATATTCATAGCTAACTTTTTATTAAAGTGTGAATATGCTCATGCGTTTCGGGGTTTTGTAATTGCTCTGCCCGCATTGGTTTTGCAAAATAATAACCTTGTAAAACATGACAACCTAACCCTTCTAAAAAGGCTTTTTGTTGCTTAGTTTCAACGCCTTCGGCTATGCAATAAAGCTCTAAGTTTTGAGCCAAAGTGTAAATGGTTTTGATGATCGACTCATCACTTTTATCAATCCCAATACTATTCACAAAGCTTTGATCTATTTTAATGACATCTATAGGGAACTGGCTCAAATAAGTAAGTGATGAGTAGCCGGTGCCAAAATCATCGAGTAACAGCTTAAAACCAGCCGATTTTAACTTTTGTAGTTGCTTTGCGGCTTTTTGCTTGTCTTCTAGCAGTATGTTTTCTGTTATTTCTAGGCGCAGTTGTACTGGACTCATTTGATGCTGTTTTAATATATTAGTCAGCTTGGTTGCTATATTCGTCCTTAAAATGTGCTTTGGCGACAAGTTAAGTGAAATATAAAACAATGGGTTGTTGGCCAGTGTAGGGGCTAGCTCAGTTAGCGCGCGCTCTAAAGCTTGCTCAGTTAATGCTTCTATCAGGCCTGTTTCTTCAGCAATAGGGATAAATAAAGCCGGCGAGACAAATTGGCCGTTATTTTCCCAGCGCATAAGTAACTCAACTCCATTTATTGTTTGTGCGTGCGTGTCTATTATGGGTTGGTAGTGATTAAATAATAGATTATCTTTCGCGGCGTCTTTTAAATCGTTTTCGAGGATGAGCTTTTGCTTTATTTGCTCGTTCATCGAGTCGTTAAAAAACTTAAACCCGTTTCTGCCTGCTTGCTTTGCATGCATCATGGCTACATCGGCGTTTCTGATCAGTAAATCGGTCGAGCTGGCATCAAATGGGTATAAAGCCACGCCAATACTGGCTGATATATTAATAGAAAAATCTTCGATAATGACCTTATTGGCAAGTTCTGAGCTGATACTTTTGACTATGTTATTTAGTGCGGCTATGTCTTCTACGTTATCAATAAGCACTAAAAATTCGTCACCGCTTTGGCGGCCAAGCGTGGCATTACTTGGCAACATAGCGCTCACTCTTTGGGTAATATTACACAGTAGTTGATCTCCCACTGCGTGGCCAAATGTGTCGTTTACCGGTTTAAATTTGTCTAAATCTATAAATAGTAAAGCGCTTTGAGTGAGCTGCTGGTGAGCTTTTTTAATCGATTTACCAATTTTTTGATGCATTAAACTGCGGTTAGGCAATTGTGTTAGGGGATCGAAATTGGCTAAATAACGTAGCTCGTCTTCTGCCTTTTTTTGTTCGGTTAAATCCGAAATAACAATCACATAGTAACTTATGCTATGTGTATCTTTAGCGATTGCAGTGGCACTTATATGTATGGGGTGGTGCGGGTTAGTTGCAGTTTTAATAACGGCATCAGTTCGCCAATTTTGTTTTGCTGTTAAGCTTTTTAATGTGTTGGCATAGCTTTTACATTGCGCTTTACCTATCGCATTAACAAACACTTTTAAGCTAAGCGGATGTTTATGAGTTTGCGAAAAGGTTTTTATAAAACTGTTATTTGCAGAAACCGGCACCAAATTATTATCTAAAATAAGCAGCCAGTCGTTTATTTGCCCAAACGCCTCACCTAAAATGTTGGCTTGCTGCTCATTGGCACGTTGCTCAGTTATGTTGGTATATATGCCAGATACAGATATCGGTTTATTTGTTTGTTCGTCATAAATAATTTGCCCTAAATCTTGATACCACAACCAATGGCCAAGCTTATGCTTTAACCGGTAAGTTGCTTGCCAATGCTCATGCTTTTTTTGTTTGGTAAAATTTAACCAGTGCGAAATAACCCGAGGTTTGTCTTCAGGGTGAATTAAAGCTAAATAATGTTTTAATGGAATACGGTTTGGCAAATTAGTATACCCAAGCTCACTCCCCCGGTTTGTATTTACCGAATCGTCGCTGTAATGGTAATCCCAAATGCCACTTTTATTGTTACTGAGCGCAAGCTCGGTTTGTTTTTGCGAGTGTATTGTCGCTTTTTGCGCATTAGCTATGGCTAGTTGTCTGCTTCTGTATTGCCAAAACAGTAAACACAGCACAGTTATAATAATTAAAATATAAGCCGCATACGCATAAGGAGACTTCCACGGCGCGTATGCCACATTAAAATTTAACAGCGCCGGCTTTGATTCGGTCGCACTATTAAAGTTATACGCGCTGGCCTTTAATTGATAATTACCTGGTGGGAGCTTTGTAAAAAATATTTTGTTTGCTTTTAAATCATCATATTCTAGCGAAGTAGGTCCTTGAAGCGTAATTTTGTAACGTGTTTCCGCGCTATTTTGAAAATCAAAATTAGAAAAGCTGACCTCCAAACCCATATCTTCATGTGTTAATTGCAATGCAGAGGTGGCAAACTGATTTGGCTGATAGTCTAAATCGCGCGACATTAAAGTTATATCGGTTATTGAGGTTGTTGTTTGCGTGCTTTGCTGTAAAAACTCAGCGGGGTTAAACGAAATTGCACCATAACTGCTGCCAAACATTACATTGTTATTTTTAAGCGTAATTGCCCCTAAAGTGCTAAATAAATTAACCGATAAACCATCTTTAACCGTAAAAACTCGCAGCCTTAACGTATCGGTATTTAAGCGGTACAAACCATTTTTACTGCTAAACCATAAATAACCATACTCATCGCTAATAAGTGAATAAATAGACTGCGTTTTTAAGGCGTTACTTACGTTAAAGTGGTGCTTTTTTTCAAAGCTCTGCGCATCAATACCCACTAGGCCTTCGCTGGTTGTTGCTAACCATAAAATGTTATTTTTATCGGTTAACCAGTTTTCTACTGTGTGGTAATTTTGGCTGTCTTTTTTGCTGGTTTTATAAATAGTGGTAAGGGTGTTTGTTTGCTCGTTAAACCGGTAAAAGTGGGTAGTTGTACTTAATACAAATTCATTTGGGTAATCATCAAAAGGTCGATGAAAAGTATAGGCCTCTAAAGGGTTTACATGTTGTTTTAACCCGTTAATTTCGCGCGTTAAGCCTGTTTTGCCATTGTACACATAAAAACTGTGATCATTATAAAAAGCGAATTTGTCGGGGGCTACCTCAGACAAACCATAAATAACCGCACCTTCAGACAGTGCGTTATTTAAATCTTTTTTAGCAACGGCTGTGCCTGTTTCTTTGTCAAATAAAATTAAATTGTAGTACCCCGTTAGCCATAAATACCGCGAAGTGGAATCTAAATGCGCTTTATTAATTGCAAAAATAGCGTATTCACCATAAACCGCTTTAGGGTCTTGCGAGGTTAGGTAGTAGGTTGTTTTGTTTTTAGCATTTACATGAGCAAGGCCATTGTCGGTGCCGTACCACATAGTTAAATCATCGTCTTGGTAAATACTGTTTATATAGTTGTTTTCGGGTAGGGTGGTTTTATTAAAACGCCGTGTGTTTATTGACCAAGTAAGCACGCCTTGAGTGCGCGACGCCAGCCAAAACACGCCACTTGAGTCGACCATTAAATCGTTAATAGTATTTTCGGTAATATTAAATTTACTTTGATCAAAGCTAAGAATTAACTCAGTGGTGCCCTTTTCTCGGTTAAATTCGAACAAGCCATGCTCTGTGGCAATAAATTCGCCATAGGGTGTATTGCTGTAATCCCAAATATTGTAATCAGCAATCACGCTTTTAGTGCTTTGAGTTGTAGTTGCTCCTGCTGAGCTATTTAAACTTAACGCGTACATGCCCTCAACGGTGCCAACTAATAATCCTAGCGCGGGGTCTACAGATAAAAACTTAACATTACTGTTATCGACTGTTTGTTTATCGGGAGTATGTAAATTAAGAGGGGTTAATGACTCTGTTTTTAGGTCGTAACTAAATAAACCCGTTTGAGTGCCTATAAATAGCGTGTTTTTGTAATATTTTAATGCGCGCACCACGCTGTTTTCATTGCCTATAGTAAACTCTAAAGTAAGTGAATTTGTTTTAGAGTTAAGTGAATACACGTTGTTTAAAATGGCAAGGTAAAAGGTATCTTGGTGCTGGGCTATCGCTTCAATAGAAGCGAAACTAGCTGTATTACCTGCAAGATTGCCCGAAAATATATTACGAGTAGTTAACGTTTTAGGGTTAACTAAATAGGCACCGGCAAGCTCAGTAGAAACAATTATATTGCCTGCATGCGTTTTAAATAGTGTAGTGATGAAGTTTTCGTTAAGGGTAAATCCGCCATCAAAAGGGGTTACCGTGTAGCCGTCAAATCGATTAAGCCCTTGCGCTGTAGCTATCCAAATATAACCTAAATCATCTTGCAAAATTTTAGTTACGTAATTTTGGGATAAACCTTCATCGGTAGATATTCGTTGTAGTTGTTGAGCATAATTTGTGGAGGCCGATACGCTAGTAATACAAAGAAAACATACAGTGGTGAAGAGAAAAAACAAAATACTCAATCGCACTAAAAAACTCGCTCTAGGGCAGGGGATATACATATAAAAGTTAAATATAGCACATTTTTTAAAATGTGGATTACAACTTATAACAACTAAATTAGAGCACTAACTTAGTTATTTATAATCATTTAAGCTACGCTTACTAATTATAATTACTTAAAAACGGGGTGTTATGGTTAGTCACAAAAATTTATCTGCAGATAACAGCGTGTTATTAGTGATAGATATTCAAGATAAGCTATCTCCCGCTATTAGCGAATTTTCTGATTTACTAGGGTGGGCAATAAAAATTGCCAAAGTAAGCGCCCTTTTTAAAATTCCTAGCATAGTGACTGAGCAATATCCTCAAGGGCTTGGTGGTACAAACAGCCTTTTAAAAACACCCTTATAAACGCACAGACTGTTGAAAAAACACATTTTAGTGCCTGTAATGAGCCTGCATTTAATGCTGTGTTTACAAAGCTTACGCGTTCACAAATTATAGTAATAGGCACAGAGGCGCATGTATGTGTGTTACAAACCTGCTTAGATTTAATAGCCCAAGGATTTGAGGTGCATGTAGCTGCAGATGCTGTGGGCTCACGAAATACGATGCATAAATCGCTAGCGCTAGAGCAGTTACAACAGGCAGGTGCAATAATTACAAGCGTAGAAAGTATCATTTTTCAGTGGACAAAAAACGCAGCATTACCTGAATTTAAAGCGGTTTTATCAATTATTAAGTAAAGTTGGCAAGCTAGGCTATATTGATAATTAAATGTGGTCGTAATTATTAGCTAATACGTACAACCCCTGATTTTGTTTAAAAAATTTTAATAATTAAAGGTATTTATGAATAGTGTAAGTCGTTTATTCACCATAATATTCATTTTTTTGTTTGTAGAGTCTATCGCCCTAGGCTTGTACTTTGGGACTCTTACACAAGCATTCATAGTCGGCCTACCTTTAAGTTTAATGCCTATATGGTTACTTAAAACTCAGCAAAATAGCCCAATCACAGGTCATGTTGTTGCTGCGGCAATTATGATGTTTTCTTTTTTGCACATACAACAAGCCTTTGGGTTAATAGAAATACACTTCGAAATATTCATCTTAATGGCCATGTTGATCATGTTTGTGCAGTGGCAGGTGTTTATTACGGCCATTATTTTTGTAGCCGTTCATCATTTAAGCTTTTACTTTTTACAAACACAAAACACCGGTTTTTATGTATTTGACCCTGACAGACTGGCGTTTACTACGGTGCTTATTCATGCCGGCTATGCAATAGTAGAAGTGTTTGTAGCAGGCTATATTGCTAAAACACTACAACAAGAGCGCCGAGCTGGCGTGTCTTTAACCAAAGCGACCGAAGCCATTATGCAAGACCCTGAGCATATACAGCTTTCGCTTAGGGCCGATGATAAAAATAGCAATGCAGTAGCGGGCTTTAATACTTTATTGGGTTATTTATCAGATGTAATTAGACAAGTGCAAACGCAGTCTCTTTCACTGCAGCAAAATTCGCAGCAATTAATAAACGTACACGATGAGCTAGCAAGCGGGGCAGAGCAAAGAAAGCAACAAACTAATGATATAGCAGACTCTGGTGCTCAAGTTGCACAGGGTTTTAGCTTAGTTGAGCATGAAAGCGAAGTATTAAAACAGCAGGTAGATAACATTACTCAAGCTGCAAATAGCGCCTTAAATGACGTTATGCAAACAGACACTAAAAGCACGGAGCTACTTAATTTACTTAATCATACAGAAGAGCAAATAAATCATTTAGTGGCCGCTGGCGATGTAATATCAGGGTTGTTAAATGAAATATCAGGCATTGCAGAGCAAACTAACTTACTTGCGCTTAACGCAGCCATTGAAGCCGCAAGAGCGGGTGAGCATGGCCGCGGGTTTGCAGTTGTAGCCGATGAAGTCAGAACGCTTGCTACAAGCAGTAAAGCCACGACAGATAAAATTGCTTTAACATTAAAAGATTTAGTTACAAACAGTAAAACGTCAACCCAATCTATGAGCCAGTGTGTCGATTTTGTTGTTGATTTAACGCATATCAGCACCACCATGAAAGAAAACATAAGCGCCATGAGTGAGCAAATAAAAGCCGTCAGCCAAAGTACTCACTCTGTAGCGCAAGTTGTTGCTGAACAAGCTGTAAACACAAAACAAATAGCTTCTAGCACAGAACAAATGCAGCAAAGCCAATATCAAGATACCAAAGTGGTAGAAAAACTAACCGCTAAAGTACAAATGATCGACGTAAGTATTGCGGTATTAGAGCAAAGCATTGCTAAATTTAAGTAATTTATCCATTAAAATGTGTGCAGTAATTGCTCTGTGGTTAGTCTTGACGGTTTCTGGTTTAGTTTATTATCAATACAATCAGTTGCGCGTTTTTGACAGCTATGGCGTACTTGAACAACCAGGGTGGTTTACTAAATTTAAACAACACATAGGGTTTACAGCTGCAAAGCATAATTCGTTGATTATCGTTACTGACCCTGACTGTGGCTGCACCAAGCAAGCTCAGCCTCATTTAAAACAGTTGGCTGTGTTTTCTAAAGCGCAAAATATTACGCTTATCAATATTGAGCAAACAGATTCTTTACAAATACTACTCCCTGCTACACCAGCTGCTGTGGTGATTAACGATAAAGGTGACTTTGTTTATGCCGGCCCACTTTCTCAAGGGCTTGGCTGCGCGCAGGGCAGTGGTTTTGTTGAAACGGTTATAAATAATCTTGTAGCTGGGTTTAACAGCGAACTGTTACTTAATAAAACCAGTGGTTGTTACTGCACTGCTTGATAGCGCTATTACTGATTAGCCTTTTATAGGTATTAAAAACGCCACCTGCATAATATTAAGAATATTAGACTGGTAGGTTTGTGGGTCAAATACGAGTAAGCGCTACATTTACGGCTTTAGATTACGGTTATAAACAACAAACTTTGATGAAGCCTACTGTTAGTACAATCACAGCAAGTGAAATTTAAAAGTACTTAAATATAGTTATTTCTATAATAACGCTTATTTAACTCTAGCCGCTTATTTGCCTGCTTTCTTGAAAGCGTCCTGCTCAATTACTAAATAGCATTTGAACTGTATCAATGTTTGCTCATGCTTTAACTATTAACACATGGGTTTAGACAACTAGCAAAATTATCACTGGACTTCCCAGCTTTCACTAGACACCAGCTTATAAACTTACAAAACGGAAGTAAACTTCCGTTTCTAGGACTTCAAAGGTAGTTATCGGAAATATACTTCTGTTTTTTGAAAGCGTTAACCTAGATAGCTATACGAGCCACTTTTCGGGGTCTTATTGGAGCGAAAACAGGACGGTCGTTCAAGCTCGTCTTTGGACAAAAACGTATTAGAGTATTTATTCGGTAACGCTCTATTAAGGGGTGAGCGTTACCGAAGTCACCTCATATCGCCTTAAACACTAAAACCAACGCATAGTACAAATGCCACGCGTTACGAATCCCTCTTGAACAGTTTGTAGGTTTTGGGCTTATTCTCTCAATGAACCCCTGTCTGTTAGATTTAATTGCTTGCGCCTAATGTAGTAGAGGGTTGCCATAACTAAACTAAACAATGCGCCAGTAAGTAACGAGATATAAACTGTTTCTAAAACTGGTTTACCTAGCTCGCTCCACACTAGAAACCATTGGAAGATTCCCCAAACCGGAGCAAAAAAAGCCACACAAAGCATAACGTTTGCGAAAAAACTCTGATAATAATGCGGTGGTAAATATAGCCCAAGTTTGCGTAACAACTTTACAAGTGGAGGATTGTAGTTCGGCTTCCAAACACCTTTATCACTTAATTCTTTATGCGCAAGTTGTAGCTTCGTTTCATAATCCATGTAATAGAGGTTGCTGAATTCAATTTGTTTATGTATTCCAGATGATGGCTGTTCTAATTCTAATTATAAAATAACTTTTATTTCAATAAGGTAGCTGTTAGTGTCGGAGTTTTATAGCAAATTAAATGAAGGAATATTGCTTGAAGTATGTTTTAGCTTTTTGTTTCTTCTGTAGTGTTTATTCTTACGCGACAGGAGTTAATAACTATCGGCTACCCCAAGAAATTACTCTAGATTCACAAATCGTCAATTTAGAATTAGATCCATCAAAACCTACCTTTAGTGGCACCACAATTTTATCGTTAGGTATTTCTTCACCAACAGATACTATTAGCTACCACAGCCATGGTTTAAATATTCAGTCTGTGGAACTTTTAATGGATGAATTATCAACAAACTTACCGGTTGAAACGGCAAATAACTATGACATTGTTAAGCATAAGCTCGATCACAACGTTAGTGGTCAGGCAAAGTTAGCTATTAAGTTTATTGGGAAACTCTCTAGTCATGGACAGGGTCTATTTGTACAAATAAGTGGTGCAGAAGCAGATTATATTTTCTCACAATTTCAGCCAATGCTTGCTAGGCAAGTCTTCCCTAGTTTAAATGAACCAGATAAAAAAACATCATTTCAGTTTACTTTAACCATCCCTTCAAATTTAACGGCGCTTCACAATACACGTGCTCTTTCTACAAAAATTGATTCAAATAAAAAAACGATTAAGTTTGAAAAAACGGCTGTAATTCCGACAGATGTTTTAGCAATCGCCGTAGGTATGTTTGATAGCAAGAAAATGGAGGAGACTAAATACAAGAGTACTTTGTTTTCGCCACAAGGTTTACAGTATCAATATCATGAAGAATTGCCTCTATTAATCAATAACACAATTGATTATTTGTCAGGCTACTTAGGTAAGCCTTTTCCTTACGACAAATTAGATTTCTTCATCGCACCGTTTGACTCTTCTGCTGCAATGGAGAATGTTGGCTTAATTGCGCTTAGCCCAAAAGAAATTCCCTTGGCCGGAGCAAGTAGCTACGATATGTGCGTGTTCCGAAAACTCGTTGCTCATGAAGTTGCACATATGTGGTTTGGTAACGATATCACTATGCAGTGGTATGACGATTATTGGATGAATGAGTCTTTTAGCGAGTTTTTTGCAGCACAAGTAGTGACTCATTTTTATCCCACAGAAGCACAGTGTACTTATACGCCACAATCAAGTTCATTAGAAAGTGACAACGACATGGATCGAGCTGTAATTACTGAAGTGAAGGTAGCTTCAGAGCAAGATGGAACAGGTCAGCTTGTTTACAGTAAGGGCTTTTCTATACTGGCTATGCTTGAGCAGGCAATGGGGGAGGATGAATTTAAAGAGTCAATTCGCGAGTATGTAAAGACTTTTCAAGGCACAGTTGTGTCATTCGATAGCTTTAAACGCTATATCCCTAAAAACCTAGTAGGAGTGGCCTCCTCATTTTTACAACAGTCATCATATCCATTAGTGACCTTGTATCGTAAAGATGATGCACTTTACTTAAAGCAAGATAACTTCTTTAGGCAAAATAAATTGTGGAGCATTCCGCTTACATTGAAAATTTATAATGTTGACAATGAGGTTTCTTATAAAAATGTTCTGTTAAATACTCAAACAATGTTATTGAGTGAAGTTTCGCCTTCATCGCAGGTTTTTATAGACACCAAAGGTGTGGGTTACTTTAGGTATATTGATAAAACAGATAATGCTGAATTTCCACTTCATTTGCTCAGTGATGCAGAAAAGCTGTCTTATATGGAAAATAATGATGCATTGGCAAGCGCAGCACTCATTGATTATATGGATTATGTTGATACGCTAGTACTAACGCTAAATAGTTTACCTACAGACAGTGTTGAATCCTTAAAAGCACTGAATAGTCTAATAGACTCGTTTATTGAGTTTGTACCAAGCGATTTAAAAGCGCCTTACAGCAGTTATTTACAAGCAAACTTACCAAAGATTATTGATTGGCAAACTGTATTTAACAAAGAAAATGGTGGAGCTTGGCTTTCGCTTTATGGTGTTTATTTGAAATCTGACAGTGCAATAGCCTTTGCTAAAGGAAAAATAAAACAAGGTAAAGTTATTGATTTGCCGGCACGCAGTTCCGTGCTACGAGTAGCCGCCGCAAACTCTACAGACAGTGAATATTTAGCGCTTTTAGCTATGTTCAATAGTGGTGACATTACATTTAAAGAAGATGTTTTGGACTCAATTGGCTACACATTAAAAGAGGAGCAAATTAAAGCGTTTTATGAGTTACTGCTCAGTGATTCAACTACTGAGTTTGTTATTGATTACCGTTTCCAGTTTCCAGCATTTTTTGCAGAAAATAGAGAGTTTGTTGCTGCATATTTTTCAAAAAATAAAGGCCGTATTTTAAAGCGGATTCCAAAAGAAGGCGCCCAATGGGTTGTTTATAATTTCATGACCGCTTGTTCAAGTGCAGAAAGTAAATTGATACAAAATACTTTTGAGGGATGGAAAAACATAGAAGGTTTATCAAGTAAATTAGAGGTTATTTTAAATAAGGTTGGAGAGTGTGCTAGGAGCTCAAAAGCGAAAGTGAAAAACTTAGAGCAAAGGATTTATGGTAAAGCTTAAAAATTCCCAAACTATAATAACGACCATGTGATTGGGGCTATTAAATTGTCTAAATATTCCCAATCTAAAACTAAAAACTCTATAAAGAAAAATGCGGTCTAAAAAACTGCATTTTCCCCAAACTATAACTCTAGAAAAGGTGAGCAGAAATGTTCGCCTTTTTTATTTGTGAAGATACGACCAGACAAACTCTTTTTGGACAATTATGAGTTAGAGTCGACGGGCGGTTCGGTGCCATGAGCAGACTGAAGATCTTTAATGTCTGGAATCAAGATTTGGGTGATGCCAATCATACTCATTGCTAGGTCACAAAAAGTGGAACGCCAAGAAAAGCTCGCATGGATAGTCGCCTGTTTGTTTATTAGTTGGTTTTGTTTACTCTTATTTATGTTGATTGCACCACTTAAGCCTAATAAAAATAGTAATTTGGTGTTGTTCGCGTGTTAAATTAGGTTTTGATTAATGGCTTTTATAACGGCCTGAGTGCGGTCTTTTACGTCTAATTTGGCAAGAATTTGTGACACATGATTACGAATAGTCCCCTCAGAGTTATCTAATTTTTTGGCAATCACTTTGTTTGGCATACCTAAAGACAAACACTGCAATACGGTTTGTTCTTTGTCCGTTAAGCAGAGCTGAGGGCTTAGTTGCTTTTTGAGTAAAAAATCAGTCACCGCACTTTGCAATACTCGCTCACCTGCAACGACCTGCTTGATAGCGCTAATGAGCTCTTCAAGTTCAATGTTTTTAAGCACATACCCACGAGCACCTAGATTAAGGGCTTTGACTAATACATCACAATCTTCAAATGTGGTGATGATCAGCACAGGGGTTTTATCACCCTTTTCACGCATTTTTTGCAGCACGCCGAGCCCATCTAAATTCGGCATTCTCATATCGAGTAAAGCAATGTCAAAACTATGCTCAGCTAATAGTGTAAGCGCTTGCAAGCCATCTTCAGCTTGGGCTTCGATATTAATGGCGCTATCGAGGTTAAGTAAATTAGCGAGGCCTAAACGAACTAATGTCTGATCTTCAACTAGTAGGCACTTTATCATGGCTTTTTTCTTCTAAATTTAGTGGTAGTGTCATGGTATTGATCAATGTTTCTTGCTCAAGGTGTTGTGAAAATTCACCGCCAAATTGTGCCATTCGCTCATTTAGTCCTGCTAATCCGTTCCCTTGCTTTGGTAAATGGGTCTCTGCTTGATTGTGATACGCTTTTGCAACTAACAGCGGCTGTTCGCCAACGAGGGTGACATTTACATGCAAAGTAAAATGGTTTGCATGGGTATGTTTAAGGGTGTTGCTGATCATCTCTTGGGTAAACCGCAATACACACAGGGCGTAGTCTTGAGGTAGCTGCTCTGTCTCTTTACTTAGTTGGAGATCACAGTGTAAATTAGGTGTCAGTTCGCAAATGGCCTCAAGAGCTTGCTTAAGTATCGTTTTGTCATTGCGCTGAGTGGAAACGATTTCGCGCACTTCAGCCAATACTTCTTGGCTAAGTTGGTGGCAAAGAGAGAGGGTTTCAACGGTGGCTTCATTTGCAGCTCTTTTAGCAAAATCTAAATTAATGCTGAGCGCGGTAAGCTTATGGCCGAGCGAATCATGGAGCTCGCGTGATATGTTTTGTCGCTCTTGCGCTGCATGCATCGCCCCCATCATGTGTTGGGTGGCTTTTAACTCTTTGTAGTTTTGGCGGGATTGGTAATGTGTATTTAAACTTTCGACAATACGCCGGCTAACAAACCAATTCATCAAGCAAAAGAAAAACCAAATTGTAAACGTGATCCAAGGAATGCCATTTTCCCAGCGCGCATAATGCGTTAAACCATACACCAGCATGGCGGCCACAACACAAGCCAGTATCTTAGGAAGCGAAAAATGAGGACTAAAAACCGCGGTAAACATCACTAGGTGGATAAAAACTAAGGATGTTGAACTCAGTTGTATCATTGCCAAAATAAGCAGGAAATAGCCAAGTGCTACGCCGTGAACAAATTTGTTAGGCTGTTTTAACACATACAGCAAAATAGCTAAAATGGAACCACTTACTATGATTTGCAAATATAGCGCTAATTCTGAGTTGGCATAATAGGCACACGCCAATGTCACCCCAAGCCACGATGCCAATGTTGAGAAATGCCAATCGGTTGTATGTCGTATAGTTGATTCCATTACTGTGGCCATATTTTTTTAGCAATTATTGCAGAACTCGCGTTGTAAAAACAGTGACATCTGTCATAGCTCGGGCTATGAGCTTTGTGACTAGTGTCATGAAACCTCATTCATTTATGCTTTATTAATAAAAGTTAGTTGGGCACATTAATGAATAAAGACAGTCGATTACACTACATTGATAATTTACGCAGCCTCGCGCTATTGCTCGGCATCGTATTTCATGCCGCTTTAGCCTACAGTCCGTTCTTTCGCAATATTTGGTTTACGGCAGACCCAAGCACACATGGTCTATTTGATTATATTACGCATACGCTGCACTTATTTCGGATGCCATTATTTTTTATTATTGCAGGGTTTTGCAGTGCACTTTTAATAGATAAATCGAGCAACGCGCGCTTTTTACATCATCGCAGTAAACATATTCTACTGCCTTTTATTGTATTTTTACCGTTCAGCTTTGCCGTTTACTACCATGCCTTGATTTTTGGAGCCGGTATAGCTAATCCAATACCGCCGATTTTTGCTGTGTTTAAAGTTATTAAAGAGCCTGTTGTTAGCACTATGCACTTATGGTTTTTGTGGAACTTATTCCAGTTTTGCCTAATTCACTGGTTGTTGAAAACAACTAACTTATTAGGCAATAAATTTGATGCGCTTAGCGCTCACCCTTTATTTATGTGGGTTGTACTTCCCATCGTGTTAACGTTTTCATTAATGGGGCAATCTATTCCATTTCCTGCTCCTGATAAACTCACGCCACAGTTATGGTCCTATGGTTTTTACGGCAGTTTTTATTGGTTGGGAGTGGGGCTTAATAAAAAACAGCAGCTCATTTGCTCATATCATAAGTACTTATGGCCTCTTATTTTGGGTGTTGCACTATCACTGACTGGTTATTTTTCTTTATTACCAGCCGCGCCAAGCTTAGATGAAGTGATTGCCGCCGCAACTTCGGGGTATTTTGCCGCAGCGGGAGAGCTGAATGTATTGCATGTTTTATCACAAGGACTGAGTGTTATTTTGTTAACCGCCATAACGTTTTTACTTGGGCATCGTTTTTTAAATCACCAAAGTAAGCTCAGTCGCAGCATCTCAAATGCATCATATTGGATTTATTTAATACATGTGCCAGTGCTGATTTATATTCAGATGCCATTGATTAATACTGGTTGGCCAGTTTTAGTAAAGTTTATAGTTAGCGTGGTTGTTACATTACTTATTGGTCAAATAAGTTATTTATTATTAGTTAAAAATACGTGGTTGGGTGCATTAATTAACGGTAGGCGAACCAAGAAAAGGTAATACAGTCAGCTTAAATGTCGTCACTTGGTAATGACTTAAAAGCGATAAAACTGACACATTAATAGCCACATAAAGGAATATTATTATGCAAGCAATAACAATCAAATCGACAACCGCCACAATTCAAAAAGGGACGATTAAAGCCGACGGTAAATTTTGGCTAACCAACACTGATATTCATTTTTCACCGTTTAATGCACAATTTGGGTTAGGGCCTTATACGTTTTCACGGCGTGAAATTGTAAAAGTGAGTAAGTGCACTGGTAAAGTTGCAGGTATTTTGCCTTATACACATGATGCAATTGAAGTCGTATTAAAAGATGGCAATAAATATCAATTCATTGTGTCAAACGCAGATGAATGGATTAAATTACTTACTCATAGTGCATAGCGCAATCGCTGGTAATTCATCAAAATAGCTATTGTTTTAATGTACCTAATAATGCACGATAAAAATATGACGCTATTTTATTTAGGTATTCAGTGAAGTACATGGATTTAATAAATACGCTTTTGCTTAAGCTCGGATTGGATAAAAAAGCTCATCTACTCATCGTGTTAGGGAAAAAACTATCAAACAACAATAACGCGGTAGTTAAGCCGCTTGAGTTATATTGTTTTTCGCCTGATGCGTATTTCGACGATATAAGTGAGTTTGAGAAAGACAATTGTTTTATTGAGTCTTTGGACGATATAACCCCTGTTAACGCATTGGTGAGAGCACTGAGTAGTGCAAATGCCGTTGTTTGTGTTGATAATCGCTCTGAGCCTTTGCTTGTGTTGCCACTATTACAAAAGCTCGTGCCCATTCGTTTTGAAAAAGCCAACGAGGATCAAATCTTTACTTCAGACATCAAAACTTTTGATTGACTGCTTCGCTCAAAGTCGACCTATAGAGTATTTACGTTAACTCGTCTTGGGGCAAAAACGAGCTACGATTGAAGGTCCGCTGGCACAGAGCCGAACTTCGTCAAAGAGCGATAATCGGTCAGTCAGGTGAGTCGTCATTAACTTAGTAAAAATAAGTGAATACTTTCCTCTTTTATAAATGTTTAAATAAGCTACAGTAAGCATAATATTTATAGTTGGCAGTGGCTTACACTATTCGCTAAGAATATAAGTCCATACAATATGGACGTTTTCGCGTTAAAATAAGAAAAATGTTCTCTTATAAAGTTGTTCAAGTGATTATGCAACACAAACTGCGTGCTGCATAAATACTAAAGTGTTAGGCATCAATCGAGGAATCAACATGTTATGAAATGGAAATGTCTTGGTTCACTTAAAGAAGCGAAAAGCTCTGGTTGTAGTGGAATTTATTTGATAGTCCATAAAGGTGCATTAAACCGAATAGTTTATGTTGGT
>BJUT01000006.1 GCA_007988745.1 Pseudoalteromonas atlantica
CAGAACAGATAGCTGATAGCTGATATCTATTCCCTTTTATTTTAGCTACAATACGCGCCGAACAAATTTTAGGTAATAGCCCTCTTGAAAAATCCCCAACATAACTCAGTATTAGTTTTGCGTGCTCAGCAAATTAGCGAATCGCGTCGCGAATTTAATGCCCGTGGCGGCAAAATGGATCGCTGTGAGCAGTGTTTAATTGCTAAGCATTACTGTATATGTGAGGGTGTAGAACAGGCGCAGTGCGATGCTGGCGTGTGTTTATTAATGTATCATAATGAAAGCTTTAAACCGTCAAACACAGGGCGTTTAATTGCTGAAATAGTCCCTGACAACTATGCATTTAGATGGGACAGAACAGAGCCAAGCGCTGAGCTATTAGCTTTATTAAACAACGCTGATTATCAACCTATGGTGATATTTCCAGCTGAAGATGTAGAGCCGGGCAGGGCAACCACCGAAGTAAACATTGAACCTGGCAAAAAGCCATTATTTATATTTTTAGATGGCACCTGGCGCGAAGCTAAAAAAATGATCCGCAAAAGCCCGTACCTAGATAACCTACCGGTGTTGTCGATCACAGCTGATAAATTATCAGATTACCGTTTACGCGTTGCACCTCACGCATACCAGTTAGGCACTGCTGAGGTAGGCATTATGGTGTTAGCGCTCGCAGGTGAGCAAGATGCCGCCTTAAAACTTGAACAGCACTTTATAAAATTTCGTGATGCGTACTTACTTGGTAAGCGAAATAAGGGCAGGCCACAGTAACTTAATTTTAGGCAAAGAAAAGCGCGCTCTATCTCTAGGCGCGCTTGCGGAATCTTCTAATTTTGCATCCTGCAATTGAACTTAATCAACTCCAATTTTTACTTATCCATGTGATTACGATATTACTTTTTAGTTCTATGTAATTTAGGCTATCCGGGCCTATCTCCTTTAAATCCCTGTACATCCTGTAGTGGTAAAAACTATTACCTATTCCTTTTGGCACATCCTAGTGCAGTCCATTAATTTACAATTCCATTGTGTTGCCTCAAGGGCCTGTCCATTTAATTCCTATCACATCCTGTTAAACAACTATCCGCTGTTGTTATCCTTGCTGTATCGTCCTGATACGTTCCTTTGTGCAACAATCCATTGCGATACTCATCCTGAGCCTGTCCTAATTTCCGTGTTGTCCGTAGTAACCTAATCATTGGTTGTTCGAGTAAGCAGTCCATTTCCTTTTACTCGATAAGCATCACTGCTTGGTTGATGTAGTATTTGTAGCGTGCTGGTGCAACTAAAATAGGTTAAAACGGCTATGGATTTACTTATAAAAAATGAGTATTTATAACAAATCAAATAAAAACAAGTGTTTAGGTTGGTTTTTCTGGGTTGTTATAGGTTTTTTTACTCATTAGCTGTCAGCTCTGTAAGAGATGTCTTACGCGGTATTTCCCTTTTGGTCATTAATTACTTATTTACATTTATGTAAAGAGTGTATATTTTCACTTATCACGATAAAATCCCCTGTAAATAATTACTATTTAGGTAAATTGATATGAGAACTGCACTGGCTATACTTACTTGTATTATTAGCGCTTCGCCTGCGTTTGCGAGCGATGTTGTTAATATTTACTCTTTTCGTCAACCGTTTTTAATTCAACCTATTTTAACTGACTTCACTAAGCAAACAGGCATTAAAACGAATGTGGTTTTTGCAAAAAAAGGGTTAATAGAGCGTGTTAAGCGTGAAGGGAAACACAGTAAAGCCGATTTAGTATTAACATCTAATTTTAGTGCGCTTATTCAGCTAGAAGATCTCAATTTAACGCAAAGTATTAAAAGTGATCGCATTAAAAACAATATTCCTGCGTCGTATAGAGATAGCGACGGGCAGTGGGTGGCATTAACTAAGCGGGTTCGTAATGTGTATTCATCAAAAGAGCGCCTAGGTGCATTACCTGAACTCACCTATGAAGATTTGGCTAACCCACAGTACAAAGGACAAATTTGTACACGCTCTGGCAAGCACCCTTATAACCTTGGCTTAGTTGCTTCGATGATTGCTCATCACGGCGAGGAAAAAACTAAAACATGGTTAGAAGGTGTTAAAGCTAATTTAGCACGTAAGCCACAAGGGAACGATCGCGCGCAGGTAAAAGCGGTAAAAGAAGGTTTGTGTAATCTTGCTTTAGGTAATAGTTACTACCTTGGCAAAATGCTTCAAGACGACGAGCAAAAAGCGTGGGCTGAGTCTGTTTATATTAATTTTCCTAATCAGCAAAATCGCGGCTCACACATAAATGTTTCGGGTGCTGTCATTACTAAATATGCAAAAAACCCTGATAATGCCCTTAAGCTTATTGAGTTTATGAGCGAAACCAAAGCACAAAATATGTATGCCTCTGTAAATATGGAGTACCCGGTTAAGCAAGGCGTTGAGCTATCAAGTTTAGTCGCCTCTTGGGGAAGCTTTAAAGAAGATGGCCTAGCACTTGATGAGATCAGTAAATATCGTCCGTTAGCCCTTAAGCTAATAGATGAGGTGAAGTTCGACCTTTAATGAATTTTATATTTAAGCTGTCTAAATGGCAGCTCTTTGCTTGGTCGACAGGGCTTTTATTGTCGGCCCCGCTGTTTTTTCTGATATATGAATCTTTACAAGGCGACTCAGAGGTATTTTCTCATCTGTGGGATACCGTGCTGTGGGATTATATTACTAATACCGTACTGCTTATTTTTGGCGTATGCCTGCTTAGCTGTGCAATTGCGCTTCCGCTTGGTTGGCTCAGTGCGTATTGCTCCTTCCCCGGAAAAAAGCAATTTGAATGGGCGCTTATGCTGCCCCTTGCAATGCCCACCTATTTAATAGCCTATGTGTATACCGATTTGCTAGATTACGCAGGCCCTGTGCAAATAGCCCTAAGAGAGTGGTTTGATTGGCACTCGCCAACGGATTATTGGTTTTTTGATATTCGCACTTTGCCCGGCGCTATTGTAATGATTGCACTTGTGCTGTATCCGTATTTATTTTTAATTTTTAAAACCGCACTGCGAGAGCAGTCATTTAAGCTAGTGCAAGCTAGTCAATTAATGGGTTTATCGCCTTGGCAAAGCTTTTTTAAGGTAAGTATAGTACTTTCTCGTGGCTCAATTGTGGCAGCCCTTGCGCTCATAAGCATGGAAACCATGGCCGACTATGCAACGGTAAGTTACTTTGCAGTGAGCACCTTAACCACCGCGGTGTACGATACATGGTTTGGTTATTACTCACTCACGGCTGCAGCGAAAATATCGGGCGTTATGTTGTTACTACTGTTTTTAGCTTTAATGGCCGAGCGCTTTAGTCGGCGTAACCAAGCCGTGTTTGAGCGTCAATCAGGTGTTAATAGCGAGTCGTTATACAAACTTAAAGGTAAACAAGCATGGCTGGCTACGTCATTTTGCAGTGTTATTTTGCTCATTGCTTTTATTATACCTATGTTGGTATTGCTAAATTATGCAATAACTTACTTTGATAAAGCGTGGAACACGGCATTTTTTAGTTACGCGTGGCAAAGTTTACAAGTAGCTATTATTGTAAGCGTAGCCAGCATAATACTCGCTACACTAATCGTTTTTTATCAGCGTGTGGCAAAGCAAGGCTATTCTTTAATACCTGGTCGCTTAGCGAGCACCGGCTATGCACTGCCAGGTACGGTACTGGCTATTGCTGTGTTATTACCGCTGAGCGCATTAGAAAACTCAATAAATGCAGCCCTTGAGAGCTACAACCTAGATATAGGTCTATTACTAACCGGCAGCATTATCACTATTATACTGGCTTACTTAGTGCGCTTTTATGCCATTGCGCACGGTGCTATAGAATCGAGCTTTGTACGTATTAGTCCATCACTGGATATGGCTAGCCAATCTATGGGTAAAAGCCAAGGGCAAACACTGCGCTTAGTGCACCTTCCTTTATTACGACGAGGTCTTTTAACAGCTGCATTGCTCGTATTTATTGAGTGTATGAAAGAGCTGCCAGCCGCATTACTATTAAGGCCTTTTGACTTTGAAAGTTTAGCCACACATGTATTTCAATATGTGAGCGATGAGCAGCTTGAGCTTGCTTCTATTTCCGCTTTATTTATTGTTTTGGTTGGGTTGATCCCCTTGTATTTTATTAATCGTTCTATGGAGCAACGCAGTTAAATGAGCCGTTTAAATTTACAAGGTGTGGGTTATCACTACAGTGGCACGCATGTGCTACACAATTTAGATTTAACGGTGGGTCAAGACGAAATTGTGTGTTTGCTCGGAGCCAGCGGCTGCGGTAAAACAACCACCTTAAAAGCAATTGCTGGCCTTATTGAAATAAATGAAGGTAGTGTATTTATAGATGGCAAATGTGTAAGCGACAAGCATACATTTGTATCACCAGAGCATCGTAATATAGGGATGATGTTTCAAGATTATGCCCTGTTTCCGCACCTCAGTGTGGCAGATAATATTGCGTTTGGGCTGGGTAAAGTAAGCAAAGCGCAAAAACAGCAACGGGTAGAGGAAATGCTAGAGCTAGTGCATTTAACGGGGTGTGCAAAACGCTACCCTCATCAGCTCTCGGGCGGCCAGCAGCAACGCGTGGCTATTGCGCGGGCTTTGGCTTATAAGCCTAGCTTATTGCTTCTTGATGAGCCTTTTTCGAACATAGATACACAAGTACGTTTTGAGTTAATTGCTGATATTAGGCGCATTATTAAAGCGCAGCAGGTTTCTGCGGTATTTGTTAGCCACTCAAAAGAAGAAGCCTTTGCGTTTTCAGACACGCTAGCCATTATGCACCAAGGAAAAATAGCCCAACAAGGTACACCAGAGCAGCTTTTTGCCGTGCCAAAGACAAAGGAGGTTGCAGAGTTTCTGGGTCAGGGCATATACTTAGGCGCAGAAGTGTTAACGGCAACTGAATACACAACGCCTTTTGGTGTCGTGCAATCGCAGCATGAGCATACGCACAGTGCAATAAAAGGGGTGGTGTATATTCGTCCACACCATATTGAGCTTGCGCAAAATACGCAGGCCGATAACCCTCAAGGTGTGAGCATTTTAAGCCGTCGGTTTATAGGCTCGGCTTATGTTTACACTGTTGTAATTGCAGAGCAAGAGATTGAAGTTGCCGCACAATATGGCCAGTCATTTGAAATAAATGAGCAGGTTATAATAAAAATAAAACCTCACACGGTGAATTTTTTCGAATCATAACAAATGTGTTATTCGCTGTGTTTTATAAAGCTAAGGAATAACAATGGCGCAAGCGCAATCTGGGATTTGTGCTGAAGCAAACTTACACGGTTTGCATTTATTTTTTAATGTATTTGATGGTCAAGACGAGTCATTGCGCGCAAAGCTTAAGCGCGTAAGCGCAATTGAAGAAGAGTTTAGTGATCAGTTCTCCGAAGCCATGCTCTCTTGCATGGTGGCTATAGGCGCGCAATATTGGCCGCATATACTACCTGAATATATCCCAAGCGAGCTGCAAAGCTTTCCTAATATAAATCACAGTGATTTTGTTATGCGCGTACAGCCATGTGATTTATTCATACAAATTCGCTCAGACCGAGAAGATGTTAATCACCTTTTTGCATTGCAAATATTAAAGTTGTTTTCGCCCGATGTAGAGCTAGTTGAACAAATTCGCAATTTTAGGTTTTTAGATGGGCGAGACTTTAACGGCTTTATTTATGCAGGCGACACCCCACATGGACGCCAAAAACGATTCACGGCACTGGTTAATAACCCCGACAGCTTTGAACACCAAGGCAGCTATATTCATGTACAGCGTTATAAACATGACCTGAGCGTATGGCAGCATTTATCACTAAGCGAGCAAGAGCATATTATGGGCCGCACGCGTTTAGATAACACTTTAATTGAGCCTAAGGTAGATACGAGCCACGCGACTAGAAGTGAGCTAAAAGATGAAAGCGGCCAAGCTATACTGCTTAACCAAAGCATGCCGTATGGCGATGTTTACGAGCAAGGCATGCTAAGTATTACATGCTCTGCATCGGGAAGTGCGTTTGAAAAGGTACTTAACAGCCGCATAGGAAAAGGGGGGTGTTACGACCACTGGCTTGATTTTACTCAAGCCGATATGGGCTCAGCGTTTTTTGCGCCGTCAGTTAGTTTTTTAAAACAGCTTTAAACCGTATCAAATAAAGTGCGTACGCGCTCTAGTGTAATGTCTATTTCAGATATTTTTGCTGGGGCAATAAAAATAGTGTCATCTCCGGCAATTGTGCCCAATACACCATCCGCTTTGCCTAGTGAGTCTAATAAGCGGGCAATTAACTGCGCAGCGCCTGGGCTGGTGGTTATAATAATCATCATTTCGTTATGCATAATATCAATAACAAGCTGACGTAGTGGGCTTTTAGCAGTCGGTACGCCCATTTCTGCGGGTAGGCAATAAACCATTTCTTGTTTAGCATTACGAGTACGCACAGCGCCAAACTTGCTAAGCATGCGCGACACCTTACTTTGGCTTATATTGTCAAAGCCTTGCTCTTTTAATGCTTCGACTATTTCGCCTTGCGAGCCAAAGTTCTCTTCTTTTAAAAGTGCTTTAAACGCTTTTACCAGCGCTTCTTGTTTGTCTTGTGGTTGCATAGTCTTTATTCATTTTTGTTATTTATAATGCAAATTCTACACAAAAATGAATAATTATGCAGCAGTTGTTTAGTTAACTTGCCAGTTTGCTGCGATAAACCAACAAAGTTTACAACTATGGTCGAAAATATACCTGAAATAAGCAGGATAAATTTGTTTTTAGTCGCTAATTTCATTATCTTAAGAGCCACAAATATTTCCTACCTCAAATTACGGAGAATTCCAATGAAAGTTGCTGTATTAGGTGCTGCAGGCGGTATCGGTCAAGCGTTGTCTTTATTATTAAAAACAGGCTTACCAGCTGGTTCTGAATTATCACTTTACGATGTTGCACCAGTTGTACCAGGTGTTGCGGTTGACCTATCTCACATCCCTACAGATGTTAAAGTAGCAGGTTTTGGCGCAGACGATTTAAATAAAGCGCTTGAAGGGTGTGATATCGTACTTATCCCAGCGGGTATGCCACGTAAACCAGGTATGGACCGTGCGGATTTATTTAACGTAAACGCAGGTATCATCAAAACATTAGCAGAAGGCATTGTAGCTAGCTGTCCTAAAGCGTTAGTGGGTGTTATCACTAACCCAGTAAACGGCACTGTACCAATTGTTGCTGAAGTATTCAAAAAAGCAGGTACTTACGACGCTAAGCGCGTATTTGGTATCACTACGCTTGACGTAATTCGTTCAGAAGCATTTGTTGCTGAGCTTAAAGGCGTAGACGTAGCAACCGTTAAAGTACCAGTAATTGGTGGCCACTCAGGCACAACCATTCTACCTCTACTTTCTCAAGTTGAAGGCGTAAGCTTCACTGAAGAAGAAGTAGCTACACTTACTCCACGTATCCAAAATGCAGGTACTGAAGTAGTAAATGCTAAAGCGGGCGGTGGTTCAGCTACATTATCTATGGGTGCTGCTGCAGCACGTTTTTGTATGTCTTTAGTTAAAGGCCTACAAGGTGAAGACGTAGTAGATTACGCATACGTTGCTGTTGAAAATGGCGATGCAGAGTACTTTGCTCACCCAGTACGTTTAGGCACAAACGGCGTAGAAGAAATTCTTTCTTACGGCGAGCTAAGCGCATTTGAAGAAAAAGCTAAAAACGACATGCTTGAAACTCTGAAAAAAGACATCAAAGAAGGTGTTGATTTCATGGCGTAATAGCCAAGTTATGCACAAAAAAGCCTGCTTATGCAGGCTTTTTTATTGCTCGAAAATTATGGCCCTTAAATACTAATTTAAGGGAGGCTGCAAAGTTAGTGATCTCGCTCTACAGCTATACGCGCTAAGCTGATTAACGCTTGCTTGTACTGCGACTCTGCTAAAAAGTCTAAACAGGCAATGGCCTTGTCTGCTTCTTGCTGCGCCTTTTGCATTGTAAATTCAAGTGCGTTGGTTTGTTTAAGTGCCGTTAAAATAGCCTCAAGGTTATCCATACCATTGCAATGCTCAATGGCATCACGAATAAGGGCTCTTTGCTGATCACTGCCGTGCTTCATCGCATATATTAGCGGCAAGGTCGGCTTACCTTCTGCTAAATCATCACCAATATTTTTACCTAATTGGTCAGCGTCTGCGTTGTAATCAAGTACGTCATCAACTAACTGAAAAGCAGTACCTAAATGCATACCATATAAATTAAGCGCATCTAACACACTGTTATCTTGCTCGGTAATAATAGCTGCAAGCCCTGTAGCGGCTTCAAATAATTTAGCCGTTTTAGAGTAAATAACCTGCATGTAACTTGCTTCGGTGGTATTAGGGTCGTTGCAATTCATAAGTTGCAATACTTCACCCTCAGCAATCACGTTGGTGGCATCAGCAAGCACTTGCATAATTTGCATTTTGCCCAGCCCCACCATAAGTTGAAACGAGCGGGTGTAAATAAAATCCCCAACCAGCACGCTGGCAGCATTACCAAATTCGGCATTTGCAGTCGGTGTACCACGGCGCAGGTTAGATTCATCAACAACATCATCATGTAATAGTGTTGCAGTATGAATAAATTCAACAATCGTTGCCAAAGTAATGTGATTTTTACCTTGGTAACCCAAAGCTCTTGCTGCCAATATTGCCAGCATCGGGCGTACGCGTTTGCCGCCGCTGTTAACGATGTACAAACCAAGTTGATTGACTAACGCCACATCTGAGCGCATTTGCGCGTGTATAAGTTGATTGACGTCATTCATATCGCTTTCGATTAACGCCTGGATAGCTTTTATATCCATTGATCTCCGAGCCAATTTTTATGTGTGAACGGCGCCGATTGTACAACAAAAAAAGCACTAGCTCGATATTTTGTGACGATTCATTAAAAAAACCGAGTTAAAAACCTTAATTAGCGCTTAATTAGGGTATTTAATTGTATATTTCACACTCAAAGCGCGACTATTTATTGCGCAGTCAATGGGTTCTGGAGTAGGCATAGCGACACGTAAATTTATTTTGTCTTTGCACTAAAAAGCGCTTGGCAACAGGGCAATTTAATATAAAATGGGGGAAATATTGAATTGCTCTCAATGCAGCTACTTTTTATTCATTTTAATTACAAAATAGGCTTGCTAGTTTTTATGCATTAGCGTAAACTTCGCGCCCTATCGAAGAATATTTTAGTTGCGTCGATTTGAGGGCGCACAGACGGAGTTAATTATGTACGCGGTTTTCCAAAGTGGTGGTAAACAGCATCGTGTGACTGAAGGTCAAACGATTCGTCTTGAAAAATTAGACGTTGAAACTGGTGCAGCAGTTGAATTTGATTCAGTACTTTTAGTTGCTGATGGTGAGAAAATCGAGATCGGTGTACCGTTCGTAAACGGTGGTAAAGTAACAGCTGAGGTTGTTTCACATGGTCGCGGTGAGAAGATTAAGGTTGTTAAATTTAGACGCCGTAAGCATTCTCGTAAGCAAATGGGCCATCGTCAATGGTTCACTGAAGTTAAAATCACTGGCATTAGCGCTTAATTAGAGGTACTTAGAAATGGCACATAAAAAAGCAGCTGGTAGTACTCGTAACGGTCGCGATTCAGAAAGCAAACGCCTAGGTGTTAAGCGTTTTGGTGGCGAATCAGTTCTAGCGGGTAGTATCATTGTTCGTCAACGTGGTACTCGTTTCCACGCTGGCGCAAACGTAGGTATCGGTAAAGACCACACTATCTTCGCAAAAGCAGATGGTAAAGTTCAATTTGAACAAAAAGGTCCTTTAAACCGTAAATACGTAACTATCGTAGCTGAGTAATCAGTAAGGTAGTAAAAAACCCCGCCTTTGCGGGGTTTTTTGTTTTCAGAAACGTCAAATATATACCCAAGCCTGCATTTACGTTGGCTTGGGTATATAATAGTTAAATTAAAGCCAATCCCTAAAGTGAGTAATCATGAAGTTTGTAGATGAAGTAGAAATTCGCGCAGAAGCTGGTGACGGCGGCAGCGGTGTCGTGTCTTTCCGTCGAGAAAAATATGTACCAGACGGTGGCCCGGACGGCGGTGACGGTGGAGACGGTGGTAGTGTTTATCTACAAGCTGATGAAAACTTAAATACCCTAATTGATTACCAGTTTGAGCGTTTTCACCGTGCCGAGCGTGGTACTAATGGTCAAAGCCGTAACTGTACAGGTAAAAAGGGCGAAGACTTGGTAGTAAAAGTACCTGTGGGTACACGTATTACCGACGTTGACACTCAAGAGGCGTTAGGCGATTTAACGCAGCATGGTCAAAAAATTGTGGTTGCAAAAGGTGGTTTCCATGGCTTGGGGAATGCACGTTTTAAATCAAGTACTAACCGTGCTCCACGTCAAAAAACGTTAGGTACTCCAGGTGAAGTTCGTAACCTTAAATTAGAGCTTATGCTACTTGCCGATGTAGGCCTATTAGGGTTGCCAAATGCAGGTAAATCAACGTTTATTCGCAGTGTATCGGCAGCAAAGCCAAAAGTAGCTGATTACCCGTTTACCACGCTAATTCCTAATTTAGGGGTTGTGCGCCCAGAGGCTAACAAATCGTTTGTAATAGCCGATATTCCGGGCTTAATTGAAGGTGCCTCAGACGGTGCTGGCTTAGGTATTCGCTTTTTGAAGCATTTAGAGCGTTGTCGTGTATTGTTACACGTGATTGATGTTATGCCTGTTGATGGTTCAAACCCTGTTGATAATGCATTTGCCATTATTAACGAGTTACACCAATACAGCCCTAAGCTTGCTGAAAAGCCACGCTGGTTAGTGTTTAATAAAATAGACTTATTACCAGAAGATGAAGCGCAAGCTTTGTGTGAGCAAATTGCGCAAGAGCTAGGTGAAGAAGAAAACGTTTACCGTATTTCAGCAGTTAATAAGCTTAATACTCAGCCATTAATTCACGATATTATGGCATTACTTGATAGCATGCCTAAAGAGAAGTTCGTTGAGATTGAAGACGAAGAAGTTGAGTTCAAGTGGGATACTTATCATCAAAAAGCAACCAAAGGCGATGATGATGATTGGGACGACTGGGATGAAGACGACTACGATGTAGAAGTGGTCTACGAGCGTTAATAAAAAACATATTTTAAAAAGGAGCATAAGCTCCTTTTTTATTTTTTAAGAATAAAGTACTAGGTATTTGATGTGATAATTTCAATGATCGCCGCAATGGCAAACAACCGTGTAATTGGTCTTGATAATAAAATGCCGTGGCATTTACCCGCCGATCTACAGCATTTCAAAAAGGTAACAACAGGCAAACCTGTCGTTATGGGGCGTAAAACATTTGAATCGATAGGTCGTCCTTTACCTGGGCGTCGCAACATAATTATTACCCGTAATAGCCAGTATAGCGCTCAAGGTATTGAGACGGTCACCACCCCAGAGGCTGCGCTAGAGCTGGTTAAAGCCGAAGAAGAGGTGATGATAATTGGCGGTGGTAATATTTATCAGCAGTTTTTACCAAGTGCCGATCGTTTATATTTAACCTTTATAGATTTAGAGGTTGAAGGGGATACGCAGTTTCCCGATTACCAAGCGGTAGCAACGTGGAAAAACGTCGACGAACAGGCAAATAAACCCGACGAAAAGAATCAATATAGTTATAAATTCGTAACTTTATATAAAAAAGATTAACATTATTGCGAAACTTACAGCAGGTTGGTACAATATTAGACAATCAACATAGGTAAAAAGTACCATAAAGGGTGTTTCATGTTTAAATTGTCAAAGCTAATTGTTATTACAGCCGTTGCTGCTGGTTCGTTAATGTATACCGTGCCTGCTAAAGCCAATGATCAATTAGCAGTATCTATTTGTGAATATATCGCAGCTGATGATAAAAACCGTTTACGTAGTAAACTAAAAAGCTCACGTGTAAAAATTCGCAATATTTACGATGCTATTCAATGTAATGGTAATAATTTACTTCGCCATGCTGTAGTTAGTAACGCTGTTGACTCGGGCGAGTACATAGTTAAAAACTTATCAAAAAGCGCACTGTCTGATGGCGCTGATATAGCATGGGCTGAAGGCAATGGCCACGGTGGCTCACCGTTAATTGCTGTAATTAAAGACCGTGCTGGCCTTTAATTAACACAATAAAATAAAAACCGCGCGGGTCGCGGTTTTTTTGTGCCTGGCGTTAGCTAATACGCAGCGCTTTAGTAATGGTGATAGCTGTATTAAGCCTATTTTAATTTGAACCTTAAGTGATGAAACTCTCACCTTGTAATTAACCCGCGTTTCTTATCTTTAATAGCATATAAATTAAGTCGGTTGGTTTAATAAAGGCGCTGTATTCGCTAAGCCTTTACTCGTATATTTGGGGCAAATATACGTGTTTTCCCTGAGTTACATAAAATTGTCATAAATAGTTAATAGTCTACGCGCTTAAACAATAGGGGTTGTTATTTATGCGCGTATCATCTTTTACTCGGCTGTTAGCCATACTGTTAACATTGGCAAGTATTTTATTAGCCATCACACTATTATGGGCAAGCCAAACTTTACTTAAGCTTGAGCAACAAGACAGCGCATACAGTAAATTAAAAAACACGATTTTAGTGGATTTAGCCGGTGACTTAGGCAGTTATCTAGAACAAGGTGATAGCCAATACTTAAATCAATCATCAGCCCTAATTGAACAAGTAAAAACACAGCAACTCGCAGTACTCCCCTCGGTACTTGCCGAGCAATTAAATGATCAGCTAAGTACGTTAGATACCGATATTAAAGGTAAGTACAGAGCGCTGGGTAAATTATCGGGCAACGAAACGGCGTTACTTGATAATGCAATTCGCCAAATGGCGGGCTCAGCCTCGTCACTGATTGGTTATGCAAAAAAATCCCCTAATCAAAATAGCGATGCGCAAGCTTATTACACACTTGGCGCAGATTATTATAATGAGGTGACCAACCTTGCCTTATTTACTTATCAACTAATCGTAAGTTACGACAGCGATACTGAACAAAGTTTGCAGCAAAGTATTGCTAATTTAAATGCGTTAGCAGCCAAAATAGAGCAACTCCCTAATCTAGGTGTTATGAGCGAAGTTGACGAAGATGCTTTGTTTTTTGACGAAGAAGCTGAAGATTTGGCCGATGAAATAAAATCTGAAATTACCAGCTGGCCTAACCGCTACCCCCGCGATTTAGCCAGTACATTAGCGCAAGCCCAGCAACGTGAAGCGGGCACCAATGAATTACGTGAGCAAATTAGCTTGCTCTCTAAAACCGTTATTAATGCAGAGCAGCAACTAAAACACGCACAAGGGGCGCTTAAAGAAAACGTATTTTGGGTATTTTGCTTTGCTATTGGCGCTTTGGTGATGCTAGCCGCGGGTGTTTATATTGTGCAGCGTAACCAAGTGCTCAACCCACTAAGGCAACTCAGAGACGGGTTTGCCTTTTTAATTGAAAGTAACGAGCTTAAAAACATTGAAAGTAAGAACCCAAAAACAGAGGTTGGCGAAATAGCCAGTTACTTTAATTTATTAATTGAGCGACAGCGCAAAGAGGCACAAGAGCGTGCCCAAATGCTAAAAGTGGTAAATGATTTTATGCAGCAAATGAGTGAGCATTTGCAAACTATTAGTCAAAAAGCGTCTACAAGTCATGGGCAAGTGGAGCAAAACCAACATTTGCTTGCTGATATTCAACAAATTGGCGAGCAGGTAAATAATATTAATGCCCAAGTGGCTGATAACGCCCAACACACTTTTAGTGCAATGGAGCAAAGTTTAGGCTTTGCACAAAGCATGCTAAGTGCCAGTTCAGATACGCAAACACGGGTTGAGCAAAGTATGCAAAACCTACAAGAGCTGCTCGCGGGGGTTGAAGGCGTTGGGCAAATTATTGAAGTGATCCGCAATATTGCCGATCAAACAAACCTACTAGCGTTAAATGCAGCAATTGAATCAGCACGTGCTGGCGAGCATGGCCGAGGCTTTGCTGTTGTAGCTGATGAAGTACGCCAGCTTGCCCGCCAAACTCAAGGCTCATTGAGCGATATTAATGAGCAGCTCACACTACTGAGCGAAAAGTCGGGCACAGTATCTACACAAATCGCGGCCCTAGCAGATGGCGCGCAGTCGCAAACACAAAACGCGCAAGAGCTAAAAGTAAACTCAGAGGGCGTGGCCGATAACGCTCAGCAAGCCAACAAAGTGGCCTTTGAGGCCATGGAGCTGGCTAAACAGCAAAGTAATTTGCTAGATAACTTTAGCCAGTCAATGCAAAGTATGAAAGGCCAAGTAAGCGAATCAAGCTTACTTGTTGACGATATTCATAGCCAGTTACAACAGCAAATGCAAACCATAAAAGTAAACCTTGGTTTGTAAATACCTGCTAACACAAAGGTAATTAGCGTTATACTGTAGGCTCATTAATCAAATGCTTTAAGGATTTATCATGATTGAACAAGGTCAAACGTTACCCGCAGTTACATTAACGCAGCTAACAGACGAAGGCATGCAAACTCACACTAACGCTGAGCTTTTTAATGGTAAAAAGGTTGTGCTTTTTGCTGTACCGGGTGCATTTACGCCTACCTGTTCAAATGCGCATTTACCTGAATTTATAACCCTTAGTGATAAAATTAAAGCAAAAGGTATTGCGGCAATTTACTGTGTATCGGTTAACGATGCTTTTGTAATGAAAGCATGGGGAGAATCTCAAAATGCCCAACAAATCGATATGTTAGCAGATGGCGATGGCAGTTTTACTAAAGCATTAGGGCTTGATAAAGACACCGGCAGTTTTGGTGGAACACGCTCTACGCGCTATGCAATGATAGTCGACGATAATGTAGTAACAGGACTATTTGTTGAAAAAGACAAAGAGTTTTCAGTAAGCCGTGCTGAGTCTGTGTTAGAAAAACTATAACCGCTTTATTAAAGCCCTAAGTGCATGCACTTAGGGCCTTTTTAATTATGGCTGGTATTGGCCACTTAATGTTAAACCCGAAAAGGTTCTGTAAGCGTTAACGCTTAAATGCCACGTACCCGCTTGCGGATTGCTAAACGTACATGTTTCTGCGTTGCCGTTTTTATAAGGACGACAATCGTAGCTAGATGCGGTAGGTTGGCTGCCAAACTTAACAAATAAGTCAGCATCACCTGTACCACCTGAGGTGGTGACTGTAAATGTGCTCATTCCTGCTGGCACATCTAAGGTATAGTGCTTCCAGTTACCTGTTGTAGCCGTTACATCGCTCACCGTGCCGCCACCGGCTTCTGGTGTAGTTGAACCGCCACCTGTAGAACCACCTGTAATATTACCCACTAAACTAACGCCTGAATAAGCCGAGTAGCCACGAAGCATTACATGGTATGTACCAGCGGTTGGGTTATCAATAGAACACTCCTCGCTATTACCGCCTTTGTACGGACGACAATCGTAGCTTGAGGTAGTTGGTTGGCTGCCTGCGCGTACGTATAAATCTGCATCGCCGCTACCGCCACTCATTGTAAACGTAACATTCGTTGCGCCACTTGGCACAGTCATCGTGTAATACGCTTGTGAACTTGCAGCGCCGCTTAAGCCTGTTTTAGCTTCGCCATCTGTCAGTTCGCTATCGCCACCGGTAGGAGGTGTTGTACCGCCACTTGCTGCGGCTACAGCGGCTGCTGCATCAACAATACCTGTACCACAATTTGTACACGTTGCTGGGAATGAGCGGGTGGTCGATTTTAAAATGCTTTCTATTTCATCTGGGGTAGCATTTGGTTTAGCCTGCTTTATCAGGGCTGCAACACCGGCAACATGAGGCGCCGCCATTGATGTACCTTGAGAGAACGCATAGTTATCGCTTGAAGGTGTAGACGAGCCTGAATTATAGGTTGATAAAACGCCTTCAGAGTCGTTTGCAAAGCTTTGTGCGCCGCCCGGCGCTGCAACATCAATATTGCTACCATAGTTTGAATAATATGCTCGTCCGCCGTTACGTCCAACAGAGGCAACATTAACAACGCCACTACAGTTACCTGGGTTATAGTTTGCTGAGTTATCGTTATCATTACCGGCAGCAATAACCACGACTGCACCGTTGCTGCGTGCCGTGTTAATTGCGTTTTGTGTGGTAGAGCTACACGAGCCGCTGCCACCTAAGCTCATGTTAATCACATCAGCAGGGTTTGAGTTGGCAGGAATGCCCGATACACTGCCGCCAGATGCCCAAATAATGCCATCAGCAATGTCTGACGTTAAACCACCACACTTACCAAGAACACGCACAGGTACAACTTTAGCGCCATAAGCCACACCGGCAACACCTTCACCGTTATTAGTAACAGCCGCAACCGTACCTGCTACGTGCGTACCGTGCCAGCTTGAGCCTTGTGCGCCGTTATTTCCACATTCGCCAGCAGCTACAGCATCGCCCGGATCGCGTGCGTCACTGTCGCGACCGCCGCCATCGTTTGCTACCGATAGGTTAGAGATCATATCGTAACCCGGTAAAATGTTAGCATTTAAATCAACATGAGGGCGGTAGCCAGTATCAAGTACCGCAACCACTACGCCACTGCCTGTTGCAGTATCCCATGCGGTTGGTAAATTTAGGCCTCCCGCTTGCTCGTAGTAGTGCCATTGGTCGCCGTAACGAGGGTCGTTAGGCGTTGCAAATGGTTTTAACATTTGATCCACTTCAATGTATTCAACATTGCCAGAATCAACCATTTCTTGCATAAATTCTTGTGCTTCTGCAGCGCTCAGTTTTTTATCTGCGCGCATAACGTGGTGGTTATTAAGCGCCATTGCACGGATGTACTTCGCTTTTACTTTACCTTTTTTAGAAGCGAAATTTTTTACAAAGCGTTGAGCACGCTTTTTCATATTTGCAGGGCTTGCGTCAGCAGACGAGGTGCTTAGCATGTCGTTCGCGCTATTTTTGTACTTAATAATAAACTGAGTTTCAAAACCCGATTGGCTTTGTAGTTTGGCTGTGGTTTCTGCCATAGAGGTAGACACATCTTGGGCAACACTTGCAGATGCTGCAAATACCGTACTAATAGTGAGCGCGATAGCGCAACGCTTAAATGATTTACTTGTTGTCATAATTATCCCTAGTTGTTATTAGTTAGTTCGTAATATTAAATTACGAAACAGAAACAAAGGTAAATGATCTGTTAATTTCTTTAAAATAATAATTGCTTATGTACCTATTTCTTTTAGTTATAACCTAGGTGTACGGTGCCTTTGTCGTTGTTTAGTATTTATCATATAAAACAAAAACAAGCATAAAGGATTGTTATTTTTAAGCTGTTTAGAAAAGCCATAACTAGCCTCGGTTACATTTGTTGCTATAAATTTAATAATAAATTCTATTCAGAGTGTTTAAACAAACTTTGCTATAATCGGGCAAATTTTTGAGTAGGGCGAAGTAATGAATCAAGTAGATGTAATTGTGATTGGCGCAGGTGCAGCCGGATTAATGAGTGCAGCACAAGCCGGTTATCGCGGGCGTAGCGTTACAGTGCTTGATATGGGCAAAAAGCCTGGTCGAAAAATTTTAATAAGTGGTGGTGGGCGTTGTAATTTTACCAATGAAAATGCCAGTCCAGAAAACTACTTATGCAGTAACCCTCACTTTGTTAAATCGTGCTTAAGCCGCTATACCCAACACGATTTTATTGAGCTGGTGGATCGCCACGGCTTGGCATACCATCATAAAACCTTAGGCCAGCTGTTTTGCGATAACAGCGCGCAAGATATAGTCGATATACTACTTACCGAATGCGAGTGGGCTGGTGTTAATATTAAATTGCGCAGCGAAGTGTTAAATGTGGCTAAAACCGACATTGGCTACCGTGTTACCACTGAACAAGAAACACTTACTTGTGAATCGCTAGTTATCGCATCGGGCGGTTTAACAATGCCCAAGCTTGGCGCCACTCCTATAGGCTATAAAATTGCAGAGCAGTTTGGCTTAAACGTACTACCTACCATGGCGGCGCTTGTGCCATTTACTTTGCATCAACACGATAAAGAACGCTTTGAAGGGCTTTCAGGAATTAGTATACCGTGCGAAGTGTCTAGCGAAGACGGCACTGTATTTAAAGAGAATATTTTGTTTACTCACCGAGGTTTATCGGGGCCTGCCATATTGCAAATAAGCTCATTTTGGCGAGCGGGGCAGGCAGTAAGCATAAACTTGCTCCCTGATCTCGATTTAAAACAGCAACTGGCTGATTGGCGAGAAACACAAGCCCAAAAATCATTAAAAAATAGCCTTGCGACTATTTTACCCAAACGCTTTATAGACATACTGCACGACAGCAAAGCGATTCCAGATTGTAATATTAATCAGCTTACCCATGCTCAAATAGATGAGTTAGCAAGCTATATTCACGCATGGCAAATAAAACCTAATGGCACAGAGGGCTATCGTACCGCCGAGGTAACTTTGGGCGGCGTTGATACTGATGAGCTGAGCTCTAAAACCTTTGAAGCTAAAAAAGCCAAAGGCTTATATTTTATAGGCGAAGTAACCGATGTAACAGGCTGGCTTGGGGGCTACAACTTCCAGTATGCGTGGAGCTGTGGGTTTGCATGTGGGCAATATGCATAAGTATTTCAGCGTATTGTGATAGATGAGATAAAAATATTACACTCTTAATTAAGGTGATTTTAAAGAGTGTAATATTGGTGCGTATATTTTTGCTGTTAAGTATTGTCGCTACAAGTTTTAATGCATTAGCATCAGAAAACTACAGCGATCATGAAGCGTTTTGCTTGCAACAGCCCAAAACGCACTGTTTAACTTATATTGAAACGCGCCTTAATGAAGTCAAAGATAACCCTGCACAGTGGTACAAAATAAAAACCTACCAATTTGATTACTACTACGACTACCAACAGTTCGAAAACTTACTCAACGCTATTACTCCTTTTTTAGAGCAAGATAAGCTGCCCGATGTATTTAAGCTACAAATGTATTTTTATTACGCGAAAGCACTTAACTATATTGGCAAAAAAGCAGAAGCTAAAACGTATGCCGCTAAAGCGTTTACCCAGTTAGACGGGATATATAATGCTTTTGGTGACCCTTTAAGATTAGTGGAGTTGGCTAACCTACACTATGTGTTTGGTAGTAAAAAAGCAGCGATGCGATTACTAAGAGATGCCGAGCAGCGCTTTGCAAAAAATAACGATCCTATTTTTCATTTAGAGCTGCACATTAACAAAGCGCATATTTACTTAAAGTGGCAGCAATACGAGCACGCAGTAAAAAGTAATTTAATGGCCTATAACGCCATAAAAAACACCAACCACGCTGCTAAAATAGTGCTTGCTAGCGGTAACTTAGCGTACAGTTATCAGCAAAATAAAGAGTATTCACAGGCTATAAATTATTATAAAACCGCATTCAAATTTACTGAGCCCTCAAGCATTTACCATGCTATTTATAGCTTACGTTTAGCGCAGGTATATTTACAAATAGGTAAAAAGGTACAAGCGAAAGAATGGCTTAGTCGCATTGATAGAAACGCCACCGAGTTTGGTAAAGGCCATGCTGCATTGTATAGCAAGCTGCAGCACGCCCTTAGCAATAATTAATTTGCAATCGCTGCTTTATATGGGGTGTTAACGCCTGCGTAACGCGGGCCAAATATTTCTAAACCTTTAGGGCCTGTAAATTCCTTTGGCGCTGGTAAAATTACAACGGCTACTTTCATGCCTACCTCGTAATTAGGATTAGTAATGGGTGTGCCTGTTTGGCTGTTAATACAGCATATTAAATCAGGAATGGTTACGTGCACTTCATCATTTAAAAACGCGGCCATGTTTTCGTTTTTAACCGTTATTTTGTAGCTGTTATTTACAAACTCGCCTAGCCCTTTAAGTGTTACTTCGCCTAAGGTAAAGCCTTCTACGGTGTTAAATTCAAATGTGCTTACCTCGCCTTCAAAGGCAACAAAGCCGCCGTGCTCGGCAATTATGTGTGCGGTGTTAGCGTGCTCCTCGTTGGCCTCACGCATTGCTTTACCGAGTTTAAGGGCTTTACTAATGGTGCCATGAATAACCGCGTTTTTCATTTGCTCAATAGGTAAAATATGATCAATGGCTGCTATGTCGTTACGGCTAATTTTAGCTAGTGCTCGCACGACTGTTTCGGCGCGTAAGTCATCCATTACATTTTCGCAAATAAAGCACTCACCAAATTCATTCGCGGTAATAATGGGCGCTGCGGGTAAGTTATTTAAATAATAGGTTGAATGGGTGATCTCCGGTACTGCGCGCCCAGCGGGGTCGGCATCAATAATGTAGCCGTCAAACATTGCAGCTAAGTAAAACGATACTGCGGTGTTTGAGCCGCCAAGCTCACAACAAATAGTGCCATAAATAGCATCGTTACCTGTGTATTCAAGGGTGCGCTGGTAAGCAGCTAAAATCGCATGCTTAGTGCTGCGGGGTAGGTTTGCATAAGCGCGTTCTTCTTGTTCACTTAAAGCAGATATTGCCCCTAACATGTAAGGCGTACAAACAAGCTCACCCGCGGGGACTTCATCGGCACTAATTAGTTTAAAGCTTTTACCCTGTGCGAGTGCTTCGTCAATATAGGCAATGCCTTCACTTAACTCACCGCCGCCGCCAGTGCCTAAAATGGCGCAGCCGTACAAAATATCAATAAGTTGGTCACGATTAAGAATTTGCATGTGTGTATCGCTATTGGTTAACTCATACCCATCCCCAAAACAGATCACTTAATTAAGCGGATTGGTATAAAACAGCAGGCATTAAAAAAATACCTGCTGTAAAGGTGAAAAAATTAAAATTGGTAACTGAGCTCAATACCGTAACTACGAGGCTTATTAGGTTGGCGCACTAAGTCTGTAACCCCATCGGCCAGTAGAAAAATATCTTCAATAGCGCGCTCATCCGTAAGGTTGTCTACGTAAACTTGAACGCTCCACTGCTCTGATTTAAGCCCTACACCGGCATTTAGGTAGGTATAACGCGACGACTCAACATCAGGAATATCAATACTGAATGTTTTAGGGCCTTCAATTAATAGCTCAGCGCGCGAGAACAATGACCACTCACCGTTTAGTGCTAAGTTATGATTTGCTGACAGCCCGTAGTTATACTCAGGCACCCAAAATTGTGGCCTGCCAGCCAGTTCTGGGCGCAGTGCAAAGCGTTTAATTTCTGAATCAATAATACCTGCACTGAGGTTAATACTTAAATTGCTGGTGGCAGCAAAGGCGGCTTCTAGCTCTAAACCTTTGGTTTGTACTTCGTCAATAGAGAGGTTTTCAAGGGTGAAGGTATCTATATTAAATTGGGTAAATTGCGCATCGTCTTGCTCAATAATAAACGCGGCGCCATTAAGGGTAACTTTGTTACTAAACAAAGCGGTTTTAAAGCCTACTTCGTAGCTGTCAGAAATTTCTTTATCAAAGGTGCGGCTAATACCGTCGGCCGGCTCGTTAAAGCCCCCACTTCTAAAACCACGCGAGTAGCCGGTGTAAAGCAGTAGGTCGTCATTCATTTGGTACGCCAAGGTAACTTTAGGCTGTAATTGGCTAAACGATTTTTTAGCGTAAGTGGCGTCTTTATTGGTTGGGTCGAACGACTCGCGAGTATCGTGATCGTAGCGCATCGCACCGGTAAGCTCCAACTGCTCGTTTATATCGTAGTTAAACTGCACAGCAAGTGCCCATGCATCGCTGCTGTTGTTGTCTATAATTGAAAGGTAGGGCTCGTCGTTGGCAAAATCTGCACGCGTTAAAATTTCGGCATCGGTAAAATCATCGTAAAATAATACCGCAGTATCGCGGTCGCGCTGTTGATAAAACGCCGACACCGACCATCTAAAAGCCTGATCCGACTGGGATATAAAGCGCGACTCTACCGTTAACGATTCAATACCGTATAACCCTTCAGTACCAAATGGGGCTCTAAAAAAGCCATCTTCGTCAATAAAGGTGGCATCGGCAGAGTAGTCGCCATCGTAAAAGTGCTCGTTTTCTGAATTGCTGTACGCGGTTACAAACTCAAATTTACCTAAATCGTAATGTTGGGTTAGCTTGGCGCTTAGCTCATACACATCACGCTCATCTTGGTTAATAATATTTTGTGAGGTATTAATTGAAAAGTCTTCAATGGTGTCATCGCTCACCCCTTGGTAGTAAGCAAACCCAGCTTCGCTTGAGGTGTATTTACCTTTAAGATTTATTGAGGTGTCTTCGCTTAGCTCAAACTCTAACTGTGAAAAAACCGATTGCTCTTTTAACGGGTCGGCGTAATCGCCTGTGTAGGTATTTTTAATCAGTCCGTCGGTATCTTTAATGTAACCACCGGCTCTAAAATAAGCGGTGTTTTCATCGTTAAGCGAACCCGATACAACCGCATTCAAATTATACGTGTTGCCATTACCTACAGAGCCTTTAATTTTACCTTCAAAGTCTTCAATGGGTTTTTTAGTTGTCACAATAACCGCACCACCAATGGCGCCGCGGCCATACAGTGCGCCTTGTGCACCACGCATAACTTCAATACGTTCAATATCAACTAGGTCTTGGTTTATAAACTCTAAATCGGGGGCGGTAACACCATCAACTACAAACGCTAATGGCGGATCGCCCACCTGCGGTGTAATTAAGCCACGAATAGTAATACGGGCAAGGCCGGGCCTAAAATTATCGAGCTGTGATAAGTTGGGAGTTAAATTAGCAACATCACGAAAATTAGTAATACGTGATTTTTCGATTGTCTCGGCGCTAAATGCGGTAACAGAGTCAGGCACGTTTTGTATCGACTCAACACGCCCACGCGATATCACCGAAATTTTTTCTATAGTGTCAGTTACTGTTTGTTGTTGTTCTTGCGCATGCACATAGTTTATGCACGACAGGGTAACTGCCGATGCTAATAGTGTTTTACGAAAGCGTATTTTGTTGTATCTGCTCATGTTCTATGTCCTAATGTGACTATCATGGTGATGTTACTTAGTGATAAACATTGTCGCTTTTTCAGACAAAATAATATTTTGTAAACCCTTAATACAGCACACACAAATTGCTGAAAATAACGCTTAAGCGCGTAATTTTATGTATTTGTTGACCTTAAATTTACAAAATTCATTATTATTAAATGTGAAACCGGTTATGAAAAAAACGATAAAAATAGACAGGTACAATCAAAAAATACTGGCAATTCTGCACCTAACTGCCGATTTAACAAACGTTGAATTGGCCGAGCAAGTTAACTTGTCGCCCAGTGCATGTTTTCAGCGAGTAAAAGCATTAAAAGAGGCGGGATATTTTAGAACCTTTCATGCTGATATAAATTTAGAGCAAATTTGTGAGCACGTGTTTGCCTATATGGAATTTACCCTAGAGGACAATAACCTAGCAGCACGGCGTAAGTTTTTAGCTGACATACACAACATCCCCGAAATAATGGATTGCATGCAACTAAGTGGCGATATTGATTATATTTCTTTTTGTTGCTTTGCCGATATTCAAGCGCTTAATGCAATGTGCGACAGGCTAACCGGCAGCTCACAGTATGCAATAAAAAAGCTGACTACACGCATAGTGCTTGAGCGCGCTAAGTTCTTTTTAGGCTACCCGCTGGAAAAACTTAAATGGCGAGACGAAATGAAAGTAGACGATGAAGAGTAGCCCCCTAATTTAGATTAATAAAAAGGCGCTTTATGCGCCTTTTTATTGTTTAAAGTTATTGCTGAATAACCGGTTTGGGCGCAATGGCTTTTGCAAACAGGGTATAAATGACGGCCGTTAATATAATGGCGTCAATCACGGTAATACCGCTCATTGATACGTTAAATAAAGCGCCATTACACACCGCATATGCCGCGCCTACAAACCATGCGCTAAACGCGGGGAGAGAAAAGTTAGCGTTATTTGCCAAAGCCGCTGCGTTATAAGCATGGGGTTTAATAAAAAGTGCATTAACAATAATTACGCCTGCCACCGGTACAAAAATATCAGACAAAAACGCTAAAAAGCTTATAAACATATCTAAAATATTTATAAAGGCTGCGCCAATTCCCACCAAACCTAATAACATAATAACCCACTTTTTATGCCAATGCGGGAAGGTAGCCTCTACGCTAAGTGCGGTACTGTACAGGTTTAACGAATTTAAAATCCAGCTGCCAGCTATCACAATAAAAAACGCCGAAAACCCCAAATTAAGCGCAAGCATTAAGCTTAATATTTCGGTTTCTTGCATGGCGGCTGCGGCAAACACAGCCACAAAAATAACCAAAAGCTCAATAACCATATACGCAATAAATGAGGTATACACGCCGCCACGTTTTTGCTTAGAAAAACGGGTTATGTCGGGCAATATTATTGCGCCAATAATAACGCCGCCAACAATGGCAGCGACACCATCTTCAAGAGAAAGCGCTGCTGATTTTTCTAAATTAATAAAATCAACCAGTGGCATATTATCGAGTGCGCCAAAAAGCATCATAGCGGTGACCGCAGCCAAAATAGGGATCATGATAGAGGCCAGCACATTAATGGCTTTAAACCCATACAATGTGGTTATGAGCATGGCGCAACCTGCGACTATATCGATGGGCCATTCGGGCATAATAATATTAAATTCTGCACTGAGTAAGCGCACTACGGCATTAGAAAACAAATCAATATTTACGCCAAACCAGCCAATTAACGATAAAGCAAAGGCAATATTAACAATGCCCGCGCCAGCATTACCAAACGCTATTTTTACCAATAAATAAGAGCTTAAGCGGCTTTTTACACCTATGGTGCCCATGGCCCCACCAATAAGGGTTAATATAAGTGAGCCAATAATTAACGCCCACAGTGTATTACTCACACTTGAGCTTTGATGTATTTCTAGGCCGGTGATAAAAGTGGGCAGCGAAAAGCTGAGCATAGCGGCTATGGCTGCAATGCGCGGCCAGGCAACAAGTTCGTTGCTATTAATAGTGTGGGGGTCGTTCCCGTTTGGCATTGCCTGTTTCTCTTTTTTATTATCTTTTATATTACTATACGCCGCTGGCGTGCAAAATTTTTTATTATTAGGTGTATATTCAAAATATGAGGTTTAAAAAGTAGGGGGCGCACAAAATTATATTTTGTGGTGATTATTTTTAGGGTGTTAAAGGCGTAACTATTTAGGCAAAAAAAACCGCCAAAAAGGCGGTTTAAAGGTCTACACAACATAATTAAATGTTTTACCTTATTGGGTTATTTTAATAACGCCAACACGTCAAAGCAGGCACCCATAGTATGGTAATCCGTTTTACCAATTGGGCTTTTCATGGTATCTATTTTTTTGTTATCTACGGTTAAAATTCTAAACCACGCACCGTATTGATGATCAACTAAGTGCTGCCACGAGTACTGCCAAATTTTGTCATACCACTGCTGGTATTTTTCATCCCCTGTGGTTTCATAAAGGTAGGCTGCACAGCACAGTGTTTCGGCTTGCACCCAAAAGTACTTGTCGTCATCGCATATGCTTTTATCTGGCGCAAAGCCGTAACAAATACCGCCGTGTTGTTTATCCCACGCAACGTCTATTGAATTATCAAATAACGCTTGAGCGCGCTCTACAAGCCAAGTTTGTGGCTTATGCTTATTTAAAAACATTAGTAGTTTTGACCACTCAGTTTGGTGACCTGGCTGAAAACCCCACGGGCGAAACAAATTTTTAGGATCGTCTTTGTTATACTCTAAATCAACCTGCCAATTTATATCGTAGTGCTCCCAAATAAGCCCACCCATTAAATTAGCTTGGCGATTAACCATGTTATCGGCCAGTGTGAGCGCACGATTTAAAAATAGCTCATCTTGAGTTGCTTCATAAGCGGCAATAAGAGCTTCGCACGTATGCATATTGGCGTTTTGCCCGCGATACGGATCGCACTTAGTAAAGTCACTGTTGTGCTGATCTTTATATAAACCCGCTTTTGCATCCCAAAAATGCGTTTCCATTGTTTGAAATGTATCGTTTAGGTATTCGCGCGCCTCTGTAACACCTACGCGGTATGCCCAGCTGTAGGCTAAAATCATGAACGCAAAGCCATAGCAGTGGTTGGTATCATCAAGTACAGTGGCGTTACCTTGCTCAACACTCAATAACCAATTGTAACCGCCTGTTTGCTCAACAAAGTGGTGCTTACGAATAAACTCAATACCCGATTTAACACGGTCCAGGTACTTTTCGTCATTAAAGGTTTGGTACGCACGTGCATAGTTAAATACAAACCGAGTAGAGCTTACTAAGTGGCGAGTTTGCTTATCAAATACCTCACCATTATCCGAAAAATTTTGGTAAAAACCGCCGTGTTCGTCGTCTATGTTTGGCTCGTAAAACGCCAGCGTATCGGCAATATGTTGTGTTAAAAATTCGCGGCTTTTAAAGTTATCAGGTGTGTGGCTCATAGTGCGCTCCTAAAATCGTTAAGCGATTTTTCGTTAGGAAGAGACGTAAATGCCCCTTTGTAAGATGCTGCATGAGCACCACATAACGAAGCAAATTCAAAAATAGTTGTTAGTGTTTCGGGGTTATTGCAAAGCTTACTAAAAGAGCTAGGTGTGAGGTTTTGTAAGCCTAGTTGATACAGCAATCCACCTACAAACGCATCTCCTGCGGCGGTAGCATCAACCATAGTAACTTTTTTAGGGTGAAGCGTTTGCTTGGCACTTTTGGTATACCAGTGCATGGGGTTGCCTGCATCGGTAACCACAAATAACTCACAGCCATTATTGAGAGTGTCGGCTATAAATTCTTCACCCGTTTGCTCACCCGCTAAGTATTCAAGCTCTTCTTTAGAGGCTTTAATAATAGAGCAGTGTTTTAACAGGGGTAAAATGTGTTCACGCGGGTTAGCATTACTAGGCCATAAGTTGAGGCGTAAGTTAATATCAAAACTGACAATTGAGTTATTTTGCTTGGCAAATTCAACCCCATACGCGGTGGTTTTACGTATGCGCTCGTCGGTTAAGGTGTTTGAGCAAATATGAAAAATATCGCATTGCTCAAACCATTCACTGCTAAAGTCACTATTAGTAAAGTGAAGATCGGCGGTGTTATCACGGTAAAACTCAAACGTACGGTCGCCGTCCTTATCAAGTGATACAAACGCAAGGGCGGTTTTTGCTTGGTCGGTAAAGCGCATAAAGTCGGTTTTTACGCCTTGCTCTTTTAAGGCGTTATGTAAAAAATCACCAAAGCTGTCGGTGCTTAGCATGCCAGCAAAGTAGGCGTTACCACCTAGCTTTGCAATAGCTACGCTTACGTTTGCAGGCGCACCGCCTGCAAACTTAGTAAACGCTTCGTGCTCGCTGTTGTTTAGGCTTAATTTATCAGAGAGTAAATCAACCAATACTTCACCAAAACATATTGTGTGTTTCATAATGCTGCCTTAGTTATTAATCAAGTAGCCAATGCAGCGCAATAGCGGCTGTCCATGAGAAATCTTTACCACCACAGCCTGCGCCTGTTTCTGGGTTAAAATATTCGTAGTAACCCGATTTAAGCACTAAATCGCGCGTGTCGTCCTGAATTTTATCTGCCGTGGTCACAAACCCTGCTTCTTTAAGGCCTATGGCTATCATCCAGTTAATGTGTAACCAAATAGGGCCGCGCCAGTAACGCTGTGGCTCGTATTTTTCTTCTTTAGGGTGGGTAGATGCCACACTAAATTGACTCGACTCAATAAAATCTTCTGTTGCGGTATTAATAATACGCGTTTGCTCGTCAGTTGTTAAACCAGCATAAACGGTTAGTAGTGCCGCCGATGTTTTAACTTTAGCTAGGCTGTTGGTTAACACGTTTTTACAGTAAAAGTATTTGCTTTGCTCACACCATAACGTGTTAATTGCTGTTTGAGTAAGTTCTAGACGCTGTGCTAAATAATCGGTACGTGCATCGTTTAAACCGAGTTGTTCACCCATTTTGAGTAAATCTTTTGTCGCACGGTGCAAAATAGCAATAATACCTAGGTCGTTCATTTTGTACGGGCAGGTTTCGTAAATTACTTTGCTATCAAAATTGTTACGTTTAAAAAAGTCTACTAGGTATAAGAAACGGTCGTACTCGCTTTTATGCGGGCGCTGCGACGAATCAACATGGCTGGTGTCGCGGCGGGTGTATTCCCAATCAACACCAGGTACAGCTTCAAGGGCATCATCCCACGATGGGCTGTTATCCATACCCGATTCCCACGGGTGATAAGTGACCACTAAGCCTGTGTTTTCAGGATCTCGGTCGTTGTACCACCATAAATGGTAATCAACAACTTGAGAAAATAATGCTTTAACTTTTTGCTCTGCAAGGGTTTTATCTTGTGCGCTGGCAAGCATTTCTTTCATTACTGTTGCCACAACGGGTGGCTGCGAAATAGACGTACTTTTAATTTTTTTATCAGAGCCCCACACATCTGGACCAGGGAAGTAGGTAGTTGAATCTTTATGAAATAAGATATGTGGCACCATGCCATCATCCCACTGGCCTGAAAATAACACATCAATTTCTTGCCACGCACGGCTCTCGTCAGACTTCATCCACCCTAGGGCTGTAATCGCTGAATCCCAGTTCCACTGAAACGGGTAAAGGCCATGCGTAGGGACGGTATAGCCACCTAAATCGTTTGCTATAAGTGTTTTAGTAGCAAGTTCTGTAAGCGATGCCGCTGTGGCTGCATCAAGTTTACCGTTGAGTGTAGTAGTCATATTGGGTGCTCTTTGTGTGTTATTTTCAATTTGGATAATATTAAAGCACTCATTATGGGTTGTAAATGTTTTTTTTCTGTGCTTAAATCCTGTTCGAAGTAACAAAAAACTAACATGTATACTTGATTATTTCGCACTTACTTAGCCACACTCTGAGTAATTACACACAGACAACTAGCACAATTGGAGAATACCCGTGAATAAAACTACGATCGCCTCTATTGTATCTTTATGCCTCACACAAGGCGCGTTTGCCGCAGAAGAGACTGCGCCAGATACAGCAAAAAAAGAAAATAACGTTGAACGTATTATCGTCTCTGGTACCAGCAAAGGACGCGTTATTTCAGATACCCCACAGTCAGTAACCTCTATTAGCGAAGATGAATTAATAAAGCTTTCATCAAGCAGCCAAGCAGATGTATTACGTTATATCCCAGGTATTAAAGTAGAAGGGGGCGGTGGTGAGGTTGGAACAAACCTACAAGTAAGAGGCTTACCTTCATCGGGTCAGTTTCAGTTTACGCCACTGTCGTACGACGGTTCACCTAGTTTGAGTGTTTTTGGCTTAAACTCATCGGCGTTTGATGTGTACTACCGAAACGACTTAGGTATTGAGCGTGTAGAATTTGTGCGTGGCGGTGTGTCTAACTTATTTGGCCAAGGCTCTGTAGCGGGTATTATTAACTATATTTCTAAAACGGGCAGCGATGATCCGCAAAGTACTGTGCAAATGGAGCTTTCTGATCAGGGCCGTACCCGTTTAGATTTTGCCACAAGCGGGCCGCTTAACGAAGATGGACTTTATTATGCGCTGTCGGGCTTTTACCGTTACGATGAAGGCCCGTTAGATACAGGGCTTGAGACTAAAGGCACTCAGCTGCGCGGTAATATTCGTAAAGAATTTGATGACGGCTCTGGCTCATTTACTGTGTATGGCCAATACATTGATGACCAAGCACAATTTTACCTGCCTATTCCGCTTGATGGCGACAGCCGCGAACGCTTAACTGGTAACGATGGACGCGAAGTGGAGTCATTACAAACTGCTAATGTGTCTAACCTCTCTTACGATACCGCCAATGGTCGTTATGAATCGCCAATTAGTGATGGTGTGGTAACTAAAGGTGGCTCTATTTCAGTGGTGTTTGAAAAAGAGCTCGCTAACGATTTTGCTATTAACATGCGCAGTAAATACGCAAAGTACCAACACGAATTTAATCTATTTTTAGATGGCGACGGTATTATTAATGTACCTGAGAGCCAGGAAGAGTTTTTAGCTAACCGTGGTTTAGGTGATGTAAGCGATGCAGCGTTTACTTACACTGCATCGGGGCAGGCACTGGCAAGCGATGACTTATTATTTGCTAATCGTATTTTAGATAGAGACCGCCCAGCAGAGGATTTCTCGGCCGAATTTAATATTGTTAAAAGTATTTTTGTTGGCGATTTTAGCCACGATATTACCGTTGGTACGTTTTTCTCTCACAGTGAAGCCGATGACGATAACGTTATTACGACCTACTTGGGGGAATTTAACAATAACCCAGAACTGGTTGATTTAACGTACACCAATGCCGATGGTGATGTTGTTCAGTACACACAAAATGGTATTAGTGGCCCAGGTATTTCTTACACCAACCAAACAATTAGCGCTACCCGTCGTGCGCTTTATGTAGCGGACCAAATGGAAAGCGATGACTGGATTATCGACTTTGGTGTTCGTTATGAAGAAATTGACGGCAAAATTAGCCGTGAAGGCAGCCAAGTTGTACAAATTTCTGATGATCCATCACTTGCGCCTAATTTACAGGTAAACACCACAGGCAGTGGTGTAATGACCTACGGCGAAGTAGACACCTCTGAATTTGCAGTATCGGGTGCAGCCTTATACCGCTTAACCGATAACTTAAACGTATACGCGAATGCATCTCGCGGGTTTTTCTTCCCAGAAATTAGAGGGATTCAGTTTAATGATTTAGGTGAGCCTGCCAGCTACGAAGCCGAAATTGTTGAACAAGGCGAGCTTGGTATTAAGTTTTTTGATAACGACTTTAGCGGTAGTATCGCGTTATTTAGAACCGACTTAAAAGACAGACGCAGCGTAGACTTTGTTAACGATGGCAACGGTGGGGTATTAGAGCTGCCTGTTATGCAATCAACCAAAGCAACGGGTGTGGAGCTTACGGGTCGCTACGATATTACCGACGAGTGGGCGATTGATGCCAACATGACCTACACTGACCACGAATTTACTGAGTTTGACTCAGACCCTTCTATTATTGGTAACGAGTTACGTCGTAAACCAAAAGTATTATTTAACTCTTCTATAAGCTACACCGCAGATAATTGGGATGCTGCTTTGTATCATAACTTTACAGGTAAAAACTTTGCTAACGATGCAAACTCTGTAGAGCTTGATTCATTCCACTTGTTTAGATTTGATGCGGGTTATAACTGGCAAATCGCCCCAGAGCAAACCGTACGTTTAAGCGTAGGGGTATTTAATTTGTTTGACTCTGATGGTGTTACCGAAGGCTCGCCGCGTTTAGGCAACAGTCAAACGTCAGACAATCCTTACTTTGTAGGCCGTCCAATTCTCCCACGACGCGTTACATTTAGAGTCAAATACGACTTTTAAATAAATGCTTTACGCCTATTGACCTGTTTTGGGGTTAATAGGCTTTTTGCATTGTGATGCATTTTTCAGCTAAGTTAGCGATAGGCTTGTTTTTAGGGACTGTTTTAGAAGTAAGCATATAGCTGTTTAGTTTTTTATTTTTGAGAAGGCGCTGTGTTTTCTTAATGTGAATACGCGAAATAATTATGAATATATTAGATTTTTCAATAGTTGCTCTTTACCTTGGTGCCTTATTGGTAATGGGGTTTATGCTACGCGAACAAACCAATAAAAGTGATTACTTTTTAGGAGGCAAAAGCTTAGGGTGGAAACCTTTAGCTTTGTCGGTAATGGCCACTCAGCTTTCGGCTATTAGCTTTATTTCGGCTCCTGCATTTGTTGGTTTGCGTGAAGGCGGTGGTATGCAATGGCTCTCGTATGAGTTAGGTGTGCCGCTGGCGATGATTTTAATTTTAGCGACTATTTTACCTAAGCTTTATAAAAGCGGTATTGTAAGTATTTATGATTACTTAGAAATGCGTTTTGGTCGTTCTACCCGTGTGCTTATTAGTGTGGTGTTTCAGTTTAGCCGCGCATTTGCCACCGGCATTATGATTTATGCGGTATCGCTTATTCTCCAAGGCACCATGGGCATAGAAGCATGGCAAGCCATTGTGCTTACCGGCGTGATCACGGTGTTATATTCACTGCAAGGCGGTATGAAAGCCGTGGTGTATGGTGATGCAATTCAAATGATCATCATTGTACTGGGAACTATTGCTTGTATTGGCTTTGGACTTTATCACTTAGGTGGGGTTGATACCTTTATTGCTAATGTTGATTCGAGCCGATTAGAAGCCATAAAATTTGATTCGTTTGGATTTAGTGGCGATGGTTTTGGCTTTTTACCTATGATTTTTGGTGGTGTGGTGCTTTACGCCTCTTACTATGGGTGTGACCAAACACAAGCGCAACGTGCCCTTAGTGCAAAAGATCCTAAAAACTTACGCTACATGATTTTAGCCAATGGCGTAGTACGTTTTCCTATTACTATTTTATATTGTGTGTCGGGCTTAATTGTAGGCACACTGGCTATGAGCAACCCTGAGTTTTTAGCCAAAATTCCAGCCGATAGCCCAGATTGGATGATGCCAATCTTTATTTTAGATTACTTACCACATGGCTTAATTGGTTTATTAGTGGTGGCTATTTTATCTGCGGCTATGTCATCACTTAGCTCAGCTATTAACTCGCTTTCGGCGGTAAGTATTGAAGACTACAGCCGTATTTCAAATAAAGAGCTAGACCAACCAACCTACTTAAAATTGGCTAAATACTTAGGGCTTATTTGGGGTGCAATTACGTTAATTTTATCGCTTTATGCTGGTGATATCGCACCTACTATTATTGAAGCCATTAACAAAGTAGGCTCGTTATTTTATGGCCCAATACTAGCGGTATTTTTAATAGCCGTAGTTAGTAAGCGCAGTGCTGCGCTGCATGCAAACATAGGCTTAATTAGTGGTGTGTTAATTAACTTGTTGGTGTCGGTATTTGCGCCAGACGTATTTTGGTTTTGGTGGAACTTTATTGGCTTTGTGGCCACTGCGGTGATTACCCTTACGACAAGCATTGCGATTCCACGCGAAGTAAACGAGGTTGCTAAAGCGCAAAACGCTGAGACTATCTCAAACTCAATTTTAACCGGTAAAGATATCGTTATGCTGCTTAGCATGTTTGTTGTGATGGTATTAATTTGCCTTGCTATTCCATCAATTTTTTCGTGAGCGTTAACCCATGGATTCTAAAAAGTCATTTTTAATCGATTTATTTACCACGGCGGTAAATGCCTGTAAACCCAGTGCGTGTATGAGCAAGTACTTGGAAAATATAGATGCCAGTAATGGCTTATGCGTGGTGGGCGCCGGTAAGGCCGCCGCCGAAATGGCCGCAGAGGTTAACCGTTTTTATGGTGATAAATGCTTTGGTGCGGTAGTGACACGTTACGGCTACGAAAGTGCCGGCGACACTGGGCGCATTAAAGTGCTTAGTGCTAATCACCCAACGCCAGATGTTAACAGCTTAGCAGCAGGTAAAGAGTTATTGGCGCTTGTAAAAAATAACCCGGCCGATATTCCTATTTTGTTTATTATATCAGGCGGCGGCTCGTCGCTTATGTGTTTGCCGGTAGATGATGTACCGTTTGAGCAAAAGCAGGCGCTTAATCAGTTTTTACTTAAAAGTGGTGCAAGCGTTGATGAAATTAACGTTGTGCGCAAACAGCTCTCGCTCATTAAAGGCGGTAAGTTAGCACAAGCGGCTAAGTCGGATTATGTCACGCTGATTATTTCGGATGTAGTAGGGGATAAGCCAAGTGATATTGCATCAGGCCCCACAATTAGCGATAACAGCACTAAAGCCGATGCGCTGGCTATTTTACAAAAGTACAACTGGCCGGTTATTAACGAAATTGAAGCGCATTTATTAAAGCCTGAGCAACCACGCGCGGCTGATACTCAAGGCAAACACTTTATTGTAGCTAATGCCCAGCACGCGATTGACAGTGCTATTGATATAGCGCAGCACCAAGGCTGGGATACGCAAGTACTGGGGTACGACATTCAAGGTGAGGCAAAAGAGGTTGCCCGCGCACATGCTAAAATAGCCCTTGAGCAAAAAGCGCAAGGTAAGTGCGTTATGTTGTTCTCTGGCGGTGAGCTTACAGTAACGGTAGCCGATATTTATGGCGATGGTGGCCCTAATCAAGAGTACTTAATGGCATTGGCAGAGGCGCTTAACGCCGAGGCGGGCATTTATGCCATAGCCTGTGATACCGATGGTGTAGATGGCAGTAAAGACGTTGCCGGTGCGTATATAAATAGCAGCACGATTGCGCGCGCACTTGATGCTGGCGAAAACTTACACGCTCAGTTAGAAGGCCATAATAGCCATCAGTTTTTTAAAGCCATTGATGATTTAATTATTACTGGGCCAACCAATACTAACGTTAACGATTTTAGAGTGATAGTGATTGAGTAGGCGCGCTCGCCTACTTGTTCTTTAAAGTGGTTTAACGTAACCTTGTGCTCCAATTTTATTAGGGTTAATAGCTATGTTTTCGCTAAATAACAGTAACTTATTACGCTCAGGATTTGAGCTTGGAAAAGGCGATAAACTTTTTCAAGACATTGAGCGTGATATTATTAAGGTGGTGTTTTGGGAGCAGTGCGTAACACAAAGCCATATTGTGAGCGCCACCCGAATTCCGCAGCAAACTGTCTCGCGTTTACTTAAATCGTTAACTCAGCATGGCGTAATAATGCAAACCGATACGCTTATCCCTAATAAAAAGGGTAAGCCTGGGTTTGGTATTGCGCTTAACCCCGAATATGGCTTTACCTTTGGTTTAGCTATTTTGCTTGATGCTATTTCTGTAGCAGTCATGGATTTTACCGGCAAAGTTATTTACACCCATATGCAGCTTATGTCAGACATGAGTATTAATAACGTACTTAAAAGTGCGCAAAAGCTGGTGGACGATATAAGTGCAGAGCATAACATTGCGAGCGAAAAAGTACTGGGAATGGGCGTGGGTATATCGGGCTTTTTTAGCTCTATGGACGGGAAAATGAATACCCACCATATGCTAGAGGAGTGGTCGCAGGTTGATATTATCGATATTGTCTCTAAGCATTTTCAACTCCCTACGTGGGTGGTGAATGACGCTACAGGCGCCGCCGCTGGCGAAGGGGTTGCAGGTATAGGCCGCGAGTATAAAAACTTTGTGTATATGTTTGTCTCGGCCGCATTTGGTGGCGGAATCGTAAATAACGGCGATGTACTGCGTGGTACTTACGGTAATGCTGGCGAGCTTGGCGATATGTTACCGCCAAAGTTATACGCTCATCCCAATTTAGAGTTACTAAAGCGTATTTTGAAAAAAAATGGTGTAGCGGTTGATTCAATTTACGACCTGCACGATAATTTTGACCCAGAATGGCCAGGCGTAGAAGAGTGGCTATTTAAAGTTCAAGACTCGTTTGATTTAGTAGCAACCTGTTGCTCGGCGCTATTAGATGCAGAAGCGATTATTATTGGCGGCCATATACCTAAAGAGCTGGCTGAAAAAGTAATAGCGCGTACTGAGGTTTACGCACAATTTAGACGCGGTGCTAAACGCCCAATGCCCAAGCTGGTGGTCTCAAACATTAATAACTTTCCGGTCTCCATTGGTGCAGCCACTTTGCCATTTAGAGAGCTGTGTTTGTAGCTTAATAATAGAAACTTTAAAACAAAAAGCCGATATTGATTTATACAATATCGGCTTTTTAGTATTTAAACCAAACTCTTAACTAAGTGTTATTGCGAATGGGTTTTACTCTTCAACGAACGGTTCACCTTCTGTCATCCACTTAGCTGCTGGCTTGCCTTTTAAGTAATGGTCAAAGTACTGCATCATACGCACTGAAAAATCGACCTGATTAGGAAACTTTTTCAAATGATGTGGTTCACCTTCGTATTGTAAAAAGGTGGCGTCTTTACCCGCACGGCGCAGGGCTAAGTAATATTGCACGCCTTCGTGCCAAGGCACTGCGTCGTCTTTGTCTCCAAACATAATTAAAATAGGGGTATTTACTTTATCGGCAAAAAACACTGGTGAGTTTTCGATGTATAGCTCGGGTGCTTCAAATAAATTTTTACCTATGCGGCTTTGTCCTGTTTCGTACTGAAATTGACGCGCAAGGCCCGACTTTAAACGTATGCCGCTGTATGCGCTGGTCATGTTTGATACCGGCGCGCCCGATACAACCGCTTTAAACATATCTGTTTGGGTGATCATAAACGCACTTTGATAACCTGCCCATGAATGCCCTTGTAGGCCTATTTTATCTGGGTCGGCAATGCCTAAATCTATTAATTTTTGGGTAGCGTTTATCATGGTTTGCGTTGACGATTTACCCGGGTGACCTATTTCAAAGCGAATATCAGGTAAAAATACCGCATAACCGTTTGAGGTAAACATAGGGAAGTTAGGACGATGATTTAGCTCCATTTTAGGAAAGTCATACATGCGCTGGCTCATATAGCGGTAAAAATACACAACAACGGGTACTTTATCGCCTTTTTTGTAACCTGCAGGTTTAATTAATACCCCTTGTAAGTCTTCGCCGTCAAAGCCTTTGTAGCTAATTAGCTCTGGCTTTTCGCCCCAGGTAAAATCCGCCATTTGTGGATTTAAGTTGGTGACTTTTTTAGGCGCTGCAAAGCTAAAGTCGCTTTGGTAGTAATCAGGAAACTGATGATATGTTTGCTCGGTAAAGAGGTATTTATCGGCATGCTTTGCTTTTTTAACTACATCAATACGTTTTTTGCCACTCAGTACATTAGTAACCGTTTGTGAGGCTAAATCAAGCTTGGCTACTTCACGTTGCTTTGATTGTAAGTTAACGGCTGATACAAGTAATGTATCGTTTTGGGCAAAGCCTACGTGGTTTTTATCAAGCTTAATAACGCGATATTGCGTATTGCTTGGTTTACCATTAGTTAAACGCTCAGCGCGTTGAGTGTTGACATCAAACGCCCAAATATCGTATTTGCTATAAACCAATACTTGGCTGCTGTTATTTAACCAACCGGCAAACCCATAACCAGGTTGCGGTGATGGGTAGTCGTGTTTGTCATCGGCAAACGTGGCATTAATAGCTTTGCTAAGAGCGGTAACTTTGTTGGTTTTTAAATCTTTAAGTTGTACTTGGCTTTGTGCAAAGTAGGCTGCGTAGCGCCCATTAGGTGCAAGGCTTGGTGTAAACGGTGAGTTTTTAATAATGGGAGTTTGCTCACCGGTATTAATGTTTATGCTGTAGTAGTCGGCAAAAAAGCCACCGTACATAATTTTTTCTAGGTGGGCTTGGTTAGAGTAGCCTAATACACTTTGGCTACGATTAGTGTTAAGCGCTAAATCGCTGACTTTTTCATTGCTTAGTTGTACTGCTTTTTGGCTTTTTAAATGAAAAACAGCGCTGTAATGGCGGTTTTTATTAACCTTGTTCCACTGTTGCTCTTCTCGTGGTTTTATTTGGGCATCGTTGTTGTGCCACACGTTTAGCGCTTTATATTCACGAATCGTGTCAAAGTCATACAGTGATGCTTCATCGGTGTACTCTTTTGCTTTTATTTTAGCGGCCAGTTTGGGGTGGTTTTCAAAATATAAGCGCTCGCCATTTTCAGACCAGCTAATCGATGCTGTTTTACCTATAACCCATTCTTTATTAGGGGAGTCGATAGTGCTAAGGGTGTTATTTTGCCAAAGCTTTAGAGAGTATTGTCTGCGACGCTCATCATCGTTTACGTAGTTACCGAGGTTAAATGCGGCTATTTCTTTATCAGGGTGCCAACTAATTGATTGTGCAACCACGCCTGGCTCATCAATTAATACGCTTTGCGCAAAGTTATTATTAAGTTCAAGCAGTACAAGCTGATTGTTGTTGCCATCACTAAAGCTTTGGCTGGCAAGTAGCTGAGCGCCATTTGGACTTAGCGCATAACTAAATACATTGTTTAAGCTGTGGGTGGTGCTGTTTTTTAAGTTTATTATTACTAGCTCAAAGCTTTTATCTTTTTTATCTGGTGTGATAGCGCTTTTTTCTTTGCTGTTCTCTTCAGCAGGTGTGTCTTTTTCTGCTTTTTTATCAACTCGATAAGCAAGCCACTGGCCATTGTTACCTAAAACATAGTCTTTTACGTCGGCAAATTGCTGTTTTTCGCCGGTTTGGGTATTTACTAAAATGAGGTTGTTTTTAAGTGATGACTTTTTCTCGCTGGTCTCTTGCTCAAGCAGGGTGGGTACTTGTGTAAATGCCACCCAATTAGCCGCTTTGTTAATAAAAGGCTTAGTGCCGCGCTCCACGGTGCTAATGAGGGTGTTTGTTGTTAAGTCATAAACTTGCCCATTTGCATTGCCACGGTAAGGCTTAGCGCTAAAGCTGAGGATTTTACCATCATCTGAAAGTTGGGTGCTTTTTGCGTACTTAAAATCGAATACGTCTTTAAATTCTAACGGCTTTTGAGCCCAAGCAGCCGGGCTCGCTAAGCTTGCAAGCAGTGCTGAGCTTAAAAAGGTGAGCGTTGTTTTCATTATTGATTCTCGTTTTTCACAGTACTTTTAATGTAATAAGTATTGTAGCGAGTTTGGTTTATATTTCGAGCGGATCAGATAAGCGGTATAAGAAAAGGGACGAAAGGGTAACCGTTAGCGCGAATAACTAGCGCTAACGGTAAAATAATAAAGTAAGGTTATAACCAAATTTTTTGTAGTTCAGGCCATTGTTTTTCAAATTGCGAACTTGGCTTTACTTTAAAGTCGCTGCGCACAAACTGGTTCATTTTACCTTCAACATAGGCTAGTAAAAAGTTAGCAAGGGTGAGTTCGTCACTTTGAAAGGTTTTACCTTCACGAAGTTTGCGCTCGCGCAGTACTTGTTTAAATTGCGTTTCTAGCTTTTCGAATAGCCCTTGTACACGTTCGCGTAAACGCTCTTGCTCGCCTTGTAGGGCGTCGCCGGTAAGTATGCGTGTAATACCTGGGTTTTTTTCTGCAAACGTTAGTAGCAACAACAAAATATTATAAACGCGTGTTTGGCTTTCTTTTTCGTTTTCTAAAATAAGGTTAATGCGCGATAAAAGCGTGTCTTCGATAAACTCTATTAGGCCTTCAAACATACGTGCTTTACTTGGAAAGTGACGGTAAAGCGCAGCTTCAGACACGCCCACTTCAGCAGCAAGCTTTGCAGTTGTAATCCGTTGTCCTGGGCTGGTTTCTAACATTTGCGCGAGGGCTTGCAGTATTTGCTCTTTGCGATTACTTCTTTTTGTCGCAGGCATGAACCTTCCTTTTTTATTTGTTATTTTTAGCTGCTAATCATTTTTCGTTCAAATGAGTGGCTTATGTTAATGTTTTATTCAGTTTGTTTCCAGCACTTTATAGTTGCTTGGCAAGTTGTTTAATTACCTCAAGAGCAATGCGTGTTTTACTATTTACCGCCAGTGCTAACTGCTCATTTTGCCAGTAAAGTGTTAAAGCATTGTGATCTGAATTAAACCCTAAACCACTTTGCGATACATCGTTAGCGCAGATCATATCGAGATTTTTATTTTTAAGTTTACCCTTTGCATAGCTCTCTACATTTTGCGTTTCAGCAGCAAAACCCACAGTGTAAGGGCGGTTTTGCGTTAAGTTTGCCACGGCGGCTATTACATCGGGGTTTTTAACAAGGGTGAGGGTAAGCTCATCGCCTTGTTTTTTCATTTTTTGAGTCGCTACATTAGCCGCTCTATAATCGGCTACGGCTGCACAACCAATAAAAGCATCAGAGAGTGGGGCATAGGTTAATGACTCATTTAATAGCTGCTCAGCGCTTTCAATGTTTATTAAATTAACGCCAACAGGGGCTTTGATAGTGACAGGCCCTGAAATTAAATTGACATGAGCACCAAGCTTTAAAGCGGCCTCAGCCAGGGCAAAGCCCATTTTTCCTGAGCTGTGATTAGAGATAAAACGCACAGGGTCAAGCGGCTCGCGGGTTGGCCCTGCCGTAATTGTAATGGTTTTACCTGCTAATAATTGCGGCTGATCTGTAGCAGTGCACAAAGCCACAAGCTCATGCGGCTCTAGCATGCGCCCAGCTCCTACATCGCCACAGGCTTGCTCGCCTTTGCCTGGGCCCCAAATAAGTACGTCACGTGCTTTTAAAGTGGTTAAATTTGCTTGTGTTGCAGGGTGTGCATACATTTGCTGGTTCATTGCTGGGGCTATTGCCACTTTAGCAGGGGTTGCCAGTAATAGTGTGGTAAGTAAATCATCGGCTATGCCTGCGGCCATTTTGGCAATGGTATTACTCGTTGCAGGCGCGACCAAAATTAAATCAGCCCATTTGGCAAATTCTATGTGGCCCATTGCGGCCTCTGCTGAGGGGTCAAGTAATGAATCAGACACCATTTCACCACTCACCGCTTGCATGGTTAATGGGGTTATAAAATGCTTAGCTGACTCGCTCATAACTACTTTTACTTCGCAACCTGCCTCTTTTAAGCGCCTAACGAGCTCGGCACATTTATAGGCTGCGATGCCGCCGGTGATACCAAGTACGATTTTTTTGTTTGTTAAGTTAGTCATGAGTGTTTTTTGCTTGAGTGTATATGCAGGCTAAAATAACAAATCTTTGTGCTTTGAGCTAAGTTTTTAGGATTAAATAATCAGGCTAATTTTAAAAATTGCATTACAGTTATAAGACTGTTTTTTAATCATCAAGGATGAATAATGCAATTAACATCGTTACCTAACTCACTTCGCCCACGCGAAAAACTCATTGAAAAAGGCCCTAAAGCATTGACCGATGCTGAGTTATTAGCGATATTTTTGCGTACGGGCTTACCCGGTATGAATGTGATTGAGCTTGCACAGCACCTGCTTAACGAAAACAAAACATTGCATAATTTATTTAACGCCAGCCAAGATGAGTTTTGCGCACAAAAAGGGTTAGGGATGGCAAAATATGTGCAATTGCAAGCGGTGCTCGAGCTGAGTCAGCGTTACATGCAGGAGCGTTGCCAGCGCGATGCGGTGTTTAATTCGCCAAATGCGGTGTATGAATATTTAACGCTGCAAATGCGCGGGCTACAGCAAGAAGTGTTTATGGTGCTTTATCTCGATAGCCAAAACCGTTTAGTAAAAGACGAAATTTTGTTTTATGGCACGATAAACTCAGCCAGCGTTTACCCCAGAGAAGTTCTAAAAGCGGCCTTAAAAAATAATGCTGCGGCCATTATTTTGGCACACAATCACCCAAGCGGGATTGCCGAACCAAGCCAAGCAGACAAACTTATCACTAATAAATTACAACAAGCACTGCAATTAGTAGACATAAATGTGCTTGATCACATCATTGTAGGAGGAGAAACGTGTGTTTCTTTTGCACAGCGAGGCTTGATTTAAGGTTGCTTGATGAATAAGTGTGTTAAAAATGAGCGGTTTGGACGGTTTTAGCAAATTAGTTTAATTTAAATGCAGTTTTTACTTTCCCTAAGGGCATTCGATCTTTATAATTAGCCGCTATCAAATTTACATATGAGCTGGTTGGATAGATCAGTATTTGATCTTTGCCTGTAAAAGCTGTATAAAGAGCGCCCTTCGATTTATCTAGGGCACAAATACATGGCCTTAGGTTAAATTAAGCTCGAGCGAAGTTATTGGAGATATATAGACATGTCTAAAGTATGTCAAGTTACAGGTAAGCGTCCAACGGTTGGTAATCACCGTTCACACGCGAGAAACGCGACTAGACGTCGTTTCCTACCTAACCTACAAACACACCGTTTTTGGGTTGAAAGTGAAAAACGTTTTGTAACACTACGCACTACTACTAAAGGTATGCGTATTATCGATAAAAAAGACATCGACGCGGTACTTACAGATATCCGTGCTCGCGGCGAAAAAGTTTAAGGAACTGAATCATGCGCGATAAAATCCGTTTAGTTTCAACTGCTGGTACTGGTTTTTTCTACACTACCGACAAAAACAAGCGTAACATGCCTGAAAAGATGGAAATCAAAAAGTTCGATCCTAAGGCTCGTAAACATGTGATTTTCAAAGAAGCTAAAATCAAGTAATTTAGTTTTCTTTCAGAATTGTAAAAACCCAGCTTATGCTGGGTTTTTTGTTTTTAGCACTTATCAATATTAAACAGCCCCTAAAATATTTTATTAAATCAACAGATATAATTTAGGCATAAAAAAACCTTGCAGGTAAAACCCACAAGGTCATTATTTTTACAGCTTACTGTGCCGGCAATAGCAACTTGTTTACTTATGGTATCCCAAGCACGTTTCTACTTCGTTTTTAGAGCCTAATATTACCGCCACACGCTGGTGGATTGCATCGGGTTGAATATCCATAATACGCTCAGTACCCGTAGAAGCGATACCACCTGCTTGCTCAACTAGCATAGCCATGGGGTTGGCTTCGTACAGCAAACGTAGCTTATTAGGTTTGTTTGCATCTTTGGTGTCGGTTGGGTAGGTAAATAAACCACCACGGCTAAGTACACGGTGCACATCGCCAACCATAGCGGCAATCCAGCGCATGTTAAAGTTTTTAGCACGTGGGCCGGTATCGCCAGCGAGTAAGTCATTAATATAGTTTTGCATTGCTGGCTGCCAATGACGCTGGTTTGACGCATTAATGGCAAATTCGTTTGTATCAGCAGGGATAGTGGCAAAGTCTTGTGTTAGTAAAAAGCTACCTTGGGTTTTATCTAGCGTAAACATGCGCGTGCCTTTACCTGTAGTAAGTGCAAGCATAGTTGATGGGCCGTAAAGCACGTAACCTGCAGCAACTTGTTTGTGGCCTGGCTGCAAAAATATACTTTGATCGGCGGCATCTGAGCCTTCTGGGGCTTCCATAATTGAAAATATAGTACCCACTAGCGAGTTAATATCGGTATTTGATGAGCCATCAAGCGGGTCAAACGCCACAATGTATTTAGCGTCTTGGTTGCCAGCTACTGTGTAATCTTCTTCTTCTGAGGCGATGGCTTTAACTGACCCAGACTCGAGTAAAATATCTTTTAAAAGCTGATTAGATAATACATCGAGCTTTTTTTGGGTTTCGCCTTGAATGTTTTCATCAAGCGTTGAGCCTAATACGCCAGAAAGCGCACCTTGGCCAACACGAAACGAAATTTCTTTACATGCTGCTAAAATGGTTCTAATTAACGATAAAAGTTCTCTAGGACAACCGTCTTCTAGTAATACTGGTGGGAGTCTACGCATTCTATTTTCCTGATAACGTGTACTAGCTAATCTAAATGTGAGAGAGATTAACTTAGTGCGCTGAATTTCGTCTTAAATACCTGTATTGTTTAAATAGCACTGTAATAATGGTGCCACCTAATTGTACTTAAAACGCCAATAACAAAGATAAGATTATGAAAAAAATACCACTAATAAGTTACATATTCTTTACTGTGCTGTGCTCTATGATAACCCAAGCGCACGCAGCAATTAAGCCTATAGATGAATTTACTGCGCAAATGAATCACTTTCCTGGGTACTTTTCGTTTTACTACGATACTCAAAACGGCAAAGTGTTTTTAAAAGTAGATAAATTAGAGCAGCAATTTTTGCTTCAGCAAAGCTTACCCTATGGAGTTGGCTCTAACGATATAGGCTTAGATAGAGGCCAACTTGGTAACACGCATTTAGTTCAGTTTGAGCGTTTTGGCGATAAAGTAATGTTGCGCGCGCTAAATACATATTATCGCGCTAATACCACTAACAAAGCTGAGCAGCAAAGTATCAAAGAGGCCTTTGCATCCAGTATTTTAGCGGGCTTTAAAGTGGTAGCGCAAAGCGAAAAAGCGCTCCTGATTGATTACACACCTTATTTATTAAGCGATGTACACGGGGTAAGCCGTACGCTTGCAACGCGCAAGCAAGGCAGCTTTAGCCTTGATGAATCACGCAGCGCTGTATATATGAATCGCTCAAAAGCGTTTGTAAAAAACACCGAGCTTGAAGCAGTATTAACGTTTAAGGGCACTAAACCAGGTAAATTTGTGCGCCAAGTAAGCGCCGATGCATACGCACTTACTGTACATATGCACCACTCACTTATTAAATTACCTGATGATAAATACACGCCACGTAAATTTGACCCGCAATCAGGGTATTGGAGCATTGAGCACAAAGACTATGCAGCCCCCCTTGGTGAATCTATGTTTGTGCGCTATATACCGCGTCATCGCTTAGCTAAAAAAGATCCAAGTTTACCGATTAGTGAACCCGTAGAGCCCATTACTTACTACCTAGATCCTGGCGTTCCTGAGCCGGTTAAAAGCGCGTTACTTGAAGGCGGTAAGTGGTGGAATGATGCCTTTAGCGCAGCAGGCTATAAAAACGCATTTATAGTCAAAGTATTGCCGAGCAATGCTGATCCTATGGATATTCGCTATAACGTTATTCAGTGGGTACACCGTGCTACACGCGGATGGTCTTACGGAAGCTCTGTTATAGACCCTCGTACCGGCGAAATACTCAAAGGGCATGTAACACTTGGCTCATTGCGTGTACGCCAAGATATTTTAATTGCAGAAGCCCTCGGTGCGCCTTATTTAAAAGGTAACGAGGTGGCTAAAAATTTACAGGCAATGGCACTTGATAGGATTCGCCAGTTAAGTGCACACGAAATTGGCCATACGCTGGGCATTGCACATAACTTTGCAGCCTCGGTGGGGGATAGAGCGTCAGTTATGGATTACCCGCACCCACTACTTGGCTTTAACGAGCAAGGCGAGCTTGATGTAACCCGCGGCTATGCAAGCGGTATGGGCGTATGGGATACCCAAGTTATTAAATATGGTTACAGCGACTTTACTCATCAAGATGAAAGTGTTGAGCTTGCAACAATATTAAAAGAGAACAAAACGAAGGGCCTTGAGTTTATATCTGATAGCGACGCACGCGCAAAGGGCGGGGCACACCCTACAGCGCACTTATGGGATAACGGTACTAACCCAGCGCAAGAGTTACTTAGAGTGCTTGATGTACGTAAAAAAGCGCTTTCGCAATTTGGTATTAACAACATTAAAACGGGCGATGCACTCTCGCAGTTAGAAGAAAAACTCGTGCCGCTTTATTTATTTCATCGCTATCAAGTAGAGGCTGCAGTTAAGCTAATTGCGGGGGTTAACTACGAATACGAAACACGTAACGACTCACCTGCTAAGGGCGCACAAGTGGTTGCAAAAGCGCAGCAGCAATCGGCGCTTAGTGCTATTTTAACAACATTAAAACCGGCTAATTTAATTTTGCCTGAGTCGGTATTAGCGCTTATTCCGCCAAAAGCGTATGGCGAGTCTAAATCACGTGAAAGCATAACAGGGCGTACGGGTGTAACACTTGATGCGATGGCCTTGCCAGAAGTAGCTGCGCAGCATAGTTTATCGTTATTATTAAACCCACAGCGTTTAAATCGTTTAGCTCAACAACAAGTACGTAATTCTAATTTTTACAGCTTAGATGAGCTGCTAGAGCAGCTTTACAGCCAGGTGTTTAATGTGTCATCACCTAATACAATGAAAGGCAAAATCACCCAGCGGGTGCAATTTTTAACTGCAAAAAATATGGCTGATTTAGTCACTAGTGACAAGGTAAGCCCAGAGGTGCAGGCGCAGTTACGTTTCTACTTGGTAAAATTAAGCAAAGAGTACAATCAAAACTCAATGTTAAGTAATACCAGTGTAGGAGAAAGCGCGTTTAAACAGTATTTAGCAGAGCAAATAAAACAGTTTTTAAAAGTAGGTAAGTGGCCTGAAAACTTCAGTGGTTTACCAATGCCACCGGGCTCACCAATTTAATTATATGTTTTAGTGTGTAGTGGCTACTTAACCTGAGTTCAGGTTGTTAAATAAGTAGCCACGTTGCGGTGCCTAAAAAGGCAAAAATACCGACAATATCAGTCACCGTTGTAAGTACAACACTACCGGCAAGTGCAGGGTCTATATTCATTTTTTTCAATAAAATAGGAATACATGCGCCAGCAACACCAGCCACTACGAGGTTCATAAACATTGCAAATGCGAGCACGCCGCCAAGCATAAAATCCCATTGCCAAAGCGCAATTACACTGGCTATAAGTATTGACCAAATAACCCCGTTTAATGCGCCTATCGCCAGCTCTTTAGCCATTAAAAATCGTTGGTTAGTTTGGTTAATATGGCCCACGGCAATACCGCGAATAACCAGAGTTAAAGATTGGCTACCTGCTACACCACCCATTGAGGGCACAATGCCATTGAGTACAGCTAAAATAGGTAATATATCTAAGGTGCTTTCAAAAAAGCTGGCCACAAAGGCGGCAGCTAAGGCAGTGAGTAAGTTAACACCAAGCCATACTGAGCGTTTTTTTGAGCTTTTTAAAACAGGTGCAAAGGTGTCTTCTTCATCATCAAGACCGGCAAGGCTTAATAAGCTGTGCTCTGCATCTTCACGAATAACATCAACAATATCATCAATGGTGACACGTCCAAGCAAGTGGGCGTTATCATCGACTACAGGGGCCGATATCCAGTTGTGGCGCTCAAATAACTGAGCAACTTCACTTTCATCCATCGAAATAGGGATAGACTCACAGTCTTCATCCATTAAATCTTGAACAATTTTTTCAGGCGGATTAGTTAACAGTGTACTAAGTGACAATGCACCTAAAAAACAGTTATGTTTATCAACAACGTATAAATCATCGGTGCCCTCTGGCAGCTCACCGCGTAGCCTAATATAGCGCAGCACAACATCAAGTGTAACGTCTGGGCGAATGGTCACCGTATCGGTGTTCATTAGCGCGCCTGCAGAGCGCTCTTGGTAAGATAAAGCCTGTGTAGCGCGTTCGCGGTCTTGCGTATCCATAGCGCTAACCACATCTTTGTACACGGTATCAGGTAGGCTACGCAGGACTTCACCTAAATCATCGTGGCCCATATCCTCAGTGGCCGCGGCAATATGCTCAGGTTCCATTTGTGCAATGATACCTAAACGTACATCTTCAGAGAGCTCTTCTAGCACATCCCCTTGCACATCTGGGTCAACCAGTTGCCAAAGCATGCGTCTAATTTTATGCGGAGAGGATTCAAGCAGCAGTGCTGTATCACAAGGTGCTGTTTTTGCTAGCATGCGTCTTACTTGAACAAATTGCCCACTATTAAGTGATTTAGTCACTTGTTTTAGTTGCTGTAGTGGGTAGTCTTGTTCAAACGCTTCTGGCATTGGCATCCTAAATATTTTTGTGTAATGGAAAGGTGTTTAGTAAGTGGTGTTGCCCACTGTCATTTTCTTTATTTTTTGTGCTAAACCCAATGCTGGGACTAAATTAGTGTTTAAAATTAAGTAACCAAATTTAGCAGGGGCATGGCTTTATTACCCTAAATTAAAGCACTAAATTAGGCGAGTCGGAATACCCTAATTTACTAAATCTTTATAGTCTAGCCTGATAAGTCTTTAACTTATAAGGCTATGATGCTTTAAATTATTCTTGTTCGTTAAATCGTTGTACAATTAATTGCCCAACCGCATGCAAAGCTTGCTCTGAGTCAGGGCCTTCACAGACTACTTTAACTTCTTTACCTTTACTGCTTTCAAGTAGCATTAAAGCCAATACGCTGTCGCCTGCGGCTTCTTTATCATCTTGGTGTAAGGTGATTTTAGCATCAAACTGCACAGCTAATTGCGCAAGGACCGTTGCCGCTCTGGCGTGTAAGCCTAATTTATTTTTTATTAAAAATGTGTCTTCACAGCGCATAAATTACTATACCTAAACTGAACAGGTTATTATTTTAAGGTTACTTTTCTTGCTCACGATGACGAATTTTGACATTCGGATGCGTCATAGCAAAGCTCTCACCAATGGCTTGCGCTAAATAAACCGAGCGGTGTTGACCACCAGTACAGCCAATTGCAATAGTGAGGTAACTACGGTTATTACGCTCTAAGTGTGGCAACCAAGTTTGTACAAAGGTTTGAATTTGCCAAGTGAATTTTTGGACTATGCTGTGATTTGCCAAAAAATCTTTTACTGGTTGATCAAGGCCCGTAAGCGGTTTGAGTTCAGGCTCCCAGTGGGGGTTTGGCAAAAAGCGAGCATCAAAAACATAATCAGCTTCTTTAGGTATGCCGTGTTTAAAGCCAAACGATTCAAACGTTACAATAAGTTGCTTATCTTTTTTACCCAGTATTTTTTCGCGAATTGACTCTGCTAATTGGTGCACACTTAAATCGGTGGTATCAAGCATAAAGTCAGCGCGCGTTACGAGCCCATCAAGCAGTTCTTTTTCTTTTTTTATTGCTAAATCAAGCGGCAGCGAATCGATGGATAAAGGGTGTAATCTGCGTGTTTCTGAAAAACGTTTGATCAGTGTTTGATCATCACTATCTAAATAAAACAGTGTGGGTTTAGCAAAGTCAGGAAGGTACTCGAGAATATCGTTAAATTCGTCTTGTTCTTTGGGGATATTACGAACATCTATACTAACGGCTATTTTGTCATAGTTATCTGAAACACTTCGCACTAAAGAGGGCAGTAAGTTGACCGGAATATTATCTACGCAATAATAGCCTAAATCTTCAACCACGCGTAAAGCAACCGACTTACCTGAACCAGAACGGCCGCTTATGATAATTAACTCCATTTATAGCCCTTAATATTTACTACGATTGATCAACAATTACTTGATACAGCTCAGCATCGGTTTTAGCACTGCGCAGCTGTTTACAAAATTCTTTGTTGCTCAGTTTATCAGCTATGGTTGCCAGAGTCTTTAGGTGCTGTTGGTTATCGCCATCTGGTACGATGAGTGCAACAAAAATATCAACAGGGCAGTTATCAATAGCGTCAAAGTTAACAGGCGTGTCGCTAACAAGTACTAAAGCCAGCGGCTCTTCTACGCCACCCATTCTGCCATGAGGAATGGCGATACCCCGGCCAATACCAGTACTGCCTAGCTTTTCTCTGCTTGCCAGCGCATTAAGAATATCTTGTTGTGGTAAGTAGGGGAGCTTTTCATGAGCTAGCTCACTGATAAACTCTAAAATTCTTTTTTTACTACTAAAAAGGACCGCAGCTTTGCTGCAGTCCTGGCATACTAATGTACTTAATTTCATAATATTAGTGTCTAGCAAGCTTCTCTTTATGTTTTATGACTTGACGATCGAGCTTGTCAATCAACGAGTCTATAGCGGCATACATATCTTGGTGCTCTGTTGAGGCAAATAAATCTGCGCCACTTACATGAATAGTCGCTTCTGCTTTTTGGTTGAGTTTTTCTACATCGAGAATGACATGCACATTGCTAATATGATCTGAGCGCCTTTCTAGCTTTGCAAATTTATTATTTACATAGTCTCTAAGTGAATCAGTTACTTCTACGTGACGACCAGTTAGGTTTAGTTGCATAAGCATTTCCTCTTTGTTTTTTACGTCTTATATCAAACTCTTTCTCTGATTTGACGGTGGAATAGCTAGCGATTCACGGTATTTTGCTATTGTGCGTCTAGCTACTTTAATTCCTTGCTCTGCCAATATATCCGCAATTTTACTATCACTCAATGGTTTAGCTGAGTTTTCCGCGGCAATTAGCTTTTTAATTAGGGCACGTATTGCGGTTGATGAACACTCACCGCCGTTTTCAGTGCTTACGTGGCTTGAGAAAAAATACTTAAGCTCAAAAATACCACGTGGCGTATGCATATATTTTTGCGTAGTAACACGCGAAATTGTCGATTCATGCATTTCTACCATTTCAGCAACATCGTTTAAAACCATTGGCTTCATTGCTTCTGGGCCATGTTCAAAAAATGCCTGTTGCTGTTTTACAATACAGTTTGTTACCTTAAGCAGCGTGTCGTTTCTGCTTTCAAGGCTTTTTATAAACCATTTAGCTTCTTGTAAGTGAGAGCGAATAAATTGGCTATCACCACTTGATTTTACGGTACGTGACATAGCCGCGTACTGACTATTTACGCGTATTTTTGGCATGCTATCTGGGTTTAGCTCTACCACCCAGCGGCCTTTTATTTTTTTAACCGACACATCCGGTATTACATACTCCGACTCTTCCCTTACTATTGTATCTGCAGGTTTTGGGTTGAGGGTATGTATTAGGGTCATGACCTCTTTAAGCTCGTCTTCTTTAAGCTTAGTCTTTTTCATTAATGTACGATAGTCGCGTGCCGCTAATAGATCAATGTGATCGGTTAAGATCATTTTAGTTTGTTCTATAAAAGGGGTGTCTTTATCAAACTGGTTTAGCTGAATACACAAGCACTCTTGTAAACTGCGCGCGGCTATACCTACAGGGTCAAATAACTGAATACGCTTTAAAACGGCTTCTATTTCGTCAAGTTCAACTTCAACTTCGTCATTGTTTTCTTGGTTAAAGCTCTCTAAAATTTCTTCGCAACTTAGCGTTAAAATACCCGAGTCATCTACAGCTTCTACAATGGCAATAGCAATGGCTTCGTCAGTTGGGCTAAAAGGAGTAAGCTGAAGCTGCCACATTAAATACTCATGTAGCGTTTCAGTAGAGGCACCTTGATAAATAGACTCATCTTCCGGCATTGGGCCTGAGGATGCCGCAGGGGCTGCGCTCATGTACTCATCCCAGGTTACATCCATTGCCATATCATCGCTAACGGTGTCTTTATTTAAAGCTTCGCCACTGTCTTGCTCGTACTCGCTGGTTGTATCGTCAGCCGATGCGCTTACGGTTACATCATCCGTATCTGCTTTTTGTTCATTTTTTCCAGCCGACTCTTCCGTGTAATCTTGCTCTTCTACTTCTAATAGCGGGTTGCTATCAAGTGCTTCTTGTATTTCTTGCTGGAGATCCAATGTACTGAGCTGCAGCAAGCGAATCGCTTGTTGCAATTGTGGAGTCATTGTAAGTTGCTGGCCCATGCGCAGCTGTAATGATTGCCTCATGTATCTCTAACAATCCTTTTATGTTGTTATAATTAATATTAGCAGATGCTTGTAGGTGTGGCTTAAATGTTACAGCCTAAATTGCTCGCCTAAATAAACATCGCGTACAGTTTTGTCATTTAATACGTGTTCTGGGGTACCAGATGCAATTAGCTCCCCATGAGAAACAATGTAGGCTTTTTCACAAACATCAAGGGTTTCTCTTACATTGTGATCGGTAATTAATACGCCAATGCCACGGTTTTTAAGATGTTCTATTATTTTCTTTATATCTAACACTGAAATCGGATCAACACCAGCAAAAGGCTCATCCAATAAAATAAATTTGGGGTTCGCTGCCAGTGCTCTGGCAATTTCTACACGGCGGCGTTCACCACCAGAAAGCGCCATACCTTGGCTATCGCGAATATGCTGAATACTAAATTCATCAAGTAAGTTGTTGAGCGTTTCTTCTCGCGCGGCTTTATTGAGCTCTTTACGCGTTTCTAAAATAGCCATTAAGTTTTGATAAACTGTCAGCTTTCTAAATATTGATGACTCTTGCGGCAAATAGCCAATGCCTAAGCGGGCGCGGCTGTGCATAGGTAATAACGTAATGTCGTTATCATCAATAGAAATTTTACCTTTGTCGCTAGGTACTAACCCTACAATCATGTAAAAGGTGGTGGTTTTACCTGCGCCATTAGGGCCCAATAAGCCAACAATGCTGCCGGCTTCTACCTCAAGGCCTACATTTTTTACAACTTGGCGGCCTTTATAGCTTTTTGCTAATAGTTCTGCTTTTAAGGTGCTCATGGTTGACCTTCGTTACCTGTTTTTTCTTTAATTTTTGCTTCAACAGGCACTAAAATTGTGTGGACACGATCCGTGGAGTTTTCGTCTTTTTCTGCGCTAATAAGCTGCTGCTGCATATCGTAGGTAATACTTTTAGCATTAATTTTTTGACCGGCTTGTGCGACTTCAGCATCGCCAACAAGCGTTAAAAAGCGCTTTGCTACGTCGTAACGTACTTCGTTTGCACTGGCGCTCATTACGGTACCATCGTCTTGTTTTTCTTCGAAGTAGGCTGGGCTGCCAGTGGCAATAAGGAGTTGTTTGTTATCCCCTAAGTCTTCACGTTTATGTACTTCGAGTCGGTCGGCTGTAATTTTGCGATTGCCATGCACAATTTCGACGTTCTTTTCAAAAATACCTACGTTTTCTTTAAGTTGGCCTTCTTGACGGTCTGCACTAATAGAAATTTGATTTGCTGGCGGTTGAGCAGCAGGCTCAGCAGCAGAGGCGCTAAATGCAAGCATTAGCGATGGGATAATAAGTATTTTAGTGAGTTTATTGGTCATAATATATTGTTCGCGTATGGTTAATTAGTTTTATTACTTCGGTTTTTAAATCGGCTTCAAGGCCTTTACCGACAATTTTTAAATTAGGCCCAGTGACAACCACTGGCTGCTCAGAGCGCATTGTTAGCGCTTTAATGTCGACTTCGATGTTATCGGCATCGATGTTATCTATCATGGCATTATCAACTAAATTTTTAGCAACCACATTGCCTTCTAAAATAAGTTGCTTATCTTCGTAAAGCGTTGCTTCGTCTGCATTTATTCGCCATGTTTGCTTTTCGTTATACAAGGTGAAAATAGGTTTTTCAAAAAATGTAAAACCAAGCTGTTGGTACAGCTCCATTTTAGCCGCAGTGACTTTATGGCTTATTTTGCCTTGCTCGTCATAGGCTGTTTGCTTAAGCTCTATAGCGGTGTAATCGGGCTTTGCGATTACTTCAGGTTCTTGCTCTGGCGCTACATTGGTTTGGGTAAAATAAGGGTACCAAAGCCAAACCATACAGCCGATGAATAACGCACTGAGTATAACGCGTGCTGCATTCATGAACTGGTGCCTTGTGTTGTAAGCGCTATGCCGTTCTCTAGCATAAGTAAATCTGTGAGCTCTCTAACGGCGCCAAAGCCGCCAGGCATTTGCGTAGTGTAATGCGATAAGCGCTTAATTAGTGGGTGTGCATCGTTTACTGCAACGGCAAAGCCAACGCGCTCCATTACTGGCATGTCAGGGCCATCGTCACCAATATAGGCTATTTGTTCATCAGTTAACTTTAAAGTGTTTTTGAGTTCTTGATAAGCAATAAGTTTGTCTTCTTGGCCTTGATAAATGTGCTGCACGGTTAAGCTGCTCATGCGAGTTTGCACTATTTCTGAGTGACGCCCCGTAATGGCCGCAACTTCAAAACCGCTATTGATCAGCGCTTTAATGCCAAAACCATCTTTTGTATTAAATGCTTTTAATTCTTCGCCTTGGTTACCGAGGTAAATTCGGCCATCAGAAAATACACCATCAATATCGCATATGAGTAGTTTTACTTTTTTGGCGCGTGCTTTGGCATCATCGCTTAGCGGTTGATAGAGATCTTCAAATTGCATTTATAATACTCCTGCTTTTAAGAGGTCTTGCATATTTAAGGCGCCTATTGGCTGGTTTTTATCATTGACAACAATTAAACCATTAATACGTTTATTTTCCATTATGTTTAGGGCTTCAGCTGCAAGTATATCGGCTGTGGCAGTTGTGCATGACTTAGTCATAACCTGGCTAATAGCGGTGCTATGTATATCCACTCTTTGCTCTAAAATACGGCGTAAGTCACCGTCGGTAAAAAGGCCAGCAAGCTGTTGATTGTTATCTACAATAGCGGTCATGCCCAGCCCTTTGGCTGACATTTCTATTAACGCGTCTTTAATTGTTTGCGTTACACCTATAATAGGGGTGTTTGTGCCGCTGTGCATTACATCTTTTAAAGTTAGCAACAATCGCTTACCTAAACTGCCGCCAGGGTGAGAGAGTGCAAAGTCATCGGCGGTAAAGCCGCGTGCTTCTAAAAGCGCAACCGCCATTGCATCACCCATTGCTAAAGTAGCAGTGGTGCTTGCAGTAGGCGCTAAACCTAATAAACAGGCTTCTTGTTCTACTTTTATGCATACGTGCACATCGGCAAGTGTAGCCATAGTAGAAAGCGGGTTGCCCGTCATCGATATTATTTTTGCACCAAGGCGTTTAAGCACCGGAATAATATTAAGTACTTCGCTGGTTTCGCCCGAGTTTGATATAAGCATAACCACGTCATTTTTGGTTATCATGCCTAAATCGCCATGGCTTGCTTCGCCTGGGTGAACAAAAAAAGCAGGGCTGCCTGTACTTGCAAGGGTAGCAGCAATTTTATTACCAATATGGCCTGATTTACCCATGCCAATAACAATAATCCGGCCTTGGCAATCAAACATGAGCTGACACGCACTATGAAAGTTTTCGTCAACGTATTGTGTAATATCAGCAAGCGCTTGGCGTTCAATGTTTAATACGCGTAAACCTTGCTCTATAAAATTTAGTTGTGCCATTGTTACCCTACTTGACTAAAAATATAACCTTGGTACGCCAAAAATGCCATGAGTAATAGGCCACCTTCTACTCTATTGATACGCTGAGAACCTCTAAAGTTCAATGACATAATAATAAGCGCAAGCGTAGCACCTAACATAATAAGTATGTCGCGGTTTGCAAGTGACGGGTCAACCACTGATGGGTTAATAATACCTGCAAGTGGTAATACCGCTAAAATATTAAATATATTTGAGCCCACAATATTACCTAGGGCTAAATCATCTTCGTTTTTAAGTACACCCGCTACAGAAGCTGCAAGTTCAGGCAAGCTTGTGCCAATGGCGATAATGGTTAAACCAATTACTAAGTCGCTTAAACCAAAGTATTTAGCAATATCGACTGCTGAACCAACTAAAAAGTGTGAGCTAACAGGTAATAAAACCATGCCAACAATTAGCCATAAAACGGCTTTCTTAGTTGGTACATCGTTAGGAACCTCATCGCAGGCTTCTGAAACAAAAGGGTCATCTTGATTTTTTGCGCGCAAAGAAACCACAATCAAACCGCCAATAAACACAGCAAATGCAACTAGCAACGCCACCCCTTCGGTGAGCGAGAAGTAGTTGTCTGAAAATACATACCACGTAGCCAAGGATACCAGCATAACAAGCGGCATTTCGCGTTTTAAAGTGCTTGATGACACACTCAAAGGGCGTAGCAGCGCAGTAATACCTAACACAAGTAATATGTTTGTTATATTTGAACCTACCGCGTTACCAACCGCTGTGTCGGTTTTATTTGCCAAAGCAGCCGAGGCCGATACCATCATTTCAGGGGCCGAAGAACCCATAGCAACAACCGTTAAGCCAACAATTAAAGTAGGGACTCCAAAGTTTTTAGCAAGCGCTGCCGCACCGTATACAAATCGGTCGGCGCTCCACACAAGTGCAGCAAAACCAAGAATTAAAATAACAAACGAGGTAACCATTATGTTAAGCCAGATGTTCAAAATACAGATGGCGCGAATAGTAACAAAAGCCAACATGAAAGTATAAGCAAAAGAGTAGGGTCTACTATTGCAGTGCGTGAATTTTATGCGCTTAAGCAAAGGTTAAGGCAATTTACTTCAGCCTTAGAGCGCTTTTTGTAGGCGTATTACAAAATCTTACGAATTGTTTTTTCCATCTTGGCTAAAAAACCCTTAAAATAGGAGCACGAGTGAACATTGTTACGGAGAGCGACTTGTCGCAATCAATAGTAGAAGTCAAGGATGTTAGCTTTTCGCGAGGCGATAGAACCATATATAAAAATATGAGTTTTAGTGTTCCTAAAGGTAAGATAACAGCGATTATGGGGCCAAGCGGAATTGGCAAAACCACAATGCTACGCTTAATTGGTGGGCAGCTTAAGCCTGACGCCGGCGATATTTTATTCGAAGGTGGCAGTATTCCTAGTATGTCGCGTAAAGAGTTATATGCGGCACGAACCAAAATGAGCATGCTGTTTCAAAGCGGTGCGTTATTTACTGATATGTCGGTTTTTGACAACATTGCATTTCCTCTGCGAGAGCACACCAAGTTAAGTGAAGCGTTAATTAAACTAGTCGTATTAATGAAACTGCAAGCGGTGGGTTTACGCGGTGCTAAAGATTTAATGCCTTCTGAGCTTTCTGGCGGTATGGCCAGACGAGCAGCACTTGCACGTGCTATTGCACTGGACCCAGAACTTATTATGTATGATGAGCCTTTTGCCGGCCAAGACCCAATATCTATGGGCGTATTGGTAAAGCTTATTAAGTCGTTAAATGAAGTGCTAGGTTTATCATCCCTTATTGTAACCCACGATGTGACGGAGGTAATGAGTATTGCCGATCACGTTATTATTATTGCCGATCAAGGCGTAATAGGGGCTGGGACACCGGATGAAATGCGTAATCATGAATCTCCATTAGTACAGCAGTTTTTAAAAGGGTTATCGGATGGACCTGTGCCATTTCATTATCCTGCACAAACGTATGCTGATGAGCTGTTAGGAGAAAACGCTTAATGTTGGATTTATTTCAAAAGTTAGGTCATAAAACGCTGGGGCGTTTTGCTGCATTAGGGCGCTCTGCCAACATGCTTTTTAATGCATTGTGGAATGTACCTAACTTTAAAAAAGGCACACCGCTGTTAGTGCGCCAACTTTATATGGTTGGTTCGCAATCATTATTAATTATTATGGTGTCGGGTTTGTTTATTGGTATGGTGCTTGCGCTGCAAGGTTACACTGTATTGGTTGGCTATGGCGCCGAAGACAGCCTAGGCCCATTAGTTGCGCTTAGTTTATTACGCGAACTAGGCCCTGTGGTTACAGCGCTATTATTTGCTGGGCGCGCTGGAAGTGCGCTAACGGCAGAAATAGGTTTAATGAAAGCCACCGAGCAACTCTCTTCACTAGAAATGATGGCCATTGACCCTCTCAAGCGCATTATTGCACCGCGCTTTTGGGCAGGTTTTATTAGTATGCCATTGCTTGCACTTATTTTTTCTGCGGTTGCCATTATCGGTGCTCATTTAGTTGGGGTTGATTGGTTAGGCGTAGATACCGGCAGCTTTTGGTCGATAATGCAATCGCAAGTATCGTTTCAAGAAGATGTATTAAACGGCATGATCAAAAGTTTTGTATTTGCCATGGTAGTGACCTGGATTGCGCTTTATAAGGGCTACGACTGTATCCCAACCTCAGAAGGGATCAGTAAAGCAACAACAGAAACAGTCGTACACTCATCACTGGCAGTATTAGGGTTTGACTTTATTTTGACAGCGGTAATGTTTACCAGCTAATAGGGTATAGATAATGAATTCACGGAAATTAGAGATTTTAGTTGGCTTTTTTGTCGCATTAGGCATTTTAGCGTTTGCAATGTTAGCACTTAAAGTGGCTAATTCGGGTATTAGCGGGTCGGGTGAAACCTACACGCTAAATGCAAAGTTTGAAAATATCGGCTCACTTAAAGCGCGTGCACCGGTAAAAGTAGGCGGTGTAGTGATTGGCCGTGTTGAATCTATTTATGTACACCCACAGGAGTTTTTGCCTGTGGTAAATATGACGATAGATGCACAGTATTTATGTCGTTTTTCAGACACTAGCTCAATCTCAATTTTAACATCGGGTATTTTAGGGGAGCAGTACTTAGGTATTCACCCTGTTATTTCTCCTAATGCAGCAGAGCAGCGCTGTTTAGGTGAAACAGTGACCGAAAACGCACAAGATCAAGCAATCGATGAGTTATTTGGCGTAGAGAGCAAAGCGTTAGGTGATGGTGATTCAATCACAGATACTAAGTCTGCACTTGTTTTAGAAGAGTTAATTGGGCAGTTTTTATTCAACCAAGGTAGTGAGTAATTATTATGTTGAAACAGTTTTTAGCCGTTATTGCACTTGGTGCAACCCTAGCTGTGCAAAGTGTTAGCGCAGCCGAAGTTAAACTGACAGATCCTAACAAAATGGTGCGTCAGGTAGCAGAGCATACATTTGAGCGCATTAAAAAAGATCAACCGCTTATCACTAAAGATAAAGAGCACCTTCGTGTTATTGTAGAAGAAGAGCTGATGCCTTACATAGACTACAAATATGCAGCACTTCGTGTGTTGGGTAGTGAAGTGTCTAAAGTGCGTGCAATTACCGATGAAGCCGAAAAAGCCGAAGCAATTAAAGACATCCAAGAATTTATTGGCGCGTTTAGAGCCTATTTAGTTGCTACTTACGCGGGGGTATTTACTCAATACACTGACCAACATGTAGAATTTGGCGCAGAGCAACCATTTAAAGGCAAAGATGTAGTTGTAGTAAAAACTAAAATTACAGAAGATGGCAAGCCTGACATAAAAATTGATTTTAAAGTGCGTGAAGATCGCAGCGGCGAGTGGCGCGCATACGATATGATTGCAGAAGGAATTAGCTTACTCGATGCAAAACAAAGTGAGCTACAAGGTATTTTACGCCAGCAAGGTATTGCACACGTAAGCAAATTACTAGAGCAAAAGAGCCAGTTACCTGTGCAATTTAGAGGCAACAACAGCAATGACTAAATTGGCAATTAGCCAAGTAGATGAGCAGCACTATAGGGTAAGTGGTGAACTTACCCGCAGCTCAATTGGCAATGAACAGCTTCTGAACGCCAAGTCATTAAGTAAGCATAAAACCATCTATTTTGACCTTTGTGAGGTAATGAGGGTTGACACAGCGGGCTTAGCTTGGTTAATTCACTCTTTTGCTGAATTTAAGCAACAGGGCACACGCCTTGAATTGCAAAATCCACCTGAGCAATTGCAAAATTTAATGCTGTTGGGTCAGGTAACAACTTTATTTGAGTGAGAGTTATGGAAACTAGCCAAGTCGAAACATTATTACGCGACGAACTTCAATTATCTGAAGTAAAAGTAAAAGCCAATGGTAGCCATTATGAAGTAATTGCAGTAGGTGAGTGCTTTGACGGTTTAAGCCGCGTTAAAAAGCAACAGCTAGTTTATGGCCCATTAATGAATACTATTTCAGACGGCACAATTCACGCTGTATCAATTCGTGCATTTACGCCAACTGAGTGGAAGCGTGAACAAAAATTTATTTTACCTCAATAGTTAAGGCCTCTTAATGGATCAGTTTGTAATTCAAGGTGGCACTTCACTTGCGGGTGAAGTAACTATTTCTGGCGCTAAAAATGCCGCATTACCAATTTTGTTTGCCGCACTGCTTGCCGATGGTAAAAGTACATTTACGAATGTTCCTCGCCTTCGCGATATTGTGACCACTGAGGCGCTTTTAAGCACCTTAGGCGCAACTGTAAATTGGCAAGGCGATACACTGTATATTGATGGCGCAACCGTTAATAAAACGCTTGCTCCTTATGATTTAGTTAAGCAAATGCGTGCCTCTGTTTTGGCGCTTGGGCCTTTAGTGGCGCGTTTTGGTGAGGCGCAGGTATCGCTACCTGGTGGCTGTGCTATAGGTGCACGTCCGGTTGATATACATATTCAAGGTTTAGAGCGCATGGGCGCACAAATAAACGTTGAAAATGGTTATATCAATGCAAAGGTAGAAGGCCGCCTTAAAGGCGCTGAAATTTTCATGGAAATGGTCAGTGTTGGCGCAACCGAAAACTTACTAATGGCCGCAGCACTTGCTGATGGTAAAACGGTGCTTGAAAACGCAGCTCGCGAGCCCGAAATTATTGACCTGGCCAATTGCCTAATTGCTATGGGTGCAAAAATTACTGGTGCAGGTACAAGCCGTATAGAAATTGATGGCGTAGAGCGTTTAGGCGGCTGTGAGCACAGCATTTTACCTGACCGCATTGAAACGGGCACTTTTTTAGTTGCAGCAGCGATGGCTGCAGGCGAAGTACTTTGTAAAAAAACAGATTTTCATTCACTTGAGCCTGTTATTGAAAAATTACGTGCCGCGAATGCATTAGTTGAAGTAAACGATGACAGCATTTATTTAGATATGCGTAATCGTGAGCTCAAAGCCGTTAATATTAAAACCATGCCACACCCTGGTTTTCCAACCGACATGCAAGCGCAGTTCACCGCGTTAAATGTAGTGGCTAATGGTAGTGCAACAATTACCGAAACCATTTTTGAAAACCGCTTTATGCACGTACCAGAGTTACAACGCATGGGCGCTAATATTCGTTTAGAAGGGCACACCGCTATTTGTGGTGAAACGCAAAGTTTAAGTGGCGCACAAGTAATGGCAACCGATTTACGCGCCTCTGCAAGCTTAATTTTAACCGGTATTGTGGCGCAAGGTGAAACGGTAGTCGATCGTATTTACCACGTAGACCGAGGCTATCAACGCATTGAAGATAAACTCAGTGGCTTAGGTGCCAATATTAAGCGCAGAAGTAGCTAATACCCATTCGCAATAATATTTATTCGCTTTAGGGTGAGAGCACACTTGCTCCTAAATTAAGCGCTGGGTTAAACACAGTTTACTTTAGACATAAAAAAAGGTCGGATACGCGTATTGCTATCCGACCTTTTTATTGCCATTTTGGTTAGAGTTTAGTTTCGAGCTCTGCAACTCTAACCATTATTTTTTCTACTTTACCGTCTCGGTACAGCTCAAATTCTATTTCTTTACCGGGCTGTGTATTGCCTATTTTTTCGAGTACTTTTTGCGGGTTGGCGACACTTAACCCTGCAATTTTAATAACGATGTCTTGCTCTTCAATGCCAGCTTGCCATGCAGGGCCTAATGGGTCTAAATTGGTGATTCGCATACCAGCAACCTCAGTAAGGCTGTCGTTTACCTCTTTGCCAGTGCTATCAACCGCAGTGCCTTCAAAGCCTAAATAGCCACGTACTACACGGCCATGGCGTATTAGCTTTGCCATTACTTCTTTAGCGAGCGAATAGGGAACAGCAAAAAATATTCCTTGGATATTAAGATTTTCACGAGTTTTAAACTGCGCAGACGTGATCCCCACTAAATCCCCATTTGAATTAACCAAAGCACCGCCAGAGTTACCTACATTTATAGCAGCATCCATTTGTAGTAAGTTGTTATAAGGGCTATCGGTAATTTTTTGTTTACCGGTGGCACTAATTATACCTTGGGTGATGGTTTGCCCTAAATTGAGTGGGTTACCAATGGCCAGCACTACATCACCTACACTGGTGGTGTAATTATCGTTTACGGGGATCACCGGCAGGTGGTCGGCGTTAATTTTTAATAAGGCTAAATCGGTAATGGTGTCAAAGCCAATTAACTGCACATCAAAAAAGCGTCGGCCATCGGTTAATATAACCAAGATTTGATCTGCATTATTTATAACGTGGTAGTTAGTTAATATGTAGCCATCTTGCGCCATAATTACGCCAGAGCCAAGCTCTTGAACGGTGTTTTGTTGCTTATATCGAGGCTCTTTAGAAATGCTTTCTGAAAAAATAGTTACTACCGACGGTGCAGCACGTTTAACCGCGTCAGCAAAGCTAAGGTGATTTGAGCTCATAGCACTGGGCAAGGGAACATTAGGGAGTAAAGAGGCGCGCATATTAGGGCTGAAAAAAACCACTAAAAAAGCGATACCTAAACCGACAAACAAAGGGGGAAGTACAAATTTTAGTAATTTCAGCACGAGATTCTTATTGTTAGTGAGCAATTCTTTATGATGGCACAAAAAAAATAACAGCGGCAAGTGCTGCTGTTATTTTTATTGCTTATTTATAACGTGTTACTTATTGGATAAGTACAAAGATAGACTCTCTGCCACGTTTAACGCCAAGTACAATATTACCTTGGGTATCTTCGATAATTTTGTTCATTTGACGAATGTTTTCTACACGTTGGCGGTTAACTTGTACAATCACATCACCTTCTTCAAGGCCAACACGTGCAGAAGGAGAACGCGGATCTACTGTGGCGACTTCAATACCTTTAGTGCCATTTTTTTGCACGTTTTCAAGCGTTGCACCTTGGAATGCAGGATGCAGTTCATCGCCTGCGGCGGTTACACCCGATGCACCATCAAGCGTTACTTTAATGGTTTTTACTTTGCCATCGCGGTAAATACCTAATTTAACTTCGCGTCCTTCACCTAACGTTGCTATTTTACTGCGCAGCTCGTGGAAGCCACTAATATCGCTGCCATTAATACTAATAATAACATCGCCAGCTTTAATACCTGCTTTGCTTGCTGCGGTATCATCCATTACTTGCATAACGTAAGCACCTTGTTTAACGTCAAGTTGCTGTGCTTTTGCAAGGCCTGCATCAAGTGGGCGGCCAGAAATACCCAGTGAGCCACGGCGTACTTCGCCATGTTCAATAATTTGGTCAACTAAGTTTTTCATCATATTTGATGGAATGGCAAAGCCAATACCAACATTTCCACCCGAGGCACCTAAAATAGCAGTATTAATACCAATAAGTTCACCATTAAGGTTAACTAAAGCGCCTCCTGAGTTACCTTGGTTAATAGCTGCATCGGTTTGAATAAAGTCTTCATAGCCTTCAATATTTAAACCACTACGCCCTAATGCACTTACAATGCCCGAGGTTACTGTATGACTTAAACCAAATGGGTTACCAATTGCTACTGCAAAGTCGCCGACACGCAATTTATCTGAATTTGCCAGTTTAACTTCGGTTAAGTCATCTGCATCTATTTGTAATAGCGCAATATCAGACTCTTTATCGGTACCAATTTTGGTGGCTTCAAATTCACGCCCATCTTCTAGCGTTACCACCATTTTTTCGGCATCTTGAATTACGTGGTTATTTGTTACTACATAGCCTTCGTCGGCATCAATAATAACCCCTGAGCCTAAACCACTAAATTGGCGCTTTTGACTACGTGGCTGAGGGTTACCAAAAAAGTATTCAAGCGGGTCTGCACGGCGGCGCACTTCTTTTGAGCCAGAAACCTGAATGCTCACAACGCCAGGGGTAATTTGCTCAAGCATAGGCGCAAGTGTGGGTAATTGTTGGCCATTAACTGCAATAGGCAGTTTTGCATAAGAGGCCATTGGGCTTAGTAATAAGCTTGTAGATAAGATTGCAGCACTAATAAGTGATAATTTCATTTTCATTTTCATAGTCAGGGTGTACTCCACATCACAGGAAAAGCAAAAAGGCTGCATAAGCAGCCTTTTCGAATTTAAATATAAAGCTGTTACATTTAAAGACTATGGGGTCAAAAAAAAGTTCCTCAAGATAGCACTAACATTTTAGCGTGCTCAGTGTGTTAAGAGGCTTTTGCAGGTTTTGTATCGCTATTTTGCCCTGCAAATAAACCAGACTCACCCGAGACGTAATCGGCAGGTTGTGCTTGTGCAGATGAACGGTCAACCTCGCGCTCTTTTAAAGACGCTTGTAATTGCTCTGTTGTTTCTTTAGAGAAAAACGGCTCGCTAGGTGCTTTGTTTTTATCATCAAGTAAGAGTTGATTGGTTTCTTCAACATGGCTGAGTAGTTGGTCGTAGTTTTCTTTCATTTTATTCACAAGCTTACCTGTGCTTGCTAAATGATCGGCCACATCTTGGCGATACTGCTCAAGCGCGTTTTGTGCTTGCTCGGCTTGCTCTTTTAATTCATCTTGCTTAAATTGCTTTTTAGTAACGAATGCACCAACAAAAAATGCCACTACAGCAGTAATAATAATTAAACCTACCCACGTAACTGTGCCCATAACTTCACCCCTTTGGGAAAAAATATCTAATAATGCCTGATTCAAATATAAATCATCCTGTGGGTAATATACCCCGAGTTAAGATGCGTGTTAATATGTTGTGCAAATTAAACTGTGTTTAAAATGTAATTAGATATGACTCCTTGGCAAACTTACCAGCAAGATCTTAAGCGCGATGACTTTGTACATGACCAAGCACAAGAAAATGCAGTGCGCCATTTACAACGTTTATACGATGACCTCACAAGTAAAAAGCCACAGCAACAAGGCTTTTTTGCAAAGCTGTTTAATAAAAGCGAACCTGAGCCAATTAAAGGGCTTTATTTTTGGGGCGGTGTAGGGCGTGGTAAAACCTATTTAGTAGATACCTTTTACGAAGCGCTGCCAGGTGAGCGTAAAATGCGTGTGCATTTTCATCGCTTTATGCACCGAGTTCACGATGAACTAAAAAAGCTAAATAATAAAAGCAATCCACTGGAAATTGTTGCCGACATATTTAAAGCCGAAACCGATATCATCTGTTTTGATGAATTCTTTGTTCAAGATATTACAGATGCCATGTTACTAGGCGGCTTAATGCAGGCATTATTTGCACGCAATATAGTATTAGTTGCTACCTCTAATATAGTACCTGATGATTTATATAAAAACGGCTTACAGCGTGCGCGTTTTATTCCGGCCATTGAACTGGTAAAAGCGAACACAGAAATAGTAAATGTAGACTCTGGTATCGATTATCGCTTGCGTACACTTGAGCAAGCCGAAATATTTCACAGCCCGTTAGATGAGCAAGCCGATAAAAACTTATTTGAATATTTTGATAAGCTCTCTCCAGAGGCGGGGGAGCTTGATCAACCCATAGAAATAGAAGGGCGCTTAATCAACACACGCAAAGTGGCCAAGTGCGTAGTGATGTTTGAATTTAGCGAATTGTGTGAAACCGCACGTAGCCAAGTCGACTACATGGAAATTAGCCGCTTATACAACACTGTTATTATTTCTAATGTTAAACAGCTTGGACAAAATAATGATGATGCAGCTAGGCGCTTTATTGCTTTAGTGGATGAGTTTTACGAGCGACATGTAACATTAATCATTTCGGCTGAAAAACCGATCACGCAGCTTTATACCCAAGGCAATCTTAACTTTGAATTTAAGCGCTGCATTAGCCGCCTGCAAGAAATGCAGTCTTTAGAGTATTTAGCAAAAGAGCATTTAGCATAGCGCTAATACGACTGTATCGACTCTTTAAAGTGGCCTTATTGTTGTTTTTATATAAATGCATAAATTTTTGTAATTTTCTTGTGGAAAAAACAACCGCTCGGTAGCAATGTGTTTTAAGTGCTGGTATACTCCCGCGTCTGCCACGTTGCGTTCTATGTCCTCATATAGTTTAGCCACTTGTGAGCGGCGCTAAAGTCTAAAACTCGAAGGGGTTATAGCATACTTAGAGCGGTAGTTAATAATAACTGCCTGTGGTTTTAATTGAAAAACATTGGATTTTTATAAATGAAAACGTTTGTTGCTAAACCAGAAACAGTAAAACGTGACTGGTACGTAGTTGACGCTGAAGGTAAAACTTTAGGTCGCATCGCTACTGAAATCGCTCATCGCCTACGCGGTAAGCATAAAGCTGAATACACTCCACACGTAGATACTGGTGATTACATCATCGTTATCAACGCTGAGAAAGTTACTGTAACTGGTAACAAATTCAAAGATAAAGTGTACTACGCTCATACTGGTTTCCCAGGTGGTCTTAAGTCTACTACTTTTGATAAACTTCAAGCTGCAAAGCCTGAAATGATCATCGAAAAAGCTGTTAAAGGCATGTTGCCACGTGGTCCTTTAGGCCGCGCTATGTACCGTAAACTTAAAGTTTACGCAGGTACTGAGCACAACCATGCTGCACAACAGCCTCAGGTTCTAGACATTTAAGGAGCACTATCATGGCAAATCAATACTACGGTACAGGTCGTCGTAAAAGTTCAAGTGCTCGCGTATTCTTACGCCCAGGCACTGGTAACATCGTAATCAACAAGCGCTCTTTAGAAGAGTACTTTGGTCGCGAAACAGCACGCATGGTTGTTCGTCAAGCTCTTGAGCTTGTTGACATGACTGAAAAATTTGACCTTCACATCACCGTTGCCGGTGGTGGTACAACTGGTCAAGCTGGTGCTATCCGTCACGGTATCACTCGTGCACTTATGGAGTTTGACGAGTCATTACGTCCACAACTTCGTAAAGCAGGTTTTGTTACACGTGATGCACGTAAAGTTGAACGTAAGAAAGTGGGTCTTAAGAAAGCGCGTAAGCGTCCACAGTTCTCAAAACGTTAATTTTTACGTTATCAAGAATTCAAAAACCCAGCTTATGCTGGGTTTTTTGTTTTTGGCATTAAAATTTAAGTACTTACCTACCTCAAGCCCGCTTTTTTAAGGTTAGGCGCTGATCATATTTTATAAATACTGCGTATTTAATGTACGAAAGCTTTAAAATACCCATTTCGCTGCAAAAAAGTTAAATAATTATCGCAATTAGTGTAAATCCATCAGTTAATTGGTGGAATTTTTTGCTACAATTGGCTGGCAAGTAGTATGAGCAAGTTCAACATCACCATGTACAGTTTATCTGTTTCCTCGTAGTGGGGTTGATCTTGGTCAGTATATTGTTTTTACAGAAGCGCTATTATAGTCATTCGGCTTTATTCTCGAGCTTACTTTATCAAACTATTGATCAAGTCGGGTTATTCGAGCGTGAGGCTGTGAATAACCTTGTTTTAATCAAGGGTTTTAATTATGATCGCTTCTATTTTAAAAATTTCGAAAAATTAACCTGCTGTAACTGATGTTCTCAATATAGCAAGTGTTGAGAATCATAGTGGAGATAAGTGGATGAGCAATGCGCCTGTAGACAATGGCCGACGTCGCTTTTTAACCATAGCTACCTCTGTTGTAGGTGGTGTTGGTGCGGCTGGGGCTGCTGTTCCTTTTATTGCGTCTTGGAATCCAAGTGAGCGAGCTAAATCTGCGGGTGCGCCTGTAGAAGTAGATATCAGCAAACTTGAGCCAGGACAATTAATACGTGTCGAGTGGCGTGGTAAACCTGTATGGGTTGTATCACGTACCCCTAAAATGCTTGAGCAGATGAAAGAACATGAAGGTCAACTTCGTGATCCGCAATCGCAAGAGCCACAACAACTAGAATCATCAACAAATGATTACCGTTCATTACGCCCAGAGATTTTTGTCGCTGTTGGTATTTGTACGCATTTAGGGTGTTCTCCAGGCTTTTTCCAAGGTAACTTTAGTGAAAAAGTTGAAGGGACAGATGATGGTTTTTACTGTCCATGTCACGGTTCTAAATTTGATATGGCTGGGCGAGTATTTCAATCAGTTCCTGCACCATTGAACTTAGAAGTACCACCTTATACTTTTCTTGATGAAACCACTATTTTAGTGGGCGAAGAAAAAGGGGTAGCCTAATGTTTGGTAAAATTGTTAGTTGGATTGACGACCGTATCCCAATGACACGTGTTTGGAACATGCACATTGCACAGTATCCAGCACCTAAAAACTTTAACTTCTGGTACTTTTTTGGCTCGCTAGCCATGTTAGTACTAGTAAACCAAATACTTACTGGTATTTGGTTAACGATGAACTTTGTTCCCTCTTCTGAAGGCGCTTTCGCATCAGTAGAGTACATCATGCGTGATGTTGAATACGGTTGGTTATTACGTTATTTACACTCAACGGGTGCATCTGCGTTTTTCATCGTTGTTTATATGCATATGTTCCGTGGCATGATCTACGGCTCTTACCAAAAACCACGTGAATTACTGTGGTTGTTCGGTATGTTTATTTTCTTAGCATTAATGGCTGAAGCCTTCATGGGTTACTTACTACCATGGGGTCAAATGTCATTCTGGGGTGCGCAGGTAATCATTTCGTTATTCGGGGCTATTCCGGTAATTGGTGATGACTTAACACTTTGGATCCGTGGTGACTACGTAATATCGGGTGCAACGCTTAACCGCTTCTTTGCATTACACGTTATTGCACTACCATTGGTTATTGTAATTTTAGTGTTCTTACACATTGTTGCGCTGCACGAAGTAGGCTCTAACAACCCAGACGGTGTTGAAATAAAACGCAAAAAAGGCACTGTGGCTGAAGAAGATAAGTCTAAATTTAAATTCCATGAGTATTACACCGACAAAAAAGACATTGTTGATGCGATACCGTTCCACCCGTACTACACAGTAAAAGATATTGTGGGCGTGGTTGGTTTCTTAATCTTGTTCTGTTGGGTTGTATTCTTTATGCCTGCGATGAATGGTTTCTTCCTAGAAGCGCCAAACTTTGAAGCAGCAAACCCACTTAAAACACCAGAGCACATTTTCCCAGTTTGGTACTTTACGCCATTCTATGCAATCTTACGTGCAATCCCTGATAAACTTATCGGTGTTGCGGCTATGGGTGCGTCAATTGTGGTACTCGCATTGTTACCGTGGATTGACCGTGGTCGTGTTAAATCGGTTCGTTACCGTTGTGGTTTCCACAAATGGAACATTGCAGGTTTCGTTGTAACTTTCGTTCTTTTAGGTTGGGTGGGTGCAACTCCACAAACTGATATGAAAACGATAATTTCTCAAATCTGTACTGTGACTTACTTTATGTTCTTCGTACTGTTATTTATATACAGTAAGAATGAAAAAACTAAGCCATTGCCTGAGAGGTTAACGAAATGATGAAAAAGCTACTTATTGGTGTATTTGCTTTATCAGTAAACTTGCTGCCTAACATGGTTATGGCTGCGGGTCCTTCGGTTCCTCTTATGGAAGCGGGTAACGATATATCTGATCAGCCTTCTTTGCAGCGCGGCGCAAAGTTGTTCATGAACTACTGTCTTGGTTGTCACCAAATGCAGTATCAACGTTATGAACGTACTTTCCGTGATATTGGTATTCCAACCGAGCTTGGTAAAGAACAATTGATTTTTGATGGTTCAAAAGTAGGTGGCCATATTCTTAACGCTATCGCAAAAGAAGATGCTGCTAAATGGTTTGGTGCGGCTCCGCCGGATCTAACCAATGTGGCGCGTGTGCGCGGCAGTGATTGGATTTACACTTACTTAAAGTCGTTTTACAAAGATGAATCTCGTCCGTTTGGCGTAAATAATACGTTATTCCCATCGGTGGGTATGCCACATGTTCTTCAAGAACTACAAGGTTTACCAACACCTATCATTGAAGAAGTTGAACAACATGGTCAAACAGTGACTAAAGTTGTTGGTACTGAAACAGATGGTAAGGGCGAATTAAGCGTTGATGAATACGATCAAGCGGTTCGTGATTTAACGAATTTCTTAGAGTATGTAGGTGAACCTACACGCCTTGAGTCAGAAGCGTTAGGTATTAAGGTAATTGGATTTTTAGTTATCCTGTTTATCTTGGCATTTATGCTTAAGAAAGAATACTGGAGAGATGTTCATTAATTTGAGCATTTTACAAGGTAATTTTGCAATAGGGGCTTAAGCCCCTATTGCTGTTTTAGTTATTTAATGGAGGTATAGGCATGGCCGTAGCTGCCAATAAGCGCCCTGTAATGACCCTTTTTTCTGGTGCTAACTGTATGTATAGCCACCAAGTACGTATTGTACTTGCAGAAAAAGGTGTAAGTGTAGATATTCATTTGGCTGAAAAGGATAACTTGCCAGAGGCACTTCACGAAATTAACCCTTACGGTACAGTACCCACACTGATTGACCGTGAGCTTGGCTTATATCAGGCAAACATCATCATGGAATACCTTGATGAACGTTTCCCTCATCCTCCACTAATGCCTGTGTATCCGGTAATGCGTGGTCGTAGCCGTTTAATGATGCACCGTATTGATACTGATTGGTACAGCCTTGCTGAAAAAATCATTAACAATACAGCAGATGCTGCACAAGCTCGTAAAGAGTTAACTGAAGCGTTACTTGCAATTGCACCAATCTTTAACGAAGCTCCATACTTTATGAGTGAAGAGTTTAGCTTAGTAGATTGTTATTTAGCACCACTATTATGGCGTTTACCAGAGTTTGGTATTGAGCTTAATGGCTCTGGCGCTAAAGAGCTAAAAGAGTACATGATCCGCTTATTTGAGCGTGAGTCATTCCAAGCTTCTTTAACTGAAGCAGAGCGTGAGATCCGTTTATAATGACGCCTAATCGTCCTTATTTACTACGTGCTTTTTTTGATTGGATCGTAGATAACGACTGCACACCACATTTAGTGGTTGATGCGCAGTACCCAGCAGTACAAGTGCCTACGCAGTTTGTACAAGATGGCCAAATAGTGCTTAATATTAGCCCTTCTGCCGTTACTGGGTTTTCGTTAGATATGGAACAACTAAGCTTTAATGCGCGCTTTGGCGGACAGCCAATGCAAGTATATGTGCCTTTAGGTGCGGTGCTTGCTATTTATGCGCGTGAAAATGGCGAAGGAACAGTCTTTACTGCAGATGAGTTTTTAGAGGACGAAGACGATTTTGCACCTGACCTTGAAAGTGTGGAAACATCAGATGAGATTATTGATGAGACCCCGCCAGAAAAGCCAGAAAAGAAAAAAGGCTCACATTTACGCGTTATCAAGTAACGCTTAAATACAAAAAAACCGCTAATTAAGCGGTTTTTTTATGTGCCTTTTAAAAGGCTTTTTATGTATTTTATAAATATTCAAACACTTTAATAACGCGCTCTACACCCGATACATTGCGTGCAATGTTAACCGCTTGGTTAGACTCAGATTCAGATACTAATCCCATTAAAAATACTTCAGCGTTTTCGGTCACTACTTTAATATTATTACTCGGTATATCTTTAGCTGTTAAAAGCTGCGCTTTTACTTTAGAGGTTAGCCACGAGTCATGCGTTTGTGTGGTAATTCCAATATTTGAGCCAATTCTAATTTGGTTATGAATTTTACGTATACCTGAGAGCCCCTCAATGCTCTGCTGAGCTTGGTTTTTCATTTCTTGATTGGCAACCTGACCTACCAATAAAACAATGCCATTAACGCTTATAGCGTCTACATTGGCGAACTTTTCTAGTCGTTCAACTTCACTAAGCGCAATACTGGCTTTAATTTCTATATTATTGTCGTCTATTTGCGAGCCAATGGTGCGGCGATCATTTGCTGCTGTTACTGCACCAGCTGTTCCTGCAACCACTGCGGCTGCACAGCCTTGCAGTAAAACAACAGTACCTAAAACAATAAGAGAGCGTTTAAACATAATTTTCATCCTGCGGGAAAAGAGTTAAATCAACCAGTTCACTTAAGCAATGTAAGTTAACTAAGTGAGATTCAATAATGCGGCTAGGGCGCTTAGAAGGCGTACGAATTTCTACATCATTAGGGCCTAATAAGCCAACGAGCTCTCCACCATCGTCACCTACCATCACTATGACCTTCATATCTTTAGTAAGTGCCGCTTCTACAGCAGAAATAATATGTTTTTCGTTGCCATTAATTGCTAACGCAAGCAGTAAATCGCCTTGCTGTGCAAAGGCACGTACTTGGCGAGCAAAGGTATCATGCTCATCTACTTGGCTACTTTGCCCTAAATTGATGTTTTCTTGAGATAGCGCAATAGCAGGTAAACAGGGGCGCTCTGTTTCGTAGTGATTAACTAATACGCCGGCCATGTGCTGCGCTAGCATATGGCAGTTTGCCGTGCCACAGCAAAGGAGTTTGTTACCATTAATTAAACTTTGTGCAATGGTAAATGCCGCAGACTCTAGTGCGCTTGGCAGTACTTCGCCTGCTGCTATTTGTACTTGAATGCTTTCTGTAAAAATTTCTTTAATTGTATCTTGCATAGACTACCAATAATTTATTCGTCATTTTTGTTTGTTGCTGGGCGTTTTACTAATCTGTTTGCGTGGTGTTAAAGTACGCTTTTGATCCAATTTATATTGCCAGAGCCTTCACCTGTAATGGCAACATAGTCGACTCTTATAGGCTGATTAGTTAAGTTTTTTGCTGCCAAGTAGTGATAAATAGTGCGTTTTAGTCGTGCTTGTTTTTGTGCGCCAAGGGCATAATTTGCACCGCCTCTCGCATTGTTTTTACGAAACTTAACTTCTACAAATACAAGCGTATCGCCGTGTTTCATAATCACATCAAGCTCACCAAAGGGGCAGTAATAATTACGCTCAATAGGCGTAAGCCCTTCACGGGTTAAGTATTTTTCTGCTTGGCGTTCATAGTACTGGCCTTTTTCTCGGCTATTTTGCCACAGCTCTTTAAACCACGACATAGCCGCTCCAGATTAATCAAACGTAAGCGTAGTGCTTTCGTTGGCTGATTGCATAAATAAAGGCACGGGCTGCTTTGTTTCTAGCTGTACGGCTTTTATGCGTCTATTTGTGTATTGTGCCCAATCAAGCGTACGCTCTATGTGTCCGCTTGTATTTACCGAAAGCTTTCCACTTAAACCTGTAAACTTATTACCGGGCATTACACTCAATTGCCTAATGTCGCTTAGCACCGACACGGCATCGTAAGCCATGGCAAATAGGCGTTGGCTTATATCGGCATTTTCAGGCCACAGCGTGTTGTATTGATTGCGTAAGTTATGTTGTTTAACTGTCGCATTAAGCATCCACGGAAGCTCTGTAAAGTAAAGCCCTTCTAAATCGCCTTTATCAGTGCGATCTATTTGCTTACTATGGCTTTTAGAGCTGGCATAAAGCGGGATCCGCTGTGCAAAAGTACTTACATTTACATCTAAATAAGGTTTTATCAGGCGTGTTTCTATAGCGTCGCCTAAAATGTAAATCGCATCAATATCGCTACGAGAGCGGGTTTCACTTTCTACTTCTTGTTTAAATAAAGACTTAACCGTCTTAATACGCTGCTTAGATTTATCAACCTCTAACAAGCTTGTAATTGTGTTAGGCATGTCTTTGTTATCGTTATAAAACCCAATTTGCGGTTTTGTTTCGCTATAGCGCTGCCACTGAATATTAAAGTAATCAACCAAACGCTGACCATTGGCATTATTAGGCGCTAATAACATAGGCTTTTGATAACCTTTAGCTAAAAAGTGCTCCAGCGCTTGCTGCACTTCATGCTCAGGGTTTAAAGCAAAAAAGTAATGTTGCAGCGAGAGTCGCTCACCATCAAATGTATTTAAGTGTAATGTTGGGGTATCAATAAGTGTTTTAGCTTGTGCAAGTTTATCTATATTCGCTTTTAATAATGGCCCAATCACAAAGTCTGGATTAAATTGACTCAGCTGCTCGCTTAGCACTTGGGTTGAAAGGCTCTCGTCTATAAAAATAGTGTCGCTAATAGTTTGCTTATCAAGCCCTGCCAAAATGCCGGCTTTTAGGGCGTCACCTAAACGCTCATTTGCGCCTGATTGCGGTAAAAGTACAGCTAAACGCTCTATATTAACTGGTGCTAGGTCGGCTAGGGCTTCATCTTGCTCGGGTAAAATAGCTACGGCTGGGTGCCCAGGGTAGCGACGGCGCCAATTATTAATGGCTTGGTCAAGCTCTACACCGCTATTTGCATATACCTGGTGGTACAAAGCTAAGTTAGTCCAACCTTGTTGAATAACAGAGCCACGATTAAAGCGCTCCAGCGCATAAGAAGACAGCTTTGTTAAGTTATCCCACAGCGCACTTTGCAGAGCAGGGATCTCAATATTGTTTTTATTCGCAGTTTCTGAGGCTCTAAAAAAATAAGGTGCGGCGCGCTTAGGAAAGTTTTGCGATGCATATATGCTAGCAGTTAAATATTGATGCCAAGCAAAGTGTTCAGGCTGTTTAAGTTGGCCATCGAGTGATTGCAAAATAACGAGCGCTTGGTCGTTTTTATTTTGCTGCTTTTGTGCATAAGCAATGTATAAGCGGTTTTGAATTTTATCTACACTTGGGGTTTGCTCAAGCTCATTACAAATGTTTTCAAGTAACGGCCAGCTTTGCTCCGAAATAGCCGCATCACGCGCACTATAAAGCAATTGAATTTTGTCGGCACCGGTACGATTAAGCGCTAATTTATAAATAGCATCGGCACTGGTTGCTTGATTTTGCAGCGCATTCGCACTGGTGTTAATGCTATCGCTATTTTTAGTTGGTTTTTCGGTTGTGCTACAGGCCGATAACCCTGACAATATAATTAATAGACTAACAAGTTTAAGTCGCACAATGATTTCCCAATACGTTAACGCGATTTGCTTATATTACTGACTGACGCAGGAGACCTCAATGTTAAATGAGGAGAATTCACAGAAAATTGGCACTCTTTACATTGTTGCCACCCCAATTGGCAATTTTGACGACTTAAGCCAGCGTGCCATCGCGACATTATCGCAAGTTGACTTAATCGCTGCTGAAGACACGCGCCACACCGGTAAGCTACTAAGCCACTTTGGTATAAAGGCTAAAACTTTTGCACTACATGACCATAACGAAAAACAAAAAGCGCAGCAGATTATTGATTGGCTAAACGAAGGCAAAAATATCGCGCTAGTCTCAGATGCTGGCACGCCGCTGATAAGCGACCCAGGTTATGCCGTTGTAAACCTGTGCCGCGAGCAGGGCGCGCATGTAACACCCGTGCCCGGTGCGTGTGCTGCTATTACTGCAGTGTGTTGCTCAGGCCTGCCAACAGATCGCTTTCAGTTTATTGGCTTTACACCGGCTAAAAGTAAAGCCCGCCAAGATTTTTTCATAGAAGCTGTAAACTCAAGCATTACCAGCATAATGTACGAAAGCACCCACCGTATTATGGCAAGCCTAGATGATTTAGAAGCGGCCTTAGGTAGTGAGCAACAAGTGGTATTTGCAAAAGAGCTTACCAAAACCTTTGAAACCTTTTTTAATGGTAGCGTAAGTGAGTTAAAGCAGTTTTTAACTGATGATCCCACTAAGCAACGTGGCGAAATTGTTTTAATGTTGCCAGGCAAACCTAAGCTTGTGGACGATATTCCACCCGAGGCACGTAAAATGCTAGCGCTACTTGAAAGCGAAATGCCGATGAAAAAAGCGTGCGGCATAGTAGCTGAATACTTTGGAATGAAGAAAAACGCCCTGTATAAAACAATTATTGACGAAAAAGGGTAAATCTTTACTGCGTACAAGGCGCAGCTCATGTATACTGCGCGCCGAGTTAGCCAAGATAATCGCTGCCTGTGACGAAAATGATCAGGGGGAGGAAAGTCCGGGCTCCACAGGGCAGAGTGCCAGCTAACGGCTGGGGGGCGTGAGCCCACGACAAGTGCAGCAGAGAGGAGACCGCCAACCCTCGGGTTGGTAAGGGTGAAAGGGTGCGGTAAGAGCGCACCGGGCCACTGGTAACAGTTGGTTGCAAGGTAAACTCCACTCGGAGCAAGACCAAATAGGGTTCCTTATGGCGTGGCCCACGTTGGAACCGGGTAGGTTGCTTGAGCCATAGAGCGATTTATGGCCTAGACGAATGATTATCACTTTCTTCGGAAAGGACAGAACCCGGCTTATAGGCTAACTCACTCATTCAACAAAAAAGCCCGTAGTTAACGCTGCGGGCTTTTTTGTGCCTAAAATTTGATTAAGTACTTTGTTGTTTTTTAAGGCTCAGGCTGTCCTTTTTTAAGTCGCTTACTGAGTGCTGGCTGCGATATACCGAGTAGTTGCGCTGCCATAGATTGATTTGAGTTGCTACGTTTCATCGCTTCTGCCACCAGTAATTCTGCAGCTTGTTTTAAAGTGGGTAGCGTTGATGTTGACTCAAATAACGGCTTGGCAAGCTGGGCTTGCATATCTAATTTGGGCACGGCGCTGCGTACGCTTTCAAACGCTTTCATAGACAGTGCGCCGCTTTGGTGGGTGCTCATTGCATCAAAGGCCATGGCGCGCAGCTCTCTTATATTGCCCGGGAAAGCGTAGTTTTCGAGTAAAATTAATAATTCTTTTGGAATACTTGCCACCGGTTTATTAAATTCTTGTGCGGCAAGCGTTAAAAAGTGCTCGAGTAATAAGGCTATATCTTGCTTGCGCTCTCTAAGCGGCGGAATATTTACATGGTGAATTTTTAAACGGTAGTATAGGTCGTTTCTAAATTCGCCATTTTCTTTTTTAGTGAGTAAGTTTTGGTGGGTGGCTGCAATAATGCGCGCGTTGATGCGCTTTGGGGTATCGCTGCCTACAGGGTAATATTCGCCTTCTTGCAAAAGCCTTAATAACTTTACTTGCGAGGCCAGGTTTAAATCGCCAATTTCATCAAGAAATAGTATCCCGCCTGATGCGCGTTCTATCATGCCTTTGCGGGCTTGCTCAGCGCCTGTAAAAGCGCCTTTTTTATGGCCAAATAAGGTATCCGAAAATAAGTTATCGTCAAGGCCGGCTACGTTTACACACACAAGCTCGCCACTGCAGCTACTGGTTTCGTGAATGGCTCTGGCTATAAGCTCCTTTCCTACGCCGCTTTCTCCGGTAATAAGAATAGGTTGTTGGCTATTTGATATAGACTCAATGTAATTAAACACCGAATGCATTTGATGATCCACACTAATAATTTTGGAAAACGCAGGGTGCAGGCTTGTTTGGTTTTCTAGTAGATAGCCGCGCATGGCTTGGTTTTCTAGGTTTAGCTCTTGAAAACGCACCACCTGCATTATGCTATTGCTTAGGCGTTCGGGATCTTCTGTTTTTACATGATAACCATAAGCACCTAATTTTATACATTTTACAGCGGCTTCTACTTGGTTAATGCCACTGATGATCACCACCGAAATGTGCGGAAAAAGCTCTGTAATTTGCGCTATAAGCTCATCACCGCTGATATGTGGCATGTTTAAATCAAGCAATACAACGCGAACATTCCCTTGGTTTAGTATGGCAATTACATCGCGGCTATCATTACATTGCACAATGTTGTTAATGCCGCAGTAGCGCTCTATTGCAAACGATATGCTTCGTAAAAAGCTGTTGTCGTCATCACAAATGAGGACCTCAAAACTAGGATATAAATTAGTATTCATAGTTCTCTCTCGTGTTGTAATAAGGGTAGTGATAGCTTTACTTTTGTGCCTTTACCGAGGGTTGATTTAAAGGTGAGTTGGCCTTGATGATCTGCCACGATCCCCGCTGATACAGAAAGCCCTAAACCGGTGCCGCCAGATTGTCGTTTGGTGGTATAAAAGGGGTCGGTGAGCTTAATTAAGTGCTGTTGATCAATGCCTACGCCTTGATCTTCAATGCTCAGCACAACCTGATTGTGTTTAGTATGGAAATAGCTGGTGATAATAATTTTTTGCGATTTGTCTTCAAGCGCTTGGCAGGCATTTAAAATTAAATTAACGATTACCTGCTCGATGCGGCTGCCGCTGCCTTTAAACGCAGGCAGTGAGTTGGCTAAGTTAACCTCTAAGTGGTTTGTCGAGTTTTTAATTTGATTTGTGACTAAGCGAATAGAGCGGTTTGTTAGTAGGTTTAAATCTAGCTGCTCAGTTTTCTCATGCGATGCTTCACCTTTTACGGCAAAGCTTTTTAAATCCTCTACTATGCCCTTTACCTTGTTACTGGCAATGTGCATATCGTCTAAAATTTCTGGCAGCATATGTTTAAAGCGCTGATAGCTTACACCGGCAACAAGAAAATCGCCTTGGCGTGCTTGATGCTCATCAAGTATATCTGTTGCATCTTCAAAGGCTTCTTTTATAAACGGAAAATTTAACGTTAAAATACTACATGGGTTATTTATTTCGTGAGCGACTCCCGAAAACAGTACCCCCAGTGAGGCCATTTTATCTGCATGAAGTAGCTGTAACTGCTGGGCTTGTAGCTCTTTGGTGCGGCTTTCTACTTTTTTGCGCAGGGCTTTGTTCCAAATTATCACCACGGTACTAATTAGTAGCAGCACCACTACACATATACCTGCTATTACGCCAGCTTTTGACCAAGGTGATACGTTTAACGGGCCAAACCATTTGTCGTAAATTTCTTGCTGACGGCCGGTGTTTTTTAAAATAGCTAAGCCTTGAGTAAATTGCGATAACAGCGCTTCATCTGCGGTTTTAGTGGCATAGCCATAAAGCCGGTTTCTTTCTAGGCTAGAAATAGCAGTGATGTTTGATAGCCCCAATTTTTTACTTAAATATAAACCGGGTAAGTTTGAAACCACTGCAAAGTCATAGCGGCCAGAGGCAAGCAAGCGCAGGGCATCGGCATGGGTTTCAACCGGTATAAGGGTAATGTTTAAGCCTGAGTGGTTAAGCATATCAAATGCCGAGCCATTGCTTTGTACAATAACGCGGTAGTTTTCAAGCTCGCTGTAGTGCGTTATTTTAGGGCTATTGTCGCGCGCAAATATAGAGTGGTTAACAAACGTGTGCGGGCTAAAGTTATACAGATCGGTGCGCTCGGGTGTGGCGGCCATGCCTTGTAAAATATCCACATTTCCACGGTCAAACTCGGCTCTTATTTCGGCCCAGGGCATTAGCTTTATTTTTATATTAAGCCCCATTACAGCGGCTATTTCTTGGCTAAGTTCTACGTTGTAACCTGTAAGCTCGCCATCTTCGTTAATAAACTCATAAGGGGGGTAGTTAAAATCTCCGCCCACTACAATTTGTTTAGGCTGCGATAAATTAGCTTGTGCAATGCAGTTTAGGCTATTGAAACCCAGTAGGCTTAGTAGCGCTATTTTTAATACATAAAACCAAGCGTTTTGTTTAATAAACAAGTGAGTAAACCTCTGCATTTTTTAGTTGTGGTAGTGCGTTAGTAAATTGTCTAAACAGTACAAATAAAATGGCGTTTATGTTCCTTTTACAGCCGCAAAAAGGTTGTTTTTAGTTGGCAGCAGGGGACTATAGTCTGTATTTTAATTTTATATAAATTAGGTACTAACGAATTTATCATGGTTTTAAGTCTTATCTATTTATACTTTAAACTAAATAAGAATAAATTAATTGTTAATTAAGGTTTTTTGTAAGGCAGTTATGTCTTTTTAAGGCTGTTTAATAAAATAAAAGCGATTTAATATCGGCTATTAAATCGCTTTTATTGGTTGGGCCTATTTAGAGAATGTTGACCTGTGTAGATTAACGTTTTTCAAGCTAGGGCAGTTTAAGCAAGGCGCTGGCTTTTAAGCGAGTAGGCTTAATAATCGCTTTTGCTAAATACTAAACTCACTACTGTAAATTTAATCACGATTGGTCAACATGCCTTAGTACTAAAACTTCATGTTTAGGTTTACTTGAATGCGATCGCGGCCATTGTTGTTAGTGGGTATATCGTTATTAATATTATCTACGCTAAACCATCTTAAATCGGCATTTAGGTTCTCTGCAATTTTGTAATCTAGCTGTACGCGTGTGCCTTTAATATTGGTATAAGAACCCGGAGTATTAGTTTGCGTAAACGCGCCGTTCATAGGTAATGCATAGGCTTCGGTACGTAGCACGTAAAAACGCAGGCCAAACTGTTTATTAATTTGATAACGAGCATGTACAGTAAACGCTGTATTTTCGCTGTCGGCTTCACTTGTGTAGTAATCGGCTGCAAAGCGCACTGCGCCATAACGTACATCAAGGTTGTAGGTCATTACGTTGCCTGCTTGGTCATCATCAAGACCCGACTCAGCACTGGCATAGGCCGTATCTGAGGCGCTAACAAAAATTCCGCCAATACCGGCTTTAAGGTTAATGTTATTAAAACTTGTAGCATATACACCTTGTAGCTGTTGCCAGCTAGCATCGCGCTTGCCTTCGCCATTATCGACATTTTCTTCAAGAATAATATGCCCCGCATTAACGCTAAACGTATTGTTACTCCAGTTAGCTTGTACACCTTCTAGCGCTATATCGTCACGAAAAAGCAGCTCTGATGAATGCATATAAACGGGTGCCGCCTTACCAATATATACTTGGGTGTTACTAAGCCCTGTGTACTTCATAAAGGCGCGGTCTAAACCAAAGTCATCGTTATCGCTGGTATCGGTGATACCAAAGGTTTGATGGGTTGAATCGTGTTGGCTTGAGGTTGTTCTAAAGCGCATTTGCGCTGACCAGTTCTCGGTAGCTGCGTATTTAATACCAAATCGGGCACGCAAACGGGCGCGGCTTGTTGAGTCAATTGTATCGCCTTCGGTGCGCTCAAAGCGCATACGCATATCGCCAAATAGCTTAACGGCTTCAAGGCCATTTAAACCTTCAATTGTAATATCTGCGTGGGCAGGTTTAGCTAAGGCAATAACACCTAATGCAACGGGTAAATAGATAAGTTTACTAGTCATGGTTTGTTCTCTATAAAATTACTAAATCGAGGGTTATTGCTTAGCGGGTTGAGCCGCTGTGTTGTCTTGGTTGTAAAGGGTTTCGTCAAGCTCGCCTTCGCTTTTACCAATTAATAAAGTAACCATTAAATCGCCTGTTACATTTATGGTAGTGCGCGCCATATCTAAAATTCGGTCAATACCGGCAACTATTGCAATGCCTTCAAGTGGTAGGCCAACGGTGGTCAGTACTAGCGAAAGCATAATAAGGCCTGCACCGGGTACACCAGCGGTGCCTACAGAGGCTAAAGTAGCTGTAGCTATAATTGTTAAGTAATCTGTTGTGGTGAGGTCAATACCAAAGGCTTGGGCAATAAACAGTGCTAATACGCCTTGGTATAAAGCGGTGCCATCCATGTTAATAGTGGCGCCTACAGGCAGTACAAAGCTTGATACAGTACGCGATACACCTAAGTTTTGAGTGGCGCATTTAATGCTGGCAGGTAAAGTACCTGAGCTACTTGTGGTGGTAAAAGCAATAATTTGCGCTTCAATAATACCTTTATAAAAACGCTGTGGATTAAGCTTGCCTAGTAAGCCTACAAAGCCGCCACCCAACACTAAAACGTGAATAATGCAGCCTAGGTACACTAAGCCAATTACTTTTATAAGTGGCAGTAAAACATCCAGTCCGTACTTGCCAGATACCCAAGCCATTAATGCAAATACACCGTATGGTGCCAGCTTCATTACAAGTTCAGTTAACTTGTACATTGCATCGGCTAGGCTTTCAAACATTTTGCTAGCGGGTTCGCCTTTTTCACCAATTAGGTTTAAAGCAATGCCTAAGCTCAACGCAAACACAATAATTTGTAAAATATTACCTGAGGCTAATGAGCCCACTGGGTTTTTTGGTACTAAACCTACAATGGTGTCTACTAAGGTAGGGCTTGGTTTAGCATCAGCCACTGTGGTTGCAACCATATTTAAGCCTGCGCCAGGTTCAAACAACAATCCAAGACCCAAACCAATCGAAATGGCTACTGCGGTGGTGGCTAAATAAAATACGATTGACTTAACACCAATACGACCCATTTTAGTGGTGTCTTTCATTGAGGTAACACCAACAATTAATGAGCAAAATATAAGCGGTACAATTAACATTTTTATGGCGCTAATAAATAGCTGGCCAATTGGTTTTATATATTCAGCATTATTGCCTAACAGCATGCCGGCAATAATACCCGCTATCATACCTATGAGTATTTTTAGCCAGAGCGCCATTTTTTTAGGCTCGTTGTTATTAATACTTGTTGTACTGGTCATAGTGTTATTCCAATTATTTATAATATTTAGTGGGAGCTATTTAACTTTTGCTTAGGGCGTTAACGCGCATACTGCACCGGCACGTGCACAGGCCGCACAAGGGGCTTGCAATTTTATGGACAAGCTTTCGTTAGCCTTTTTAGATAGGGGTTGTTTGTACATGTGCATAATTAAGCTCTAAAGTTGTTAGATTATTGTTATTGCATTAATAATGCCAAGCACGGTTTTGTTAATAACGTATTGAATGTTATTGGTTTTATTGTTTTTGGTTGGCGGTTTGTTAATATAACTTTTTGAATAATTATTAATAATGAAAGGCGGGTTAAAGGCGGCTTAAATGATGGTTTATAAATAACTCATTTAAAATCAATGAGTTGATGGGTGTATAACTTTTATTATTGATATAACAAAAGTTATATTTAATACATTAATTAATCATATTTTTTGATTTTTTAGGGTTTAAAACATTATTAAGTTGTAAATTGGCTGTATGTGGTTTTATTTTTTCTTATACGTTTAACTTAGATAATATTTTTACCCTGTTCAGGATCCCGTGATTTTTCGGCTTGATCACGAATTTCGTCGGTATCACTACTTACATCATCAACCGTTTCATTTTGCTGCTGCAGCTGCTTAGAGCTTTGCTGAGCAGTTAAAGGTTGCTCAGCTTTATTGGTGGGCTTTTGTGTATCACTCTCATCAGGTGCACTGAGTAAAATACGCTCGCGGGCATCATCTGGCATACTGATGTTTTGCGCTGTAAATTCGGTTACTAGCTCACGCATTAACTGCGAGGCCACTTTTAACGGACTATGTTGCTCGCTGTTAACCCAAAAAAACAGATTAAAGTTAATTGTTGAGCTGCCTAAATTATTGATCAGCACTTGTGCTGGTGGCTCAGTAATCACACCCGTTTGCTTGTTTGCAATTTCAAGGGCGAGTGTTTGGCAGTAACGAATATCGTTATCGTAACCTATGCCAATCACCACCTTGGCACGCATTTTTGGATTTGCAGTTAGGTTTTTAATGGTATTTTTATAAACCGTGGCGTTAGGTATTTGTATATGGTTGCCATCGTAATCAACTAAGGTGGTTGCGCGAGCGGTGACCTTTTTAACCACACCTAAGCGGCCATCGACTTCTATTACATCGTCTATTTTAAATGGCCGTTGAACGCTCAACAGCAAACTAGCAATAAAGTTCTCTGCTATGTCTCTAAAGGCAAAGCCCAATATTAAGCCTATTAATCCGGTACCGCTCATAATGGCAATAGCAAATTCGGTAAGTCCTGCTAAACGTAAAAATAAATACACGCCCAGCAATAAAATTAAAATGCTAATCCCACGTTTGGCCACTAAGTGCACAAGTTTACTGTCGGTCATATAAATGAGCGGTTTTACTAACAGCTTAGATAAAGGACTGGCGACAAAGTAGCTAATAGTTAAAAGTATAAAACCTAATAAAAGAGTGGGTAATATTTGCGCTGTTGCGTGAAGTAATTGCAAACTTTGGGCGTATAAATACTGCCAACTGAGCACGCTTTCTGGGGTGTTTAAGGCATTCACAGCCGTGGTGTTCACTGCAATTAGCATAGTTATAAGGCTGTTCATGGCGTATTACCTTGGTATTTTAAATAACCTAGCAAGCAGCAAGTTTAATACCAATGCCATAAGCACAGCTTGGCAAACTTTTTGCTCGATAATAGGCTAAAAAGGAGCAAACAATGAGCAAACCTAAACGGGGACAACATGCCGAGCAGCCAGTGCACATTCCGGTTATTGGTTGGTGGGACATAGCCAAACGTATTTTTAAGCAAATGAGCCAAGATAACTTATCGCTGGTTGCAGCGGGCGTTGCGTTTTATGCCTTACTTGCTATTTTTCCTGCTATTGCTGCAATGGTTTCTGTGTATGCGTACTTTTCATCGCCCACCGATATTAGTGAACACTTAAGTAAAATAGTTACCTTATTACCGCAAAGCACGAGCGATTTAATTTTATCTCAGGTCTCGAGCTTGGCTCAAACCTCTAACGCCAGTTTAAGCTTAAGTGCAATTGGTACACTTATTCTTACTATTTGGAGTAGCTCTAAAGGCAGCCAAGCGCTCATTACTGCCTGTAACATTAGTTATCATGAATACGAAAAACGCTCATTTTTTCATGCTCAGTTAGTACGTTTTTTATTTTCGGTAGGGGCTATTTTAGTGGCTATTTTTGCTTTGCTAATTATAGGTATTTTACCCATAGTTCTTAATTTAGTGGGCTTAAAAGAAAGTATAGACTTACTAATAAAGTTAATATCGTGGCCATTACTCGCCTTTATGTTTAATTTTGCATTGGTGCTTTTGTATCGCTATGCACCACACCGAAAACCCGCTAAATGGCGCTGGATCACACTTGGCTCGTGTATTGCGACTGTATTATGGATTTTAGCCTCAATTGGTTTTTCGTTTTATGTGTCTCACTTTGCAAGCTACAACGAAACGTATGGTTCGTTAGGCGGGGTAGTGATTATGCTAATGTGGCTCTATATAAGTGCCTATATTATTACACTTGGGGCGGTAATAAATGCGGCAACCGAACAACAAACAGCGATAGATAGTACCAAAGGCCCCGCTAAAGAACGCGGTAAACGCGGAGCCTATGTTGCTGATCACCTTGATGTAGATGAGCCGACAAACTCTTAGCCCGGCTCGTTATTGCACAAGCTTATGAGATGCTGAGTAAATGCTTGGCCAACGGGGCCTAAACGGTCATTGTCGGTGCACATTAAATAAAGTTTTAAGGAGCGGGTTGTACCTTGCTCTAAATTAAGGGGCTTAAGTGTGTTGTTTTTAAGATAAGGTTTAATTTGTGCACTAGGCAGCCATGCATAACCAAAGTTTTGGCTAACCATATCAATAGAGTTGCGTAAGTGACTTACTGTCCAGCGCATATCAGCCCCAAGCCAGCCGTCGTCGTGGCTGGTGTGGGTGGCCGAATCGCGAACAACTATTTGCCTGTGTAATTTAAGCTCTCTGTAGGTCAGTGGTTCAGTGCGCTGGTGCAGGGGGTGATCAGGGTGCGCAACGGCAATAAATTCTATATCGCACAAGCTATGGCAATTAATGCCATAAAGCGCAATAGAGGTAATTGCTAAGTCGACCACTGCATTGGTAAGTAATTCGTTTGCGCCGTTAAGTACGCTTTCTATCAGTTCTATTTTTACCAGTGGGTATTGCTCATTAATATGGCTTAGCGCTTGGTACAATAAATGCTGCGGAAACACTTCATCTACTGCTATTTTTAATGTGCTTTCAATACCTTCGCTTAATGTATTAGCAACCGATTCTATTTTGCTGGCTTCATCTATTAAAAATTCAGCGCGGCGCAATATAAGCTTACCGTTTTCGGTTAAATACGCTTTACGGCCTTTTACTTCAAGCAATTTTACTTGCAGTGCCGACTCTAACTTTTGCACTGCATGGTGCACGGTTGATTGGCTTTTAAATACCGCGCTGCTAGCACCGGCAAACCCACCATGCTCTACAACAGCTTTAAACATTCTCCATTGCTCGAGTGTTGCCTTTGCCATTTTAAACCTTGTTACTACTTACTATTGATTAAACTACCTGACCGTGTAGACACTCTATTTATTGCGTAACTACTTATTTATTATTGGCAATAACCATTTTTTTGCTGCTCAGCAGCGTCATAAACTCTTTTTTAGGCACTGGCTTTGAAAACAAATAACCTTGCCCGTAGTCGCATCCTGCTTTTAGTAGTAGCTGCATTTGTTGCTGCGTTTCAATTCCTTCGGCAATAACTTTTAGGCCAAGCTGGTGGGCCATTACAATAATGGCTTCACATAAAGCAAGCTCCTGGCTCCCTGCTTTAATATTATCAATAAAGCGTTTATCTATTTTTAGGTAATCGGTATCCATTTCTTGCAAGTACGCGAGCGATGAATAACCGGTGCCAAAGTCATCTAGCGCTAATTGCACACCTGACTGGACTAATTTTTTTAAGCGACTTTGAGTTAGTGGCTCTGGGTTAACCATAAGGCCTTCTGTGATCTCGGCCACAATAGAGGAGGCGGGTAGTTTGGCTGCTTTTAAAATCTCACACCAATCGTCAATTCCGCTATCGATTGTTGATAACTGCACAGGAGAGACATTTATACTAATTTGAAATTGCTCACCCATGGTGGTGTTTATTTCTTTTAGGGTGTGTATTGCTTGCGTAAATACAAATTGGCCCAGCGCATTTATTTGCCTAGTTTCCTCAGCAAGCGGTATAAACGTCGCCGGCGAGACTAAACCCTTTTTAGGGTGGTGCCAGCGAATGAGCCCTTCGGCTTTATGAATGTGCAAATCGTTTAATGCCACAATAGGCTGATAAAATAGCTCAAATTGTTCAAGCTCTATGGCGGTGCGTAAATCTTTTAATAGCTGCATACGCGCTTGCGCATGAATACGCATATCTTTTGAAAAAAATTCAAACCCATTACGGCCGTTATTTTTAGCTTTATACATGGCTTGGTCGGCAGCTTTTAATAGCAGCTCTGTACTTTGGCCATCGCTAGGTGCGCATGCAATGCCCATACTAGCGCTAATAAATAGCTCCTCGTCTTCAAGCTGTATACTTGATGAAAGGCTTTGCAATATATTGCTGGCAATTTGGTTTATATGGCGACTGCTTTTAACGTGGTCGTATACAATCACAAATTCATCACCGCCAATACGCGCGACAAAACTGGCGTTTATTGCAGCTTGAATTATCCGTTGAGAAACTAACTTAAGTAGATTATCACCATAATGATGGCCTAACGTGTCGTTAATATCTTTAAAGTGATCAATATCGAGCAGCATCACAACAAGTTCGCATTTGTCGCCTGTTACTTCATCAAAGCGCTTATTTAAACGCTCTTTAAGCTCTAGCCTATTTGGTAAATCAGTTAAGTGGTCGAAGTGAGTTTTTCGCCATATGGTTTCATCGGCTTGTTTTTTTTCTGTTAGGTCGGTAAAAATGGCCACCCGGCGAGTAGGCATGTTTTTATCATCGTAAACGGTATCTATGATCAGAAATTCGGTATAGGTGTCGCCATTTTTTTTACGATTAATTATCTCACCCTGCCAACGGCCAGTTTCTCTGAGCTCTGCCCACATTTTTTCATAAAATGCTTTTGAGTGTTTGCCAGATGCTAAAATCCGACTGGTTTTACCTATCGCTTCTTCTTTGCTGTATTGGGTTGTTTCGCAAAACGCAGGGTTTACGTCATAAATAATGCCGTCGGGGTCTGTAATCATCATCCCTTCACTACTATTACTGTAAACAAGCGACGCTAAATGTAGCGCTTTTTCGTTGACCTTTTTTTGGCTTATATCTCTAAGAACAATAATGTATTCATTATTAGTGAGTGCATTGATTCTTGCCTCAAAAAAGTGCTCTTTAGATTTTTTAAACAATGTAAACTCAATGGTTTGTGAGCCATCTAAAGTACCTAAATGAGAAAGCAGTAACTCTGCGTTGGCCTCAGAGAGTACATCAACTAATTTTAAAGCTTTGCCTGTCTCAACATTTAGCACAGGGCTAATATAGCCGCCAATATAAAGGATTTTGCCTTGGGCATTTATACGTATGTAGGTATCGGGTAAAGCATTTAATAAGCTCATTAACTCGTTGTGCTTATTTTTTAATTTAGCCTCTGCAGATAGCCGGGTTTGTGCCATAACAGCAAAACGGTCATAAAGCGCGCGCAGTTCTGGGCTATTGGGCTTCTTAATATGTTTGGGCATAGTGCCATTTGCCAGTTCATCTGTGGCTTTGGTTAAATTAGCGATAGGCTTAAATATACTTTGTTTAATTAAGCGCCTAGCGAGCAGCACCAACAGGACAATAGCCGATAAAAACGCAAAAATGGTTTTAGCAAAGCTTTCATTCACTTTATTAATAAAGTCTTCAACCGAAACGGCTATATAAATATCTAAATTATTATCATGGCCGTCTTTGTATATTACTGAGCGGTGAAAAACCTGATTTTCGCCTTCTGCATTTTTAAACACGGTTAACGAGCTTTTATCGTGAAGTAAATCTATGTCGGTAATTTTTTGGCCTAAATTACGTGGTTGATTAGGGTAGTTGGCCAGTATTAAGCCATTAGAGTCGGCAATAACGGCCTTGGCATTGTTAGGTAATTTTGCTTCGCTTAAGGCGATATTCCACCAATTCAATGCAATAACGGTAACTAGTGTGCCTTTTAATTGGTTATTACTATCTATAATTGGGTAGGCAAAATTGACACTTTGCGCTTGAATACTTCGGTCGTATTGAAAATACCCCACCGAAAAACTTTTATTACTAATGGCATTTTGAAAATAAGTACGATCGCTAATATTAATATTTTTACTACGACCATTTGTCACGCACTGTAGGTCGCCATTTTTATCAACAATACCTATATTTGCAATATTCTTATAAAGGGCTTTTATTTCGTAAAAGTAATTAGGGCAGATTGTGGGGAGTGTTTCATTTTTTGCTGTTTTATCGGCTAAATAAATAGTAATACGTTTAACATCATCAACCATTGTTTTTTGATGTTGTGTCAATTGCTTAGCTATATTTACTATTCTTTCTTCACTTTTTTCAATGGCAGCATCACGCTCATACCATAGCGTAAATACCGTCACAGCGGCGCCGGGAATGCTAAGTAGGATGAGTAACCTGTAAAGCTGGCTTTTAAGCGATGAAGTAAAAATAAGATTTCCTTAAGCTCTGCGTCCCTAAAAAGTGATTGTAGACATAAAAGCCAAAAATAACCATACAAAATATAGGGTTGTACTAAAAAGTTATTAGAAATCAGCTTAAGTCTGTGTTTTTAATCATGGAGCTTATTATACCAAATAAACGAATTATCAAAATAAACACTCAATTTTCTAAAAAATAGAACGTTTTGCTCGATTTAAAGACATAGTCGTATTGTTTTATGAATGCTTTAATAAGCTCATTAATTAATCTACTACAGTATTTTAAATATGAACATAGCAAAAGTGTTAACTGCTTACGCCACCCAAGATGGTGATGGTGTAAACATAAGGCGATTACCTGGTTTTGATGGCAAATACCTCGACCCTTTTTTAATGATTGATGAGCTAAAGTCTAACAATGAAAGTGACTATATTGGTGGCTTTCCACCGCACCCTCATCGCGGCATTGAAACCTTTACGTACATTATTAAAGGTGGCTTTGAACACCAAGATCAAATGGGCAACAAAAAAGCGATCCGATCTGGCGATGTACAATGGATGAGTACAGGTAGAGGCGTAATGCACAGTGAAATGCCACTAACAGATGCAAAAGAGGGGCTGCATGGCTTTCAAATTTGGATCAATATGCCCAGTGGCGAAAAAATGCGTGCGCCACGTTATCAAGATACTACACAAAATCCAGCGCCTGAAGTCACTAACCAGCACGGCGTGAGCTTTAGCGCACTTGCGGGTAATTGGCAGTTTGAAGATTGTACGTTAACGTCGAGTTTGCAAAGCTTAGCGGCCAATGCTGCACTGGCCAATGTTACTCTCCCCGTTAATACACGCATGCAGTTAGCAGGGCTTAAACAACGTAAAGTGATGATTTATGTTCATACAGGTGAGCTTATTACAGGTGACGAGCAAACATTTAATGCTGGCAAGTTGCTTATATTAAGTGAAAACAGTGACATTGATATATCTTCACAAAAGGGGGCGGGGATGCTTATTTTAGCGGGTGACCCACTTGAGCAACCTATTGCACATATGGGCCCATTTGTAATGACCACGCAAGAGGAAATTAAACAAGCGGTGCGTGATTATCAAAACGGTGAATTTGGCAACATTTAATAGTTAAATGAGGAGGTTATTATGGGTTTATTAGTTGATGGCCAATGGCAAGACAAATGGTACGACACCGGCTCGAATAATGGTAAATTTAAACGCGAAGCAGCGCAGCTTCGTAATTGGATCACAAAAGATGGCAGCCCTGGTCCTACAGGAAACGGCGGATTTAAGGCGCAAGCAAATCGCTGCCACTTATATGTTGCCTTAGCGTGCCCGTGGGCGCACCGCACACTTATATTCAGACAGCTAAAAGGCCTAAGTGATATTATTAGCGTATCGGTAGTCAGCCCAGATATGTTAGATAAGGGGTGGAGCTTTGATAAAGATAACCTCAGTAGCGGCGATGATTTATTTAATAGTGAATACTTACATCAAATTTATACTAAGCACGATGAAAATTACAGTGGGCGAGTAACTGTGCCTGTGCTTTGGGATAAGCAGCAAAATAAAATTGTTAGTAATGAATCTGCAGATATTATTCGTATGTTTAATACCGCATTTAATGAAATTACGAATAATACGGATGACTATTACCCACAATCACTACAAGCTGATATTGACGAAATTAACGACCTTGTTTATACCAATATTAATAATGGGGTATATAAAGCGGGTTTTGCAACCACACAAACAGCATACGAAGATGTATTTACTGCGTTATTTAAAGCACTTGATAAAGTAGAGGGCATACTAAGTAAAAATCGCTACCTGATGGGGAGTACATTAACTGAAGCGGATTGGCGTTTATTTACCACACTCATTCGGTTCGATAGCGTGTATGTAGGGCATTTTAAGTGTAATTTACGCACCATTGAAAGCTACCCAGCGCTGAGTAACTATGTACGTGAGTTATACCAAATAGAGGGAGTAGCCAGTACGGTTAACCTTGAGCATATTAAGCGACATTACTATTTTAGCCACACGATGATCAACCCAACGCAAATTATTCCAAAAGGGCCGGCGTTAAACTTTAGCCAAAATCATAATAGAGACAAGTTGGGCTAAGAGGTATTAGAAGGCATTAAAGTAAGCGGCAATTGCATTTTTAAAAAAGCTTTTTAAATGCAATTGCTGCTATGCAAATAACCTTACCAGCCAGCCGTATTTTCGCACAAAGCTGGTTTCGCTTTTGCCAGCTTGAACTGTTGCTCCGGCTAAAAAAGCTGATGCCAATCCTACCTTGGTGGCTGCAAAGCGCTTAAAGCGATACTTTATTGCTGCATGGTGCTGGCGTTTTAATGCATGCTGTAAATCCATTTGCTTATTTAACGTGTCAACGTTCTCATTCGGTTCTTTAATTAGAAAATTAACAAGCATGGTTATTTCCTTATAGATTTAAAAGTTGCTTCACACTTTTAATCGTTTTACTAAAGCCAATTTTATTGCTTAGGTATACGGTATTTCGCCAAAGCCAAATTAAACAAATTATTTGCGCGAGTGCAGCAGTAGCAAAGCTAAGCCAAACCGAGCCAAATAAATCATATACGCCGTAGCCAATTGCACCTAGTAAGCCGGCCCACAACAAAATCAAACCACTGGCAAAACATCCTAAAAATATAGTGATCAACGCCATTGATCGTAACGACAGCTTCCACTCAGCCTTTGCAAGTTGGTGGGTAAGCTTTCCTTGCGTTTTATAATCCTCCTTGAGCTGGTCAGAGTATTCAATGATCTTTGCTATATGATCCTGCCAATCATCCTTTTGGCTAGGGTCATCTGTTGTTTGATTTTGAGCATTACCGTCCGTGGTTGCTGTTGTTTGTGAGCTACTCATTATTTATTACTTACGACGAAATAGTGACGTTACAAGCATACCCGCCGCAAAAGCAATACCCGCTGTTGCTAGCGGATTTTCTGAGGCAAAAGCACGCGTTTTTGCGCTGCACTCAGTTAGTTTTTCACGAGCAATAAGTTGTTTTTCGCTTAGTGCTTCTGCAGAGCTTGAAGCGCCTTTACGTACGCTTGACTCAGCAACTGATGCCTTGCTTGAAAGTGCATCTACTGCATCGTGTGCTACAGACGTTGCTTTTTCAGTCAACGGTGCCTCACTCTCTTTTTGTTTAAGATCAGGTTTCATGTTTGTTTCAGTATTCGGTTTTGTATTTGTTGCAGTAGCCATAATCAATCCTTAATAAATAAAATAAAAAAATTTAACTGGTGCTATAGCAGATGCAACGATTAAACCAACCATTAAAAATAATTTAACCACTTGATTTTATTGTTTTATATATTTAAGGCAGGGTGCGGTAGATTAAATAAAAAGCAGCATGAAGTAAGTATTGCTGCTGTGCTAAGTAAATTTTACATGCCTATAAACCTAGGGCCTGTTTACCTTTCGAGATTTAATTTGCAGCAGTCTGTTTGGGATTTAGGCAAGGTAGAGCCTATGTAGTGTGGTTATTCCCCATAAATAGGCGATAACGACGTATAAATGTCAAACAGGCGCTGCCCGAAGAGTTCTGCCTAGGGGGCATTTACTCTTTGTTACTCGGTTTTTACTTAGCCCACTAGGTTACAAACCTCACGCCGCGATTAAATACCCCCTAGATTGAACAAATTATAATCCTTAAAGGTCAACAGGCCCTAGATTCATTTTTTTGTAATTATTCATTGATTATTCAGTAAGCAAATTATGTAAACCAAACGTTATTAGTATCGCTTTAAAAAAATTTTATCTACTACCTCCACTTTTTCCCACGTAATTCAATCGCTTTGCGTAAAGCCTTATTTTTTCTAGCTTAGCGAGACGTTAAAGCTGGTCAGCTTACTTGACAAAAAGGCTTGTCAAGCCCTAAACTGGAGCACTGTGGTAAAAAGTGGTTTTTAGTGGATCTAACTGGATCAAATTAATCGAAACTCGATTACACAATTTAAAAGTAGGCTTTTTATGTTTCGTGGCGCTAGTTCACTGAGCTTGGATGATAAAGGACGTTTTGCGGTACCGACTAAGTACCGAGACGCTTTGCTGTCTGAAGATCAAGGAACGGTAATATGTACCATTGCGCTAAACGAGCCGTGTTTATGGTTGTATCCTCTTGCACAGTGGCAAGAAATAGAAAGCCGCTTATCTAAAATCTCTAATATGAATCCACGCGCTCGCCGAATGCAACGTATGTTGTTAGGTAATGCCACAGAGTATCAACTTGATAAAAATGGTCGAATTTTGCTGGCGCCTTCATTGCGTAGCCACGCAGAACTTGGCAAAAAGATCATGCTAGTTGGTTTAATGAATAAATTTGAAATTTGGGATGAAGCGCGTTGGCACGAACAAATGCGCCAAGACACTGAGCTGGAAAGGCTCGGCGATTTTGAAGCAAACCAAGATTTAGATAATTTCACACTCTAACGGCACTAAAAAAGGCAAACACAAGCTAATGACTGCGCAATTTGAACACGTATCCGTATTAATGGACGAAACCATCGATGCTCTTGCAATTAAGCCAGACGGCATATACATGGATGGTACTTTTGGACGTGGCGGACACTCAGGTCAAATACTTGCTCGACTTGGTGAGCAAGGGCGTTTACTGGCCATTGATCAAGACCCACAAGCAATAAAGTCGGCTGAAAAATTTGCCGATGACGCTCGCTTTGCTATAGCTCACACCCGCTTTTCTAACTTATACGATGTTGCAGAGCAAAACGATCTGTTAGGTAAAGTTGATGGCATTTTATTAGATATTGGCGTGTCCTCACCCCAGCTTGATGACGCAGAGCGTGGCTTTAGCTTTATGAAAGATGGCCCTCTTGATATGCGCATGGACCCAACAAGTGGGCGCAGTGCAGCGCAGTGGCTAGCCGAAGCTGAGCTTGAAGACATTACCCATGTAATTAAAACCTACGGTGAAGAAAAATTCGGTAAGCGTATTGCCCACAAAGTACTTGAGGTAAGAGAGCACACGCCAATTACTACAACCAAGCAACTTGCCGATTTAGTCGATGAAGCGGTGCCCGTTAAAGATAAATTTAAACACCCAGCCACACGTACATTTCAGGCAATCAGAATTTATATAAACAGTGAGCTGGAAGAAATTCAAACCGCATTGCAAGCCGCTGTAAAAGTATTAAAGCCAGGTGGACGTTTAGTGGTTATTTCGTTTCATTCACTTGAAGACAGAATAGTGAAGCAATTTATTAGAAAACAGAGTAAGGGAGAAGCGATACCCAGAGGTCTGCCTTTAACCGACGCACAAATAAATAAAAACCTGACGTTAAAAGCAGTGGGTAAAGCTATTAAACCAAGTGCTGAAGAAATTGAGCGTAATCCACGCTCTCGCAGCTCAGTACTTAGGATTGCACAGAGGCTTGGATGAACACTAAAGCGAATCATCGCCAACCCAATTTATTTTTAGAAATATTAAAAGGCCTAGGAGCTAACAAGCTAACCTCGGCCTTGTTGGTTGTGATATTCGCTTCAAGCTTTGCAGTAGTGCAGGTTACGCACTCGGCTCGCGCGCAGCTAATTAAGCAAGATACGCTGCTACAAGAGCGAGATGAGCTCGACCTTGAATGGCGTTATTTACTTGTAGAAGAAGAGTTTTATTCGCAGCATGCGCGCATTGAAGAAGTTGCTACCACGCAGCTTCAAATGAAGCGCCCTACCAGTCAGGATGAACAGGTAATAATAATACAATGAGAAATCGCGGCAAAAAACAGGTCAATAACTTAATCACATGGCGCTTTATGTTGGTGTGCACTGTGGTGTTTTTAGTGTTTGTAACACTGGTGTCGCGTGCTGCCTATTTACAAGTTATTGAGCCAGATAAAGCCCGTTCAGAAAGCGATAAACGCACCGTTCGTGTAGAAAAACTACACGTACAACGCGGTATGATCTTCGATCGTCAAGGCAAAGAGCTTGCTGTAAGTGTGCCTGTAGTCAGTGTGTATGCCGATCCTAAAGCATTGCATAAGTCACTTGTTGCCAAAGTTATAAAACAAGCACGTAAAAACGGTGAAGATCATAAAACGCTTGCAGAAAATGCCGCTGAGCTTGATAAGCGTACCTCTGTTTATTATGAAAATGATCTGCGTTGGCGTGAGCTGGCAGATGTATTACGTATCGATCCTAAAAAAATAAATTCGCGTTTATTAAATGATCCCACCCGTCGTTTTGTGTATTTAAAGCGCCAAGTTACACCGGCTGTTGCCAACTACATTAGCCAATTACGCTTACCTGGTATTCATTTGTTAGATGAGTCTAAACGTTATTACCCCGCGGGAGAGGTAACGGCCCACATTATTGGTTTTACAAATATTGATGGGAAAGGCATAGAAGGCATTGAAAAACTCTACGAAAATGCCTTAACAGGCGAAGAAGGCCGTCGCACTATTCGTAAAGATGCCCAAGGCCGCGAAGTTGAAGTATTAGATGAGCGTGAGCGTGTAGAGCCTGAAAATATTCAGCTGAGTATTGATCAACGTATTCAAGCAATTGCTTATAAAGCAGTAAAATCTGCTGTACTTACATATAAAGCGACATCGGGGTCGGCCATGGTGGTTGATGTTAAAACCGGTGAAGTTTTGGCCATGGTAAATAGCCCATCATTTAATCCAAATAATTTGAACGATGCACAACCACATAAACGCCGTAACCGCGCAATTACCGATTTGTTTGAACCAGGCTCAACCGTTAAGCCACTAGCCATTTTAGCTGGGCTAGACTACGGCGCAATTAAAGCCGACGACACCATTGATACCTACCCAGGTTGGATGCGTTTAGGCGGCAGTTTAGTAAAAGATACCCGTAACCACGGTGAAATGACGCTTCGCGAAATTTTAAAGTATTCATCAAACATGGGCGTGGCGAAGGTAACGCAGCAAGTACCTAAAGATTACTTAGTTGGCTTATATCAAAAAGTGGGCTTTGGTAGCGATACCGGCACAGGCATGGTTGGCGAAAGTAGTGGTTTATTTTATCCAAACCGCCGCTGGTCTGACTTTGAAATTGCCACGTTATCGTTTGGTTATGCTATTTCGGTAAGTACGGCGCAAATGGCCCGTTTTTACACCATGTTAGGCGCCGGTGGGATTAATCGTCCGTTAACGATTTTAAAGCAAGACGGTGTGCCAGAAGGCGAGCGTATTTTTAAACAAAAAGACGTAGAAGCCGTTGTTCACATGATGGAAAGCGTGTTTGAAAAAGACGGTACAGCCCGAAACATAAAAGTAGATGGCTACCGTGCGGCAGGCAAAACCGGTACTTCTAAAAAGGCGGTTGCTGGTGGTTACGGTGATGAATACGTAGGTTATTTTGCAGGTGTAGCACCGGCAAGTAATCCACGCTTGGCTGTGGTAGTGATGATAAATGAGCCCGGTGGCGATGTGTACTATGGAGGTGCCACCGCAGGCCCTGCATTTGCAGAAATCGTCTCTAACGCATTAAGAATATTAAACGTAGCCCCTGATAAGGAAGAAGTGGCTTACGTAAAAGGTAAAGATAACGATGCGTGATTTAAAGGCTATTTTAAAATACATCGACATAGATGCACCTTCGCAGCTAGCTAAAGATTTACGCCTTGATAGCCGGGATGTAACGCCAGGCGATGTATTTGTGGCTATAAAAGGCCATGCGCTTGATGGCGGACAGTTTATTGCCAAAGCAATTGAAAACGGCGCTGCAGCCATTATTGCCGATAGGCTCTGCGAATTTGATGTCACTTTTGAGCCACTGTATTTAGTAACTGAGCTTGATAAAAAACTCCCAGAGCTAGCGAGTCAATTTTATGAAAACCCAAGCCAATCTCTCGATTTAATTGGTGTAACGGGCACTAATGGCAAATCTACAACAACGGCTATGATGGCGCATTTAGCGCAGTTTTGTAGTACCCCTTCGGCCATTATAGGCACATTAGGTTATGGCCACCCCGATACACTTACGCCACTTATTAATACCACGCCTTCGGCTGTTGACTTGCAGCACATATTGCATGACTTAAAACAGCAGCATAAAAAGCTTGTGGCGATGGAGGTTTCATCGCACGGATTAGTGCAACAACGTGTGGCACAATGCCAATTTAAAGCGGCGGTATTTACTAATTTATCGCGCGATCACCTTGATTATCACGGCGATATGACAAGTTATGGCGACGCTAAGCTTATGCTGTTTCGCGATTTTGACCCACAGCTAGTGGTGCTAAATCAAGACGATGGGCAAGCAGAGCAATGGCTTGAAAAATACAGTTTTAATAACCTTATTTGTTATGGTCGTAAAAATTTAGCGCCGAAAAATGCACAGTATGTGTATTTTTCTGATGTTGAGTATTCTAAAAATGGTATTTCGGCGCAATTGAGCACAAGTTGGGGTGATATTAGCGTAACATCGCCTCTATTTGGTGAGTTTAACTTATATAATTTAACTGCGGCACTGGCAACATTGTTGGGGCTAGGTTATCCGCTTGAGCAGTTAGCCGCCGGATGCGCGCATTTGCACCCCGTTGCTGGGCGTATGCAAGCGTTTAGCGAAGTTAATTTACCTACGTGCGTTGTTGATTACGCCCATACGCCTGATGCGCTTGCTCTGGCTTTACAAGCATTGCAAAAGCATGTGCCTGGTGGGGTTAGTTGTGTTTTCGGTTGTGGCGGCGACAGAGATAAAGGTAAGCGTGCCTTAATGGCGCAAGCGGCAGAGCAAAATGCAGATAAGGTTATTGTTACCAGCGACAATCCGCGTTCAGAAAACCCAGATGCTATTTTGGCAGATGTGGCAGCGGGTTTATCGCAGCCTGAAAAAGCCCATTTAGAGGCTGACAGAGCAAAAGCCATTCGCTATGCAATAGAAAATGCAAATGCGGATGACGTTATTTTAATTGCCGGCAAAGGCCACGAGGATTACCAAATTATTGGCGATCAACGTATCGACTTTTGCGATCGCAGTTATGTAAAAGAACAACTAAAAAAAGCAGTAAGAGGGATAACTCAATGATCCCAATGGACTTTGATTGGCTGGCAAATGTGCTAGCAACCGATTATCTAGGTGATAATCTCAATGTAGTAAATATTAATACCGATACTCGCAGCATTTGCGACGGTGAGGTGTTTTTAGCTTTAAAAGGGCCTAATTTTGATGGCCATAAATTTATTGCTGACGCTAAACAAAAAGGCGCTATTGGCGTTATTGTTCAGCATAAAGTAGATGTAGATATTGTGCAGTTTGTTGTTAGCGATACCCGTATTGCATTAGGTAATATAGGTGCGGCGGTTATGGCGCAGGTTAACCCTAAAACCATTGCTATTACGGGCAGCGTGGGTAAAACAACGGTAAAAGAAATGTGCGCCGCTATTTTATCGGTGCACGGAGATGTGCTTGCTACAAAAGGTAATTTTAATAACGATATTGGCGTACCACTTACGCTATTACGTTTAGAGCCGCAGCACCGTTTTGCTGTTATAGAGCTTGGCGCTAATCATTTAGGCGAAATTGCTTACACTACCGCCATGGCAAAACCCGATGTAGCTGTGGTGTGTAATGTGGCCGCAGCGCATTTAGAAGGCTTTGGCAGCCTAATGGGGGTTGCTAAGGCAAAAGGTGAGATTTTTGATGGCCTAAAAGACGATGGCGTTGCCATTGTTAACTGCGATAGCGAATTTAGCCAATACTGGCTTGATAAATTAAAAGGGCGCACTGTTAAGTGTTTTTCAAGTACTGAAAAACTTGATATTTGGGCTGAAAATATCAGCCTAGACGAAAACGCTCGCGCAAGCTTTTTATTGTGTACACAAGATAAAAAAGTACCAGTAACGCTTGCTCTTCCTGGTAAGCATAACGTGAGCAATGCGCTTATTGCCGCGGCTTTAACCAGCGAGTTTGATGTATCACTTGAAGAGATAGCCACCGCACTTGCCACCATGGGCGATGTTAAGGGGCGTGTAAACTTAATAAAAGTAAGTGATTCACTGACCGTTATTGATGATACCTACAATGCAAATGTTAAGTCGGTAAAAGCAGCAATTGATTTATTAAGTGATATTCAAGGGCACCGTATTTTAGCACTGGGCGATATGGGAGAGCTTGGTGAGCAAGCCAGAACTTATCATCAAGAAGTAGGCGAATACGCAAAACAACAAGGCATTGATGAGCTGTATACGCTGGGTGTGTTAAGTAAATACGCAAGCGATGTATTTGATAAGCCAAACCGTCATTTTTCTAACCGCGAAGAGATGCTCAAGCAAATTCAAACCAGTCTTAATAACACAAACAATAAAACCACGCTTGTGGTGAAAGGATCGCGCAGTTCTCGCATGGAATTATTAGTAACCGATTTAGTAAATGGCCAGCAACAAGCCATCAATGGAGTATCATAATGTTAGTTTGGCTGGCAGAGTATTTAACCCAATATTACAGTGGCTTTAATGTTTTTTCGTATTTAACCCTACGTGCCATTTTAGGCATATTAACAGCGTTAATGATGTCGCTTTATTTTGGCCCTAAGCTCATTCGTTCGTTACAAAAAATGCAAATTGGCCAAGTAGTGCGAGATGATGGCCCAGAATCTCACTTATCTAAAAAAGGCACTCCTACTATGGGAGGATTACTTATTTTAGGCGCCATATTTACCAGCACCTTATTATGGGCTGATTTATCAAACAAATACGTATGGGCAACCTTATTTGTAATTGGCTCATTAGGTTTAGTGGGCTTTATAGATGACTACCGCAAAGTAATACGCAAAGACCCTAAAGGGTTAATTGCTAAGTGGAAGTATTTTTGGCAATCGGTTATTGCTCTAGTGGTGGCAACTGCACTGTATGCTACGAGTACACAAGCGTCAGAAACCTCACTTGTTGTGCCATTCTTTAAAGATGTATTGCCACAATTAGGCTTGTTTTACATTGTAATTACTTACTTTGCATTGGTGGGCACTTCAAACGCGGTAAACCTGACTGATGGCTTAGATGGCCTGGCGATTGTGCCGACTATTTTAGTGGCTGCTGCACTGGCGATAATTGCTTATTTAACCGGTAATATTAACTTTTCGGCTTACTTACATATCCCGCATTTACCGCTTGCTAGTGAGCTGGTGGTTGTGTGTACCGCTATTGTTGGCGCTGGGTTAGGCTTTTTATGGTTTAACACTTACCCAGCACAAGTGTTTATGGGTGATGTAGGGTCGCTGGCACTTGGCGGCGCGCTGGGCATTATTGCTATTTTAGTACGCCAAGAGCTACTGCTTATTATTATGGGCGGCGTGTTTGTAATGGAAGCTTTATCGGTAATTTTACAAGTGGGCTCATACAAATTACGCGGACAGCGCATTTTTAGAATGGCGCCGATTCATCATCATTACGAGCTAAAAGGTTGGCCAGAGCCACGTGTTATTGTGCGCTTTTGGATAATTTCAATTGTGCTAGTACTTGCTGGCCTTGCGACATTAAAGATTCGATAAATGCAGTATTTAAACGAGATAAAAAACAAACATATAACAGTGCTCGGACTCGGTGTAACCGGTCTGGGTATTGTGCGTTTTTTATTATCTCATGGTTTTGCACCAAAGGTCGTTGATAGCCGGGTTGCGCCACCAGGTATGGATTGGCTAAGCGAGCATGCTCCTGAGCTTAATACGCATTTTGGTGATTTAGGCAGCGCCGCGCTTTGTAAAACCGACATGATCATCATAAGCCCCGGGCTTAGCTTAAAAATTCCCGCAATTGCTCAAGCAATAGAGTCAGGCATTGAAGTAATTGGTGATGTAGAGCTGTTTGCTCGTATAAATACAAAACCGGTTGTTGCTGTTACAGGCTCTAATGGTAAATCAACCGTTGTTACCTTAGCCTACGAGGTATTAAAAGCAGCAGGTTATAAGGTGGCATTAGGTGGCAATATTGGCACTGCGGTATTGGATTTACTAAGTGATGATTTTGATGTGTATGTGCTGGAGCTTTCGAGTTTTCAGCTGGATACCTGCTCAAGCTTAAAACCAATAAGCGCAGCGGTATTAAATATATCTGAAGATCATTTAGATCGTTACGACAGCTACCAAGCCTATATCGACTCTAAATTAAGTATTTATAACAATGCTGAGCTTTTAGTAACCAATGCAGATGATATTCAAACTAAGCCTATTAGTCGCGCTTTAGCGCCGCAAATGAGCTTTGGCACCGACCACGGTGATTACCACTTAGCTGAGCGCAATAATGAGCTGCACTTTATAGTAAAAGGCGAGGCGTACTTACCTGTTAGCACGCTTGCGGTCGTTGGTAAGCACAATTACTTAAATACACTTGCGGTTATGGCGTTATTAAGCCCGTTTGATATTAGCAAAGAACAGTACGCAGCGGCGCTTTGTCAATTTAATGGTTTAGCGCACCGTTGCCAGTTTGTTGATGAGCAACATGGTGTTCAATACTTTAACGACTCTAAAGCCACCAATGTTGGCGCCACTATAGCGGCAATAGATAGTTTGGCCTCAGATCACGAAAACCTGATTGTAATAGCCGGTGGTGATGCTAAAGGCGCTGATTTAAGTGCGTTAAAGCCATATATAAAAAGTCATGTAAAAGCGCTTGTATGCTTTGGTAAAGATGCAGCAGAGCTTGCTGCTTTAACGAGTAAATCGCACTTAGTAAACACAATGCAAGAGGCGGTATCGCTCGCTAAAGTATTTAGCAAGCGCGGTGACATTGTATTACTTGCCCCTGCCTGTGCCAGCATTGATATGTATAACAACTACATGCAACGCGGTGATGACTTTGTGCAATGTGTAATGGAAGGGCAATTATGATTGCCTTTGCCGATTTAAAAGAAACACTCACCCCAAAACCCTCAGCACAGCTTTACGATGTGCCACTGCTTTATTGCATGTTAATGCTTATAGGGGTGGGTTTTATAATGGTGACCAGCGCCTCAATGCCCACAGCCGAAAGGCTGTTTGATAACTCATACCATATTACCATTCGCCACAGCATGTTTTTAGCGATGGCATTTGTTTTATTTTGGATTGCCGCCAGCGTGCCTATGGATTGGTGGAAACGCTCAAACCCGTATTTATTGCTGCTTGGTATGGTGCTACTTATTGCTGTGTTAATAATAGGCCGCGAAGTCAACGGCGCTAAGCGTTGGATACCCATTGGGCCTGTTGGTTTTCAGGTGGCTGAGGCCGCTAAATTATACTTTTTCAGTTATATAGCAGGCTACTTGGTAAGAAAGCGCGAAGAAGTACAAGAAAATATTAAAGGCTTTGCTAAGCCTATCGCTGTATTTGCGGTATATGCCTTACTTATTTTACTGCAGCCCGATTTAGGAACCGTGGTGGTTATGTTTGTAACAACTGTGGGGCTGTTATTTTTGGCCGGCGCAAAGTTATGGCAGTTTTTTGTACTTATTTTAACGGGCGTAGGGCTTGTTGTATTACTGATTATTGTAGAGCCATACAGAATGGCGCGAGTGGTGGGCTTTTTAGACCCTTGGGAAGACCCATTTGGTAAAGGGTATCAGTTAGTGCAGTCGCTTATGGCCTACAGCCAAGGTGGCTGGTTTGGCCAAGGGTTAGGTAACAGCGTGCAAAAGTTACAGTATTTACCCGAGGCGCATAACGATTTTATTTTTGCCGTTATTGGTGAAGAGCTAGGCCTAGTAGGTGTAGCAAGTATTTTATCTGTGTTGGCTGTGTTTGTATTTAGGGCGCTTTTAATAGGCCAACAAGCTTTAAAATGTGGCAAAGAATACGAAGGCTATTTTGCGTTTGCTATTGGCATTTGGTTTGCGTTTCAAACCATGGTTAATGTAGGCGCCAGTGCGGGGTTATTACCGACTAAAGGGTTAACCTTGCCGTTTATTTCGTATGGTGGTTCAAGTTTATTAATAATGACGATTGCCACCGGTATTTTATTGCGTGTTGATTTTGAAACTAAAATGGCAACCAAACAAGCCACCTCACGCGGAGGTAAGCGATGAGTAAAAAATTAGTAGTTGTGGCCGGTGGTACAGGCGGGCATATATTCCCAGGTATTGCTGTAGCCGATTATTTAAAAGAGCAAGGCTGGCAAGTAAGCTGGATAGGCACGCCAGACAGAATGGAAGCGGATGTTGTACCAAAGCATAACATTGAAATTGATTTTATTAATGTAAAGGGCGTACGCGGTAATGGCTTAAAGCGTCTTATTAAAGCCCCATTCATGGTACTTAATGCAATATTGCAGGCGCGTAAGGTATTGAAATCTCAGCAACCAGATGTAGTGCTTGCTATGGGCGGCTATGTAACCGGGCCAACCGGCATTGCCGCTAAAAGTTTAGGCATTCCACTGGTGATTCATGAGCAAAATGCAGTGGCAGGAATGAGCAACAAGTGGTTGGCAAAATTTGCTAACAGAGTACTTGCTGCGTTTCCAAGCGCCTTTGCACCAGGGCAAGCCGAATTAGTCGGTAACCCAGTACGTGCAAGCGTTGCTAATGTAGCTAAACGTGATGTTTCAAGCCCTATTAATATTTTAGTGGTGGGTGGCTCGTTAGGCGCACAAGTGCTTAACCAAACACTGCCAGAGGCGTTTAATTTACTTGCTAAAACAGCGCCAATCAAAGTGTGGCACCAAACAGGTAAAGGCCATATTGAGGGCGTGAAAAGTGAGTATGCGAAAAACAACATTGCAGATGAAGACCTAAAAGTTGCTGAATTTATAGATGATATGGACGCCGCCTACGCGTGGGCCGATATTGTTATTTGCCGTGCTGGTGCACTGACTGTTAGTGAAATTGCCGCCGCGGGTAAAATGGCTGTATTTGTGCCGTTTCCACATGCGGTAGACGATCATCAAACCGCCAACGCAAAATATTTAGTAACCGCAAATGGCGCGCTTTTAATGCCTCAGCCGCAGTTTAATAAAGATTCAATAGTTGAGCTATTAAACCCGTATTTGGCAAAGCCTATATTAATTAAACAAATGGCCAGCAATGCTAAGCAGCAAGCCATTTTAGATGCCACAGCAAGCGTTGCCTCGCACTGTGAGCAAGTAACAAATAAGAGAAAATAAGTGAAAGATAAGTCAATACAAGAACAACAAACTCGACCTGCTATGCGTCGAATAGAAACCATCCATTTTATTGGTATTGGTGGTGCGGGTATGGGCGGTATTGCTGAAGTACTGGCTTTTGAAGGCTACCGCATTACAGGCTCAGATATAGCGCACAGCGCAATGACCGAACGCTTAATTAAAGCCGGTGCAGAAGTATTTATAGGCCATCACGAAAACAACGTAAAAGATGCCAACGTAGTTGTTGTTTCAAGTGCTATTGACGAAACAAACCCTGAGATTATTGCTGCAAAAGCAGCGCGTATACCGGTAGTTCGCCGTGCAGAAATGCTTGCCGAATTAATGCGTTTTCGCCATGGCATTGCCATTGCGGGCACACATGGTAAAACCACAACAACCAGTTTAATTGCCAGCATTTATGCTCAGGCAGGGCTTGATCCTACTTTTATTATTGGCGGCTTATTAAATAGCGCGGGCAGTAATGCAAAAGTGGGCAAGAGCGACTTTTTAATTGCTGAGGCAGATGAAAGCGATGCATCGTTTTTGCATTTACAGCCTATGGTATCGGTGATCACCAATATTGAAGAAGATCACATGGAAACCTATGGCGGCAGTCTTGAGAAAATGAAAGACACTTATGTGGACTTTATTCATAACCTGCCATTTTATGGCTTAGCCGTAGTGTGCATAGACTCGCAGGTAGCAAGTGAGCTGATCCCGCGTTTTGGTCGCCCTGTGATCACGTATGGCGAGTCAAAAGATGCCGACTACCGCATGAGCGATTTTAGCCAATCAGCAAGTACTTGTACTTTTACAGTGACACATAAAAGTGGTGAAAGCTTAAGTGCAACGCTTAATATGCCAGGTAAGCACAACGCACTGAATGCCACGGCGGCAATTGCAGTGGCCAAAGATCAAAACATTGCTAACCACGCAATTTTAGAGGCGCTGCAAAAATTTGAAGGCATAGGACGACGCTTCCAGCATTATGGCAACTTTGAAAACGAGCGCGGCAATGTCATGTTGGTGGATGATTACGGACATCACCCATCAGAAGTTGCTGCCACCATTGCAGCGGTACGCGAAGGCTGGCCAGAAAAGCGTTTAGTTATGGTTTATCAACCGCACAGGTTTACCCGTACACGCGATTTATACGAAGACTTTGTAAAAGTATTAGCAGATGTAGATCAACTTTTATTACTAGATGTGTACAGTGCCGGCGAAGAGCCTATTGTTGGTGCAGACAGTAAAAGCCTGTGCCGCAGCTTACGTCAGCGCGGAAAAGAGCCTCTACATGTAGCAACGAGCGCAGAGCTTGCTGGTGTGCTGGCCGATAACTTACAAAATAACGACTTAGTTTTAACGCAAGGCGCTGGTAATATAGGACAATTGGTTAAAACATTAGCGGCAACAGGTATGTCGGTGGAAAAATTAAAGCAAGGTGAAGTATGACGCAAGAAAACGCGCAATTTGGTAAAGTAGCAGTACTGCTTGGGGGTAACTCAGCAGAGCGCGAAGTGTCACTACGTTCAGGGCAAGCGGTGCTTAATGCACTACAAAATGCCGGCGTTGATGCCATTGCTTTTGACCCGCAAAATCGCTCTTTGTGGGAGCTGAAAGAATTACAGGTAGATCGTGTTTTTATTGCTTTGCATGGCCGTGGTGGCGAAGATGGGACAGTGCAAGGCGCACTTGAATTTATGAACTTGCCATACACGGGCAGCACTGTATTAGGCTCAGCCTTGGCAATGGATAAAGTCCGTTGTAAGCATTTATTTAAATCTGCAGGACTAAGCACAGCGCCTTATGCAGTTGTTGATGCTAAAAAAGGCTTTGATGCAAAAGCTATTATGGATGAGTTTAAAAAAGTAATGGTTAAGCCATCGCACGAAGGCTCAAGCATAGGTATGGCGCAAGCAAGTACCGCTCAAGAGCTTGAAGATGCCCTTACACACGCTTTTAAGTTTGATAGCCAAGTGTTAGTAGAGCAGTGGATAACCGGACGCGAATTTACCGTGACTGTATTAGGCGATGAAGTACAGCCTGTGATTGAAATGACGACTCCAAATGGTTTTTACGATTACCAAGCTAAGTATCAATCAAATACAACACAGTATCATTGCCCTGCAGATTTATCGGCGCAAGATACGCAGCACTTACAGGCTATCTCGTTAGAGGCGTTTGATTTAGTGGGTGCAAGCGGCTGGGGCCGTGTAGATGCCATGCAAGATGAGCAGGGGAATTTTTATTTATTAGAAGTAAATACAGTCCCTGGCATGACCGAAAAATCGCTGGTGCCCATGGCGGCAAAAGCAAACGGGGCAACATTTGAGCAATTAGTTGTTCGCATTTTGGGGCAAACGCTTTAATATGCATCCCCTTTTAGAAAAAGCTCAACAGTTAAAACAGCAACTTAACTTTAATTGGTCGCTAATTTTTGGTGTGAGCTTTTTTCTGGTGGTAGTGATTGGGCTCGTGCAAATAACTACCGGTGTATCTGATTGGCTAGTAGAGAACAAAGATGCACAAATAAAGCACTTAACAGTGCTAGGAAAGCCCAAATACACTGACGAAAAGGCCATAATAAAAGCAATAAAAAAGGCCGATTTAAGCAGTTTTTTTGAGCTAGATGTAAAACGCGTACAGCAACTGGTAAAAGATTTACCTTGGGTTGCAACCGTATCGGTACGCAAGCAATGGCCCGATACAATACAAGTGTACGTAGTTGAACACGAAGCCGTAGCCCATTGGAATAGCGATTTACTGCTAAACCAAAGTGGCGATGCCTTTGAAGCAAGTAGCGATAAACTCGCCAATGATTTACCGCAACTTTACGGCCCAGAAGGCAGCGAAAAAGAAGCGTGGATTGCCTTTAAGCAGTTTGACGAAATGCTAAAGGTAAATGCGTTAACGTTAAAAAGCTTAGCCCTTTCGGAGCGTTTTTCGTGGCAGTTATGGTTAGATAATGGTGTGCGCTTAAATTTAGGGCGCAAAGACAAAGCAAAGCGAGTACAGCGGTTTATAGATGTGTACCCGCGCATGGAAAAGCGTGCAGATGCACAAATAGATGCAATAGATTTACGCTATGATACCGGCCTTGCAGTTAGCTATAAGCCTGTGCAAGAACAGCAATTACAAAATAAGAGTAAGGCATGACTAAGTCAGCAGAAAGAAACCTAGTGATTGGATTAGACGTTGGTACCTCAAAAGTGGTGGCCACGGTAGGTGAAATCACCGCAGATAACAAGCTCAGCATTGTTGGTGTGGGCAGCCAAGTATCTCATGGTATGGATAAAGGCGGCGTTAACGATTTAAACTTAGTGTCTGAGTCGATTCGCCGAGCAATAGATGAAGCCGAGTTAATGGCTGATTGTCGTATTAGCTCAGTGTACTTAGGGATTTCTGGCAAGCACATACAGTGTCAAAACGAAAGCGGCGTGGTTGCTATTAATAATACAGAAGTAACCGATGAAGACATTGAAAATGTAATTCATATAGCGCGCTCTGTGCCCATTTCGGCCGAGCGTAAAATGCTGCATGCATTACCGCAAGAATACAGCATTGATATGCAAGAGGGCATTAAAAACCCCCTTGGTATGAGCGGCGTACGTATGGAAGCACGTGCACACATTATTACCTGCTCAAACGACATGGCTAAAAACATTGAAAAATGTGTTGAGCGCTGTGGTTTAGAGGTTGATCAGCTTATATTTACCGCACTTGCATCGTGTTACTCGGTTTTAACCGATGACGAAAAAGAGCTTGGTGTAGCGGTACTTGATATTGGTGGTGGTACAATGGATATCACTATTTATATTAACGGGGCATTACGCCATTCTTCGGTTATCCCAGTGGCGGGTAATCAAGTAACCGGTGATATTGCAAAAATATTTCGTACACCTATATCACATGCTGAGTCACTCAAAGTACAATATGCATGTGCAAGTAGCCAAATGGCCAGTAACGAAGACACCATAGAAGTACCAAGTGTAGGCGGGCGACCAGCACGATTAATGTCGCGCCATACTTTATCTGAAGTGGTAGAGCCTCGTTTTAGAGAATTATTTGAATTAGCGATGGAAGAAATTCGTCGCTCAGGTTTAGAAGACCAAATTGCGGCAGGCCTCGTTATTACAGGCGGGACTGCTAAAATGACTGGCGCAATGGAAGTGGCTGAAGACATTTTCCAAATGCCAGTGAGAATAGGCAAACCAATCGGGATAGTTGGTTTGACAGACTACGTAGACGATCTTTCGTACGCAACCGCTGTAGGTTTGTTACAATACGGGCGCACTATGCAATCGATGAATGCACAAAAGTCGAAAGCAGAGGATAATAATAATTGGTGGAACCGCATTACTAAATGGTTCCAAGGCGAGTTTTAAAGTACTCAAGTCGGAGAGTAAACATGTTTGATATGATGGAACAACACAGCGAAGAAGCTGTAATTAAGGTAATTGGCGTGGGCGGTGGCGGCGGTAACGCTGTTGAGCACATGGTAAAACAACAAATAGAAGGCGTGCGCTTTATAGCCGCTAATACGGATGCACAAGCATTACGTAATTCCGCTGCCGATATTACCGTACAACTAGGCACGCAAATAACCTCAGGGTTAGGTGCAGGTGCAAACCCAGAAGTAGGCCGCGAATCGGCTGAAGAAGATGCAGAAACAATCCGTGCCAGCCTTGAAGGCGCAGATATGGTATTTATTGCTGCCGGCATGGGTGGTGGTACAGGTACTGGTGCTGCACCTGTGGTTGCTAAAATTGCCAAAGAATTAGGTATTTTAACGGTTGCTGTAGTAACGCGTCCTTTTGACTTTGAAGGCAAAAAGCGCGCAGCAGCTGCTGAACAAGGCATTAACGAATTGTCAGAAATTGTAGACTCACTTATTACAATTCCGAACAATAAATTGCTTAAAGTTTTAGGTAAAGGGACTACACTGTTAGATGCCTTCGCTAAAGCAAACGACGTACTTTTTGGTGCGGTTCAAGGTATTGCGGAGCTAATTACACGTTCTGGTTTAATTAACGTGGATTTCGCCGACGTACGTACCGTAATGTCAGCAATGGGTACTGCCATGATGGGCACAGCCTCTGCATCAGGCCCAGATCGTGCTCAAGAAGCTGCAGAAGCGGCTATCTCAAGCCCATTACTAGAAGACGTTGATTTAACCGGTGCTAAAGGTATTTTGGTTAATATTACCGCGGGTATGGACATTGCGATTGAAGAATTTGAAATTGTGGGTAACCACGTTAAAGCGCTAGCGTCTGAAAATGCAACTGTGGTTGTAGGTGCGGTTATTGACCCAGAAATGAGCGACGAGTTACGTGTAACCGTTGTTGCTACGGGGTTAGGCGGCGATCGTCGTCCGCAGTTTGGTATTGTTGATAACGGCTTTAAAAAGGCATCAGGTTCTGATGTAGCAAGTTCATCAAACCAATCTAGCAGCATGTACGTACCAAGCTTTGCAAGCCAAGGCACAAGCACTGAAGAAACGACGCCAAGCACGCAAGTAGAAAGCAAAGAACAAGCGCCATCTACAAGCTCAAGCAACACGGCAAGTTCATCAGCGCAAAACAGTAAAAAAGCGGATAAATCAGAAGGCGGAGATTATTTTGATATTCCGGCTTTTTTACGTAAGCAGGCTGATTAACATTTACTAATGCTTTTGTTTGAAATATGTACAAATATTGAAAGGCAAAAGGATTTATGTTAAACTCCGCCGTCTAACTGTAACTGATTTAAAAGTGAGCGAACCTATGATTAAACAGCGTACGATTGCACAAGTAGTCAAAGCCATAGGAATTGGACTTCATAAAGGTGAGAAGGTCACAATAACTCTCCGACCTGCGAGCGCAAATACCGGGATTGTATTTCGTCGTGTCGACCTTGATCCGGTTGTTGATTTTGAAACAACACCTGAAGCCGTTGGTGATACGCAGCTGTGTACCTGTTTAATTAACAAAGATGGCGTTCGCTTATCAACGACTGAGCACCTAATTGCAGCGGTTGCTGCAATGGGTATCGATAATTTAATTGTTGAATTAGACAGCTCAGAAGTGCCGATTATGGATGGTAGTGCATTACCGTTCATTTATTTGTTACAAAAAGGCGGCATTGAAGAGCAAAATGTTGCGAAACGCTTTATTCGTATAAAAGAAAAAGTACGTATTGAAGAAGGCGATAAATGGGCCGAAGTAGAACCATATGATGGTTTTCACATCGACTTTGAAATTGCCTTTGATCATCCGGCCATTAATGAAAGCCGCCAGCGCATTGGTTTAGATATTACTGCGCAAAGCTTTACTGAAGAAATTAGCCGTGCACGTACGTTTGGCTTTATGAAAGACATTGAATACATGCATGCTAATAACCTAGCACTTGGTGGCAGCATGGACAGCGCAGTAGTACTTGATGACTTTAAAGTACTAAACCCAAATGGTTTGCGCTACAGCGATGAATTTGTAAAACACAAAATATTAGACTGTGTGGGCGACATGTTTATGACAGGTCATAACCTACTAGGTAAAGTAACGGCTTATAAATCGGGTCACGATTTAAATAATAAGTTACTTCGCAAAATTATGGCAACAGAGTCAGCGTGGGAGTGGGCAACATTTGAAACGCCTGTTACGATGCCTGCACCCGGCCTTGAATTAGCGACGGCCTAATTTAGTATTTTTTAAAAATACACGCTCACAAACAGTTATAAAAAATGACGCTTAATAGCGTCATTTTTTTGCCTTAAATTAGCGAGTTGTAGCTAATTACTATTAATTTTTAATAATTAACGCGCAGCTTAAAGCGCTAAAATTGCTGGTAACTGTGCCAGTTCAGTTATGGTGTAGGTTGGGCTTATGCCTGCTGGTAACTGCTCGCCTGGGTGCTGTAGCCAACAGGTATCAATACCGGCATTATTGCCTCCTAAAATATCGCTAGAGGCAGTGTCGCCCACCATTAATATTTTGCTTTTGTCTGGGTTACCCATAAGCTCAAATGTGTGCTCAAAAATAGCCTTGTTAGGCTTAGCAATGCCTACCAGTTCCGAAATAACCAGCCAATCAAACATGTTTTCAAGGCCGGTATGCGCTAGGCGCAGGGCTTGCAAACGTGCAAAGCCATTAGTAATAATACCCAATCGTGCATGCGGTTTGAGTGCATTTAGTAAATCGATTGCGCCGGGGAGTGGTTCACAAATTTGTGCCATAGCATCTAAAAATGCATCGTTTAGCTCCTTAGCGGGTACCCCTAATTTTACAGCCCACTCGTTAAAGCGGGTTACTTGTAAGTAATCGGCGCTAATTTTTCCATCTTGATAATCTATCCACAGCTGCTTATTAGTTTTTTGGTAATGGATGTAATCGGTTTGGGTAAACTCAATGTTGTACGCTTTAAACATGCGGGTCATTCCCGCTAAAATATCAAACCTGAATAGTGTTTCGTCTGCATCAAACAGTACATAACTGTATTTCATTAATTTTCCTGATAAAGGCTAGGGTGTAAAAAAGGAGCCATAGCTAAGGTAAGCGCTTGGGTGTAGGTGCTTTGACGAGTGGCATGGTTGTTTGTGAGAAGCCCTATCGCGCCGCCTTTTTGCTTAACATTATGGGTGTTAAATGCTTTATCCATTACATCGCCAAGCTCTTCTCCGCTTAGCAGCGCGTTATATAACACTTGCGGTAACGGCAGGTTACTGCTGCGTCCTATCGCTTGCTCAGAGCCATTATTAATCACAACATAGGCAAAGGTTGCAGCTCCATAGCTAAATTGCTCTGCACCGCCTTCCATTGCACAGTAGTAATCTGCTTGGTACATGCTTTTACAGTAAGTAACTCGGTTTTGTGCGCCTATACGGGTTTGTTCCTCGCCAATTGGTTGATCGGGAACATTTGAGGGAGCATCAACGCCTTGGCAATCAATTTCATAACTAGGAAAGTACATTGCAAAAATATGTTTTGCAGCGTTAATTTTTACTGGGTTTTTAGAGCCCACAATAATTTTTAATGAGTGCGACACGTTTTCCCTCACTGTTAGCAAAAGCAGCAGTGTACGTCAGAAGTGTAAATCATAAAAGAGGGGCTAAATGGGTATATCTAAAGGGGCTAGGTTTTCAAGAGCACGCTTTTTAACAATAATGTCTTTAATAAGCGGGGTAAGCACCAGCTCCATTGCTAAACCCATTTTACCGCCTGGCACCACAAGGGTATTTATACGTGACATAAAGCTGCCTTCAATCATCTGTAAATAATACGGAAAATCAACGTCATCAATTCCTCTAAAGCGAATAACCACAAAGCTTTCATCTAGCGAAGGTATATCTTTTGCGCTAAATGGGTTTGACGTATCAACCGTTGGCACACGTTGAAAGTTAATATGGGTGCGCGAAAACTGTGGTGTAATGTGATTAATGTAGTCATCCATACTGCGTACAATGGAGTCCATTACTTTTTCGCGAGAGTGGCCGCGGTCTTGCGTATCGCGGATCAATTTTTGGATCCATTCAAGGTTAATAATAGGCACCATGCCTATAAGTAGATCCACGTGCTTAGCTACATCATGATCCTGATCAACCACGCCACCGTGCAAGCCTTCGTAAAACATTAAATCAGTGTTTGTTTCAAGATCTTGCCAAGGGGTAAAGGTCCCCGGTAATTGATTATAAGGCACTGCTTCATCAAAGGTATGTAAGTATCGGCGCAATTTGCCTTGGCCTGTTTCGCCGTAGGTACCAAATAAGGTTTCTAATGCGCCAAAGTCATTGGCTTCACGGCCAAAGTAACTTATGTGTTTACCTTCTTGTTGTGCTTCGCGTACTTTTTTATCCATTTCTGGGCGCGTGTAACGATGAAAGCTATCTCCTTCGATAAAAGCCGCATCAATGTTGAGGCTACGAAAAATATGTTTAATTGCATTGGTGGTAGTGGTAGTTCCCGCACCCGACGAACCTGTAATAGCAATGATAGGATGTTTAGCTGACATGTATTTTCTCTTTTTTAGGACCAAGTTAGTTATAAAGAGTTGACTGACTTAGGTCAAGTGACGCCATCGGCAAATAACGTTATCATGAGGTGCTTAAAAATAAAACGAGAGAAAGCATGAAACTTATTAAACCATGGCTTGGGCTAGTCTCTTTAGCGGCGCTAAGCCTTGCTACAGCGCAGGCTAGCATGCCTAAAAGCCAAATATTACTTGCTGATTTAAATACACCCTACGGTATGCAAGTGAGTATAGTGAGCGACAAAAATAGCTATAACAACCAACCTAATTTAACAAACAAGGGTATTTATTTCACCCATGAAGTTATTTCAAGCGAGCAAAGTCAAACCGATATTGCCTATTATGATTTAGCAACCAAGCAAATAAGCAACATAACAAATACGCCAGTGAGCGAATATTCGCCCACTGTTATGCCCTCAAAACAAAGTTTATCGGCTATTGTGGTAGAGCAAGATAGCAAACAAAAGTTGTGGCAATACCCACTCGATACTGAGCAAGCACCGAGCCGTATTTTTGATTGGATTGAACCTGTTGGCTACCACGCATGGGGCGCTCAAAGCGACTTAGTGATGTTTATTTTAGGTGAGCCACATACATTGCAATATACTTCGGTTGCAGCGGCAAAAGGCGAGGTGGTAGCAAGTAACATAGGGCGTACGCTTATTTATAACAGTAAAAGCGCAACATTTTTATTTAGCTACACAAAAAATGATCAGCATACTTTAGCAAGCTTTAACCCGCAATCTAAACAGGTAGAAGATTTACTTAGATTGCCAGAGCAAGTACAAGACTTTATTTTAAAAGATGCTAATACAGTGGCTTATGCGGTTAAAAACCGTGTATATATGCGTAACTTAAGCGGCACCGATGAGGTTTCTCAATGGCTTAACTTAAGCCCATATTGCGAGACAAACATAACGCGAATGAGTTATAAAAACGACAAACTTGCCTTTGTATGCGATGTAAAATAATTCGGACTTTGCAGCGCGTATAGGCTAATGTAATGCACAATTAAACATTAAAGGGATCACCACGTGGCTTATAGTGCAGATGAGTTAACAGAGCAGCTCATTCAGTTAAAGTGCAGAAGCAACTTTAAAATTAAAAACATTGCTGAGTACATGTTAGCAAATTCTAAAGAAGCAATTTATACCCACAGCGAAGCGGGTAAAGGCAAAATAATTATTCGCCCAGCCTTTGAAGTGTTTAGCGATGATTTTGCAACAATTGATGAGGTAACACGAGTACAAGGTTATTTTCATAGTAGCGAGATGACACGCTTTCCTACACGTATTCACAAAAGTGCGCAGCCGATTCACTATGGTGTGGCCTTTAAAATTAACTCAGAGCAAGCAGCAAAAGACTTTATTGCCAAGCTAACACAGATTATTAACGGGTAAATAAAAGCCGCTGAGTGAATAACTCAGCGGCTTTTTTAATTATGCATATTTACTTTTAATTAAGCTTACTTGCTTTTTAAAAAGTCATTAACTGATGCCAGTTCACGCTTTTTAAGCGCAATACAGTCATGGGTACTTTCTTCAAGCTTGCTTAGTGTACGCGCGTAGCCAGGTGTTTCTTCAATTTTATCTTTAAAGAATGTTTGCGTGGTTGCTAAACTTTGTTCATCACAACGCGCGGTTGTAAAGTACGGTAAGTTAGGCACAAAAAACGGCGGTAAGCTTTGTGTTACCTTGTCGTAATTGCTGTATATCCACTCAATAAATAGTGCTTGGCGTGACTCGCTATAACTTTGACCCGCTAAAATGGTGCGCATATCAGATGCGGTTACTTCGTCGGTTAGGGTGTACGCTAATACTTGCTTTTGTAACTGCGCTTTACCCATAAAGCCCATTGCAGCCAGCATGTTTGTGCGTACTTGTGGATCTTTAGTGGTTTTAAAGGTTGCCATAAATTGATCAAGTAAGGCTTTATCCCCATTATAGGCGGCAAGTTTTAAGTAGGTAGCTGCTAAATACGGATCCACTTTTTGCGGATCGTTTAAGTATACTTGTGTTTGCTCTTTTGCTTTGCTGATCACACGTTGATCTTCGCCATCAAAACCAAGCAAGGACACAACACCTGCACGTAGTTGCGATACTGCACCGTCTTCGCCAGCTTGTGCTTCAAGTGAATATTTTTTAGCTGCAGGCATTACTGCACTGCGAATAAACTCAGGCCATAACGCTTCGTTGCTTTCATCTTTAAAGGTATTTTTTTGCGATACCAAATAGCCCAGTGCTGTATTTGCAACACGAGGATGATCATCGCTCACAAATACTTCTAAGGTTTGCATTAACTTAGCCGCCGATATTACACCCGCATCAAGTAGTGCATCAGTGGCAGAGAGCAGCGCTAAACGCTCACGATCATTAAGTGCTTGCGGAGCATGTTTTATAAGTGAATCAAACTGCGCATCGTCCATTACCCAGCGGTAATAACCTAGCGCCCCTTCATCGGGATAAATCCACTGTGGCTCAAAATCAAGTGTTAAGGTTTGGCTTTGCTTATTAAGTAAAATACTGGCTGTTTTTACTTTATCACCAGCGCCATATTTTATCCCAACAGGGACATTCCAAAGCTGTGCGGGTGCATCTACACCGGCATTAGCAAAGCGACTTTGCGATATAGTAATTTTTTTACCGTCTTGTTTTACATCTACAAGCGGAAAAGAAGACTGTTCAATAAATGATTTTAAAACACTCGCAACATCTTTATTAGAAGCTTTACCTAGCGCTTCCCATAAATCGGCTGCTTCGGCGTTTTTATACGAGAATTTTTTTAAGTAACTTTGAATCCCTTTTTGGAATGCGTCTTCACCAATCCAGTTTTCAACCATAGCCAGTACAGCGCTGCCTTTACTGTAGGCAAGCCCTAAACCATCCATAATATCGGCTTCGGTTTTAATCGGTTTACGAATCGGCTTAGTGCTTAAGCGAGCATCTAATGCCATTACGTTGTTTTGTGGTAAATCAAGGTGAGATTCAAATTCTGGATTAAGCTGCTTAGTAATCTTTGCCGCCATCCAGCTGGCAAATGCTTCGTTTAACCATAAGTCGTTCCACCACTTCATGGTAACTAAGTTACCGTACCATTGATGGGCAAGCTCGTGAGCAATAATCGACACATTACGCTGTTTTTTACTGCGTGTAGCAGCTGCTAAATCAACCAGTAATATATCTTCGCGGTAGGTTACTAGGCCTGAGTTTTCCATTGCGCCAAAAGGAAACTCGGGTACTGCTACCGAGTCGAGCTTTTTATAAATATAAGGAATACCAAAATACGCCTCAAGTGCAGCAAGTACTTTTGGCATGTTCTCTTTTGCGTAATCAGCTAAATGAATTTTACCCTGCGGGGTAATAACACGCCCTGGAATTGGCATGTCTTTTATTTCAAGCTCTTCAAAAGGGCCCACGGCCATAGCCACTAAATAAGAAGGAATAGGTGGCGTTTTATCAAAGTAATGCGTTGTCATCTCGCCGTTAACTGTGGTTTTAAGCTCTGGCGTATTGGCATAAACCTTTTGAGACGTTGGCGCTGTAATCGTCAACTGAAACGGTATTTTATAACTTGGTTCATCAAATACCGGAAATGCACGGCGTGCATCATTCATTTCAAACTGAGTAAATAAATAAGGTGTACCCTGATCAATTGTTTTGTATAAGCCCACACTTTGGCGATTATACGGCGCCGAAAAATCTATTTTTAGGGTGTACTTACCCGGTTGAATTTGCTCATCACAGCTAAATTTTACTTTTTCTGTTTTTAGCATTTCGTTATTTAAGTCGCAGTTTTTATCGCCTAGTAACTGCGCCATTTTAACAGCGTAAGCCACGCCGTTAAGTTCAATGTAATGAGTGGGTTTTAACACTTCTAGGGCTATTTCTGTCATCCCTGTAAAGGTGTCTTGGCTTGGGTCGAGTGTTAACGACACCTTTTGTGAACTTGGTTTAGCAAGCTTTTCGATAACGAACTCGTTAGCGTTGGCAGTAGTCATTGCTAAAGCAACACTTACTGTTAATAGGCTTTTTAAAAACATAGTGATCCCTAGATTGTTGTTGTTAGAAACTGACTCAAACAGGCATTTCTATGCCCTTAAAAATTGAGATTTAGATATCCTAGCAGTTTTTTTTATGAGAGTAATTTAATAAAGTGGCTGCTTGGATTTAAAATAGTAACAAATAGTGTCAGTGGCTCTGGCGCAGCTTAAAGCGCTGCCAGTGCAGCTGTGGGTTAATGGTGCGAATTTGCTGTATTACGTTGTTTAGTAAGGCGGTATCGTCAAATTTATCATTGGGGTATTCGTTAAACCCCATTAAATAATTAAAGGCGTCTTTTGAATTAGCCTGTAATGCGTAAATACGTACTTGTTGCTCAAAATTAAGTCGTAGGCTACTTATGGCGGTTTTCATACCGAGTTGATCAACAGTAGGAATGGCACATTTTTGCAAATAACCCGCACGTTCACCTTCACCAGTAAACCAAATGCGTACTTTTTCGCTGTAACGGCCAGACTTAGCCGGTAAATCAAACAACAAACGTGTGTGATTATGTGCTTTAACAAAGGCAATAAAGTCGTTAAGCCCTGCATCAACTAAGGCTTGATGCACCGGAACCAAGCGCGCTTTTATTTTTCCATTAGTATGAAAATTAAAACATAAAATGCCATTTTTAAGCTCAAGATCGTCAAGCGTTAAGCAGCCAATTTCATCGCTATATGCGCCACTGTAATAGGCAATTAAAGGCAACCAAAAATGCCAATGCTTTGCTTGCTCTCTTGCTACTTTAAAATCGCCATAAATATAGCCGTTATAAAGCGTATGCAGCTCCATTGCTGAAAAAGGGCGGCGGCCAAGATGGGTTTTCAACGTAATCCCTTGAAATTAATGACATGTTATATTTTATACTTAAAACAGATAAACATGCGAGTATCGATTTTAGTATTTATGTTTTTAGCTACAAAACAAAAACACCCACTTAAAAAGCAGGTGTTGTATTCACTATTTAATTTATAGTGGCAGTTATTCGCTAAGTGCGCGTGCTAAGCCAACAGGCTCTATTTCTACACACACTTGGTCGTCATTCCAATTTAAACCAACTAATGCGCTGTCTTCGTTTAAATCTTCTACCCACTCATCTAAAAATTCATCTAAATTAATTTCTACAGGCGTAAATTCTTGCCACTCTTCTTTACACTGGGCTTTTGCTGCGTCTTCGCTTTCCCATAAAAGCAGTACATCCGTTTCGGCAAACTGGTTAGATTCGCATACTACAAAGCCGCCGTCGTCGCCACCTAACGCCCACACTTGCTCGCTTAAACGTACTTTTTCTACAAAGCTAACTAGTTGTGATTCAATTTCAATATCGCTCATGTGTTTACCTTATTTGTTTAGAGTCTGGGATCGGTGCTTACTGCAGCTTGACGCGTGCCATAGTTGTTATAAAAACTGACTAAAGCTGCGTGTTGGCTAAAGTCTGTTAATTCACGAAAGCAAATCCAATCAAGTAGGCAGTATAAACTGATGTTAAGGCATTCACAGCCTTTAAATTCATCATCGTTTAAATGACTATTTAAATAGCTTAATGTTTCAGCAATTCGTTCGTTTTGCAGATTAAAAAATAATTTATCGTCGTTAGTATCAAATCCTGAGCGTCTGCTAAGTGCTAATTCTACTAACGAGTCGTTACAGGCGTTAATAATATTAAGTAGGTGCTCTTGCGACCAGCTTAGTGGTGTTTTACCAGCCTTGGCGATAAGGTAACGTAAAATAATGGTTGAATCGCTTAGCGTTAAATCGCCATCAATTAAAACCGGTATTTTTCTTCCTGGGTTGTTACTGGCTAAGGTAGGGCGGTCTTGCTCAGAAAAAATATCTAGGTTTACTAGCGCTAAGTCAACATTGTTTTGTGCTGCCCACATTCTTACTCTGCGCGCAAATGGAGAAGGGTTAGATCCTATAAGTTTCATAATTGCTCCTAAAAAAAGCCGCATAAGCGGCTTTTTGTGTTGCGATAAGTCAACGTTATTCTGAGCGGCTTGTCACTTCTAGTAAGTGATAGCCAAACTGTGTTTGTACAGGGCCTTGTACTTGATTAATTGGCGCTGAAAATACAACTTTATCAAACTCAGGTACCATCATACCTGGGCCAAACTCGCCAAGTGCTCCGCCGTCTTGACCAGAAGGACAGTTTGAATATGTTTTTGCAAGCTCTGCAAAGTCTTCGCCTTGTTCAATCTTAGCTTTTAAATCTAAGCACTCTGCTTCGCTGTCTACTAAAATGTGCCTTGCACTTGCCACTGCCATAAAATCTCCTGTTTAAAGTTGGTGTATTTAACCATTAAAGCCAGTCTAGTTAGTTTTAACTCGCAGTACCAGTATAAACTTAATTGATGAGTAGCGTATTTTCAATTGCATCAATTAATTCTTTTGAATTAGGAGCTACTTTACTGTTAAAGCGTTTAATTGTTTTGCGATCAGCTGAAACTAAATATTTATAAAAGTTCCAGTTAGGTGAGCTGGTTTGCGCGTTTAAGTGTTTAAATATTGGATTTGCATCACTGCCGCGAACTTCGCTGGTAGTAAACATAGTAAAAGTAACGCCGTAATTAATAAAACACACTTTTGCTATGTCTTTTTCATCGTTTTCTTCTTGAAAAAAATCATCAGATGGAAAACCTAATACCACTAAACCTTTGTCTTTGTATTGTTGGTGTACTTTTTCAAGGCCTTCAAATTGAGATGTAAAACCACAATTGCTTGCTGTATTTACAATGAGCAAAGGGCGGTTTTTAAATTGGCATAAGTTTAAGGATTCTTTTGAGCGCAGCTTACGTATCTCTACATTTGTAAAGTCTTCACATTGTTGCTGCTGTTGTTTGCTGGGTAACGTGTCGTTTGCTTGGGCAGCTAAGCTCGTAATAAAAATACTGAGCCCTAGCATCGTTTTTTTTAACATACTCAACGCCTAAATTTATAATTGTTTGACTAGTCTATCTTACGCTAATATGCACAAAAGTGATCAACAATATTAAGCTGTTATGACTACACGTTTAGCCACTATAGAAGATTTACCTGCCATTGTCGCAATATACAACGAAACGATCGCCTCGCGTATGGTGACTGCCGATACCGAAGAAGTATCGGTACAGAGCAAACGTGAGTGGTTTAATAGCCACACCGGTAAACGGCCTATTTATGTTTATTGCGAAAATGACCAAGTACTTGCTTGGCTAAGTTATAAATCGTTTTATGGGCGCCCCGCATACGATGGCACCGTCGAAATGAGCATTTATATTACCAAAGCGGCGCAAGGTAAAGGACTTGGCAAAAAGCTGATGGAGTTTGCCCAAATAGAGGCTAAACAGCTCGAAATTGATGTATTGCTTGGTTTTATATTTAGCCACAACTTACCAAGTATTAAGTTATTCAAGCACTTTGGTTTTAGCGTATGGGGTGAGTTGCCTCATATCGCGGTAATGGATAACACACGCTACAGTTTAACAATATTCGGTAAGCATCTACCAAAATAGTTGTGGAGCTTATCGGTAAAAAAATCAAAATTAAGTCTAACAACCTATACCAACTAAGAAATTATAGGCTACGCTATTAACATATAAAGTGTTTACGATAGTGTGGCTTAATGAGTCGAAAAATTTTAATTGTAGATAGCAGCAGTGTTATCGCAATGAGAGTGAAAGTTTTACTAGAATTAATAGGTTGTGAGGCTGAGCTCGTTCATTACTCTATGATTGATTTATACTCTAACACCAGCCAGTATGACTTGGTAATTGGTGCTTACGGAGTGCCGTGTGAAGTAATAAAGTCGTTAGCTCAAAAAATCTCACAAGACCGATGTGTATTACTTGCCCCTAAAGCCGAAAGCGGTGAGCAACTTAGCGCCTTTAGTGAGCTTAATAAGCTAGTCCCTGATGCAACGGTTATTTATCCGTTTTTTTCAAATAAAGAAATTACCTCATTACTCGAAAACCTCTTAGAGCTTGGCTCTAGTCACGTTCTAAAACTCCCCACTATTTTACTTGTTGATCATATGCCTGAGCGCCTTGAAAAAATGAAAAGTAATTTAGTCGGGGCGCATATCAAAACGCTAACCGCAACCAGTGCTACCGAAGCGGTGACAGTGGCGAATGAAAACAGTATAGATATTTTAATTAGCGATTTTAGCTTTGAAGATGGCACCGGGTTAAATATATTTTCTGCTATTAAAATGTCTCAGCCAGATTGTCGATGCTTATTGTTTACCGCACGCCCTGAGCAAGTTTCAATGATTGAGGCAATTCGTAAAGGGGTTGAAGATGTTTTAATAAAGCCTCTAACCGATAGCGTACTGCTGCAATCGGTACATAAATTGTGGCAAACAGAGCTTTTAAAACGCCGTAACGCTGAGCTAGTTGAGCGTTTACAAGATACCGTTGATGCATTAATCGAAAAAGACAGCCTACTACAAGTTATTTATAAAAATACGCCTGACGCCATTATGTTATTTGAGCGCAGCGGCAAAGTAATAGAAGCAAACGATGCCTGCTTAAGGCTGTTTAAGCTACCCTTTGACAAACTCGCGGGCTTTTCTGTATTTGAATTTTTAGATGAGGAATCAAGTGCTGAAATAAAAAATAAAATCAGCACACTCAATCGTAACCGCCAATTTAGTAGCGACCTACGTTTGCAAAAAACAGACGGCGGGTATATTCCGCTGGTTGGCTCGTTTAACGAAATAGACCACCATGGCGAAATTGCGTTGGCGGTTATATTTAAAAATGTAACTCACTTAAAACAAAAAGAAGAATTACTCCTTGAAGCCAAAGACCTACTTGAGGAGCAAGTGCGAGCTCGTACTTCGCAGCTAGAGCACGCTAAAAATGTGGCCGAAGCTGCCAATTTAAGTAAATCGGAATTTTTGGCTAACATGTCGCACGAGTTACGCACACCTATGCACTCTATATTAAGCTTTTCTCGATTTGGTTTGAGTAAGTTAGAAGCGGGCGATTTTGCTAAAGATAAACTCTTAAAATATTTATCCCGTATTGAAAGCAGCGGCGAGCGTTTACTGTCGTTATTAAACAACTTACTTGATTTATCTAAATTGGATGTAGGGAAATTTCCATTTAACCCACGTCCATACAATATAGAAAGCATTATAAAAACCAGTATTGATGATGTCTCTGGTACGGCTATGGAAAAAGAAATTGAAATTGTTTTTTCAAAACCCGGGCCAGTGGTTGTGCAGTGTGATGAAGAGCAAATTAATCAGCTATTGCGCAATGTGTTAGGTAACGCACTTAAATTTAGCGAACCTAAAAGTCGTATTGAAGTGAACTTAATGGCTGATCAAAACAGCGCCATTATTGATGTAATAGACAATGGAATAGGTATACCTGAGGATGAATTAGAGCACGTGTTTACTAAATTTGTACAAAGCAGCAAAACGAACAGTGGCGCTGGAGGTACTGGTTTAGGGCTTGCGCTTTGTAGAGAGTTTGTAGCACTTCATCAAGGCGAAATTACGGCAAGTAATAATAGCGATGGTGGTGCAACAATTAGGATTCAGGTACCCCTAGAAATAGATTTAGATGAGCATTTAGCCGATGATAAGCTAGCAGTGCAAGATAGCTAATTATATGTGTAAGTAATGTTTAAATGATATTTAATTGGATGATGAAAATATGGCCTTAACTAAAATTCTTGCTGTAGATGATGAACCTTTCAACCTTGAAATTATTGAAGAAATTTTAGAAGATCTTGATTTCGAATTACAAGTTGCCACAAGCGGCCCTGAATGTTTAGCCATGGTTGAAGGCTACATGCCCCAAGTTATTTTACTTGATGTAAGTATGCCGCAAATGAATGGCTACGAAGTGTGTAAAGCATTAAAGGCGAATCCGAATACCGCGCATATAATTGTTATGTTTGTTTCCGCTAGAGGAACGGTGGAAGAGCGTATGGAAGGTTACTCAGTTGGTGCTGAGGATTACATTGTAAAACCGTTTGGGCATGATGAGCTTAAATCAAAACTTAAAAACTTAAACCAAGTATTAATAGAAAAACAAAGCCTTGAAAAACAAGTAGAAGATGCAACATCTACGGCATTTAACGCTATGGCAAACAGTAGCGAAATGGGGCAAATAGTTAACTACATTGAAAACATTGGTTTTATTAATAATCCGCAAGATTTAGGTAAAGCCTTAATAGACTGCTTACAAACGTTTGACCTACAAAGTAATGTTGAATTTAGACATGGCGATACAATAGAGCACTTTGCCCTTAATGGAGTGTGTTCACCTATTGTAATTGAGCTGTTTGATATGCTTAAAAACAAAGGTCGCTTACATGAGTTTTCTCACCGAATATTAGTTAACTACGAGATGATTAGCTTGTTAATTCTGAATATGCCAGATCACGACCCAGATAAACACGGGCGTATTCGTGACCACGTTTGCTTTATTGTCAGTGTGACTGAGCAGCAGTTACGTGCAATTATGACCAAGCAAATGCTTGAGTCGCAGCAGCAAAAGCTAAATGATGTAGCCAGCACAGTGCATAGTAAGTTTCATGGCTTAATTGGGTTACTAAACGAAAACCGCGAAAGTAACGAAAAAGTATTCAAGCAATTACAAGAAGACTTAGAAGTGCGCATACCCACAATGGGGTTAGATGAAGACCAAGAGGTGTTTATTTATAAAAAAGTGGACGAAACTATTCAAAATTCAATTGCCAGAGAAGAGTCGGTTAAACAAGTTAAAGCCGCCTTTGCTGAAATTGAACAAGATTTATCTTTGTTACTTAAAAAATAAATCTCTCACACAATAAGGCTCACCTGAGTGATTTACGCATCACGAGGTAAGCCTTTTTCGACAATTCTAATTAGGCGCTGTGTTTTACGAAGTTGTTCTCGTTGTTTATTATTTTGTTGCTCAAGCGCCCACTCTATATGCTCTTTTACTAGCTGCGAGCTAGACTCATGTTTGCTTTCTAAAGCGTTAATAATGCTAGGGCTAAAATCGGCATTGCCTAAACCCACCGCTAAATTACGCAACCAACGTTCGTGTCCAATACGGCGAATAGGGCTGCCTTCGGTATTTTTTAAAAATGTAGGTTCATCCCAGGCAAATAGCTCAAGTAAGTCTTTGTTTTTTAATTGCGTACGGGGATGGAAGTCTTGCTCATCGGTAATTTGACCATAACGGTTCCATGGGCAAACCAATTGGCAATCGTCGCAGCCATAAACTCGGTTCCCCAATAATGCACGGTATTGCTCAGGTATAGGCCCTTGGTGCTCAATGGTTAAGTACGAAATACATTTGCGTGCATCTACCACATACGGCTCTACAATTGCGCCTGTTGGGCAAAGCGTAATGCAAGCAACGCATTTCCCGCAGCCTTCAAACGTGTTTTCATTATCTATTGGCAGGGGTAAATCAACAAAAAGCTCACCTAAAAAAAACCACGACCCAGCTTCTTGGTTTATTAATAAAGAGTGTTTACCTCGCCAGCCTAATCCCGCTTTTTCAGCAAGCTGGCGCTCAAGCACAGGCGCAGAGTCTACAAATGGCCTAAAACCGTAATCGCCAATTTCTTGCTCTATTTTTTGGCCCAGCTTTTTTAGTCGGTTGCGCATTAATTTGTGATAGTCACGCCCTAATGCGTAGCGGCTAATGTAGGCTTTTTCGGTGTTTTTTAGTGTTTTGGCAAAACTAGCATCAGGGGGCAGGTAGTTCATTTTTACCGAAATAACCCGCTGGGTGCCAGGGACTAGTTCAGCAGGGCGTGCGCGTTTCATGCCATGGGCTGCCATATAATCCATAGAGCCATGGTAGCCCGCATCTAACCAGCGCTGTAATTGTGCTTCGTGTTTAGATAGGTCTATATCGGTAATACCCACCTCACTAAAGCCGAGTTCTTGGCCCCAGGCTTTAATATTTTTGGCTAGCTGTTGATAGTTGGGGGTTGAGTTATTCACACACATTACACACTTAAATAATTAGCTGCGTAATTTACCATATTTATAAAGCGCTGTTGAATGTTGCCAGTTAAAATATTAAGGCAATATACCGCTCGGCTTTTGTTTTGTAATTGCTTATTGCACAAAACGCTTTAATTGCTGTTGTGTTTGTTGGCTAAGTGCATGTGATTGCTGGCTATTACTTAGTGCATGATCAATAGCGCTTTTAGCTTGCTCGCCTAAGGTAACAATTTGCTCTACCGATTGGTGAGTGTGCTGCTGTGCTTGCTCTAGCGTATGCACCGCATCCGCTATTTGCTGTAGCTGCTGTTGGTTTTGTTCAAACTCGCTTAGCATTGTTTTAAACCCTTCAGAGGTATTACTAATGGCGCTTTGTGCGGTACTTGAGTGGCTAATTAACTGCTCACTTTCTTGGTTGGTTTCGTTAACCAGCTCATTCATTTGGTTAATAAAGTCGCTTATTTGTCGGGTTGCTCCACTTACTTTTACCGATAATGTACGTACTTCATCAGCAACAACAGCAAATCCTCTGCCAGCTTCACCAGCGCGTGCCGCTTCAATGGCAGCGTTTAGTGCCAGTAAATTAGTTTGATCCGAAAACTCCTCAACCATTTTTAAAATGCTGCGAATGTTTTCGCTGTTTTCTTTAAGGCCAGACACCGTTTTAGAAAATCTTTGCAGCAAAGTACCAATAAGCGACACTTTATCAACTAAGCTTGCAAGCTCTTGCGACGAAAGCTTAACAAAGTCTAAGTGCTCGCTGTTAACGCTATGCACGCTGTCGGTATTGCTCACTATGCCCTCTAAGCTTTGCACTATTTGGTTACTCGCATTAATAATATTGTGGCTTAGCTGAGTTTGCTGCTCACTTAACTGCTGTGTATTTTGCATAGCGGTATTTACATCAACATTACTTTGCTCGCTGGCTTTAGCGCTGGCGTGAGTTGTACTTAGTAAATCACTTAAGTGGTTAGTAAATAAGTTATATTGCGTACTTAGTTCTTTAAATTCGTCAAAAGAAAATTGCGGTAAGTTGGCGGCTAAATTAGCCTCTTGCTGGTTTATGTTTACTAAAGTGTCGCACATAGCTTTTACAGGGCGCACTATTAAATAGCGCATATAAAAAATAGTAAAGGCAAAGCCCGCTACAATAACCAAGGTTAACAACCAAAATGCGCTAGTGCTGTGCTGCTCGCTTAAGCTTTGATATAACCAAAATAAGGTAATGGCCTGAAACAAAAAAACAAAGCTTAAGTTGCCCACTATTTTACGCGTAAGCGTATAAAAAAATGTTCGCTCAATATAATTATAAAATTGCATTACACCACTCATTTTTTGCTTACCCATCT
>BJUT01000007.1 GCA_007988745.1 Pseudoalteromonas atlantica
CCGTGGCGCCAACCATTACCCATTGTTGTGCATACATCAGCATGAGATGAGCGATACAAACGTCGCCACACTAATTGGCGACTGCCTGCTAGGGTAAAATCGATAAGCGGGAGAATTTCTTCGCCAGAGAGCATTGAAACCGGATCTGAGCGGCACTCTTGATTTGTAATGGGCTCTTCACTTGCGGTGTTATTACTTGCACCACCCGTATTTTTAGCGGGTGCTTGCGATGCGCTTTTACCTGATGCGGTTGAGCTTGATTTATTGCTCGACTTTTTGCCCGCTGAGCCACTATTAGTATTATCGCTTACTTGAATGGCCGACTTTGCTTTTTGGTGGAAACACGTTACTGCGCCACTTACTAAGGCTTGGGTAAGTACGCTTGCGGTTTCGCGAGCTGATGCGCTGCGTGGGCAGTTAACGCCAGCACTATTTAATAAATTAATTACGTCGAGGCGTTTGGCAGCGTCACCTGTTAACGCACCACCAATTTGAGCTATTTGTTGTTTAGCCGTTTCAGGGGTGTTTGCCACACTTGGCGCATAACCTGACGGCGTTTGGCCTTTGCCAGCAACTAGGCAAATGGGGTAACTCGTTCCTTGTAAAACAACCGTATTACTTTGCATTAGTTGTGTACTTCCTCACTTATCCATAAGTATGATGCTGCGGCCTGATATTTTGATTGTTCTTGAGAAATCACTAAAGCGTGTTTAAAGTGATTTACAATAGCCGGGCTTGAGGTCAATTGATATAAATTGACGAGTCCTTCAAGCGCACCAATTTTACCTAATTTGTAATTAGGTAATTCATAATGTGTATGCTCATTAATTAAATTACTGAGCAATTGTAAATTAGTCAGCCATACATCACTTTGCTGATGTATGCCGTTGCCAGGTGCAAATATAAGATCTATATGGTCTTTATTATCCTGTGCGATTTTGGAAAATATACCGCCTAGTTGGTCGTGCTTTATAAAATCTATTGAAGGAGCAAATTCATGACTAGTTTGCATCCAGCCAATTTGAGCCGTTTCAATAGTCGCGAGTGCACCACCTACTCCTAAGTATACCCACTCATTGTTTTTATCGGCTTTATAGGTAGCATCAATGGCTATCACGTTTGCCTTATGCCATTTTTTTTGCACCGCCAACTGCACTAACGTATTAGCACCAACAGCGCCATAAAATAATAAGTGCTCTACATGCTCAGGGAACAACTGTTTAAAACTTTTTGCTAAAAGCTGCTTTAACTCATCTTGGTACGCAAGTGCTGGCAATAACCATACAAGTGGCAAGTTTGAGTCTTCTACTTTTGCAAAAAGTTCTTTCGCTTTTACTATGCAATCATAAATACAGGCATTCCATGATTGCCAAGTAATACCGCTAGGTGGGTTTGGGTTATCTGCATATAGCAGTGTATCTATGTCTTGCGACAAAGGCGTAGAAAAACAGCTTACGTTTACATTAAACGCCTTCATGCTTGCGCCTCTGCTTTTACATTTTTAGCCATCGATTTGTAGTAAGTATACAAATTAAATATTGCTTGGCTATAACAGTCCATTGCCGACATTTCTATTGCGTTTAACCTTTTATTAAGAGATTTTCCAGCTACAAACCTTTGTAAGCAAAGCTCCTCCTCGTATTTAGGCCAGTTTTGCTGTAACTGCTGTTTAAAAGCCACTAGTGCTTGCTGTTCAGCATTAAATGCACTTACTTGAATGTCATAGCTTACGAGTAAATCGAGCTTATCACCGAGCATTCGCCTTATTAAGGCAATAATAGCTGTTGGGTTTTCTACTTGGTTTAACGACATACACGCTAAGGGCACTAGCTTTACATAGCCACTTTGTAATAGCACATGTAACGTGTCATCTACTGTTAAAACATTGCTTGCGTAATTACTTAATGCGTTTACTTGTTCCCAACTTAGTGATAATAAAAAAAGCGACATTAACGGTGAATTAACAAGCTTACTTTTACATAGCTCATCAAACAAATGTTTTAGCACTTGTATGTTTGCATTAGAGTTGAATGCACTGATAAGCGCCACTGTTTCGGCTGATGTTGCCTCTTGTTCGGTGCTATCAGCCAATGCAAAATAAATAGTATTTAAGTCAATTAATGCAATTAAATTAAAGCTGTGTTGCTGTAATAAAACTTTATAAATAACAGCCTTTGCTAAGTCATGCAGGGATGAGCTGTTGAGCAACGAGTTTATAAAAGCCAGGTTAATTGTTTGCGGTAAATTAGCCATAACCTCTATACATGCCTGCGCAGTCACATCAAGGCTTTGCTCACTCGTTACTAACGTATTAATTAAAGTTAAATCGGGTTGTGTAAAGTGTTGAGGAGTATTATTTTTTTTAGCGGTTAGCCACGTTGTTTCTAACAGCTTTTTTTTAAGTGTTTTTACATAACCTACAGAAGTAAACGGGCAGCACTGCGCCTTACTAATACAGAGCAATTGTGCTTGATGATTACTTATGTAAGTAGACAGCAAGGTTAGCCACCTATTAATACAGTAGGGTTACCAACAACAATTTTTCCGCCGTGGGAGCTATCATCACCCATTCGAGCTGCGGGTTTACCGTTAATTTTTACGCTACCAGAGCCTGACTTTATGCTGTCGGGTGGGCCAATACACACTAACATATCGCCTTTACGTGCTGCGGGCATGCTACCTATTAATACATTAGTTGAGCCTACCACAACAGGGCCGCCAACATGCGGGACTGTACCTGTGGTTTTAGGGCATACATGCATATGACCAATTGTAGCTGCGGGCTTACCCATAAAGACTCCTTGTCTTATTTACTTTTTGACAATAAAACTAATCAAATAAAGGAATAATTAATAATTTACTTTGAGAAACTAAACCCGATAAGGTATCAACTAATTCTGCCTTACTATAATCCGAAATTGATACCGGGCTTTGTAATGCGTACTGATATAAAGCAGCTATGGTATCTTCACTATTTAAAGCATTATGTAAATTACTTAAAAACTGATTAGCATAATAACCATCCATAGCTTTTAAATGCGTTAATGCAGGATTTAGCAATGGATCATCTGGCCTATTTATTGGCAAACAAATTAAATACGGCAAACCGTAACGGCAATATACAACGTAACCATTATTATTAATGCCATTTCTATGCCCTGTATAAAAGCTATTTATTATTTCCATAACTGCACTAATTTAATTTAATCATGCCGGCAGATAAAGTAATGGCGCTACCATCAACTTTAACGTTACTGCCTTTAATGTCTATATTAGTGCCTTCTATAGTTATATTACCGCTGCTGCTCATTTTAATTTGTGCAGAGCCTGTTTTAATTACTATTTCGTCACCGGCTTCAATATTAAGTGTTTTACCCACTTTTAACGTGTCGTTTTCACCTATATCGTCACTGCGATTTTTAGCCACTTTTAGTGTTTCATTATTGCCAATATCAACTTTTCGATCGTTGCCAATTTCAATATTATGGTCGTGATCTGTTTTGTCGTTTTGGTCATTTTTTACGTAAAGCTGCTTATCTTTTTCTGCTTGAATATAAACCAGCTCGCTGCCTTTTTTATCCTCAAACCTTAGCTCATTAAAGTTATCGGCTCCGCCTTCTTTAGTAGAGCGTGTTTTAATACCACTTTGTGTTTTTTCGCCAGGCAGTGCATACGGAGGCATTAAATCTGCGTTGTACACTGCTCCGCTAATAATTGGTTGGTCTGGGTCACCATTTATAAAGTCTACAAGTACTTCTTGGCCTACCCGAGGGAAGAAAAACGCTCCCCACTTTTTACCTGCCCAGTTTTGCGCAACACGGATCCAACATGAACTTTTTGAATCTTTTTTACCTTCTCGGTCCCAGTCAAATTGCACTTTTACGCGACCATATTGGTCAATCATTATTTCATCGGCGCTGTCGCCAGTTACGATTGCCGTTTGCACACCGTTTATAACTGGTTTTTTCTTATTTATTTGCGCTCTGTAGGGTATATCTTTGGGTACACATTCAAAATGGTTCGAGTACACTTCTTCAGCACTTGATTGCAATGCACCCGATTGATTAGGTATTGTTATTGACGTCATCATAGAGGTAATGACAAATGTTTTACCTTCAAGACGTGGGTCTTCGTGCTTTTTAAAGCTAAAAAGTTTACCCACAGTGAATGAGCGACAGTCACTGCGACCACTAGAAAGCTTCATGTCTCGCTGTAATGACTCAAGCTGAACAGATGCTAAGTTAGCTGCACGCGGGTGGCACTCTTGCTCGCCAGTATATTCAAAAATTTCTGATACTGATTGCGTCGGGAGCTGTGGGTTTGCTTGCTCTCCGTCTGGGTAGCGTGATGGCTGCTTAAAGTCGTAACCAACGCGTTTAAAGCTGCCAGGTGCAATGCTTAAACCGCCCTGCCAACGCGATACGTGTGATTCGCTTAAATGGCCAGTTGAATAAACAACTTTAGCTTCGTCACATACCTCGTATGCAGTTATATCATCTGCAAGTACCAGTGTGTGGTTGCTATTGGTGTGCTCAAAAAAGTAAAAAATACCTTCTTGCTGAAAAAGTCGTTGAATAAAGTCAAAGTCTGACTCTTGGTACTGAACACAGTACTCGTATTTAGGGTATGTCTTGCTGGTTTTATCACTAAAGGCAACATTATGTTGACCAAATAGGTCAGCAAATATTTCTTTAATAGTTTTCTTTTGGAATATTCGGCTGTTTTTACGATTGCGCATTGATGCTGCGAACGGAACGATAGTTGCCTGATAATCTATATAGTTTTTTTGTTCTTCTACATCAGCTGTGCGGCTACCATTTGATACTAAATGACTTACTATTCCGTGATAGTAACGTTCACCACCGCCTTGAGCATTTTTTACTTTAATAGATACAGGCTTACCTACTAAATCTTCGTGCGCTATTTGTTTACCAATCGTGTACATATTGGCAGACATAACAAATAAATCTGACATTGCCTCTTGGGCAACAAATCGGGTTAAATAGAGGGCATCTTTACCAGCAGGGGTGCTAATTTGAATTACGTTATTATCTTGTGTTGCTTGTTGCATTCCTTGCCTTTCCCATCCTAAAGATCAAAAAAAGCTCTGAGCAAAAGCTCAGAGCCATTATAAGGTAACAAAAATTACATTTGTTGACCTTTAACACCGCTGTAACCGTATACAAGTGGAGCAGTAATGTTATTTTTGTCGTCTGTTGGAGTAACAGTCATCATCATTTCTGTGTAGCTGATAGTGATTGTTTCAATAGGACGATCGTTTTGAACTGATACAGAGTAGCTAGAAATCATTGCATCTGTAAGTTCGATTTTCATGATTTCTTCAACTTTATCACCTTGCTTAGTGATATGGAAAATAGCTGGAAGGCCTTTACCAATAGTTGCTTCTTTGAAAAGATCCGGAGATGCTTTATCTTGAAGTTTAGTGATAGTTACATCGCCAAGACGAGTAGAGCTAGACTCACGGTCCATTGCTGTACCAGTTGCTGCACTAATTTCACGGCTTACATTCCAATCTAAAGATAATACTGTGATTAAATCTTTGAAAGACTCAGCCGTAGTTTCGCCTTTGATTGGACCGTATTTTAAATATGTATTTGCTTGCATTTGATAATGCTCCTTTTAATTAAACAATGTTATCCATTTAGACTGGATTATTTACTTTGGTTTCCCAAAAATTCCTTTGAAATCATTATCTTTAATACAGCAATGAAAAGGCCTTCAGATTCCTTTCCTTAGATGAAGACAATGTCTCAAAAATTCCATGTAGTGAATTAAGGCAACAAAATTATAATACCCTAAAATCAAAGAAACAACCTTAATACAAAGTTAATTTAAATAAACTTTAATTTAACTCAATATTAAATTCATTATCTTTTACAGCCAACTTTATACTATTTATTTTTTTATCATCAATCATACTAGAAAGTAAAACTTCAGATAATAATGGTAATAATTTATTTTGCAAAATAGTGTGTATGTTCCTAGCACCGGACCCTGCATTTTGGCAATTATCAATTATATATTCTATTACGTCATTTTCATATTTAAGCTCAGCATCGTAATGCTTGTTAACGCGTTGAACAATTTTTGCTATTTGTAATGAGGCAATTTCTGAAAGGATATCGTCACTTAGTGGGATGTACGGAATTACATTAATACGACCTAAAAAAGCAGGCTTAAATGAAGCGAGTAAATCATCTTGTAATGCTTTTAATAAGCCTTTAATACTTGGCTTACTTTCTTCGTCTTCAAATAAGCTCATGGTGGTATCAGTACCCACATTTGAGGTCATAATTATAATTGTATTTTTGAAGTCGATATCTCGACCTTCACCGTCTTTTATTGTACCTTTATCAAATACTTGATAAAAAATATCTTGCACACCAGGATGTGCTTTTTCCATTTCATCAAGCAGCACTACGCTGTATGGTTTTCTTCTTACGGCTTCGGTTAATATGCCACCTTCGCCATAACCTACATACCCAGGAGGTGAACCAAGCAGTAGTGATACTTTATGCTCTTCTTTGAACTCAGACATATTAATAATGGTGACATTTTCTTCACTGCCATACACTTCTTGTGCAAGCGAAAGTGCAGTCTCGGTTTTACCTACACCACTTGGACCTGCCAACATAAAAATACCGTTAGGTCGGCTTTCATCTGCTAGTTGGGCGCGAGATGTTTGCACTACCTTAGCGATTAAATCTAACCCATGGTCTTGCCCTACAACACGTTTTTTCATTTGCTGTGCAAGGTTTAAAATGCCATGTATTTCATCTTCGTGCATTTTACCTACAGGTATGCCAGTCCAATCTGATATAACCTGTGCAATAAGCTCTTCATCCACTTGCCAATGAACCATATTATGTTCAAAAGCAGTTAACTTTTCTTTACTCTGCTTAAGATTGGCTAAAATTTCATCTGATGAATTTTCTTGATCTGAGTTAATAGACTCGAGCGCCTTATTAAGCTCAGCAACAATTTCTTTTTCTACTTTAAATTGCTCTGTTAATGGCGCTAACTGCTCTTCAATAGTTACAAGTTCAGTTTTAAGTGTGTCTAGCTGCACTGAATGATCTAAACCTGTTTTCTGTTCACGGTGTAGCATCTGCACTTGTGTTTCTATTTCGCTTAATCGATTTACAAGTTGCTCTATAGTGTTTGGTGTAGAGGCTTGGCTCATTGCCACCCGCGCGCAGGCAGTATCTAATAATGCCACCGCTTTATCGGGTAGTTGCCTTGCCGTAATATAGCGATGCGATAAGTGCACTGCACTTTCGAGTGCTTGTTCAGAAATAAATACTTTGTGGTGTTTTTCCATTACGGGCACTAAACCACGTAACATAGCCACTGCTTTTTCTGGCGTTGGCTCTTCTACTTTTACCACTTGGAAGCGGCGTGTTAGAGCAGCATCTTTTTCAAAAAACTTTTTATATTCAGCCCACGTTGTAGCAGCAATGGTTCTAAGTTCGCCGCGAGCAAGTGCTGGTTTTAATAAGTTAGCAGCATCGTTTTGGCCTGCGGCTCCACCGCTACCAATCATTGTATGAGCTTCATCAATAAATAAAATAACCGGGTTAACTGAATTTTTTACTTCGTTAATTAATGATTTAAGACGATTTTCAAACTCGCCTTTCATACCTGCGCCAGCTTGTAATAGTGCTAAATCTAAGCTGTGAATTTTTACATTCTGCAGCACGGCCGGTACATCTTTTTGTGCAATTCTTAAAGCTAAGCCTTCAACTACGGCTGTTTTACCTACACCCGCTTCACCGGTTAAAATAGGGTTGTTTTGACGGCGTCTGGTCAAAATATCAACCATCTGGCGAATTTCGAAGTCGCGTCCTAAAATAGGATCTATTTTTCCGGCTTTTGCTTGAGCAGTTAAATCAACAGTAAATTGGTCAAGGCTCGGGGTTTTAGAGTTTGTAGCCGATTGGCTAGCCGTGTTTTGTACTGAATGATTACGCTCTTGCGATTGAGCAACTATTTCTGGCCACGCATGAAGCAACTGCCCTGGCTCTATTTTATTAAATAACTTACTGCAACGGGTTACTAAGCTAGATAAGGTATCGTCTTTTACAAGCGTATAAATAACGTAGGCACTGCGAATGTGATTATCTGTAAACTCAATACTGGTACTTAACCAAGATTGCTTTAATAAGCTAGTAACATGTACAGATAAACTAGGTGATGACTCACTACCGGTTTTAAACGCTTCTAAAGATTGATTTAAGTCTTGTTTTACTTTTTCAATATCAATGTCAAAAGAGCCAAAAATAAGTCTAACATCATCTAGTTGTTGCTCAATCATGGCAAGTAACCAGTGTTCAAGCTCCACTGTAAAGTGGCTTCTGCTATTACAAATTGCAACCGCCGCCTCTAGGCTTTTTCTGCAATCAGGGCTTAGTTTTTCAACTAATTTATTGAGTGTCATCGAAGACATACAGTGTTCCTTTTAATTTTAATTATCCCTTAAACGATAACTTAGTAGGGTTAGATTTTGATTTGTTATTTTGTACTGCTAAAAAAGAATTAATTCCAAGTTGGGCTTTATCCTCTAAAAGCTGGGCTGTATCTAAACATGTAAAATCAGCTTCAATTATTAAACGAAACTGAATAGAGTTTCCTATATAATCTTTTGTGATTTTTTTTGCCAATTGAAACAACTCACCCCTTGGTAAAAGTTGTTTGACTTTGCAAGGCTTATTGGGTTTTATATGCACTTCTATGCTAGAAGACACATCCCATACCTGCTTACCTATCACTGAATCAACCCCGAGCCGCGCATGTTGACCCTCATACATAACTTGACTAGCTAAAGCCGTTTGTTCTTGCAACTTTAGCTCATACCACTGACCAACCATCTGATTTATTTTTACTTCACAGCCAAGATAAGAACCAAGCACACTTTGTAAGTCAAAAGCATTGCGAATTTTTCGGCTGTACAAACCTGAAAAGTGCAACTGATGTTCATTATACCCACCACTTAATAGCCCCAACATTTGAGTATACGGGTCTTTTTTTTTGTCGTTATTTATATGATTTAGTGAAGGTTTATATTTTTTCCAAGCTCGGTAATACAAAGAAATCAGGCGATGGTTAAACATGTCATAAAAATCGCGCATGGTTGTGTCTTTATAGCGCAGCCTTTGCATAACCAGTTCGCTATAAAATTGCGGTAATGCACCAGAGCAGCCAGTTAACCCCATAAATGACACCTGTATATTTACTTTATGCAAGCCATCTTCAAAACCAGCTTCTTCAAGCTTAGTAATTGAATTTCCCGGGTAGCCAAACTTTTGTGTTGCCGTAAATTTTATTAATTCTTGTTTTGGGTTGCTATCGTAGCCAACGTGGCGATAATCAAAGCCACGCTTTTTAAGCTGGTTTTCAATTATGAAAACCGCTTTATAAAAATCGACTTGAGAAGCTTGGGCGATCAGTTGCTTTATCATAATAGTGGTCTGTCACCTACGCGCGCAGGCCACTGATAATATATTTGCTCTTGCTCTTTTAAACGCAAGCTCAAACGTGTGTAACTATTTATAGCGGCAAACTGAGCAAAGAAATGATCCAACACTGCGGCAAAAAAGAACATGCCACTGCCCGAAAAATCATCGTTAGCAAAAGTAATTTCTATTTCGCTGCCAGTTACAAAACTTACCCTGCCTTTTTGAATAACACGCGCGGTTGCAGGCTCAATACTAACGCGATATATATTATCTATTAGCCCTTTGGTTTGAGGCGATGCTCTAAAGTCATATAGACGAAGTACTTCTTTTAATTTATTACACGCATCTTCACCGCTAAACGTATCGAGTGTTAAATGATTAACAAGCTGCCAGCGCGTTGCATCGGCTAATACGGGTCTAACTGCATGTGTAAAAGGTGCTAAACAACGAATTTTTTTAATTACATCGCCGCGCTCTGGCATCAGTAATCCAAGCTCATCATCGCCAAATGGCATACTTGCAGGTAAATTACGGTTGCTACACTGTGCGCGTACAGTGAGTACAGAGTTACCTTCACCATATTCCATAGCGCTGTTTTCAAATTTAGCATCTACCAATGACATAAATGTCTCGGTGCCAGACTCTACATAACCGCCCGCCCACGACGCTGTTTCTCTTCTTATATGCCAAAATAGGTCTTCGTGACCTTGATAATTTGGATGAGTTTGACCATAAAATGGCGCAACGACTTGTTTATTACCTTTGTGATCAAACGCTATAACCTCTGAAATACCAATCACTTCAGAAATTTCTGAGTCCATATAACGCGGTGCAAGTTGATACTCGTATTCACTTATCTCAGGGCGAATTGGCTCAAGTTCTTGTTCAAATAAGTTAATTATTGGCGTGCACCCGAGTAAAAACATATCCTCATCAACCTGTTTCTCAAGCTCACTTGACTCAGTATCAAGGTATATATAGATATCACATTTGTTGGCGTTTTTAGGTAATGCGCCGCGTATACCTTCAAGTTCAAAAAAACGAAACTTCTCAGGAAAAGTAAAGTTTTCGACCAATAAACGATAACCGGCAGCAGAGCGCTGAGAGTAAGGCACAACCGCTTCGTGTGTTTCAAACCCGACCGCTTTTAATTGGTTTTTTGATAAGTATTTAATGCCTTCTACGCCATTATCTATGGCTATACCAATGCTGTGTTTGAATAACAGTTCGTACACTTTAAGAGTATGGTGCCACTGCCCGTTTATATATACGCGAAGTTTTTCTAAACCAGTTTCTGCAAGCGAAACGCCCTTGTATTCACCGGTTAGCTCTAACTTAAATATAGACTTTGCCTTTTCATGCCAACGCGGCTTAGGCGCTACAAAAGGGCTGTTATCAAACTGGGCTTTAGTGATTTCAATGGGCCAAAGGTAGGTTTCGTAACAGGTTTGAAACTTACATTGCTTCATAGAATCAACGTTAGTTTCAACTTCACTTGCTCTTGGGATGACAACACCCGCGGTTGAAAGGTTTTCGGCTTCTAATTTTACAATCGACATAGAAGGGATAGGTGCTTGATAATCTGGTAGCATCTGCCCTAATAAAGCATCCGTTAATTCAGGAAAACTGTCATCTAGCTTTTGTCTAATATTGGCTGTTAAAAATGCAAACGATTCAATAAGCCGTGATACATGAGGGTCTTCAACATGATCTTCACTAAGCTTTAAACGCCCAGCTACTTTTGGGTATTTCTCAGCAAAGTCTTTACCTAAATGACGCACAAATGCTAATTCACGATTGTAATATTTTAATAATCCATCGTTCATAATGATGCCTCAATAATCTTCATACCTAAATTTACGGGCTCTACCTCAGAATCAAAGCTTATAAATTCTGGCTCAGGATCAGCGTATAAAAGCGCATTAATACGCAAGTTTAAAACGCGATTAACCGGTACTTCTTCATCAGTAAATACTTCAACTTCTAAAAATCGTGGCTCAAATTTTAAAATAGTGTTTCTAACTGTCTCGCATAGCAGTGCTCGACCTTCGTGAGAACTGACCGACATACTTGAAAAATCGGGTAAACCGTACGATAAACACGACGTTGAAAGCTCACTATATTGTGTAGGCCACGTATGCCACTGGATTCGGGCGTTAAGCAGTGCTTCTATATCTCTTCGCACACTTTTACGTAGCTCACTTATTGTGATCCCCTCTGTACGCGATGGTGCATCTTGAAAGTCAGGTTCATCATCAATGAGCCTGTCTAAAATTGATGCCTGAAGCTGCTGCTTATGTTCTATCATTTTTGCTCAAATATAAATTATGCTGCTTCTACAGCATTAACTTTTAAATTAGGAATTGTGATCGCCTCATCATTAATAAATAGCATTTTCATGCCTTTACCAATAATGAATTCATCTTTGAGTTCAACCCAATCAGAGACCTGACCTAATTTTTCAAGGTCCGATTCAGCATTGGCATAGACAAGGGGTAAGTGTGCTGTACCTGAAGGGCCTTCTTTAATCGTTATTTCAACACGTAGCCAAATACTTTCTAATACTGAACTTACAGGCTCTACCTTTAACGACTCAATTTCATCAAAATTTGCCAAGTAAAATTCACCATTTGTGCCTAGAACTTCTAAATAAGGATTTAATGTATCGTCCAAGTCGCGTGCCACAGACTCTGCATCATTTAACGAACTTACTCTTAAGGTTTCCATTTGTGCAGAAAGCTCAGCGGCTTCGTCTATTTCACCATCTAACAATGCCACATGCATTTTTAAAAACAATGTGTCTATCTCATCAGCATCATGAAATAATTTAGGGATCCCTTTACCTTTGTAAAAGTCTATTCGTGATTGCTGAGCACGGATCAAATGTCTAAGATTTACAGCACCGACAGCAAACTCAGGATTCTTTTGAACCATAAAGTCGAGTTGTTTATCAGCTTTTTCAAGCTCACCATTTATACAAAGTAGCTCAGCGTAGCTACTTCTGATATCAAAATTTAAAGGCTCATCTTGAAGCTCTGCAGCACATAGGCTAAGTGCTTCAGTTAATTTTCCCTCGCGGATTAAGCTGTGTATTTTCTTCATGGTTATTCCTTTATTTTGTGATGAGGACTGAGCTCTGTTATTAATTTAATGCTCGAGACCATTTGATCTAATTGAAAATGGGGTTGTAATTGTAAAACAGAAAAAAAATGACCCGGATTTGCTTTGTTTTCACTTACTTTAATGCGCGCATTGCTCAGTGGGTATTTACTTCTGATTTGCTCTGATGCAGAGTCTGATGCGGTTGTATAGTTATTTATCCACGCTTGTAAATCACGCTCGCATGCATGAGCATTTATGTAAGAGCCCACTCTATCGCGTGCTAATATTTTTAAATAATGTGCAAAGCGTGAAACACATAAAATGTATTGCAACATAGATGAAAGGCGCGCATTAATATTAGCTGCGCTGGATTCGTAATTATTTGCTTTTTGTACCGATGCGTTGCTATAAAAAACGATGTGCTCTGAGTTAGTAACTGATGATGCTGGGATAAATCCAAGTTCAGAAAACTGCTTTTCAAATTTGCTAGTCACCAATAAATCGAGTGGCGGTTTTGCCTCTTTTTGGTAGGTATCGTTTGCAAAACTATCTTTTGCAAGCCCTGTAACTAGTCCTTTTGACACTTTTCCTGGCTCAATACCTCTAATATGCCCAAACCAACCACTATCGCAATAGGCTCTAATTATTGTTGATACAAACTGAAATGCAGCGTTACCCCATAACATATCTGTTTCGGGGCTTTTAATTTGTTCTTTAAAGTAAAAATCTTGATGGCGTTTACCATCGTTAGTGTAAGGTGCTCTGACTAAAACGTGCGGTAACGTTAAACCAACAAAGCGTGCCTCTTCCATTGATCTAAAGCTTTGCCATTTTACATATTCAGGTTGCTCAAATTGATTGAATAAATCTGCGTAGTACCCTAGATCAGAAAAGTTATCTGCGCCAAAAAGGTTTGGAGACGCTGAACATATAAATGGTGAGAATGCAGCAGCTGCAGTGCGCGAGATTTCTTTAATAGTATCAATGTCGTTATAAATAGTGCCATTAGAGGGCATATTACTAATTTCGTAGTCGCCAATTACCACACCAAAAGGCTCGCCACCGGCGCTATCAAATTCACTTTGATAAAGTAATTGAAAAAAGTAACTTTGGTCGAAATCTATTGCTTTATTGACATCTTTAGAGAGGGTTGCCCAATCACAGTTTAGTACCTTTATTTTTACTTTATTTTCTTTGTCAAATTGCTCTGTTTGAAGGGTTAACCAATATAAACTCCGCCAGCTTGCTTCTAACTTTTGAAATCGCGTGTGGTGAATTATATTATTTAGTTGCTGAGAAATTAGTTGGTCAAGTTCTACAATTATTCTTTGTAAATAAGGACCAAGCGATTCTTTGCTCCAAGAAATGGGAGAATCAGAAGAGCCTTCAAGCCACAATAACAGTGCCTTATCTAAGTTTTTTTCATATAGAAAACGCTCTAATAAAGCATCATTATCGCTAATTCTAGACTGCGACTTTTGATGAAAAGCGTAGTTTTGATTTATAAATGAAAACTCTTCGTGATTCATTTTACTGCATTATCCTTAACGCTAAAGATTGGCTAATTAACCAATCTCTGGAATTTTAGCTACAAGGCGTAATGAAGAAGTAAGTTCTTCCATTTGTAGCCAAGGTCTTAACCATGCCACTGCGTTATAAGCACCTGGCTGACCTGGTATTTCTTTAACTGATACTTTCGCATCGGCTAACGGGTAGCGTGCTCTGATATCTTGACCACCACCCTCTGTCGCATTTACGTATGATAAAATCCAACGGTTTAGCCATGACTCAACATCTTCTGCTTCCATAAAGCTACCAATTTTATCACGCGCCATCACTTTTAAGTAATGTGCAAAACGAGATGTGGCCATTAAATAAGGTAAGCGTGCTGAAATTGCAGCATTAGCTGTTGCATCAGGCGTTGAATATACTTGTGGTTTTTGACAGCTTTGCCCACCAAAGAAAACAGCGTAATCAGTATTCTTGTAGTGACATAAAGGTAAGAAACCAAGTTTACTAAGCTCTGCTTCACGACGATCTGTTATGCCAATTTCCGTTGGGCATTTAAGATCCGGATCACCATCATCACTTGTGAAAATATGCGTTGGTAAGCCTTCAACTTTACCGCCACCCTCAGCACCACGAATCGCAGTACAAAAACCGTATTGTGAAAACGCCTTGGTCATATTAGTGGCCATTGCGTAAGCTGCATTACTCCAGCAGTAGTCACTATTTTCGGTACTTACTGAGCGCCCTGCTTTTGGTTCAACTTCAAACTCTTCATAGTTAAACTCTTCTACAGGTTTAGAAGCTGCACCATAAGGTAAACGTGATAAGAAGCGAGGCATAGTTAACGATACAAAACGTGAATCATCGCTGTCTCTGAACGAGCGCCACTTTGTGTACTCTAATGATTCAAACACTTTTTCTAAATCTCGAGGTTTAGTTAACTCTTCCCAGTTATCAAAGCCGAATAAAGAAGGTGACGAAGCTGCAATAAATGGACAGAAACCAGCCGCTGCCACGTTCGACATTAAGCTTAACGTTTCAACATCTTCTGGGTGGTTAGTAAATTCATAGTCGCCCACAATTGTGCCATAAGGTTCTCCGCCTGGTGTACCAAACTCAGATTCGTAAATCTTTTTAAATGTTTGGCTTTGGTCAAACTCAACTGCTTTACTCAAATCTTTATGCAATTCTTTTTTCTTCATGTTTAAAACACGAATTTTAAGCGTTGAGCTCGTTTCAGAATTCATTACAAGGTGGTGTAACCCACGCCAAGAACCTTCTAGCTTTTGAAACTCATCGCTATGCATGACAACACTAAGCTGTTTTGATATTTTTTGATCAATTAATTGAATTGCTTCATTAAATGTCACAGTCATGTTTTTATTCCATTGAACTGTGCCTTTTAATGCCTCTTCAGTTAACGTTTTAAGAAGCTCTTCTGCGCGACTTGCATCAGTTTGCTTAGTAGCACCAATTGCTTGCTCCAATAACGATGAACTTGCCTCAGCTGTTGACTCTAATTCAGTACTTAGTTGCTCTGCACTCATTTTTCAGTCTCCTCTAGCTTAAGTTCCTTAGCGATAGAATCAAGGTTCGAAGTATTACTTAATACTTCTTCTAAAACATTTTCTAGCTCTTCTGAACGGTCAATCTTAGTCATTAGATCGCGTAATTTATTACGCGTTTCCATTAGTTTACGCAATGGTTCAACCTGATTCACAACAGCCGCAGGCTCAAAATCTTCAATCGATTTAAAGTTAAGACTAACATTAAATTGAGAGTCATCTTCACTTAAAGTGTTTTCAACAACTAAATTTAATGAAGGACTCATACGCTTCAAAACATCATCAAAATTATCACGATCAATCTGAATGAAACGTCTATCTTTTAATGGCTTTAAAACTTCAGTGTTATCTCCTGAGAAATCCCCCATTACACCAACAACAAATGGTAATTCTTTTTTTACTGCTGCACCCTCAGTTTCTACATCATAGGTGATGTGAACGCGAGGCTTACGTACTCGTTTTAATTTATCATGGATACTCATAGAGAACTCCTTTTACTTATGTTTCAGTTTCGCTGATCTTAATGCCAGACAACTTAAAGTACCCGGTCCTAGCATCACTATCTGTTATCAATTCATTTAATAATTCAGGCAGCGATAATTCGCTCCATCGAATCACTTGTTCTATCGTGTAAGACATTGGAGAATGCGGTTCGGTTTTTCTAAAAAACGCCGCTATTTCTTTAAGCTTATTTATTGCATTCTCACGTGAATCAATTGCTTGGCTAATGGCCTTTTTAGGCGCCTCAACTGCATCCTGCTCTTCACCGTTTTGAGTGAGTTGCTCTTGTGTTTGCTCTGATATCAACGCCTGTTCAGCTGCAACAAGTTTGTCTGCAGCAATATGGTTAACAGCCGCCAAACTTACCTCAAGCGCTTGTTTAATATTTGAGGTAGGTTGCGGTTGCCCCGTCACTTTATCCATCACGTCACTAAGCTGGGCAAACTCAGAAATCGCCTCTTCAATATCTTGTTTTAATGTTACAAAAAATTCTGTACTTGTCTCTGCAGCACTTTTTTCGATTAATTCAAAATCAACCGCGCCCTGTGCTAGCTTTTTCTCTCTTTTGTCATCATTAAGCCTCGAAATATCATAGCCTTGCTGATACTCCCAAAATGTAAAAGGGTCTAAGCTAACACTGTCGGTTAAAAGTATGCTTTTAATGGGGATAATCAGAGTCCCCTCACCTGCGGAACCATTCAATCCGCCAAGCGCTGATACTTTGTCTGAAATTTCATCGTCTGCATCAAGGGAGGGATATAGCGCGTCAAAATAATTATCTAATAATTGGCTGGCCACTTTAAAGCCAAAAGCAAGTCCTTTAAAACCATGAATTCGACAAAGGGCTTCAATAAACCACGCTAAATACTCAATATCTTTGCTTTCTGTTTTTAGCGCGTTGCTGCATTGTTCTAATAAAGGTAACCAGTCGCGGGCAAGTGATGAAATACCCTCCTCGTCTACTAGCGCGTTTCTTTCTGCGGCACGAAGTTGGTTTCTTAAATCTTTTAAGGCGTAATAAGTCGACGTAGGAGAAACATCCGAGCGCGGGTCTAAGCCTGCGATTTCAGTTTCAGAAATAGGGGAAATATACTCTTCAAATACAAACATTCCGTCGTCCTAATAATTATCCATAAAACTCCAATAAAGCGGAGTGGATTTCATATTACATTCTTTATATTAAAATACAAGCCCAGTTACAATTGAGTTTAAATCTTAATTGTTGTTTTTATAAAAATAATTAAAATATAATATACTTAATCAATCCATGCCGGAAATTAAAGTAAAAACTCTAAATCAAAAAAGATAGTATTCTTTATATTTAAGATTAACTACTTAGTAAAAAGTGGAATTGTAGCTTCATCTTGAATTTTGTATGTTTCCGATTTGCTACTAAAATTTTCATGGCCATATTTAATTATAATAAAGGTAACATTATCGCGTGCACCTCTAACTAAAGAAGAATGCATTAGCGCCATACCTGAATCAATAATACTATTAGGTTCTAATGACAAACATATTTCTTCATCAGACAATTCGCCTGTTAAGCCATCTGAACAAAGTAAGAAAATATCATTAATATTTGCTTCACCTTGTACTACATCTACTTTAACTTCGTCTGTAACGCCGACAGCACGGGTAATCACATTCGAAAGCGGGTGCGTTTTTGCTTCCTCAACTGAAATTACGCCTTCATCGATAAGATCGTTCACTTGGCTATGGTCCCGCGATATTTGCTGTAATTGACCATTTCGTAGCATGTATGCCCGGCTGTCACCTACCCATAAAACGTAATATTGATTATCTTTTATAAATAAAGCAGTTACTGTACTGCCCGCTGTTTTGCTTCCTAAGTACTGAGCACTGTATTCATTTAATTGACGATTTGCATCTTCAATAGCTGAAACAATATGCGAAACGCTAAGCGTAGCTAGTGTCTTTTCTTCAACTTTTGCTCTAATAACATCTACGACTAGTTGGCTTGCAACTTCACCCGCTTCATGTCCACCCATTCCATCAGCTACTACCCATAAGTTATGGCTATTAATTTCAACATGAGAGTCTTCATTTAATTGCCTAACTGCACCGCGATGAGTTATTGCGTAACTTGTACTTAAATTGCTAATCACTATTTTTTACCTGTGTGTAATTCCATTCCCAATGTTTCCATCGGCCATCTAACATAGCAGCAACTTGGTTAACAGGCGGTAGTCCTGAAGTAACAAGCATCATAGGCTTTATATTGCATGAACCGTGTGTCCACCAAACACTATAATCACCATGCTTTTTATATAAAAGTGCATGAAGGGCGTCTTTTAAAACATCACTTGATAGCTCATCACCTGAGAACTCAAATGCTTCACCTTCTTTATTTTTGTCGCTAGAGGGAGAAATACTAAGCTGCTTTTTAGGCGCTATAAGGGTGCTTATCGATTTAGCAACGTCTTTTCGCCAAGTAAAAAGGTCAACAGAGCTATCGAGCACTTTAAGTACTGTGTCTTCGTACTCTAAGGAGAAAACGCCCGAATTTAATACTTCTATCGGCGCAACTTCTAATGTACTGGCCACTGTAAATGGATAATGACGCCCTACTGCATCCATGCTCGGTAACAGAGTTCCCATTACACCTTTATCACCGACAATATTTGGCGATAATGCAAAATGCCATACAGGGCCTGTTAGGTAGTTATCTTGCCAATTGTCACCCAACTGTTCTTTGCTTACAGCAATAGCTGCTTGCAGCCATTGCTCCCAGTGCTCTGAAAATTCTTTCGAAACGCTGTCTTGAACAAAGTCCCCTAAGCTAGGGACTTTGCCAAGGTAGCCTATATTTATAATCGGGTCGGACATGAAAACTTCTCTACACTTTTATTCCAAAATGGATGTCTAATTGATTTTGGCAATAGCTCAACTTTTGCGTTGTTACCCATGAGAGAAAAATGTAACTCTAAATCCTCACGTGTTTTTGCTCTTTTAGCGCTTAACTCATCCAACATGCGATAAAGCGACCATTCACCTTGGTAAGTTGTATTTACAGAGCGGCCTCCATTAGGTGGAGTGAATACAACTCGCGTTTTACTTTGTCCACTTGCGCCTGGCCAAACAAAGTTAGTAACTCTTAAAGGGCCATGGCGGTAAATCATTGATTGACCGTCAATTTCAATCATTAAGCTCGATGTAGTTTTATCCAACGATAGCGGACGTAAGCCAAACTCAATTCTAGGTGTTGCACTTCCACCATCGAAGAATACCATTTGAATTTGATGGGCTAGTTCAAACATGGCTAAAGTATCAGCGCTTATGCCAATGTCTTTTTCAAACTTCCATGGACTCGAACTCATATCCACACTTGGCGCTACATAGTTAGTGAAGAAGCTATCAATAGTGCCATCTGGTCCAAAGAAGCGTGTAAAGTCTTTCATATTCACTTCTTTTTGTGCATAAGGAGAGAAAGGGTATCGGCCCACAATAGCTGCGTTGTACTCACGTAAAACTTGGCTTTTCCAAATCTCATTTAGGTGTCTGTTAGCGCTATTTTTAGTGATATTACTGGTATCTCTGCTTATATCTAATAACCAGCTATTAAATGGGTAAGGTAGATCACGGCTTTGGAACTCAAGCTGGCGAATGAAACTTGGTTTACTTTTTCCACTGATCTGATCTTTTATCGAAGATTTTAATTGATCACCTCTATCAAGCTTAGTGAGATATACATTAAGCTCTCTGAGGTTTTTCTGAATGTTATCTAATTGCTGAGCATCAATATTTATAACATCCTCAAACGCTTCTTCAACCTGATAACCTGGTAGTTTAATGTCAAACTTAGGCGCTTCGTCAGGTAAAAAACGTTTAATTCTGTTAGCTTTAGTTTGCATTGCAATTTCAGCGGCATTAGCGGCAACTTTACCCGCTGCTTTTTGATTCTCTGACACCGGCAGTTTGGTTAGTTGCACATTTTTTTGTACAGCCATAATAATGTTTTTAATCGGTGCTTCTGAGCCTGCAAGTACATCAGTAATATTCACCCCCTCAGCAGGTGAGCTGTACTGATTCAGGCTTAAATCGTCGATAAATGATTGCCAAAAGAAGATATAATCTTGGAAATAACGCTGCTCTAATTTCTTTTCAATTTCTTCTTTAGAAATATCATAGGTGCCCGTAGCTTCCTCGCCATATACCCAGCTGCTTGCCATCAAATTACCAAGCATTTTACTTTTTTCAACATTAAAAATGCCGTGAAAACCGTTAAAGGTATATAAACCAGGAATACTTCGAGTCAGCTCACCGTTGTTTCTGAATGTGAATTTTTGCGCGCTTTCAAAACTAATAATGTCTGTTAATCTAAACGGCGGAATGCTGCTATCAAGAAAATCAGCTTGTAGGCGTTGGTATGCTCTTTCGGCTATTGGTAACTTAGTTAACTCAGCTCTAGCTATACGCACTGCTTGATTATCTATTTTTGTTTGACTAACCCCCAGCTCTAATAAGGCAGCAATGTGGTTCATTAACTGGTCACGAGTTAGCGCATTTTTATCACCTGGTAGGTTTCTTTCAAGGTATGCATTAAACCAAGCCGAAATGTCTTCACTTTCAAAGTACTCAGGTTGGAATAGCATTAAATAGCACTTTAGCGTCTCGTATAAATAGCTAAGGTGCTCTGGATGCGCTTCCATTTCTTTAATTAACGTATTGGCTATATAAGGTTCTAAATACGTTTGTAGAGACCTGTTATAGGCTTGTGTAGATGACTGTTTAATTTCATTAAGCTTATTAAAACCTATCGACTGAGATTCATCGTCATCAACTAACGCAGGATTGTTAGCTGGTAAGTTTCTTAGCGCATTGAGCCTGTCGTTTAATACTAATAAGTTACTTCTATCAAACGAGGCTCCATCTAGCTCCTGATAATTTTCAATGGCTTCATCTGTAGCAGCCATTAAATTATTATTCCATGCAAAGCTAAAGTACCACGAAATAGAAAAACCAATTACCGCAATACTGGCTAAAGAAATACTACCTACTCTCAGCCATTTGTTTTGCTTATCGTGATGTTTGTTAGTACTTGCTAGGTTTTGCTCAGGGAAAATCACACCTTCTAAAACGTTTTTAATAAAGAAGCTTTTCGATTGATTTATATAGCTAGAATCTGCTGAGTTTACATCATTTAAAAAACTAGCTGGCTTCCCTTCTTGAGTTGCACTGGTCAAATACACGCCCCTAAACATAGGGAGTTCTTCATACGCGTTAGGGGTAAAAATTTCTTTTAAAAACGCATCGCCCACACCTTGAAGCACACGAAGTTGTCTCGGAAATTCAAAAATTTTGGCTCGTATTTCTTCATTACGCTCGTTAATCAACCTACGATTAAGCATTTCTGTCAGCTTTGAAATTAACGCGTGAAACTCTTTATTAAACGCTTCAACTTGAGTGTCTTTATCTAGGTCTAACTCAAAAGTAACCCCCCAAACTTGCTCGCATTCCTCTTCTGTAAGCTCGCCAAAAAACTCTCTAAAACCTTCAATTAAATCAACTTTAGAAAGAATGACGTATACCGGAAAAGTCATACCCAACTGATTTTGTAACTCTTGTAAGCGCTGTTTAATTGCGCGGGCATGCAGATTACGCTCTGTTTTAGTTTGACTCATGAGCTCAGAAATACCCATGCTGATCATTACACCATTAATGGGCCGTAGAGGGCGGTATTTGCGTAAGAGCCCTAAAAAGCCTTCCCAGGCGCGCGAGTCATGCTTTGCGTGGCTACTTTGTGTTGTGTATCTTCCTGCGGTATCGATAAGTACGGCTTTATTAGTGAACCACCAATCACAGTTTCGTGTACCACCAACACCATGGACTAAATCAACACCTAACTTATCTTTTAACGGATAGTCTAAGCCTGAGTTATTAATAACTGTTGTTTTACCGGCCCCTGGCGGGCCAATCATAATATACCAAGGTAATTGATATATATTTTTACCTTTAAATAGCTTTACATCTTTGAGTAAATTGATAGCTTCATTCATGCGATTTTTTAACGTGGTGATCTCTTCATTCACCTCGTTACTGCTCGACTCATCGCTTTCAATTAACTCATCGGCCATTTTCTCATCGCGTTTGCTTTGTTGCGTTAAGCTATAAATTTTGGTGATAGCAAACACTAAAATAACAAACAAAATAGTTAATAGCCGTGCTGCTACGCTCTCTAAAGGTATATAGTCGGCAATCGCGATAAGCGGACCACCAAACCAAATTAATAAAGATAACGCCAAAAAGCCGATAATTAACATGGCTGTTTTAGAAGTGAGTACGTAAGTAATTTTTTTTATTTTGTGTGAAAAACTCATGTCAGCCTCATTAAAATAATAAATCGATTTCAATTCGTCGGTTTAGTGACCGAGAAGCTGAATCTGAATTGCTGGCGATAGGCTCTGCTGCACCTTTACCCTCAGGCCATAAACGGCCACTTAGGTTTGTACTTTTAGCCATAGAATTGGCAACTTGCGTTGCACGCGCTAATGATAGATGCCAATTTGATGGATATTTATCGGTACGGATAGGCGTATCATCGGTATGTCCAGTAATTAAAATACGGCCTTTTGTCCCTTCTAAACTACGTGCTAGCTTTTCTAAAATAGGTTGAATGGACGGTAATAATTTCGCATCGCCTTGATTAAATAGACTTTCATTATTTATTGAAATTCGTATACGGTCTAGATTTTTCTTTACTGTAACAATCCCCATCTGAATTTCTGTTTGCAGTAACTGCTCAAGTACTAATAACTGCTTATCTTTTTTATCTACACTTTCGTTTTGCGCTATAGGATGAATAACAGCCAGCTTATCGTTAAGTGAAGTAACGCCATCGTTGAGTTTCATGTTGATAAATAAGTAAACCATTAACAGCACTAAGCCCAGCACTGAAAAAATCACCCAAAGCGGAACTTGATTTCTAAGCTCTACGCCAGCGGCAACACGCTGCTTCCAATTAGGTGAAAGTTTATTGTTCAATGGGCCATCTAATTGATTTAAAAGGTGATACATTTGAGAGCGATATTCTTCTATTTTGGTATCGCCACCGTTGTCTAGCCTGTATTTACCTTTAAAGCCTAAGTTTAAGCAATGGTACTGCAACTCAATAAATTGTTTGTGCTGTTCAGGTTGAGCCAGTGCATTATCAAGCAGGGTGTAAAAGTATTCACCGCCAAACGTTTCTTTATGAAACGTCGATAGTAAACTCTCATCAGCCCACTCCATTGAGCTCCATTTAGAATTTAAAACTGATTCATCTAAAATCGCACACAAGCAGTAACGCGAGTTAGTGATTACATCTTTAGAAAGCCCCTGGTTGCGCACTTCAACTTCAAAGCGCTTTACAGCCTCAACACAGCGATGCTTTAAAGCAGCAATATTTGTCATCTCTTTAGCTTGGCTAATCGAAATTACTATTGAAAAACAATCTGTAGCCGCTTCTAAAAGTGGGTTTTTAAAAATTGAAACTTTAGACGTATTAGCAACACTGCTGGCAACTGGCTCAACAGACATCACTGTTTTATCAGCATCGTTATCAACATTCGGAGTGTTTGAAGTGTCACGCCCTAGTCTACCAGGGCGAGGTTTTATAATGGTTTCATCCATTGAAACTCTTCCTTTAAAAGTTAGGTTCTAATTGCCCAAAGGCTTATTTGTAGCTCTGGGTAATTGCCCGATAAGTGGATAGCGATACCACCACTTGAACGAAGTTTTTCCCAATGTTCACCCTGCTTGTTTAACTCAAAGTAATGAAAACCCGCATGGTATGGGATTTGGCGCGGTGCCGTTGGTAAGTTACTAATGGTAATACCAGGAATTTGGTTATTAACTAAGTCACGTATGGTTTCTACACTACCAATCTTAATTTGTGAGGGCAGTATTTTGCGCAGCTCTTCGTGCGGTACACTTGCTTTGATCGCTAAAACAAATTGTGCCGAGTTAAGTACAGATTTATCTTTTAGTGCGCCAAACGAAATACCAAACTTGCTTTGCTCTAATTTAATTTCTGTCGCAGTTTGTTCAATAACATGACTTAAAGATTGATATAAAAAATTAACTACTTCAGAAAATACTTTGCCCAAATTTTCATGATCGTACTTAGGCAGCTTTGGTACTCTTTTATTCGCAGTACTAAAAGTAGATAGCTCGCCAGCAAGCTCAATAAGGCGGGTATAAAATACATTTGGGTGGAGGTTATTCACGCTAAGTAGATTGTCAAAAACAGCATCGTATTTATTAAGGGTTTGCAGCATGATAAAGTCGGCAACAGAGGTACTCCCTGCATAACCTTGGCATAAACGCACAGAAATACTCTCTGCACGCTGTTTTATCATAGAGCCTATTTCTCTTACTAAACCGAGTAACGGCTTGCATTGACCTACTTTTAAAGAGGCAGGTATGTATTTAGTGTCAAGCTTAATGCTTCCTTCATTGCTTACTTCAATAATGCGCGCCACAGGTAGCAAAATATACCCAGCGAGATCATCAGATGAAAGTACAAGCTTGCTATAAATTTTAGCAACCTGAATTACCTCTTGAGATTGAGCTCCCAAAGAGTCGTCACTAACTGTTAGATCATTTAGCTTATAGCGCGTGACGATATTTTCATCCAGCGCTGAAATATTAATACCACTGTTTTTGATTGCCGGGATAGCAAGGTATACCACCTCATCATACACGTCTTTACTAACCACTAATGGCTCAGGTAAAGGAGTAGACTGTGGCATTTCAATTGGCAGTAAATCAGGCGTAATAGCACTTAAAGACTCAAGGGCAAACTGTCCTGAGTTCAATAATTGTGTGTCTATACTTATATCAATTATGCCCCATGGATCAGATAAATTCCCATTGCATAATTGATTTATTAAGTTAGAAAAATGCTTATCTGATTGTTGAAAATGTTGCGGCCTTAAGAACATCCCTTCAGTCCACGCAACACGAGTGTTATCACCCATTTTACAAATCCTTTTTATCGCTCTCTCATGTATGTTGCAATTGCTTCAACATTCACATCTATATCGTCATAGCCTGTTGGGTCAACCTCTATAACGGCCCTCCACCTTGCTTGGTCGATATCTCTATAGGCCACAACAACACCCACATAACGGGTATTTCTGTTAAGGCTCATTTTGTATTTTTGTACTGAGTTTGGTTGTAGCTCTAACTCATCTTTTTTAAGTAAATCTGGACCCAGTAGCTTTTCAGGCGTTTCGTATAAGCTAAAAAAGTCCTGCGTATCAAAAATTGTTCGTGAACTAAGTTCAAATATTTTCATAACAACTGGCGACGGTCTCTCTGATGTGTCTGGGTTTACATCTTTAGAAACATTAATAATTAAATCAGTTGAAGGCGGCACTATTTTATTTACGGTGGTACACCCAACCGTCAAAAAGAGTAGGCTAATGCTCATAAAAAAGAGCTTAAGTTTAGACATTATTTACTTTCCTTCCTAAAACGTTTCTTGAGTTTTATCATTGTAAGCCTTTAAAAAATCGTCAGATAACGCCATAGCGCCTTTAGCATTAACATCATGCGCTAGCTCTTCATGAAGGCTTTGGTATATCTTCCAACATTTTGCTTCTGACTGGCCTGGAATAATCTTTAATACATTAGAGTTTTCATTTACTTGCTGGGTGATCTGCTGGGGAGAAACCTGCTCTAAAATCCCTTTAAGTACACCATCAGCTCCTGCTAATAAAGCATGTTCATGTCTTCGTGTATCAGTAAAACTTTCTTTAATCGATTCACGAGACGACAGGAAGCTTGCACTATTTCTTATGAATAAATTCTGAATAACATCATCAATATCAGCAGAAAATTTTATAGGGTTATTTTGCTTTGTTTGAAACATGGTTTGATTCAAACGTAATTGATTTTTTACCAATGCTCGTTGTCTTAATGACTCCATCAGCTCGTTTAATAATAAATTTAAACTTTGCCCCATTTCAAACCACAACTCTGGTGTATTGAGGGCATTTTGAAGCTCAGTTTTAACACCTAAACCTTTTAAAAACGCCTCCGATAAAGCGGAATTAGCGCTTGCGGTACTAGCGTGTGTTTGCGCTTGTTTTACTGGCTGCTTAACGGGTTCTGGTGTTTTTTGTGGCTCAACTTTAACGGGTTGTTCTGCCACTGCAACATCATCAAAATGGTTTTGCGGTGAGACTGACACATCAGGGTTCATTAAATGTGATAACCCATCCCAATTTTCAGGAATTTGATTATCAGGCTGTGCCATGTTTTCTTCTTTCATTGAAACAGCAGGCATTGACTCATCTAAAATAGATTCATTTAAAAATAAGTCACTTGAAGAAAAATTATCTATTGCAGGTGCCGGGGCACTATTTCTTAGTGCAAAGTCATCCGTATTTGGGCGTGCTTCATTGTATGCTGTCGTAGATTGAGAATCAGCTAACTCGACCTCAATTTGAAAGTCCCCCACTGTAATCACATCACTGTGTGCTAAACGGTGTTTATTACCTTGACCAAGCGCAGACACGCCAAAATTAACAAACGTTCCGTTAGTAGAGGTATCGTATAAGTAAAACGAATCCCCTTCTTTTTCAATACGGCCGTGTTGGCTAGAAATTATTTTTTCAGGATCAGGCAAGTGCCAATCGCACGCTTCCGAGCGGCCAAAAATAAGAGAGTGTTTAGTTGTTTTAGAAGCTTCAATTTCAGGCGAGAGTCTATGATAACTAGTTATATTTAGTATCAGTTCCATTTGATAAGTTAGTCCCATAAATCTACATTTTTATTAGGATAAAGTAGAAGCGAAACTATTGTCAACATTGAAATTAATATATAAAAATATACACATATATTTAAATTTGAAGACAATGATAAATCTAATAAACCTAAAAACATGAAATCCAATAATTAAATCACCGTTTGAATGTTCCTTTTCCAGCACACTGTAACAAATTTAATCCCAAACAAAATAAAGTGATAAATTACCGATGAATGTACCTTTTACGCCTTTTACAGCGCTTTTACAGCGCTTTTAAGCACGTTATTTTTTAAGTTTAAAAATAAAAACAAATTTTAAGTTAGTTAAAACAGGCGACATAATTAATTTTGTATGAAACTTCTACGCTAGAAAGATTGCTAAAGTAATCTTTTTTTGTAAAAATACTGCCGTTATCAAAGGGAGAATTGATAAAAACGATAAAAATTCACCTTTGCAATTATTTATATATACACAATAAAAGGATTTATAATGAGCGGTATCAATAATTCTAACGATAAAACTCAGATAGCGTCGCTTGATTCAAATCTCAAAAAACCCCAAGCTAAAAATAAGCTCAATCTAATTGGCAAAAAAATATCTGCTCGTTACTTGGTTGAAGAATTAATTGGCCAAGGCGGTATGTGTTATATCTATCGCGCAAGGGATTTATTTTTAGAAAGCCCAAGCCGCCCTGAAGTGTTTGTTGCGATAAAGGTGTTACTCGAAGAGTTTTCACACTCAGAAGAGGCCATCACTCTCCTAAAAGATGAAACCACTAAAACACAACGGTTAGCTCACCCTAATATAGTTAAAGTCTATTCAGCAGGTTCAGATGGCGATCTTCACTATGTAACAATGGAGCTTGTTGAAGGCGAAACACTTGAGCAAATAATAAAAAGAAATAAACCCACTGGCATGGTGTTTAAAAAAGCCAAAGTAATTTTAGAGCAGTTAGCTGATGCACTGATTTACGCGCATGCACGCGGTGTTATCCACAATGATTTAAAGCCATCGAATATTATTTTTGATTCTAACGGCAACTTAAAAGTACTTGATTTTGGGATTGCAAAACATAAAACCATTGAAGATGCCTATGCTGTTCAAAACCAACAAAATGCCGCAGTTGTAGGTGGTTACACCCCCACCTATGCAAGCCCGGAGCAACTTAAAGGTGCAGAAGCATCAGTTAAAGATGATGTATTTTCTTACGCATGTATAGCCCTTGAACTATTAAGCAGCAAACATCCATTTAACCGCGTAGCAGCTGATAAGCTAGCAAAAGAGACATCGGCAAAACGCCCTAGTAACTGCCCATTATGGTTGTGGGGTAGCTTAAATAAAGCAATTGCATTAAACGCTTCTGATAGATTAAGTTCACTCGACCCCATTACTGCTAAATTAAACCATAATTACAAACCAGCTATCGCACTAGTAGCAAGCTTAGTGGTTGCTACAGTATTAGCAGGGCAATATTACTTATCTAACGATAACAATGTAAAACAGCTCGAAGCAAAATTAGATAATGCTCAGGCTATAAATCAGCAAGTAAAAACGTGGATGTCGTGGAGTGGCCCAAGCATACTCGATAAGCTTTCTGAAATACCGCCGCAATACGAAGTTTTAAAGCAAGGCTTATTGCGTGTAAATCAAGAGAGTGTTTTGCAAAGCTTTGATGGTATGGCTAATCAGCTAAATAATAGTGGTGATAAGTTTAAGAACTTCGACGAAACAATAGATGTATACACTCAAGCGCTTGAATACTACCCAGATTCAGAAAAGCTTTCTGTGCAACTGGAAAGCATTTTAAGAGAAAGACAATCTATTATTTTTGATATTACATCGCGAATTAATTTACTTTTAGAGCAATCTCGTTATAACGAAGTTGATAACAATAGTATTCCTCAGTTAATTCTTGATTTACATGAGGTAGATAAAACTTATGTTTATCAAGTATCTCCTACCCACTTCGAAAACTACAAAAAAGCGTTAGAAAACGCAATCGCTAAAGATGATGTAGTCACTCAAAGTTCTTTAATATCCGTTGGTAAAGCCATTTTGGATAAAAAACAGAAATCTGAAGTTAGCTTTGAAAGTTTACTACAAAGAGAGTCTGCAATAATCGCGTTAACTGATTATCAAGATAAACTTAATCAAGGTAAGGAGGTAGTCTTCCCTTCAAATGCTGCTTTAGTGTTTTATGAACAACGCTTCGAACGCTATTCTAAGCAACTAACTGTTATAGATAAATATAAAGATTTAATTGCACTAGAGGAGTTAATTGACTCAGAGTCGACTATTTTGCCCAATGATTTTCCTTTATTAGTATCTATCAGGCAAGAATTGTCAAAGCGCTATATCACAATGGCCAATAGCTTAATGAAAAAAAGAATGTATCGAACAGCTGAAACATTAGTTGAGCGAAGTGAAGCTATAACAAAGTCCTTAGATAGTATTATGCTGTAGCACCATTAGTGTATTTGAAAGTTTTTAAATAATAAATATAAAAGCTATGAATTTAGGAAAGACAAATATTATCTACTTTATTACTTCCTTACTTTCATGGCCCTATTTTAAAATAATAATTTTACGGAGCTCACATGAAAAAAATAACCGCACTTGCAGCATTACTCATCTTAAGTGGCTGTGCAAACACTTCAAATATGAATGAAACTGAACAAAAAGTTGAAGACAATGTTGCCGATGTTCAGGCTGAAGTAGCCGAAGTGGTTGCTCCAATCTCACTTACCGTAATTACTAACCCTAATGACGCTCGCGTACGTATTATGAATATCAAACCGGTATACCAAGACGCGATCGAACTAAAAGAAGGTGAATACGATATTGAGGTAAGCAAACCAGGTTACCAAACTTATCGTAAGTGGGTTGTGGTTGATAAAAAAACCATACTTACAGTAGAGTTAGATGAAGTAGCCAAAACTGAAGCTGCAAACTAAACACCGTGTAAAATTGTATTTATGCCTTTAAATATACATTAATTTAAAGGCATAACTCTCACGTTTTCTGCAAAAAATGTAATAGCCCCTATTACACTCACATTCCCAAAAATACACAGCCATAACACCACTATAAAACGACGTTTTTGCGATTTATGCCTAAGCCATTGCTGTGCAATGAGTGCGCCGGGCCAACCGCCTAGTAACGACAGTAACTGAAGCGTGCGCTCGGGTGTGCGGTTTACTTTTTTATGCGCTGATAGTTTAGCTTGTCGTTTATCCCATGCGTACATTATAAAAGTAAAAAAGCTTAAACCTGTAAAGTAGCTTGGTATATAAATGCTCATATTATAAAGCCAATGAGCTTGCCATACTGCGACCAAAAAAAGCAGTGCAAAGGTGATTAATGTTTTCTTTATCAATTCATGATCGCCTATACTAAAAAGAGTTAAACCAAAATAATAAGAGCCAAATTATGACATACTTTAAAGCCCTATTTTTAGTATTATGCTTATACGCCTTTAATAGTTACGCCACTGATACCCCAAGCAACCTTGATAAAGAACTCGCTGTATTTAAACCTTATTTAGGTACATGGCAGGCCGATTTTGACGTACCTAAAGGTGCAAAACCTGTACAAGATGTTGGCCACTGGGAGCGCGCATTAAATGGTAAAGCTATACATACCAAGCACTCTATTAATGAAGGTGAGTATGGTGGGGAATCAATGATTTTTTACGACAGTAAAAAAGAGTCATTGATGTTTTACTATTTTACTACCGCAGGTTTTTACACAAAAGGCACCATGAAAGTGCTCAGCCCTACCCAATTTGTAGCGTATGAAGAGGTAACAGGCAGTAAAGAAGGTATTACTAAAGTGCGCTCGATCAGCGAGCTAAAAAACGATACGTTTGTAGTTTCAACTTCTTATTTAAAAAAGGGTGAGTGGACTAAGCCCGAGCAGCGTACTTATACACGCAGCACTAAAGCCGTTAAATTTAAATAATGGCCATTCGCTTACAATACAAAAAGGCAGCCTAAGCTGCCTTTGTTATTTATAAAACCGCTATTATTTAGCAAACTTTTTAAATGGTTCGTCAACTGGTGTATCAGCAAGGTGGTTAGTGTAGTTGCTCATTACTTTTTGCGATAAGCCTACAACAATTTCTAGTAGTTGCTGTTTACCGTAACCTGCTGCAAAAAACTTTTCAATTTGCTGATCGCTAATTACGCCGCGATCGCGTGTCATTGCAAGCGTTGTTTCACGCAGTGTTTCAAGTTTTGCATCTGCAAGTGGTGTTTTGTTTACTAGGGCATCAACAATATCTTGGTCTACATTCATTGAAGCGGCAATTGCGCTGTGTGCTGGTACACAGTAATGACACTCGTGCTCAACATTAATTGTTTGCCATACCACAGTTAGCTCTTCTGCGTTAAACGAGGTGTTTTGAAATAACTCGTGCAGTACTTGGTAACCTTTAAGTAGCGTAGGCGCTTCGGCCATTACGGCATGAAGGTTAGGTAACATGCCAAATGCTGCTACTGAATCAGCCATAAGCGATTTTGACTCTTCTGGTGCGTTGTCTTGAGTATATAACGTAAATTCTGCCATATTCTGCTCCAATAAATTAATGTGTTTGAGTAACCTGGTGTCAGGTTAAGTAACTTCGAGACACATACTATTTGATTTTGAGCGACTGTTCAAGTTAAAATTGAGCATACGTTCAAAATAGTTGAGAATAAAATGGCAAACAAAGTTAAATTTGAGCGCGATAATGTAATTCGCGTTGCAAGCCAATTGTTTTGGGAAAAGGGGTTTAACGCCACCTCAACCCGCGATTTACAAGAAGCCATTAACATGCGCCCAGGCAGTATATATGCGGCGTTTGGCTCTAAAGAAGGCCTATACAGCGAGTCTTTAAAAGACTACACAGTACAAATGAAAAGCCAAATTGACGGGTTTTTAGCAAGTTCTGACTCTGTTTTAGGTGGTTTGCGTGCGTTTGTAGAAAACGTAATTATTAAAACCAAAGACTGTAGCCCAAGTGCTATTTGTATGTTGGTAAAAGCAAACAGCGAATTTGCAGAAAAAGACGCCTCGTTATACGAGCTAAGCCTAGATCTATCAGCAAAGTTTGAAGCCTACTTAACCACCTTGTTTGCTCAAGCTATTAAAAATAATGAGCTAAGCAGCAACCTTACCGCGCTTGAATACGCGCAATTTTTTCAGGTGCAATTTACTGGGCTGCGTGGCTATTTTAACCGCCCAGGGGTTGAGCAATTAGCGCAGCCAATGATCAACCAAATGTTTGCCTTGATCAAAAAACTATAACGTTCCGCATTACTAACTTCTAAAAAGTCTCAACTAAAAAAGCGGCTAATTCGTGTGAATTAGCCGCTTTTTATATTTGCTAGGGTTGAGCTTTACTTACGTTTTAAGTTTATTAAGCTCGCTATCTTGCTGCGCTACCAGTGCATTAAGCGCTTCGCTACTATCGCCCGCCTGAGTCGATAAATCAGCAAGTTGCGATGCAGCATCTGAAATAAGCGTAAGGTTACGGTTTATCTCTTCGGTTACTAAGCTTTGTTCCTCAGCTGCGGTGGCAATGTGGGTAATTTGATTAGTAATTTCATCTACTTTTACTACCACACTGTGCAGCGCGTCAAACGCTACTGAGGTTTCGTCTACTGCGCTTTGCGCGCGTACTACGCCTTTTTCAATTACGGTTGATGCATTACCTACTTCTAACAATAAGCTATCTATAAGTTGGCTAATATCATCGGTAGATGAGCGTGTTTTAGACGCCAGTGCACGTACTTCATCGGCAACTACCGCAAAGCCTCTACCGTGCTCGCCAGCGCGTGCTGCCTCAATGGCGGCATTAAGTGCAAGTAAGTTGGTTTGCTCTGAAATGGTTCTGATCACATCTAAAATTTGCGTAATATCTTTACTACGCGAAGCCACTTTTTCAACCGCTTGGTTAGCTTCTTTTATTTCTTCAGACATGGTTTTCACTTGGCTCATAGCCGATGACAAGCTCGACTCACTGCTAACCACTAAACCATTTATTTCATCCGCTTGTTGAGCAGATTGCTCAGAGGCTCTGGCAACTTCAAGTGCGGTGGCGCTCATTTCGTTCATAGCGGTCACTACACTTTCAATTTCTTGAAACTGCGATTGCACGTTATGCTTGGTATCAATAGCAATATGTTGTGCTATTTCGCCTTGCTGTTTTGTTTGCGACGATACATCTTTAAGCTCTGCAATTAGGCCACGTAGCTTAGCTAAAAAGGCATTAAAACCACCCGCAAGCGCAATCAGCTCTGCGTGGGTATCTACATGGAGTGTATGAGTTAAGTCACCTTCTGAGCTGGCAAGGTTATCTACACGTTGTTGAATTTGCTCAAGGGGTGCAACCACAGTGCCTACTACTACTTTCATAATAATAAAAGCGATTAAAGCAATAACAGCACCGGTTATTAAAATAACAACACCGAGCTGATTGGCCGAGTCACTCATGTTTTTAGCTAAGGCATTAGGCCCCTCTAGCGCTAAATTACTTGGCACTTCAATAAGTAGGCTCCACTGAGTGTTAGCCAGCTTAATGTTAATTGGGTAGTTAACTAAATACTCGCTAGGTGTTTTAAAAAGGCCATGTTGCCCTTTAAATTTAACCAGCTCACTGTAAGTATTGCTACTAACTGCCTCTTTAAATGGGCGGCCTAATTTAGATTTATAATGACTGCTGCCTACAATTAAACCTATATCACTTAAAAGTGTTACTTTTGCTTGGCCGTTATAAAGTTCGTTCGAAAGTTTTTCGGTTAAGCCCTGAAACGTAGGGAGCGTTAAATCAACGCCTGCTAAACCAATAAAGCGGCCCGATTTAGTAATAGGTACGGTTAATGAGGTAAGCATAACCGAATCGCCAGAAGGTATTTCGTAAAGGTAAGGTTCCATAATACAGGGCTTAAGTGTATCTTTTGCGCATAAATACCAATGCGCTTCACGAATACCAAATTCGTTTAACGAGGTCAGGTATTTATCGGCAGCGTTAGCTACTTTTTGCTGCTCAATAATGCCGTTTTGGTCACGCGTTATATATACTTCTAACGTGCCATCGCCATTAACTGAGTGTTTATATCCTTGCTTAAATTGCGCGTCTTGCCCATCAAAGGCATTGGCTTCAAACTGCGAATAAATTGACGATAAAAACCGATTTTTTTCAAGTATAGAGCGGTTAATGCTCACTACCGTGTCGCGGTCTAATGTTTGAGTATTAGCCGCATCACCAAGTAATGCAGCTAATGAGTTTGGAATTCGGTAAGCTTCGTTGATAAATCCGGCAATTTTCTCGCCGTAAGCAGCCGCGTTTGCGTTAAGCTTTTGCTCAACTTCGGCCACGATATAATCTTCAGATTCTTTAGCGAGCGCCTCGCTGTTTGATGACATTTGCCACCATAAAACCCCAGAAAGTACTAATACTGTTAAAAATGTACTCCCTACAGTTATCCATAATAACTTTTTTGCTAACGTGAGTTCTCGCACTTAAATTACCTTTTGTTAAAACACCCCTACAGTTTAATATACAAACTGCATCAAGCCATCAATAACATAAAATAATTTAAGTTTTTTGAACAATTAGGCCTAACGCTTGGCCAAAATAGCAGTGGTTATCGTGGCACCTATGAGTAAAGCAACGCTCACCCACAAACACGCTACAAAGCCATAAACCTGAAACACCCACCCCGAAAGCACTGTGCCCAGTAAACGCCCCATGGCATTGGCCATATAATAAAAGCCAACATCAAGCGATACACCATCGCTTTTAGCAAAGCTGACAATTAAGTAACTATGCACAGATGAATTAACGGCAAATACACCGCCAAAAATAAGCAAACCTATAATTAGCGTGGCATGCACGGCCACATCAAGTTGCATAAAAAGAGCTAATAGTGCTGTTACACCACTTAGCAGCAACACCCATAAATAAGCATGTTTAACGGTATCAACGTTTGAGTTACTGGTGCCGGTAATACGCGGCGCTTGCGATTGCACACCACCGTAGCCAATTACCCAAAGTGCCATAAAGCCACTTACCCACCAAAAGTTCCAGTTAAACTGCTGGGCTAAATAAATAGGTAAAGCCACTACAAACCATACATCACGCGCGGCAAACAAACATAATCGTGCTGCACTTAATAAATTTATTGCACGGGATTTAGAAAATAGCTCTTTAAACTTAGGCTTATTTTTAGCCTTGCCCATGTCGCCTTTTAAAAATACAACGCTAATAATCCACGCAATAGTGAGTAATAAAATTAGGGCTTTTAAAGCACCTACAAAACCCAGTACCGTAAGGAGTAAACCACCTAAAAAGAAACCGACCCCTTTTAACGCATTTTTTGAGCCCGTTAAAATAGCCACCCATTTATAGAGCTGGCCTTGGCCGCTTTCTCCCTCGGGCACTAAGTGTTTAATGGCGCTTTTGGCGCTCATTTTATTTAGATCTTTTGCTATGCCGCTAAGCGCTTGCGCCGCCATAACATAAGCCACGGTGAGCCATTCACTTGGCGCACATAACATGGCAAGCGCCATTATTTGCAGCGCCAAGCCAAAGTTCATGGTTTTATTAAGGCCTAAATGAGCCCCTAGCCAACCGCCCACTAAATTGGTGATCACACCAAAAATTTCGTAAAACAAAAACAGCATGGCAATGGCCAGCGCACCATACCCTAACTGATGAAAATGCAGCACCACCAGCATACGTAGTGCGCCATCGGTTAAGGTAAATGCCCAGTAATTACCGGTAATTATTAAATACTGTTTTATTGCTGTAGGTAAATTAGCGAGTTGCTCAAACATGGTTAACGCCCTTAAAACCTTTAATTAATGGTTAAACCAAGTCACTTTTAGCAACTTTAAGCATAAGCTCGGCAGTACGATTAGCGTAGCCCCATTCGTTATCGTACCAAGCGTATAATTTAAGCTGGGTATTATTAATAACCATGGTAGAGAGCGCATCAATAATGCTACTGCGTGGATCGGTTTTGTAATCAATCGATACCAGCGGTTTTTCTTCGTAACCTAATACGCCAGCAAGCTCGTTTTTAGACGCCTGAGCAAACCATTCATTCACCTCAGCGGCAGTTACACCACGCTCAAGCTCAAATACACAGTCAGTAATCGATGCGTTAGTTAAAGGTACGCGCACGGCATGGCCATTTAACTTACCTTTTAGCTCAGGGAATATATGCGTAATGGCTGTTGCACTACCGGTTGTGGTAGGTATTAAACTTGTCCCGCATGAACGAGCACGACGTAAGTCTTTATGTGGCGCATCAATAATAGTTTGGGTATTGGTAATATCGTGAATAGTGGTCATTGAGCCGTGCTTAATGCCTACTTTTTCTTGCAGTACTTTTACAATAGGCGCTAAACAGTTAGTCGTACACGAAGCCGCAGTCACAATTTTGTGCTCATCTGGGTTATATAAATTATCGTTAACGCCCATAACCACATTTAAAATGCCGTCTTCTTTTACCGGTGCGGTTACCACAACGCGCTTAACACCTTGTGCTAAATATTGATTTAACAGCTCAGTGGTTTTCATTTTACCGCTGGCTTCTATCACTACATCGCAATCAGACCAATCAGTATCGCTAATGGTTTTGTTATTGGTAACGGCAATAGTGTGTTTACCCACACTAAAGCTATTCTCGTTTGCTGTAACGCTGTGCGCTAAACGCCCGTGCACTGAGTCAAACTCTAATAAATGGGCATGTGTTTTAGCATCGCCCGCTACATCGTTTACTTTAATAAATTCTACTTCTGGCCACTCTAAAGCTGCGCGCAGTGTTAAACGTCCCATACGGCCAAAGCCGTTAATACCTACTTTAATTGTCATAATAAATACCTTTAGTAAAGTTATATCAATTTGCTTAATTAACAGCAGCTTGCTGCACGCTCTGGGCGATTACCCATTGCATTGAGTCGATTTAAATCGTCGTTATAAAACGCAGAATTTTCGTTTCGTGTTTGCGTTAGTACGCTAAGAGCCCATTGTGGCAGGGCTTTATTAATACTGTAATACACCCATTGATTTTGCTTACGATCGCTCAATAGGCCACATTGCCTAAGTTGCGCTAAATGGCGCGACACTTTAGGTTGGCTCAGTTCCAGCGCAGCAACAAGCTCACACACACATAGCTCTTGCTCATGGCTAATTAATAACATGGCTTTTAAGCGCGTATCGTCGGCTAAGCATTTGTAAAATTGAAGTGGGTTGAGTTGTTCCATAGCATCCTCGTTTAGTTAGTGTGCATACAATAAAACAAAATTAGAATATATGAAATAGTGAATATACGATTTTTCGTATATTTATTTGAAAGCCCGCTTCAATTAATGTGATCTCTAGTAAATTGCAGCGCACAAAAAAGCCCAGTGGCAAACCCCTGGGCTTTTGTAACGTTTTAGTATGAGCATACTTGTTTTATCGCTATTGCCATTTAAAGCCTTATGCTAACAAGGTATTTACGCAGATCTGTGCGATAAAAAGATGCCCTACGCTTTGCTCTATTTCACGAGCAAAGTCTAAATCAATAAGCAGATACGTTATACATTGTGCCTGCACAGTAGCTATTGAGGTAATTACCACTAAGTTGCAAAAGAAAGCGCAAGATGATCAAGTAATGCTCGTATTCTTGCCGGTAAGTGGCGGTTTGAAGCATACACTGCGTTTAATTCCAATATGCTTGCTTCGTAGGGTTCGAACAGTAACTGCAATGAGCCGTCTTTTACGTAAGGCTCTGTCACGTATTGTGGGCCCATGCCTATTCCCAGCCCTTGAGAAGCCATGTGGGTTACTGCTCTGGGAGAGTTAGAAGCAAAATCGCCGCTAACATTAACGGTGAACGTATTGCCATCTTCCTTGAACTTCCAGTTTTCTGGGTCGTTTTGAGAAGTTTGCAATAAACAATTGTGTGTCGCCAGCGCACGGGGATGCCTTGGTTTGCCATTGCGCTTTAAATAATCAGCAGAGGCAAAAAAAACAATACGCATATCCATCAATTTTTTTGCGATCAGCGTTGAATCCTTCAACGGCCCAAACCTCACAGCAACATCCACACCTTCATCGATAATAGCCACATACTGATCAGACAGGTTCAACTCAACATTAATTTTCGGATGCTTGGCTAAAAATGGGGCCAGTGCATCAACTAATTTAGTACTGCCAAATGCGGTAGGTGCGGTTAAGCGAACTGTGCCAGACAGATCAGACTGCCGATGCTGAATGACATCTTCTAGCTCTTCAAATTGTTCCAACAAAGGTACACATCGTGCAAAGTATGCCTTCCCCGTTTCAGTTAAGGTAACACTGCGCGTAGTACGGTGGAACAACAAAGCACCGTGTTTTTGCTCCAGCTGAGCAATGTATTTACTCGCCAGTTTAGTGCTTATGCCTAATTGCTTGGCACCACCTGTAAAAGATTTTTGCTTTGCCACCGCAATAAAGGTGCGCATGCCGTCAATGGTATCCATAAAACCTCGTTTAATATCCCAATCAATTTATGAACATATTGTACATAGTGATTCCATAAATCAATGTATTGTACATAAGAAATTTAGCGCCTATTATTTGTTCGAACGCCAAGATAAGCCCAAACAAGGCCAGTTAACCTTATACCTAACAGAGGATCTATTATGTCAAATGCAGTCAAAATTCATTCGTTCCCACTTTCAGGCCACGCTCAGCGTGTCGAGTTATTTGCGAACATCGCTGGTATCGCCCACCAAGTGATCAATGTTGACTTAGCCAACGGCGAGCACAAAAAAGCCCCCTTTCTAGCCCTAAACCCTGCGGGTCAAGTACCCGTATTAGAAGACGGTGACACGGTTATCAGTGATTCAAATGCCATTCTGGTTTACCTAGCACGTAAATACGCGCCGAACTATTTACCTACCGATGCCGTGCTTGAAGCCCAAGTGCAAAAGTTCTTGTCATTGGCGGCAGGAGAAATTGCTTTTGGCCCGTGCAATGCGCGCTTAGTTACCGTGTTCAACGCAACCTTGGATGCTGACTTTGCGATTGCTACAGCCCACAACGTGTTGAAAAAACTGGATGCACATTTAGAGGATAGAGCGTTTTTGGTAGGAGAAAGCCCGAGCATAGCCGATATCGCTATTTATACGTACACAGCCCATGCTCCTGAGGGTAATGTGTCCTTGGCTGAGTACCCAAATGTTCGTCGCTTTTTAGCAAATGTAGAGGCACTAGATGGGTTTAAGCCAATGGCAACGACTAAAGCAGGTCTCGTTGCCTAACCTATTGACTTACCTTTTTTGACTGGGCGCTAAGCCCAGTCATACCAATCAAGCAAATTAACTTACCCGTATTGGAGGCCCCATGGAACCAAGCAATCGCTATGCTCGATTTCACGATGGTGAACGTCAGTTGCAAGCCAGTGTAGGTGCTCTGGAGCAGATGGACAATATTGGCCGTCGCGCAATCCGCCCATACATGCCAGATCAGCATAGGCAGTTTTTCCAACAACTGCCGTTTATGGTGCTGGGTAGTACAGCAGATAAGGGGCAACTTTGGGCGTCAATTTTACCTGGAAAGCCCGGCTTCGTGCAGTCCCCTTCCCCGACTCAGCTCACAGTAAACACCCCAATTTTATCAGGTGACCCATTAGCTACAGCAATCACACAAGGTGCTCGATTGGGTTTATTGGGACTGGAAATGTCGACCCGGCGTAGAAACCGCGTCAACGCTTGTGTTACCAGCGCAACGAACAACCAGTTTGCTTTAGAGGTTGAGCAATCTTTTGGCAATTGTCCGCAGTATATTCAAACTCGCGACCTTCACTTTATCCGTTCGCCAGATGCGCCATACAAGGCCCCGCGCGCTGAAACGTTTTTTGAACTAAGTGATAGCCTAAAGGCCTTTATCCGCCAAGCGGATACGTTTTTTGTTGCCAGTTCTGCGGGTCACGAACCTTCAAACGAAGTAAACCGTCAGGTATCTGCCCGTAATGCTATGGGGGTTGATGTGTCACACCGTGGTGGCATGCCAGGTTTTATAAAGGTTTACGAAAACACCCTCACCATTCCTGATTATGCAGGAAATAACTTCTTCAATACGCTGGGAAACTTCTTAGTCAACCCCAAGGCAGGGTTATTGTTTGTTGATTTTACCAGCGGCGATGTTTTTATGTTAACCGGCACGGTTACCTTGCTGGCGAGTGACTCACCGATAATTAAAGGGTTTCAAGGTGCGCAGCGCGGCTGGCAATTTACCCTAACCCAAGGGGTTACATTAAAAGCGGCACTGCCATTTCGCGCTCAATTCGACAGCTATTCTCCCAATTCTGAAGCAACGGGTACTTGGTCACAGGCAGAAGCAATCGTTAAAGCACAAGCTAAACGCAACCAGTGGCGAGCATTTACCGTCAGTAAAACCGAAGACGAAAGCAGTACAATCCGCTCATTTTATTTACAGCCTAAAGATGACTCTCCCGTACTGCCATTTTCCCCAGGGCAACATTTAACCCTGCGTATTAAACAGCAAAACTCTGACAGTTGGATTGTGCGCAATTACACTGTATCCAGTGCCCCATCGCAAAGTGCTTATCGTATTTCAGTAAAACGTGAAGAGTATGGTCTGGTATCAAGTACCTTGCATTCTCGAATATCGATTGGTAGTGAAATACAGATTAAAGCACCAAGCGGCCATTTTTTTATCGATAACACACATCAGCGCCCAGCCATTTTAATAGGTGCAGGTGTTGGCATTACACCAATGGTGGCCATGGCAAATGATGCACTTAATGAAGGTATTCGCACTCGCTATATCCGCCCGATGGCAGTTATTCAAGCGGCCAAAAACAGTGAGCAACGCGCTTTTTATGCAGAGCTGAGCAACATTGCAAAGCGCAGCGCTGGGCGTATTCAGTATTATTCTGTATTAAGTCAGGCGCACAGCAATCAAACGCAAAACGCTATTGTGTCGAACGATTACACTTCCCAAGGGCGAATTAGCCAAAGCTTGGTAATGGACGTACTTAATGCAATGGCCACAGAGCATAGCGTCGATTTCCCATCGCTGTTCGACAAAGACTTTTATCTGTGTGGCCCCCAAGGTTTTATGCAAAGTATGTATGACTTACTGATCAGCATTGGGGTAAAAGATGAAGATATTCATGCCGAAGCGTTTGGGCCATCGTCTTTACTTCGCCAATCAGCAGATACCAGCAAGCATGCTGAGCTAGAGGCTGAATCCGCTGTGATAAAATTTGCTCACTCGGGTATTGAACAAAGCTGGAATAAAGGTGATAACCCCTTGCTAGAGGTGGCCGAAAGCAAAGGACTTACGCCACCATACAGTTGCCGCAGCGGCCAATGTGGCTCATGTGCGGTTAAACTAAAAAGTGGTGCTGTAACGTATCGCACCAAGCCAAGTGCGCATATTGACGCATCAGACGTATTGTTATGCTGCGCGGTACCAGCGAAAGATTGCGACACTGTTATATTAGATTTGTAGCTCAATTAATCAGGCTAATATTCAAAGTCACTTATTGATGAAACCTATACAAGTTATTCAACGTTACTTTACCCAAAGAGGATTTAAACATGAGTACACGCCCACCACTGCCCCCTTTTACCCGCGAAAGCGCCATCGAAAAAGTGCGTCTAGCAGAAGATGGCTGGAACAGCCGTAACGCTGAAAAGGTATCACTTGCTTATACAGTGGATACCAAATGGCGTAATCGCAGCTCTTTCGTGAACAGCCGTGAGGAAGCCGCTGCATTTTTAAAAGGTAAATGGAAAAAAGAATTGGAATATAGGCTGATAAAAGAGTTATGGGCTTTCACTGAAAATCGTATTGCCGTGCGTTACGCGTATGAGTGGCACGACGACAGCGGCAACTGGTTTCGCTCCTACGGCAACGAAAACTGGGAATTCGATGAAAACGGCTTAATGCAAAACCGCTTCGCTTGCATCAACGACTTACCCATCAAAGAATCAGAACGCAAATTCCACTGGCCCCAGGGGCGCCGCCCCGACGATCACCCAGGGTTATCGGAGTTAGGGTTGTAAGCACACCCAATACAGGCGATACAGACGATAAAGCCAGCCCTCTATCGGCGTTCTTGCAGAACGCCTTAACCCTTTTCATCCTCCCAACATTTTTCAGCATTAAAGAGCTGCTTACTTAATCACTGCAAGACAAATACAGCTGTGTCAGTTGCTGGTATATGGGTTAATTTAATCATGCTGTTTTCATATATTTATAACGTTATTGAATAAACTTTGCTTACAAAAAAGCCCAGTGGCAAACCACTGGGCTATTACAATGCTAAGTGATCAGTTAATTAAATAACCGAAAGTTCAACTTCAATATTACCGCGTGTAGCGTTTGAGTATGGGCATACTTGGTGTGCTTTATTTACCAGCTCTTGCGCCGCCGCTTTATCTATATCACCGAGTGATACAGCTAATTTAACTGCAATGCCAAAACCGCCTTCAATCGCGCCAATAGATACTTCAGAGTTAATGTGTGTATCACTTGGTAGCGCAATTTTTTCGCTACCGGCTACAAATTTTAGTGCACCAATAAAACACGCTGCATAACCAGCTGCAAATAATTGCTCTGGGTTTGTGCCTTGTCCATCGTCGCCACCTAGCCCTTTTGGGGTTGATAAGTTTACATTTAAACGGCCATCGTCTGATTTAGCTACACCTTCACGACCACCGGTTGCAGTCGCTTTTGCTGTGTAGGCAACGTTTTGTAATACATTCATAGTGAACTCCAAAGTTTATCAATTAATTTAGTTTGCATGCAAAATAATAGGACAAGTAATTAGAGATTGCAAATACTTTGCATGCAAATTAAAATGTTTTGTGAGTTGAAGGTATTAACGCACTAGGAGTTAGGTATGTCATTTGAGCAATTAAAATTAAAAAATCAGCTGTGTCATAGGTTATATATGGCATCAAATAGCATTGCACGTGCTTACCGTGAGCCTTTAGCTGCACTTAATTTAACGTATCCGCAGTATGTAGTAATGATGGCGCTGTGGGAGCAAGACAAAATAACCATAGCGCAGCTAATAGATAAAACCGCTATTGATGGCGGTGCTATGACTCAAATACTCAAAAAAATGACCGAAAAGTCTCTGCTGGCTGTTATTAAAGATGAGCACGATAAGCGTAAGCGCCTAATTCAGCTTACCCAAAGTGGGCAAGCCCTTAAAAACGAAGCTGCTGATATTCCAAAAACTATATTATGTAAGTTTGAAAGTGTAGAGCCCACACAAGCCAAACATCTAATGCAGCTGCTTGATTTAGTAATAAGCGATTTAACAACTAAAAACGATGATGAGTTAGCCAACTAACGCAGTTATTTTTTGTTGAATAAACGCCCTAAATGCGCTGATGACTGGGGTCATTTGGCGCCGATCGGCGTACATCATATAAAGCGGTAGCGGATCACTTTGCCACTCGGGGCATAAATGAACGAGCTGCCCACTTGCTAAATCATCAATTACATCTAAGTACGACTTATACGCAATGCCTTTGCCCTCTAGCGCCCAGCGCCTAACCATTTCGCCATCGTTTACTATGTGTTGGCAATTTAGCTGTACTTTTTGCACTGCGCCATTTTTATAAAATCGCCACTCTTTAAACACCTCGCCAAAGCGCATAAAGGTAATGGTGGTGTGCTGCGTTAAGTTAAGTGGATGTGTAAGCAATCCATTTTTAGCAATATACTCAGCAGAGGCCACTAAAATACGCGCATTATTTAAAAAAAGTGGCGCTGCAATTAACTGCGAATCTTTTGGTACACCAAAGCGCAGTGCAATATCAATTGATTGGCTGTAAATGTCGCTTACTTCGTCACTTAAGTGCAGTTTAAGTTTTACATGCGGGTAGTGTGCTAAAAACTCATTAAGCCATTCACTTAGTTTATTGCGCCCTAAGTCGCACGGGGCCGATACCTGTAGCGTTCCCGTTACTTCGCCCACTGCGGTTTGTACTGCAGCTACCCCTTGTTGAATAAGCGAAAGGGAGTCTTTGGCGTAACTTAAAAACTGCTCCCCTGCCACACTTAAGCGTAAGCTGCGGGTAGAGCGAATAAACAGCACGTTTCCTAAGTCTTTTTCTAGGCGTTTAATAGCAGCACTTACCGCGGCTGGAGTTTGCTCGTTTTGCCGTGCAGCTTCAGAAATACTGGCGCAACTAGCTACATCTATAAAAGTTTGAATATCGTTAAATGATCGCATATTTTCAATTAAAATTTGAAAGTGCTTTAGTTTTTCATGTCTTTTTCTATTTTTCAACTGAGCTATAGTGCTTATAAGTTAAAAACACTTGGTTAAAATCATCAGGAACGCACATGAAAGCATTTGGCTACACCAAAAACACTAAAACGCTTACAGCAAGCTCTATACAAGCAATTGAGCTTGATACCCCAACAGCCAGCGGGCACGACCTACTTATTGAAGTAAATGCTATTTCGGTAAACCCTGTAGATACAAAAATACGTGCAAATGTAGCGCCAGAGCAAGGCTACAAAGTATTAGGCTGGGACGGCGTAGGCGTTGTAAAAGCCGTTGGCGAGTCGGTATCGTTATTTAATGTGGGAGATCGTGTATTTTACGCTGGCGATTTATCGCGCCAAGGCAGTAATGCGCAATTTCAATTAGTTGACGAGCGTATTGTAGGCCGTGCGCCTAAAACATTAACCGACGCACAAGCCGCAGCGCTGCCGCTAACCAGTATTACCGCCTACGAAATGCTATTTGATCGCCTGCAAGTGCCTAAAAATAAGCAAAATACTCAGCAATCTATTTTAGTTATTGGCGCCGCAGGTGGCGTTGGCTCTATTTTAGTACAGCTTGCCAAGCAACTTACTGGGCTAAAGGTGGTAGGTACTGCATCACGCGAGCAAAGCGTAACTTGGCTTAAAGAGTTAGGAGCGGATCATGTACTCAATCATACTAAAAACTTAAACGAGCAGCGCAAAGAACTGGGTTTAGCTGAGTTTGATTACGTTATTAGCTTAACCCATACCGACCAATACCAAGATCAAATAGTTGAGTGTATTAAACCGCAAGGTAAATTTGCGCTAATAGATGACCCTTCATCGTTCGATATTTTAAAGTTTAAGCGTAAATGTATATCGGTGCATTGGGAGTTTATGTTTACCCGCTCGCTATTTACTACCGCCGATATAACAGCGCAGCACACCTTACTTAATGAAATTAGCGAGCTGATAGACTCAGGTATACTTAAAACCACGCTTGGGCAAAATTTAGGCCCAATAAACGCTGCTAATTTATATAAAGCGCATCAAATTTTAGAATCGCACACCTCACGCGGTAAACTTGTTTTAGAAGGCTTTTAAGCATGAACCAGATTAAAAAAATACTTTTAGCAGCAGCCTGCAGCACCGCATTTTTAACCAGCAGTGCATTTGCTAATACCCAACCTACGCACACCGATTTAAAAACAGTTGCTACATTTGATGCACAACACCCACCGGGTAATATTGCTATTACGCCATCGGGTCGTAAGTTTTTATCGGTACATGGTTTTTACGGCCAAAAACAAAAAATTATGGAGCTATTAAGCGATGGCACCACCAAACCCTACCCTAATGAAGAATGGGCATACGCGTACAAAAACGGCAAAGGCTTTTACGACGTACTTGGCATAAATGTATCTGCCGATGGCGTGTTATGGATGCTTGATACATCAGGCCCTGATCATGCTGGGCGTTTAGTCGGTTGGGATACCAACAAAGAGCAGCTGCATAAAATAATTTATTTAGCTAAACCCACCATTACCGACACCTCGTTTTTAAACGATTTAGTTATCGATAATAAACACGGCGTTGTATACATTGCCGACACCGCACAAGGCAGCCAAGCCGCTATTATTACCGTAAATTTAAAAACAGGTGAGGCGCGCAGAGTATTACAAAATAGCCCATACACCACAGCCGAAAACATCGACATGGTCATTGAAGGGCGCACCATGAAACTAGGCGGCCAACCAGCACGTTTAGGCGTAAACCCAATCACACTCGACCCAAGTGAACAGTGGCTTTACTTTGGCTCTATGTCTGGCACATCGGTTTACCGTATTGCCACAAGCGATATTAACAATAAAAGCCTGAGCGCAAGCGCCCTTGAAAGTAAAGTAACGCGTTACGGCACTAAACCAATTTCAGATGGCATTATTGTTGATGGCGGCGGTAATGTGTATGTTACCGACATAACCAACGGCGCAATTGGTGTAGTAAAACCAAGCGGTAAATACCACGTATTATATAAAGACGAGCGCTTAAGCTGGCCTGATGGCTTTAGTTATGGCGCCGATCATAAAATATATTTTACCGTAGATGAGTTACACCGCTCGCCAGTATTAAATAACGGTAAAAATGCCAGCCAAGGAAAATTTAGTGTGCTGTCGTTCGACCCACTAGTAAAGGGTAAAGTAGGGCGCTAAATACAGCGTATAAACCATACGCCACGCACCCGCTGCGTGGCTTTTTGGTGCAACTTTTAAGCCTTTTAGCCCCAAAATGGTGCTAAGCGCTCAAAAGTTATTTTTAGTGTTTTAATAAATATCTGATTTGTATTCATAAAATATTCAATTAACAGTTGGCATAATTCTTCCACAGTACAGATGTGTTCAGTGAAACTTTCAAGGAAAATACCATGGCTAACCTATACCACACCCTTTACCTACTATGGCGTTTAGACATTAGCGTATGGCAGGTAAACGATCCGAGCAATACCCATACCACGTGCGACAAAGAGCGAGTTTACAGCCGATAAATTTCGTATTTATAGGCTTTGCAAGCGCGGCCATTGCGTTGTATTGTTAAGTAACTAAAAACAATATGATTGGAACGTGTATGCACGCCTTAGAAGCAAATTTTGATGGCTTAGTTGGCCCTACTCACAACTATGCGGGTTTATCGTATGGTAACGTTGCCTCGTTAAATAATGCGGCAAGTTTTTCAAACCCTCAAGAAGCTGTGTTACAGGGCCTTGAAAAAATGAAAGCCATGCACGACAAAGGCCTAACACAAGGTGTGTTTGCGCCCCATGCACGCCCCGATTTAAACGTACTACGTCGCTTAGGTTTTACCGGCAACGACTCGCAAGTTATTCATAAAGCATTTAAAGCCGACCCTATTTTATTGCGCGCGTGTTATTCGGCCTCTGCAATGTGGACCGCCAATGCCGCTACTGTTTCTCCATCGCCAGATACCCTCGATGGCAAAGTGCATTTTACCTCAGCTAATTTAAACAATAAGTTTCACCGCTCGCTAGAGCCTGCTACAACTACCCGCTTACTAAAAGCCATGTTTAATAACGATAGCTACTTTGCACATCACACGCATTTACCCGATCAGGGCTTTTTTGGCGACGAAGGCGCGGCTAACCACACCCGCCTTTGCGACAGCCACGGCGAGCAAGGCCTAGAAATGTTTGTATTTGGTGCAAGTGCCTTTAACAGCCAATTACCAAAACCGGCTAAGTTTCCTGCAAGGCAAACACTAGAAGCCTCAGAAGCCATTTGCCGATTACATAATTTAAAAGAATCGAGCCAAATTTTACTGCAGCAAAATCCAGATGTTATAGACCAAGGCGTGTTTCATAACGATGTAATTGCAGTAGGTAACGCAAACGTATTGCTTTGCCACCAGCAAGCATTTTTAAACCAACACGATGCCCTGCAAGAAATTCGCGATGCCTACACCGGCAGTAAACAGCTATACATAATTGAAGTACCTACCGATAAAGTAAGCATTAGCGATGCAGTAAGCAGTTACTTGTTTAATAGCCAATTAGTAAGCCTAGATGATGGCTCAATGCTATTAGTAGCGCCACAAGAGTGCCAACGTAACAGCGCAGTAAACGCCTACATTGAAGAAATGATTTTAGCCGATAACCCAGTAAACCAAGTGCAGTTTTTTGACCTGCGCCAAAGTATGCAAAATGGCGGCGGCCCTGCCTGCCTGCGTTTACGTGTAGCCCTTAACCAACAAGAGCTAAGCGCAGTAAACCCTGAGGTTATTTTAACCGATACTAAATACACACAGCTTTGTGATTGGGCAAAACGAAACTACCGCGATAAGTTAGGCGCAAGCGACTTTGCCGACTCAGCCCTACTTACCGAAAGCTACCAAGCACTGGATGAACTAACCCAGCTACTTAACTTAGGCTCGGTATACGACTTTCAATTAGAAGGGTAATACTCGTCAGCAAAAAGCTGATACAAAAATAGCGAGCCAAGGCTCGCTATTTTATTTGTGTTTGTGCTAATAGTGTTTAAAGGTTTTATTTACCGTTATTAACCGTTATTGCCGATGCCATCGACTCAGATATATGCAGCGTTCGCTGCGGAAACGGAATACTCAGCCCCGCGCCTTCTATGGCCTCTTTAACGCGTTTATTTAAATCCCACACGGTTTGCCAGTAATCGCCATTTACAGCCCATGCACGTAATTGAATATTTACTGCGCTTTCGCCTATTGAAGTAACCATTACTTTAGGCGCGGGCTCTGCGAGTAATCGGCTTTCTGATTCGGCAACTTCTTTAAGTACATTTAAGCCTACATCAATAGAGTCGGCGAACGAAATTCCCACCACTATATCCATACGCCTTTTACCGTTACGGGTAAAGTTTTTAATGTTGCCGCCCCACACTTTACCGTTAGGCGATGCGATATACAGGCCGTCGGTGGTTTTAAAAATGGTCGTAAATAAGTTTATTTCGTTTACTGTGCCAAGCGTGCCGCTCGCATCTACAAAGTCGCCTATTTTAAATGGCCTAAGTATGAGTAGCATAATGCCAGCGGCAATATTACTTAAGGTGTTTTTAAGCGCCAAACCAATCGCTAAACCCGCCGCGCCCATTAGCGCTATTAAGCTTGCCGTATTAACGCCAAAAATATCTAAAATAAACAGCCCAGCAATTATGTAAACTAAATACCCGGCAATGCTCGATAAAAGCGGCAGTAGCGTTTCGTCTACTTTTTTTAATGGCGACTTAGAGTTTTTAATCGCTTTTTTTACTGAACGCGCAATAAGCGCACTCGCAACTAAAATAGCCAAAGCTAATACCACTTTGTAACCTAAAGTGATGATTGTTTCTGAATGGCTTTGCCAAAACGCAATAAGTTTATCTTTCATACATATTCCAACTATGGGCTGATTATCAGCAAGAATTAAATCTATACACTTCAAAAGAAGTGGCGGGAGTATATAGTAAAAATTTTAAAGCGATAGCATTAAAATAAGTGGAAGGTGTGCCTATATCAGCAAATTAATTGGGCAAAGTTTTTCTTTTTTTCGCTTAAATTTTCACACTTAAAACTTTAGTGCTCACAAACTAGTTAACCTATGGCGTACATACTTTTGTTCAAAAATGCGCAAAGTAAAATAAAGATTAATTTCAAGTAACTATTCTAAAAACCAGTTCAATCTAAATTCAGCTTAGCCCTTCTACAATCCGCTTTATAAACTAAAGGAGTAAATCATGAATTTTAAATCAACAATAGTCAGCAGCGCCGTTCTTTTTGCATTAGCCGGGTGTGGCTCTTCAAGTGATGACAATGACACAACACCGCCACAATCTAGCGACAAGTCAACCTTTAGCCTTGGTGTGTCAGATGCGCCGGTTAGTGGTTTAAAAGCGGTTAACGTCGTGTTTGATTCAATCACTATTAAAACACAAGGCGATGAAGAATTTAGTTTTGAAACCCGAAGTGAAACTGACGCATCTCAACCACAAATGGTTAATTTGCTCGATTACACCGGGGACGATGTTTTTGAGCTGCTTGACGATCAAGAAGTGCCAGCAGGCGAATACTCGTGGATCCGCGCTCAGGTTATAAATGGCGATACTAATAACCTTAGTTTTACATCTCACGTAGTATACGAAGACGACAGCATTGCTCCGCTCGTGGTAAAAAGAAAAGGGAATGATGGTGTAGGCGAAATACAACTCGATGGCTTTACACTTAACCAAACTGATAACGACTTTGTTTTAGAATTTGACCTAAAAAAATCGCTGGTCGATCCCCAAAATAATGAGGAGATCTTTTTAAAACCTAGAGGCGTACGATTACAAAATCTTTCTGAGTCACAAGAAATTGAAGGCACAGTAAGCCAAGCGCTTATTAATAACTGTGAAACAGACAATATCGCCACTGCTGCTGCAGATTCAACGTTTGGACACGCCGTATATTTATATTCATCAGATGCTCAAGTACCTAAAGATATATACGAAATAGATGAGCAAACCCCAGAAGATGCTCCACTTGCGACCGCAAATGTTGTATTTTATCAAGACGATAACCAATATGAGTTTGAGCTTGCTTTCATTACACCGGGAGACTACCAACTTGGCTATACGTGCACCGCACATATAGACGATGCAGAGCTAGAAGATACTGATTTCACTGTTTATCAACTTAAGCAAATTAGTGTACCGCAAACTGAGGACCTTTCAGTTAGCTTTGACATAACACAATAAACGTATAGCGCACTTTAAGGTGCGCTTTTTTTATAAAAAGTATAACAAAAACGAACACTCCACCTTTGCAAAAACCCATTAAAGCCACTCATCTAAGATCATCCAAATACTTCATTCGTAAAGTGACCTGCATTCAAGCCCCGTTAACCCAGAACTGGTACAGTTAATAGCACGTATTAGTTAAACCGTTCTTATCATTTTGAATATGTAAACATAGGAGAAATAATCATGGCGAAAGAAAAAGTAGTTCTAATTACAGGTGCCTCTAGTGGCATAGGTGAAGCGAGTGCAAAAACATTGGTTAATAACGGCCATAAAGTCATTCTTACCGCCAGAAGTGAAGATAAATTAGCTGAACTAGTTGAGTCGTTAGGTGAAGATAACGCACTGAGTGTACCCGCAGATGCCACCGACTTTACCGAACTTGAAAACGTAGTAACAAAAGGGCTTAAAAAATTTGGCCGACTAGATGCCGCATTTGCCAACGCAGGTATGGGCGTTTCAACCGCAGGCACTGAAAAAGGCGACCCCGATGAATGGTCAACCATGATAGACGTAAACATTAAAGCCCTGCTGTGGACGGCAAAAGCAACCCTGCCCCATTTACGCCAAAACAAAGGCCACTTTATATTAACCAGCTCAGCCGCTGGCCGTAAGCCAATAAAAGGCTCTATTTACGGTGCAACTAAATGGTTTGCTTACGGGTTTGGGCAAAACTTAGCTGAGGAAATGAGCGAGTGGAACGGCCGCTGTACCACCATAGCCCCTGGCATGGTAAACACCCCATTTTTTGATGAAGCAAAGCCCGATAAGCTCGACCCGCAAGATGTAGCCGACGCCGTACTGTTTGCCATTGAAGCAAACCAGCGCAACAACGTGCGCGAGATTTATTTAATGCCGACTAATTAACGTTGTTTGGTTAAATTTGAGCTGTCAGGTTTAATGCCAATGGCGTTAAACCTGATGGTTTTTTTAATAAATACTGGCTGGATAGAATGAAGAATTTAAGATGGGTGTCTTGTTTATTTAGTAATGGTAACGGCACGAGATAACTGTAATTGCTGTATCATCCACGGCATATACCAAACGATTTGTATCATCTATTCTGCGAGACCAAAAGCCTGAAAGATTTTCTTTGAGGGGTTCCGGTTTTCCAATCCCATCAAATGGAGAAAGCTTAACATCGACAATTAGCTTATTTATACGTTTCAAGGTTTTCTTATCTTGAGTCTGCCAGTAGACGTAACTATTCCAAGCTTCATCAGTCCATGATAATAACCTGTTACTCATCAATAAGTTCTCGTGGAGTCGTTTTGCCCGCTTTAAACTGCGCAATTGAACGGTTTAAATGTTCAGCGTTCGCTGGAGAGCGAAGTAAATGAACAGTTTCCATAAGGCTGTTGTAGTAATCTAATGACATTACAACTGCATCTTCAGCGTCACGGCGAGTGATTACTGTCGTATCTGCATCATTAATTACATTATCCAAAACGGCTTTTAGACTATTTCGGGCTTCGGTAAAAGACACTATTCTCATTTTGCACCTCACTTGTACATTATATAAGACAAGTCTAGCTGGAAATTATTACATGTACAGGATACTGTGCATTACTTTGTTGTGGTAGCAAATTTCTAAATAAAGCGCACAGACATGTGGGCTAAAACAAAGGCCACTTTATATTAACCAGCTCAGCCGCTGGCCGTAAGCCTATTAAAGGCTCTATTTATGGCGCAACTAAATGGTTTGTTTGCTTACGGGTTTGGGCAAAACTTAGTTGAGGAAATGGTGTGTAGAATGGCCGCTGTACCACCATAGCCCCTACACCCCATTTTTGATGAAGCAAACCAGCGCAACAACGTGCGCGAGATATATTTAATGCCGACTAATTAACGCTGATTGGTTAAATTTGAGCTGCCAGGTTTAATGCCAATAGCGTTAAACCTGATGGTTGTTTGTATTTTGAGGTTAGATTTTAATAGCGTAAGGTTGAACACTGCATAATTAAAGGTCTGATTAGCTGCGTACTTCTACACGCCAAGGTGGGTTAACTCTATTAACACCCGCCCAATAGAGCTTAATTTTATGTCCTGACGGATCATGCAGTACGGCCTCTCGCCATAAATAACTCTGGTCTGTAGGTTCTTGTATAAATACAAAACCTTTAACTTTTAAAGCCTCAACCAGTTCATCTAATTGTTCATGTTCAAAATATATTACCGTGCCACAATCAAACTCACCTCGATCTAAAGACAATGAGAAAGTTGAATCCCCATCTGGGCATTCAAAGCGAGCATAATGTGGGGTGTCTACAATTTGGGTAAAACCTAAGTCGCGATAAAATTTAGTCGAAATTTCCATATCCGTAACGGGTAATGTAATTTGATTTAAGTTCATTTAACTTCCCTGTAAAAAATAAAGGTGACAAGTATGCCAGTTGTTTATGCACTGTCATGTAATATTTTGCTTTTTATACAAACAAAAGCCTGAAGCTTAGCCTATCAAAGTGAACACTATAAGTGGTTAATAGTTTAATGGGTTTTATTATGGATCACTCACTACAATGTATTCCCCATTGGGATATGACGGCAGCCTACCTGACACCATGAGCCTGCAGTAGTAAAGCGTCTAATTGAATGAGTTACTAAAGCATCGCCACTGTTTTATGGTTAAGGTGTACTGTTTAACTGCCTTTTTGTGGTACTGGCCCAGCTCAAACACACCAAACCCAAGCTTCTCTAAAACACTAATTGATCCCGTATTTTCAGGCTCCACAATCGCAATTATTTCTGGAATATTTAAGTTAGTGAAAGCATATTCAAGAACTGCACAAACAGCTTCAGTGGCATAGCCCTTATTCCAATGCTCTCTGCCAAGTCTATATCCTAAATTTACGACTAGCTTATCATTATATGTTTCTTTATTTAGGCCTGAAAAGCCAAGCAACTTGTAATTATTTTTATCAATTATTGCCCAAGGCCCGAAGTCATATTCGTCATAGCTTTTTTGACACCATTGGACAAAATTTGATGTTGCGATTTCATCCATGACACCATTTAAAGAATAAAACATAACCTCAGGATCAGATAAAATTAGTGATAAAGGTTTAATATCGTTACTAGTTAATGGACGAAGAAAAAGTCTTTTAGTTTCTAGCAAATTTACTCAACTCCTTTTAATTAAGATGACACCCACTTTATTTAATCTGGCGGCTCACTTAATGCAAAACTTAGGGTGGGTGTCTATTTAATTTTCTTTAGTTTTATAATGCGCACACTCCATAACTTTTAAACTTATAAGTCGTTATTATTTATACAAATCATAAACCACGCCTATTGAATACTCTGTATTTTTACTTCATATTAGCTGAACTACCTTTCAATTATTAGGCTGTTATGTCAGTTTTAAAATTTAGCCAAGCACTTATTTTTACCCTTGCGAGTACCCTACCGCTTACAAGCCACGCGGCGCTTAATAAAAACGAGCGTGAAATAGTAAAACAAGTTGAGCAAAACATGCCGCAAGCGCTCAAAGAAATAGAACAAGCGGTAAACATTAATAGCGGCTCGCTTAATATTGAAGGCGTAAAAAAGGTGGGCGCGCTTGCAAGCGAGCAACTAAAAGCCATTGGTTTTGAGGTTGAGTGGTTAGATGGCAGCGCGTTTAACCGTGCAGGGCATGTATTAGCTGCGCACAAAAGTAAAAACCCCGATGCAATAAAAATACTGATGATCGGCCATCTTGATACGGTGTTTGCCAAACACGATAACTTTACTACCTATAAACAAATTGATGAACACACCGCGAGCGGCCCAGGGGTAGCCGATATGAAAGGTGGTAATACTATTATAATTACCGCGCTTAAAAGCCTACAAGCGCTTAATTTACTTGAAAACGTAAGCGTAAAAGTACTGCTTACCGGCGATGAAGAAAGCAGCGGCCGCCCACTGAGCTTATCTAAACAAGCCATTGTTGATGCAGCAATTTGGGCTGACGTAGCACTAGGTTTTGAGAACGGCGATAACAATATTAAAACCGCTATGGCGGCGCGCCGTGGTTATACCGGCTGGACGTTAAATATAACGGCCAATGCTGCACATTCATCGCAAATATTTAGTGACAATGTGGGCTATGGCGCTATTTACGAGGCGTCGCGTATTTTAAATGACTTTAGAGAGCAACTAGCTACACAACCTAATTTAACCTTTAACCCTGGGCTTATTGTGGGCGGTACAAATGCCGATTACGACAGTGCTAACTCGTCAGCCACGGCGTTTGGTAAAAGTAACGTAATTGCGCAAACCGTGCATGTAGCGGGTGATTTACGAGCGCTTTCGTCAAAGCAGGTAGAAGGCGCTAAAAAAGTGATGCAGCAAATAGTGGCTAAAAGCTTAAATGGCAGCCACGCTGAGCTTATTTTTGAAGACGGCTACCCACCAATGGGGCTCACCAAGGGTAATAAAAAGCTGCTTGCACTGTATAGCCAAGCAAGCCAAGACTTAGGCTATAACAAAGTGGAGGCTGCAAACCCACGTAATGCCGGTGCGGCCGATATTTCGTTTGCTGCAAACCATGTTGATATGGCGCTTGATGGCCTAGGCCTAATGGGCAATGGCGCACACACTAAAAACGAAACCGCCGATTTAACCTCACTTAATAAAAACACCGCTAAAACAGCACTGCTTATTTACAGATTAGGGCAGTTATAAACGCAGGCTTAGCCTTTATGGGTTAATAGGCTCTAACCGTTTGCCTGCTACTTGTAATGCAAACTTACGCAACGTTTTAAGCTGCGGGCTTTCGGTTTGCCAATAGTGCCAATACAAAGGTGTATCAATATAATATTCTGGGAATAAATCGACTAACTCGCCTTTTATCAGCGAGTCTCCTAGCTGTAAGGTAGGTAATAGCCCATAACCTAGGCCTGCTATCATGGCTTGTTTAAATCCCTCTGACGAAGGGTAAATATGGGTAAACAGTGGGGCTGAGCCATTAATATCTTCTAAAAACTGGTGTTGTAGCTTGTCATACTCACTAAATACCAAGCACGGTAAATGCGCTAATTGCGAAAGCTCAGTAAGCTTATGTTGTTTTATAAAATCGGGGCTTGCAATGGCTTTGTAGCGTATGGCGCCAAGTGGGCTAACTAGGCCGCCATTAACGGGCTCGGGGGATGAGCTAATACACACCATAACCTCGCCGTCTTTCATTCTTTTATGGGCAATGGATTGATCTTCACTAATGACTTCAAAGCGTAATTTGCACGCAAGCTCTGTATCTAATACGGCGAGTGCTTCGGGCAGCCAGGTGGCAAGCGAATCCGCATTAGCAGCAAGCTTTACGCTAAGCGGGGTGTTTAAATCTGTGTGCTCGTTAAGTGCCTCTACATTAAGGGCCACTTCTAGCTGTAATACTTGCTGTAAATGATTAAGTAAACGTTTACCAAGTGCCGTGGGCGTTGGCGGCTGGGTTCTTATTAATACGGGCTCGCCTAGTTTGGCCTCAAGCTGATGAATACGCCTACTCACCGCCGATTGGGTAATAAATAATTTTTTTGAGGCCTTTTCAAATCCGCCTTCACTTATAACGGCACTAAGCGCATTGAGTAACTGGTAATCAATCATGAGTTTTACGCATATAACAATAAATATATTCATTGGATTTGTAACAGAATACCCCCTACCCTGCAAGGCATTGGATAACAGGTTTTATTTGAGTGGATTAGAAGTATGTCGTTTTTGTCGGGCGTGATGTTAGGGCTAAGTTTAATTATTGCCATTGGGGCGCAAAATATTTGGATTTTAAGCCAATGTATGGCGGGCGCTAACCGTTTTGTTTTAGCTGCGGTTTGTATTCTTTGCGACGCCACGCTAATTATTGTAGGTGTATTTGCCGCTAATGAGTTAAAGCTATGGCTGCCGGGGTTATTACCGTGGTTAACGTGGGGCGGTATAGCTATGTTACTTTACTTAGCATTTGGCTCTGCGCGCAGTGCAATTAAAGGCACATCGGGGTTAAAAGTAACTCAGGTAATAAAAGTGAGCTGGTGGAAAACGGCCCTTGCGGCCTTTGCTATAAGCTTACTAAATCCACATGTTTATTTAGACACCGTATTGCTGCTTGGCAGCATTGGCGCATTACAACCCGCGCCTATGCACTTTGCTATTGGTGCTTGTGTGGCCTCTGTTATTTGGTTTAGTAGCTTAGTGTTGTTTGCGCCAAAATTAAAAAAGGTTTTAAGCTCCCCGTTTAGATGGCGCGTATTTGATAGCTGTATTGCGGTTATTTTATGTTTTGTAGCGTTTCAGTTATATAACGTGCCAAGCCAATAAGCCAAAACAGCGGTAGTTATGTATTTAACTACCAATGTTGTTAGCCGTTTTTTAAAAGACTAAGACATTATTTTATAAAGTAATTCTCGCACTGTGGCCGGTTCAAACGGTTTATCGCAAATGGCATCAACTCCTGCTTGCGCAATATTAGCTAGGTGAGTGTCGTTTGCCTCTGAGCTCACCATTAAAATAGGAATATGCGAGTAAGCATTTGAGCCACGTACAGTTTCGGTTAGTTCGCGTCCATCCATTTCTGGCATGTTGTAATCGGTAACGATTAAATCGAACGATTGCTCACTAAGGTGCGCTATGGCTTCTTTTCCGTTTTCGGCTTCTACGGGTTCGGGGATCCCCATGCCAGCAAGTACGCGTATTATGTGTTTACGAGCAAAGCGGCTGTCGTCTACTACAAGTACACGAAGTAGCGTTACATCAAAATGATCAAGATCTACTTCTTCTTCGCTTATTATATCGAGGGTTGCTTTGAGTGCGCGAGTAATGGCTTTTGCGCTAAAAGGCTTAGGTAAAATAGCCAACACACCCGACTGGCGTAGTTGCTCAAGGTACTTTTTATTACGCTCGCTCGATATAAGCATAAAAGGTTGATGTTCAGTGGCGGGGTTAAGTCTTATTTTTTGCAATAATGAGTCGGCGGTGCCGTCTGATAAGTACATCGAGCTTATTACTAGGTCTGGGTGGTAACTTTCAAGTAACGATAAAACCTGCGCTTGAGTAGCCGCAGTTTCTACTTGTTTAACACCACTTTCTGCAAGCGATTTTATTATTATTTTTTGCTGAACCTCTGAAGGCTCTACAAGTAAAATGGACAAGTTTGCTATTGCAGTTAGGTCGCTCATTCAAGTCTCTTTAGTATTGTTATAATAAGGATAATAATAACATTATTGACTCGTTAATATTATATAAAGAGATTGTAATATTTAAGAAAACATTAGCAATCTCTTTAAAATATAGCACTTTCTAATTAGATTGGATGTATTCTAATGCATTCATTTTTTTGTACGTTACATTGCTGTGCATTATGTGAACAGGGTTAGGGTCTACCACTTCTACAGGTATGTCGTAATTACGGGCTACTTCTAATGCCATTTGGGTGATATTTACACTAAACGAGGTGCCCATAAATACAATTTTATCGGCGTTGAGCATACGCTGTTGTGCTTCGGTTATTCTGTAAAGCTCGGTGTAAAATTCATCGAACAACAACACAAAAGGCTTAAACGAATAATTAAGCTCAGGTGTTTGGTTTTGTATATTAAATAGCTCAAAAAGAGACTCATGCAGGCGGCTTTCATCTACACTATCCCACGGAGTCATAAGCGGTTTAACGGCTTCGCCTTGCTCATGAAATAGCGTCATTTGATCGAGCCTGCCGTGTATAGCAATGTAATTTTTGTTACCGGCTTTGCCATCAAGGCCATCTATATTTTGGGTTATTAAGTTTTTATCGCTCAGCCAATGGTGTACTTCATTCGGGCCATGGTTACGATAGGCAGCAAAACGATTGTAATACCAAGCTAAAAACTCGCGTGGATTGTTTTGATACATAGCGCGCGTGGCCATTTCCATGGGCGTATAATTTTTACTGCCTATAGTCCAAAAGCCATCTTCGCCTCTAAATGTAGGTATGCCACTGGCCGCGCTTACCCCTGCACCGGTAATATAAAGTGTATTCACTGTGCTACCTCGTACCCTAGTACATCGTTTATTACTTGCTGCTGATTGTTCATGCCGCCAATACGATATAAAGCCCCATTGTGCTCAAGTAGGCCACGGTGATCCATACTGCCAACAGCTACATTAGGTAATACCTGCCACGTGTTTTGCTTTATATTAAAACGCCACACATGGTTGCTCGCCGGGGCGGGCTGTTTATTGTAACCAATACCGTTGTAGTTATAGGGGTTATTAGAGCCGCCCAGCATGTAAATATTGTTATTGTAGCTAGTAGCAGCCATACGGTAATGCGACTCCCCCGTAGGGTGGGGCAAAGTACGCCAATCTATTTTTAGCGGATTGTTGGCATTTATTGTGCCTTTTAAACACTGCGCAACACCTGCAAACGAGCGGCGAGAATCTGAATTTGCTTGGGTTTTAACGCCATCGCAAATAACAATGGTATTACCACTAATAGCAGCCGCTTGGCCAAATACTGGCTCACCTAAAAAAGGCGACGCCTGCTGCCATGTATTGTTTTTAGTATCGTACACTTGTACTAAATTTACGTTGCCATCGTTATGCCAGCCGCTAATAAGGTATATGTAACGCTCTTTGTAGCTTAGCGCTACGCTGTCATCAACTGGTACTGGCATGCTTGCAAGGTGTTTATACGTATTGTTTTTTATATCGAAACGGTACACATCGGGGCTTGAAATTTCAGTATGATCGCTATCTACCGTGTAGCCACCAAATATATAAGCGTATTCACCTAAGCCAACAGCAGTACTGGCTAAGCGCCCCTTTAATGGCAAACTTGAAGGCACACTCGCTTGTTGCTGCCATGCGCTGTCGCCCAGTTTTAGTGAAAATACCTTATTGTGTACATCTGTGTGTTGTTTGTTTTTACCTAGCCCCATAAAACTCAAAAAATAGCGTTGGTTTTCAACAGTAACCTTAGCTACGGCATTGTTTGCAACGGGTTCGGGTAAAGCAGGAAGGCTTGCTAGCGCGATAGAAAAAAGAAGGCTCATAAAAACAAATAATATAAAAGTGACTAATACACTTAGGGTAAATTATTTTACCTGCATGAACCAGCTAACTATAAGTAATTTACCTTATTAATGCGTGTGTTTAGGTGTGCTGCGTTTTACAAACCATCTAATAATTAATGGCGTAGCCAGCGAGCTAAATTAGATAAGCGAATTTACAAGCAGCGCCTAATGTACACTGCCTTATTACTTGATTTTGTAGCTTTATTTGTTAATTTTATTTAAAAACTACAAAACTTTAATAATTTAGCGTTAAGTTTTAAAACATCCTTACTACTTAGTAATTTATGCTAGTTAGCCTAATAAAGTGTACTTTTAGCAATATAAAGTATGCTAATATTTTGTGGTAACAAATGTTTTACAAAAATATATCCTGTTTTTGATTTTTGATCCCTGTGGAGAAACCTAGGTGAAAATACCTAAAAAGTTATTGTGCTCACTTATTATTGCCTCACCAATACTTGCTGCAGAACCATTAAACGACGATGACTTAGACCTTGACGCGTTAATGGGAATGGATGTTCAAGCAACTTCTGCAATGAAACGAGCACAATCGGCCTTTAACACCGCCTCTTCTATTTATGTGCTAAGCAAAGAGCAAATTACAAGCTCGGGCGCTACCTCTATTCCTGAGGCATTAAAAATGGTGCCAGGCCTTGCCGTAAGACAACTTGATAACAATCAATGGGCTATTTCTGCACGCGGTGTTGCTTCACGGTATTCCAGCAAATTATTAGTAATGATAGATGGGCAAAGCCTATATACCCCCAAATTTGCGGCTGTGTATTGGGAGTCGTTGCATGTGCCTTTATACGATATTGAACGCATTGAGGTTATTCGTGGTCAGGGCGGGTTGTTATGGGGTAATAACGCAAATAACGGCGTGATCAATATCATTACTAAAAATAGCTTAGATACACGCAACACTTACGCTAAAGCAATTACAGGTAATCAAATAAATGCCGACATAAGCCTTCGCCATGGTGGTGATATTTCTGATATTGGTAGTTACAGGGGCTACTATAATACTAAAAATACCGCACCTTCTAAAAAAGGCAGCCGCATTAAACCTAATGACTTTACTAAACAGCACGCTGGGGGCTTTAGAGCTGATTTTACGCCAAGCGATGAGTGGTCAATCCTCCTGCAAGGGGATCATACCCACACAGAGCACGGCCAAAACCTTACTGGGGTAGTAGATGCGTCTAACCGCAGTCAGCAGTTTCCAACTATTGCTGATAGGCGCGATACGCGATTAATGACCCGTGTTGAGCATCGTCTTTCAGATAATGCAAACCAAATGCTGCAAATGTCGTGGCTTAAACAACATGGTGAACAACCCTATATAAATGAAGATTTTGAATCGATTGACGTTGATTATCAAATGAACTTTATTACCGGTGCACTCCAGGTAGATTGGGGGCTTAATTATCGATTTAATGATATTTCTTTTCAAGACAGCATTTTTATTAATAGCGATAAAGACTTAGAAGACCTTCATCAATACGGTGCCATGCTGCAAGCGCAATACAGTGTTATTCCAGATACGTTAAACCTCATTGTAGGCACAAAAATAGAGCATAACGATTTAACCGGTTGGGAAAATCAACCCCTTGCCCGCTTTACCTATCAGCCAAATAACGAGCACCTAGCATGGGGAGCAATTTCACGAAGCGTGCGTATTCCTACATTAATTGAATTTAACGATAACTTTAGAGTAAATGGCCAAAAAATCTCAGACGTAATTGGCATGCAGTCGGGTATTGCTGAAATAGATCAATATCATATAGCTACATTTTTAAATGGTAACGATAACGTAAAAGCCGAAAATTATATCTCGTACGAGCTAGGCTACCGTATATCAAAGGCGGAGTGGTCTTTAGATGTTTCTGCATTTAATACGCAAGCGGAGGATGTTGCCGTAATTAGTTTAAACCCCCATGTAGAACAATTTATACCTGCATTAAACTTTTACTTAGCCGGGGAAGTGTCACAAGCATTTGCGGCGCTTCAAACAACAAGCTTAGATTACGACTTTGTTTCGGTAGGTGAAACCACCACAACCGGCGGTGATTTATTGTTCTCGATGCAACTAATGGACGACTTAAGCAGCGAAGTTGGCTACAGCTATACAAAAATAGATTACGACTTACCTAATGCAACGCGCCCTACTATTGGCTACGACTCAGTAAACAGACAATTATTTACTAAACTGAATTACCAATTAACTGAGCAGCATTCTATTTTTGCCACGCTAAGAGCCGAAAACTCAAGTACTTACAATACAGATAACTACACCGCTGTAGACCTTACATGGAACTGGAAAATAAACAATAGCTGGGCCACAGCAGTATCAGGCAAAAATTTATTTGCAGGCTCACACATAGAATACGCCAATACTCGCGAAACATTTACGGTTCCTAATTACATAGACGAGTGTGTTACGTTTTCTGTTAGTGCAACATTTTAAGAGAGCCAATGCTTAAGCCTTTAAATCGATTGCTTTACCTATTTTTTTGCCTTGCGCTTTGTACAAGCTCAAGCGCGTTTGCGGTGCAAAAAGAATATGTGCTTAAAGCAGGCTTTTTATATAACTTTGCCCGCTTAGGGCAATGGCAATCTGCACCCGAAAACGGCTCCGACTTTTTAATTTGTAGCCCCGACAGCCAATTTATAGCAATAGCAAATGCCGCCCTAGAAAACAGAAAAGTACATAAACGCCACTTACGAAATAAACTAACTCCCCTCGAGGCAACTGCACTTGAGGGCTGTGATATAGTATTTATTACCGATAATACCTATAACATGTGGTTAGATGCCCACCCCGCGCTTAATTTAAAAAATACAATGATAGTTGGCGAAACCGATGGCTTTATAGCCGCACAAGGACATATTCGATTTTTCCTTTCAAGTAGTAAGGTGCGCTTTGAAGTTGCCCCAAGCAAGCTTAAAAAAGCAGGCATTACTATGAGCTCAAAAGTGCTGCGCCTAGCACGTGTAGTTGAGGGGTAAACAATGAAAAACTACTTCTCACTCAACTCAATGAGTAAAAAGCTGCTGTTTATTTTAATGAGCGTTGCACTTATTTCTACCGCTACCGTTACTGCTGTTTTTAGCGCCTATGAGCTAAAAACCGCAAAACAAGAACAAACACAAAGCCTAAAATCACTCTCGCAAATATTAGCCCCCAATATTAGTACTGCTTTAATATTTTACGACACCGCCGCAATAAAAGAGCTGATTGAGCCGCTATTAATGCGCTCCGATATTGTATCGGTAGAAGTGATAAACAATTTTAGCCAACAACTTGCAAGCGTAACGTCGCCTAAATACAGCCAAGAAAGCTCAGCCCCGCATACAATAGAAGTAAAAACACCATTAACAATTGACGCTCAACGCTACGGTACGCTGATTGTGCGCGCAGACGACAGTGACCTAAACGACAGAGCCGCTTTTTATGGCCGGTTTATTATTGTATTAATGATTTTTAGCTTTATTTTAAGTTTGCTTGTATCGCTAATGCTCAGAAAACGTTTTTTAAACCCCATTTTATATTTAGCACAAACAGCAGAGCAAATTACCTCATCTAACGACTATAGCTTACGTGCAAAAGAGCTTTCAAAGGACGAAGTGGGTAAGCTAACAAGCTGTTTTAATACCATGCTGCAAACTATAGAACAGCGCGATAACCTGCTAGAAAACCAAGTAAAACGAAGAACAAAAGAGCTCGAAAATGCCAATGTTCAGCTGCATCAATATGCCTATCAAGATGGCTTAACCGACCTACCTAACCGCCGTTATTTTTATGAGCACCTGCAACAGCTTGTAAGCACACCTGAACAACCATTTTCTTTGGTATTTATTGATTTAGACGGCTTTAAAGAGGTAAACGATAGCTTAGGCCACGACTTTGGTGATTTATTACTTCACGAAGTGGCTAAGCGACTTCGCCGATGCTTAAAACAGCAAGACATAGTGGCGCGCTTAGGCGGTGATGAGTTTACCCTAATACTAAAAGGAATAAGCGATACAACAGCGGTTTCGCACATTGCACACGATGTAATGAAAAGCCTGACCCGAACAATAACCATAAAAAACGAACATGTGCAGGTCACCGCGAGTATAGGCGTGGCGTTTTTTCCGCATGACGGCATATCGGTCGAAACCTTAGTTAAACGAGCCGACCAAGCGATGTATTTGTCAAAAAGTAAGGGGCGAAACAGGTTTGAGTTTTTCTCATACGAAATGGAAGAACTGGCGATTGAAAAGCGCCGCCTTATAGAAGAAATACGCATTGGCTTAAATAACAACCAATTTGAACTTTACTATCAGCCAATATGGGACCCCCATTCACGTACGCTAAAAAAAGCAGAAGCGCTGATCCGTTGGAACCACCCAGAGCGAGGCATTATTGGCCCTGTTGAATTTATCGATATAGCAGAGCAAAATGGCTTGATAAAAGAGCTAGGCGAATGGGTTAAATCGCAAGCTGTTCGCGATGCGGTACAGTTTAATAAGCTAAGCTATACACCGGTGCAAATTAGTGTAAATACCTCACCTTTAGAAATTGATCGCGACGGTGTTTGGGTTACCCAATGGGTAGAGGCGTGCAAACTTTATAATTTGCCACCTCATACAATATTAATTGAGATAACTGAAAACAGCTTAATGGACCCCGATAACGCGATTCAGCACCATTTAAAACGCCTTAATGCGCTTGATATAGATATTGCCATTGATGATTTTGGTGTTGGGTACTCATCGCTTGCGTACTTGCAGCAGTTAGACATTGATATACTTAAAATAGATCAATCGTTTATACAAAATATTGAAGCCAACAGCAGCAGTATAGCGCTAATTAAAGCCATAATTACTATGGCGCATAACTTAGGGGTAGAAGTGGTCGCCGAAGGGGTAGAAACACCAACCCAACAAGCACAATTAATCGCGTTGGGCTGTGATTACATTCAAGGCTACTTATATTCTAAACCGCTTTCAAAGCAAGATTTTATAAATAGCCATCTGCAAATAAAAGCAACCGTTGAATAACCTACAACCAGCGCGGTACGGTTTGCTTATATTTTAGGTAGTCATTATTAAAACGCGTTACTAAATGCGCTTCTTCAACAGCTATTTGTCTATAAAGCGCATATAAGCCCACAGCAAGGCAAATTAAGCTAAATAAGCTTGGTAATGCTAAAAAGAACCCCAACTGAGCAGTTGCCACACCAACATACATAGGATTGCGCGAAAAACTATATAACCCTGTAGTTTTAAGCGTTTGAGGCCCATTTGGGTCTATACCCGAGCGCCAAAGTGACGCCATATGAAAATGAACAACCATACTGAGCACAAAGCCCGCCGTGAGCATAATATTGCCAAACATAACACCCGGCCACCCATTTAAGGTATAAAACATACCTAAGTAGTTATCGGTGGCAGGCACAAACACACGCAGCACACACACAAACCATATAGCAGCTCTAAAAAACTTAAACGCCATATGATTCCACCAGCTAGTACAAAACTTAGCGCCAGGAAAAATAACACCCGCAGGCGTTGAACGATTTTTATAAATAATTCTAACGGTGTAAAACCCCGCCACAAACGTATAAAAAAGCGCTAAATACACACGCGTAAACTCGATTAGCGAAGCAGAATCATCTATAAACGGTTGGTAACTCATTAATTTATTTTCTTCATCCTTTTATAATAATTTCATCATAATAGTCATGCTATTCATTAACAAGGTTAGTGTGCTAAAAACGTATAGTGGGCTTTTATTTAAAAACTATAATTTATACCCGCGTAGTAGCGTCTACCTGAGTAACTTGAACTTAATAAACGCGCTTCGCTATCATCACCTAAACGCGTAACAGTTTCCGATTTAGTTAAGTTAATAACAGAGGCTGTTAAACTTAAGCCATCAGAAATATTAATGGCGGCATTTACATCAACTTGCTCGTAAGGGTCTTGGTATACATTTAAACCGCTATTTAAGCCAAGTACTGTTTCGCCGCGTTTATTGTACGACGCGCGAAGAGTAAAGTACTCGCCTTCGTAATAAGCAGAGGTGTTGTACTGGTATTTAGCGCTTCCAATTAATGGCGATTGGCCAAATTCTTCACCATTTACACTTACATCGGCTTTATTGGTTTTGTTATAGGTGTAATTAGCATAAAAACCAAAACCACCTGCAAATGCATGTTGAATAAATACTTCGGCCCCTTTTGATACCGCATCGGTGCCGTTACCCACTGTGCTGTATGGCGCAACGGTAATGAAACCGCGCTCTACTATATTGTCTTTGCCTGCAAACTCTTGCTGCATATCTATTACCAGCGGCACAACAAAGTTATCAACCTTTTTATGAAACAACGCTAACCCCAATGCAGAGCCCTCGGCGTAATAATATTCAATAGATAAATCGGCCTGCACTGATTCAAAAGGTTTTAAATTTTTATTACCGCCACTGCCACTAAAACCTGCAAGTTCGTTGAATGCGGCTCTGTCTTCTGCCCATTCATTTGATACAAACGTAATACGCTGCTGCGAGCCTAAATCGCTGTAATCTGGTCGTGCCATCACTTTAGCAATAGCGCCTCTAATCACTAAATCGTCGGTGGCATCCCACGCTATGTTAAAGCTTGGTAGAATTTGTGTGTCGGTGTTTTTTTGTGTAACCAACTGATAATATTCTACAAAACGCGCATCGCCAGTTACCGGCTCGCCTGTTTCATCATTGGTGTGATCAAGTTGATAAGTATATAAATCGGTAGAAGAGGTTAAGGTTTTAGTTTGTACTACGCGCACACCTAAATTACCTCTTACTTCACTAAATTCAAAATCGCCTTGAATGTAAAACGCTGATATTTTTTCTTCAATATCGTATACAAAGTTATCTTCTATGCGGGTATAAGGCGTGTAGTTGTCGGTTACTAAATCTCGGTATTTATCCCAATCTATGCTGGGCATTTGGTTTATATTAAACCCGCCAACTATATTGGTTTGATTAATAAACACATCCTCGGCAAGTGGCATACCGCCATTCCATTGGTAGCTATCAAATTGCGTGATACCTTGCTCACTCGCTTCACCTGCAGCAATATCAAAGTTAGGATCTAAAAAAAACGTATTACCGGTCTCGCGGTGTAAATTGGCATGGCGATATTTAGCCCCGGTTCTAATCGTTTTTAAAAGCCCCCAATCAACATAAAAGTCGATGTCGGCTTGATAATAATCCTCTTCGAGTTCGCTGCGCACAAAGCTTGAATTTGACGAACCCGCATCACGCCCGCCGCCTAAGCCACTTTGCAAGTTAGCTAATGTGTTGGGATCAATACTCAGCGATACATTATTTTCATTTAAAGACCACGCATCGCTTTGCGATGCGTTTTGAATAACGGTTTCGTTTTCACCGGCATTTGAGCTTTTATAAGCGGCTTCCCAGCTTTCTTCAGGGCCGCCCTCAGATTGGGTGTTACCAATAACAAAGCGGGCTTTAAAGCTATCGCCTTCATAGGTTAAATTAAAATCGATAGTATCGGAGGTAGACTCTTCTCGTACATAGCTGCCACGCATCCACGGAAATTGCATATCGTTTTCAACACCGCTAGCACTGGCATTGTATTGCATACCCGTTGCAATGGTGCCTGTTTCATCCAGGTTTACTGCGCTTAAAAAGTCTGGGTTAAGTGACCACTCAGGAATATCAATGACTGATTCGGTTCTGTCTTGTCCGAGTATAAAACCAAAGTAGTTAAATCCTAGTTCTAAGCGATTAGTCGGGCGCCATTGTGTACTAAATTGAATACCTTCACGCTCACGTTTTTCATTAAGCACAGAGCCACGTACAACTTGCGGAAACCACACGTCATCATAACGATTACCGCTGGCATCACTTATCGTATCCCAACCGTTATTGTTATCAACGGCATTACCATTAATATCAGTAGGTTGACCGCCACCCGTGTAACGCCATACATTTGTATCGGTGCTGCCTGTTAAAGTGCGATTAGTACGCTCTTGATAGGTATAACCCACCAATACGCCAAAGGTGTCGTCGTCATTTTTCCACGAATATAAGCCACTAAATTGCGGCTCGTACTCTTTTGTCACATCGGCGTAAGTAGATTCAACGTTAAATACACCTGAGTTTGCCTCCATGCTTAAAGGCTTGCGGCTATGCATTAATACTGTGCCGCCCACGCCGCCTTCATCTAAACGCGCTTCTGGCGATTTATACACTTCTACGCTTTCTATCATGGCAGAGGGTAGTAAAGTGTAATCGAACGAGCGTGAAGGCTCCCCGGGTGATGAGGCTATAAAATTGCCATTAAGCTGAGTAAATGTGAGCTCAGATGATAAACCACGAATACTCACCGATGCCCCTTCTCCGCCATCGCGTTCAATAACAACGCCAGGTACTCGCTGCAACGAATCCGCTACATTTTTATCAGGAAATTTGCCAATATCTTCGGCTGTAATTGCATCCACCACAGAGCCAGACATACGCTTAACATCTAAGTTCTCAGCCATGCTTGAGCGTATACCCCGTACCTCAATTACTTCCATATTTTTTTTAAGCAGTGTTTTAGCGTTTTGTGAGGCAGCATCATCAGCTAAGCTAAATGGGCTTGAGGTAATAAGTGATGCGCAAAATAAAGATTTGTATACTTTAGATAAAGGGTAATGACGTAGGCAATTAATCATTTTACAGCTATTCCATTTACATTGCTTAGGCTAAGCAAATCAGTGATCCATTAGCGTATTGCAGTACGTAATGGCAAATTGCTGCAAAGTTTACATGGCGAAACTTAATGTATTGTTAACACCTGGCTTAATTTAGTCTCAACTGTGGTTAAAAAATAACTCACACCTCACTATTTAACCTTATTAGGGTTTATGCACCCGTTTTTAAGCTATTTAATGCTACCTAAGGTGAAAATAACACCTTTTAATAAAAATATTACCCGCCGCTTTACTTCACCTGAACTCTGGTTAAGAGACTTACTAACAGATTGAATTCCAGTGATGGTAAAATTTATTTTTTCTAGCCAGAGATAGGTTTATTATCCACAGTTCAAATTACTTAATATGTGCCGGTACGCACTCTTGTTAAAGCAAAAAACCGCTTTCGCGGTTTTATTTTATGTTTGTTGTTTTAACGTATTTACTCAATCAGTTATTAGAGTTTAATTGGCTGGTAAATTGGCCTACTGCATTAACCACTTTTTGGGCTCCATCTTGAATTTCTGCCATAACCTCACCCGACTCTTTAGAAAGCGCTAAACCTTGCTCTGCTTTTTCTTTGCCTTGCTCAATAACCGCTACCGTACTTTGGGTTTGTGACTGATTACGCTGTACCACTTCCACAATTTCTTCTGTTGCTTTTGACGTTCTTGACGCTAAATGCCTTACTTCATCAGCAACCACGGCAAACCCGCGCCCTTGCTCTCCTGCACGCGCAGCCTCTATTGCAGCATTGAGTGCAAGTAAGTTGGTTTGCTCGGCAATACTACTTATGCTTTGCACTATGCTGGCTATTTGTTGTGATTGTTGATCCAGCGCCGAAATTTCGTTAGCTGCTTGCTCCATATTTACAGCCAGCTCGTTCATAACAGATACGGTTTCTTGTAATACGCAGCTGCCACGCTCTGCGGTTTTATCTGTTTCTGTAGAGGTGCCATAGGCTATTTCGGCTGCTTGCGAAATAGCAATTTCACGGTTTACTTGCTCAGTAATTACGGTGGCAAATTTCATTACCTTATAAAGCTGATCCGCATCATTCGAAATAGGGTTGTAGGTGGCTTCTAACCAAATTACATTGCCATATTTATCTATACGTTTAAACCTGTCGGCAATAAATTGGCCTTGCCTAAGCTTGCTCCAAAACTGTTGGTATTCAGCCGAATTAGCTTCTTCGGTTTGACAGAATACCCGGTGATGCTGGCCAATTATTTCTGATTCATTGTACCCCATGGCTGACAAAAACTGATCGTTTGCCGTTAACACATGCCCCTGTAAATCAAACTCAATCACAGCCATAGAGCGATAAATCGCTTTTATTGTGTCGCTTTGTTCACGAGAGGTTGTAATGGTTTTAGTAAGTACGGTGCCAAACACCGAAAAATACAATAACTGATTTTGCTCACCCACCACTGGGTGCACAATTAATCTTAGCCACTCTGCATTGCCATCTTGGCGAACAAATTCAATAGCCCCACTCCAGTGGCCTTCTTTTTGGAATGCTTTTTCAAGCTCTTCGTATTCAGGTGATAACCGCGACTGTTCAGCAATAAAATCGCCTAGCTGATTATTTGTTAAATTATCTTCGTTATAACCTAATGCGTTTAAAAAGTTATCGTTAGCATGCGAAATTCGCCCATCATAAAGTACATTAAGTACCAGCATTTCTTTGTAAAGCCCATCCCACACTTGCTCTAAAGGGTACAACTGAGCTTTTAAAGCGGCTATTTCGTTTTGCTTACCTTTTGAAAAAAACATTAATTTCCCTACCAAAAACACTAAATCAAGTTACTTCCAGTATAGGAGGTATTAATGATAACGCGATAATTAATAAGTAGTTTAAGCTAATTTTTTGCTAAATTTGTAAGCATATGTTCCTTTTTATGTGTTCAGCCTTCACTTTCAACTAGGTTTACATACTTTTGTGCTAGCTGCTCAAGTGACTCCCTATTTAAAGGATCGCTTTTAATGCAATTAATGGGGCACACTATGACACACGTTGGTTTATCGTAATGCCCTACACATTCGGTGCACTTATCAGGGTCTATTTGATAAGTTTTTGACCCCATGAAAATCGCGCTGTTGGGACACTCGTCTACACATACATCGCAGTTAATGCATTTTTTATTTATAAATAGTGCCATGCTAGCGCTTACTCACTTGCTACTTTTTTATAGGGGTTGCGGGTATCTTGGTGCTCATCTAAATTGCGCATTAATATTGCGTGCTCTAAATTAATGCTCTCATCTAATGAGATTTTTACAATATACCCAGAGCCTTTCGCATCACTAATACTTTCGCCCTTTTTGTTTTGCATATATTCAAGCTCAAAAGTAATATTACCTTGTGGGGTCATAAGCTCTAAAGAATGCCCAACGCAGAATTTATTTTTTACCTCTATTTCAACTAAACCATCAGCATAGCGCCCTATTACTTCCCCAACAAATTGCTGCTTAGTTGATACAGAGTGACCGTATTCGTAGTTTTGATAATCTTGATGGGCATGGCGCTTTAAAAAGCCTTCGGTGTAGCCTCTATGTGCTAAGTTCTCAAGTGTTTTGAATAAGTGAGTATCAAATGGTTTACCTGAAGCCGCGTCATCTATTGCTTTTCGATACACTTGTGCGGTGCGCGCTACATAATAAAACGATTTAGTCCGCCCTTCTATTTTTAAACTATGTACACCCATTTTTGTTAACTGCTCTACGTATTGTACGGCGCGTAAATCTTTTGAATTCATAATATACGTACCATGTTCATCCTCAAATGCTGGCATATACTCACCAGAGCGCCCTTGCTCCTCAAGCATGTAAATATTATTTGTTGGCGCACCTTCACCCAGAGTTGGTATAACTTGGTTAGGGTCAATTTTATGCACCATGTCGCCCGATTCGTTTTCAACCCCTGGTTTTACATCGTAACTCCAGCGGCAGGCATTCGTGCAGGTACCTTGGTTTGGGTCGCGCTTATTTATATAACCCGAAAGTAAACAGCGCCCTGAATACGCCATACATAACGCCCCATGTACAAACACCTCAAGCTCAGTATTTGGGCATAGCGTACGTATTTCTTTTATTTCTTCAAGTGATAGCTCGCGGGATAAAATAACTCGCTCAATACCTTGTTTTGCCCAAAATTGAACACTTGCATAATTAACTGCATTTGCTTGCACCGATAGGTGAATAGGCATAGCTGGCCACTTTTCGCGTACCAGCATAATGAGCCCAGGATCTGACATAATCAGCGCATCGGGCCCCATAGCGATCACTGGTTCTATATCACGTAAATACGATTTAACCTTTGCGTTATGCGGAGCAATATTTGAGACCACATAAAACTTTTTATTTTGCGCATGGGCTTCATTAATCCCTATTTGTAATGTCTCTAAATCAAACTCATTATTACGTACCCGCAAACTGTAGCGAGGCTGGCCGGCGTAAACGGCATCGGCCCCATATGCAAAGGCGTAGCGCATGTTTTTTAAGCTCCCCGCAGGGCATAACAGTTCAGGAATAAAAGAAGTTACAGAAGAAACAGCTGGCATATGCGCTCCGTACAGCTAACCGAGTATAAGTCGGTTGCATGATTAATTAATTTACAAGCGCGGCATTATAAATGCGCTAAACATTGTGCTTTTGATCAAGATCATAAAACTGCAACCAAACTGGTTTTTAATAAAATTAGGTTTTTTCAATTAAAACGCGTATAATTCGCGCCCGTAAATATTCACACTTTTATTTAAAAATTATTGGAGCATAAAGATGGCTTTAGAGCGTACTTTCTCAATCGTAAAACCTGATGCAGTAGCAAAAAACCACATCGGCGCAATCTACAACCGTTTCGAAACTGCGGGTCTTAAAATCGTTGCAGCTAAAATGGTTCACCTTTCAAAAGAGAAAGCTGAAGGTTTCTACGCAGAGCACAGCGAGCGTCCTTTCTTCGGTGCTTTAGTATCTTTCATGACATCTGGCCCAGTAATGGTTACCGTTCTTGAAGGCGAAAACGCTGTTCTTAAAAACCGTGAAATCATGGGTGCTACTAACCCTGCTGAAGCACTAGCTGGTACTTTACGTGCAGACTACGCTGATAGCATCGACGAAAACGCTGTTCACGGTTCTGACGCTGTTGAATCTGCTGCTCGCGAAATCGCGTACTTCTTCGCTGACGAAGAGCTTTGCCCACGTACTCGTTAATTCGAGTTTTACAGTTAACGCTGTAATGCAAAGTAAGAAAAGGGCTTTCGAGCCCTTTTTTAGTCATTACGTAAAGTATCCTTAAATGCATTTTTGATATTTTACTTAATGATTAAAGTGGGTGAATTGTGTACAATTCGCCCTTGTAAATTTTATCTCCACCGTCACCGATTGAGGTTGTTTCATGACCGAGCAAAAAAAGATTAACTTATTAGATTTAAACCGAGATGCAATGCGTGAGCTATTTGTATCATTCGGTGAAAAGCCATTTCGTGGCGACCAGGTGATGAAATGGATTTATCATTTTGGCGTTGATAACTTTGACGACATGAGCAACGTTAATAAAAAGCTTAAAGAAAAGCTTAAAAACGAATGCGAAATTGTTGCGCCAGAAATCTCTGTTCGCCAGCAAGCAAGCGACGGCACAATTAAATACGCATTAGTGCTTGATGGCGGCCAAGAAGTTGAAGCTGTATGGATCCCAGAAAAAGACCGCGCCACCTTGTGTGTATCTTCGCAAGTGGGTTGTGCCCTTGAGTGTACGTTTTGTTCAACTGCGCAACAAGGCTTTAACCGTAACCTTAAAGTGTCTGAAATTATTGGCCAAGTTTGGCGTGTAGCTAAAGACATAGGCCTTGATGGCAATAGCGAAAAACGCCCAGTTACCAACGTAGTAATGATGGGTATGGGCGAGCCTCTACTTAATATTAAAAACGTAGTGCCGGCGATGGAACTTATGATGGACGACTGGGGCTTTGGCTTATCTAAGCGCCGCGTAACATTAAGTACCTCAGGGGTTGTACCTGCCCTTGATTTATTAAAAGAAAAAATAGACGTAGCACTTGCTATTTCTCTTCACGCACCCGATAACGCTCTACGTGACGTACTTGTACCAATTAATAAAAAGTACCCAATTGAAGAATTTTTAGCCGCGTGTCGTCGTTATATCGATGGCTCTAAAGCAAATAAAGACGTGACCATTGAATACGTTATGCTAAATGGCGTTAACGACAGCACCGACCAAGCACATGAGCTGGTTAAAACGCTTAAAGGTACACCTTCTAAAGTTAACCTTATTCCGTTTAACCCGTTCCCGGGTAACGAATACACACGCTCTAGCAACAGCCGTATTGACCGTTTTTCTAAGGTTTTACAAGCTGCGGGTATTACGTGTATTGTTCGTCGTACTCGTGGTGACGATATTGACGCCGCCTGTGGGCAATTAGCCGGCGATGTTGTTGACCGTACTAAACGTATGGCGAAAAAGAAAATGCGCGACGATAACGCAATTAGCGTAAATATCCAGCAAGCATAAGCCTGTAACCACCCTGCGTATATTTCCTATGCAGGGTGGTTAAGTTGTTTATTTTTAAATAAATGATGCAACACTAAGGGTTTTAGGTAAGATAGGCGCTATGGATAGAAAAACAGAGACAAGGTAATGCGATCTTTACTTGCTTTAACACTTTCAACACTTGCCCTTACAGGGTGCGTAAGTGAAAGTAGTTATAACGGCAGTGACAAACCCGTCGTCGAAAACAAAATCAATAATGCAGGCGCAGCACGCACACGTATCGCCCTCGCTTTACAATACTTAGAAACTGGCAACAACTCGCAAGCAAAGTATAACCTTGAGCGAGCTATAGAATTTGCCCCAAATCTACCTGAAGTACATTACTCTCTTGCTTATTATTACCAACAAGTAGGCGAAAAAGAGCGTGCCGATAAAGCCTATCAAAAAGCATTAGCAATTAAGCCTGACGATCCGAACACGCTTAATAACTACGGTGTGTTTTTATGTAGTATTGAAGAGTATGACCGCGCGACCGATCAGTTTTTAAAAGCAATTGATATTCCAAGCTATATTCGCGTTGCCGAAAGCTACGAAAACCTTGCATTATGTGCCATAGAATTTAACGACTTTGAAAATGCAGAGAGTTACTTTAAACAAGCACTTAATCACAGCTCGCAACGTACATCGACCCTAATAAGCTTAGCCGCCCTTTTTTATGCTAAAAGCGATTTACATAAAGCCAGCGAAGTATTAAAGCGCCATGACGACACCGGCCGAGTGTCTGCACGTGCTTTATTGCTTGGTTATTTAATTAAGCAGCGCATGGGCAGAATAGAAGAAGCAGAAAAAATTGCCGCCACCATAATGCAAACTTACCCAACAAGTAAGCAAGCCTATGCTATTCGCGATAATCGTACTAAACAAACTGAGTTTGAAATACTGCGCGAAAAATACCGTAAAGCGCAGCTCGAAGAGCTTCAAGAGCAGTATGGCGAAGAGCAAATCAGTGTTGAGCAACCAAAAATTAAAATTATCCGTAAAAAGCGCCCAACTACCGATAATTCGACCAGCTTAATTTCTCCAGGGGTTGAGCCTTCAAGCCCAGTATTAAATGAGACGGCAAAAGCACAGGCAACCATTGCCGCAGCAAACAAACAAAAAACCGTAGCTGAGCAAAATGATGGCGCTGCCACTTTCACGCCAGCGGCTCAACCAACGCAGGCTGAAGTAGTTACAACAACAAAAGCAGTAGTGCCAGCTGCGGCAGCGGCTCCAACCGTAACAAATACTGCCCAAGTAGCAACTACAACTACAACACCTATGCCTGCAGAATCTAATACAGATACCGCAGCGGTGCTTTTGGCTTTAACAACGGATCACCAAGCGCAACAAACGTCTACTCCCACAGCTGAGCCGCCAAAAGCCGTCGCTAAACAAGCAGCCCAAGATGATGACGAAGTAAAAATAATTTCATTTGGTGCGCCAAAACAAGCTAACTTTAACACCCCACAAAATACACGCCCTGCTGCAAATGACCCACAAAATACGGGCTTAAATAATTCGGTAGTATTTTATGAGGCTAAAAAAGACAGTGCGGTATTTAGTAATAACCCATACAGCGACAGTAACGACATTACACTAAAAAACTACCAACCAAGTGTAAAACAAGAGCCTCCCATGCTTAATCCAAAAGTCCCCCCTTTAAAGGTGCCTTTTCATATTATTGAGTTTGGTGAAAACCTATTTAGCATTTCAGTGCGATACAATGTTAAACTACAAAAACTCCTGCAGTGGAATGGTCTAAAGGAGTCGGATCGTGTTATCAACGGAAGTAAAATTTATTTAAACGATCCTAATATTTATTACGAGATTAAAGCTGGCGATACCCTTTACGACATAGCTACCCAGCGGCATGTATTAATTGATGAATTAATGCGATGGAATAAATTAAGTCCAGATATAGAACTTACACCTGGGCACAGACTATTACTAGTGGATCCAAATTCGTACCTATTATGACAGAAGAAACTACGCAACAAAGCGATGAGCCAAGTGTTGGGCAACTATTAAAAGCGCACAGAGAGCAGGCTAATGTAAGCTTAGAGTCACTTACTGGCCCACTTAAGCTTTCTATTTCTCAGCTGCAACGCTTAGAAAGCGATCAGTACCAAACGTTAGGCCCTATTACCTTTGTAAAAGGCTACATTAAAAACTATTGCCGTGAACTACACGTCGATAGCGCCCCTATATTAGCTAAATTGCCAGCACCGCCCGAGCCTACAAAGCCAGCTAACATGCAAAGCTTTTCGCGCCGCACAGAAAAAGAAGCCCATGACAGCCGTCTAATGCTGGTGAGCTACATTATTTTAGCCATTGTTATTGGCTCATCTGCCTTATGGTTTTGGCAAAATGCTACGCCTATCGATGAGCAAACAAGCACAATCAATATTGAAAATTCAATTTTAGATAACCAGCAAAATAACAACGCGCTAAATAACGAAAGCGAGAACACCTCGCAAATGCCAGCAACACAGGCAGTTGAGCGCACACCGGCTGTAATGCCTATAAGTGCTGAACAAGTCCCCTTAAGTGAAGCCGTTAATGCCACGGCGCCTATTGCCGCTAGCACCCAAACAGCCACTAACGAGCCCGACACGCAAAGTAACACCAGTACAATTAACATGGTGTTTAACGATGAGAGCTGGGTAGAAATACACGATGGCGAAGGTGAGCGCATAGCATTTGGCGTAAAAAAAGCAGGCTATAAAATGGCTGTAAGCGGCACCCCGCCTTTTTCAGTTGTGCTGGGTAAGCACGACGTAGTTAGTGTTTCTCTAAACGGCGAGCCAGTTGATATTTCTGGTTATCCTAAAAATCGTTTAGCCAAATTTAAATTACCATTAGCAGAGTAGTCGCTATGTTTTCAGAATCTCCAATTAAACGCAGAAAATCAACCCGCATCAATGTAGGCAACGTGCCTATTGGTGACGGTGCCCCTATTGCCGTGCAGTCGATGACCAATACCGACACCATGGATATAGATGCCACGGTAGCGCAAATCCAAGCAATACAAGATGCCGGCGCCGACATAGTGCGTGTATCTGTACCAACAATGGATGCCGCAGAAGCGTTTAAAAGTATAAAAGAGCAAGTTAGTATACCGCTTGTAGCCGATATTCACTTTGATTACCGCATAGCGTTAAAAGTGGCAAAATACGGCGTAGATTGCCTACGTATAAACCCAGGAAATATAGGCAGTGAGGAGCGTATTAGAGCCGTTGTAGACTCAGCACGCGAGCATAATATCCCTATTCGTATTGGTGTAAATGGCGGCTCATTAGAGCGCGACCTACAAGAAAAATATGGCGAGCCAACTCCCGAAGCATTACTTGAATCAGCAATGCGCCATGTAGATATATTACGCCGCCTTGATTTTGACCAATTTAAAATATCGGTAAAAGCATCAGACGTATTTTTAGCAGTAGGCGCTTATCGTTTACTTGCTAAAGAAATAGAACAACCCCTGCATTTAGGGATCACCGAAGCCGGCGGTATGCGCTCAGGTTCGGTTAAATCGGCTGTAGGCTTAGGCATGTTACTTGCCGAAGGTATTGGCGATACGCTACGTGTATCACTTGCTGCCGACCCAGTTCAAGAAATCAAAGTAGGTTTTGATATTTTAAAATCGCTGCGTATACGCTCTCGCGGTATTAACTTTATTGCCTGCCCTAGCTGCTCACGTCAAGAGTTTGATGTAGTAAGCACCATGAACCAGCTTGAAGAGCGCCTAGAAGATGTTGTTGAGCCAATGTCTGTTTCGGTAATTGGCTGTGTCGTTAACGGCCCAGGCGAAGCCCTAGTTAGTGATATTGGCCTTGCCGGTGCAAACCGCCGCTCAGGTTTATACATTAATGGCGAGCGTCAAAAAGCGCGTATTGATAACAACAACATTGTTGACCAGCTTGAAGGCTACGTGCGCGACTTTATTGCTCAAAAAGAGCAGCAAACACCTATCGATATTAAAATAGTCGAATAAATACCCTATAAAGCGCCAAACCACGCTGTTTGGCGTTTACCTTTATAGCTAGAGGATACCCAAGCGACCCCAAGGTACAGAATTCAGCGTTTCACAGGCTCTTAATATCAAGGCGTTACTTTGCAAGAATGGCAATCCCTTTTAAAAAGTAACAACGATGAGAGGAAGTGTCTGTGAACCGCCCAACGGGTTGGTTTAAAAGCGATTTATACTGCGTTATTGATTTTAACAATAGAACCACTATTACTTTCAATCAATGCCTTGCCTAAATCGCTTTTAATTCAAACGACGCTCGCATCATGGGGTCATTTGGGTATATAATGACGGGTCAATTTTTAGCATTCTTGTTGTGTAAGCATTTTTTTATTACACATAAACAGTAATTAGGATTTATCAGTGGCAAAACAAATTCAGGCAGTTCGCGGTATGAACGATTGTCTGCCGGGCGACACGCAAGTTTGGCAGAAAGTAGAAAACATTTTACGCGAGACAGTAGCATCGTTCGGTTATCAAGAAATTCGTTTTCCTATTGTAGAATCAACCGACTTATTTAAACGCTCTATTGGTGAAGTAACCGATATAGTAGAAAAGGAAATGTACACCTTTGCCGATCGTAACGGCGACATGCTAACCCTTCGCCCAGAAGGCACCGCAGTGTGTGTACGTGCAGGTAACCAAAATGGCTTGCTTTATAACCAAGAGCAGCGCCTGTGGTACATGGGCCCGATGTTTCGTCATGAGCGCCCTCAAAAAGGCCGCTACCGTCAGTTTCACCAATTTGGTTTAGAAACATTTGGTATTGCCACAGCCGACATAGACGCAGAAGTTATTTTGCTTACCGCGCAATTATGGAAAGCATTTGGCATTAACGAACACGTACGTTTAGAGCTTAACTCGTTAGGCTCTAACGAAGCACGTGCTGATTACCGCGATGCACTCGTTGCCTACCTTGAACAGCATACCGACGTGCTTGATGAAGATTCAAAGCGCCGTATGTACTCAAACCCATTGCGTGTACTTGATAGCAAAAACCCAGACGTGCAAGCAATCTTAGTGGATGCGCCTAAATTGTCTGAGCATTTAGATGCTGAATCAAAAGAACATTTTGCAAATTTATGTGAACGTTTAGACGCAGCTGGCGTCATATACACGGTTAATGAAAAGTTAGTACGTGGTTTAGACTACTACAACCGCACAGTATTTGAATGGGTAACAGATAGCCTAGGTGCACAAGGCACAGTGTGTGCTGGCGGACGCTACGATGGCTTAGTTGAGCAACTTGGCGGCAAAGCAACGCCCGCAGTTGGTTTTGCTATGGGTCTAGAGCGCTTAGTACTGTTACTCCAAGCACTTGAGTGTGTAGGTGACATTCGCCGCAATGCTGATGTATATTTAGCGGCAATGGGCGACAAAGCCAGCGTACAAGCCCCTGCCATTGCAGCGCAACTGCGTAGCGACGTACCCGGTTTACGCGTTATGGTGCATGCCGGCGGCGGTAACTTTAAAAAACAACTAAAACGAGCTGATAAAAGCGATGCACTAGTGGCTGTTATTATTGGCGAAGATGAATTAGAAAAAGGCGTTGTGACCATCAAATATTTACGTGAGCGTAAAGAGCAAGTCACACTAGAATTAGAACAAGCTAAAGCGCTATTAGCTGAGCTTATCAAGAGCTAAGCTAACTTAAGAGGTAATAATGGACATTTATTCAACAGAAGAACAACAAGCAGAAGCCATTAAGCGCTTTTTTCGCGAAAACGGTATTTCACTTGCGCTAGGTGTAATTGTAGGTTTAGGCGGCTTATACGGTTGGAAAGCATTCAACCAAAACCAAATTACAACTGCTGAGCAAGCGTCTGACGAATATACAACACTTGTACAAAGTGACGATGTACTTGGCGCAGCCGATACATTCATTAAAAATAACCAAGACACAAGCTATGCAACTTTAGCCGCTTTTGTTGCGGCAAAAGACGCTGTTGATGCAAAAAAATTAGACCTTGCTAGCGAAAAACTTAGTTGGATTGTTACAAACGCCCAAAGCGAAGAGCTTAAAGCCATTGCCATTACGCGTTTAGCACGTATTCAACTTGCGCAAAGTAAATTTGACGAAGCCCTAAGTACATTAAACTCACCCCTACCAGAGGCATATAACGCCAATGTAGCTGAGCTAAAAGGCGATATTTACATTGCACAAGGTAATAAAGATCAAGCTCGCACTGCGTATCAAGCAGCTGCCGATGCAGGCGGTTTAACAACAAACCCTTTATTACAAATTAAATTAGACGACCTAGCAGTAACTAGCCCAGCGGCATAAGGTTTTAGGTATGAAAAAAATAACAACAGCAACTCTCGCACTGTGCATGGCAACGCTAATGGGTTGTTCATCAAGTGATGACGAAGACGAGTTAGTACTTCCTGAAATTGTTAATCAATTTGAAACAGACGTAGTGTGGCAAGAGTCGGTTGGCAGTGGTGTAGAACATTATTTTTCTCGCTTATCGCCTGCTGTATACAAAGACACTATTTATGTAGCTAGCCGCGAAGGCCAAATTGAAGCGCTTTCGCTTACCAATGGCGACACGTTATGGGAAACCGACGTACGTGAAGATTTATCGTTTTGGCCATGGTCAGATAACGGCACAGCAAAATTATCAGGCGGTATATTACAAGCTTATGGTAAAATTTACGTAGGCTCTGAGCACGGATTTATTATTGCCCTTGACCGCGAAACGGGTGAAGAAGTATGGCGTAAAAATGTGCCAGGCGAAGCGTTATCAAAACCAGCTGCGGGCGATGGCCTAATTTTTGTTAATTTAGGCTCGGGTAAACTATTAGCGCTGCACCCAGATACAGGCGAAGAACGCTGGAACTTCGAACAAGAAGTACCACCGCTTACATTGCGTGGCCAAAGCTCACCAACAGTTGCAAACGGTGGTGTGTTAGTAGGCTTAGAAACAGGTAAATTAAGTGTACTCATTTCTGAGAGCGGTTATTCAGCATGGAGTGCAGAAATTGCCGTTGCTAAAGGTGCATCAGAATTTGAGCGTTTGGTTGATGTAGACACACAACCAATTATTAGCGGCCCTTACGCTTATGCTATTGCATACAACGGTAACCTAGCAGCGGTAGATATTCGCTCAGGCAATGTTGTATGGAAACGTGAATATAGCAGCTACCGCGAAATAGCGATGGATGCACAAACTATTTACCTAGTAGATAGCGAAGGCGTAATTTACGCATTAGATAAAAATTCAGGTATTGAACGTTGGAGCCAACCCGCTCTACGTGGTTGGTACCTAACAGGCCCTGCAGTTGCAGGTAGCCACTTAGCTTTAGGTGACCAAGAAGGTAACCTACATTGGCTAAACAAAGACACTGGCGAGTTAGTATCTCGTGAAGAATTTGACAGCTCAGGCTTTTTTGTTGAGCCGGTTGTAGCCGACGACAAGCTAATTTTATACACCCGTGATGGTGAAGTTAGTGTGGTAAACACCCCTAACTAACTAGCTAACACTTAAAGGTTTTTTGTAAGGCTTCGCACTGCGAAGCCTTTTGTTGTTTTTTAAAGAGGTAGTTTATGCTTCCCGTGATCGCTCTAGTTGGGCGACCCAATGTGGGCAAATCCACATTATTTAACCGTTTAACACGTACTCGTGATGCACTCGTAGCCGATTTTCCAGGTTTAACACGAGATAGAAAGTATGGCCAAGCTAATTACGATGGCTATGAATTTATCGTGGTAGACACGGGTGGTATTGATGGCTCTGAAGAAGGCATCGAAACCGAAATGGCCGACCAGTCGTTACTTGCCATTGAAGAAGCCGATATTGTGTTGTTTTTGGTTGATGCCCGCGTAGGCATGACCGTTGCTGACCAAGCAATTGCTAATCACTTGCGCAAGCAAGAGAAAAAAAGCTTTGTGGTTGCCAACAAAACAGATGGTATTGACGCCGACTCAAACTGTGCAGAATTTTATCAATTATCATTAGGTAATATTCACCATATTGCAGCAGCACATGGGCGTGGTATTACACAGCTTTTAGAGCACACTTTACAGCCTGTAATTGCAGAGCTTGCAGCACTAGATGAAGACGTTGCTGATGACGATGAAGAGTTAATCGACCTTTATCAAGAAGCTGAAGGCGACGATACAGACCATCAAGCGTTTGCCGATAAACCAGTAAAACTGGCTATTATTGGTCGCCCTAACGTAGGTAAGTCTACACTTACAAACCGTATACTCGGTGAAGAACGTGTAATTGTATACGATATGCCGGGCACCACTCGCGACTCTATTTATATTCCGATGACCCGTAACGACAAAGAATATATTTTAATAGATACGGCAGGTGTTCGTAAGCGTAAAAAAGTAAGCGACGTAGTTGAAAAGTTCTCAGTAATTAAAACGCTTCAAGCTATTGAAGATGCAAACGTTGTATTACTGGTTGTTGATGCTCGCGATGGTATTTCTGATCAAGACTTAAGCTTATTAGGTTTTGCGCTTAACTCAGGTCGTTCATTGGTTATTGCCGTGAACAAATGGGATGGGCTTGATGATTACGTTAAAGATCGCATTAAAACAGAGCTTGATCGCCGTTTAGGTTTTATTGATTTTGCGCGCTTACACTTTATATCTGCACTTCATGGTACAGGTGTTGGCCACTTATTTGAATCGGTAGATGAAGCGTACGAGTCAGCAACTAAACGTATTAGCACCGCAATGCTACGCCGTATTATGGACATGGCACAGGCCGATCATCAGCCGCCACTTGTTCGTGGTCGTCGTGTTAAGCTTAAATATGCGCATGCCGGTGGTTATAACCCGCCACGTATTGTAATTCACGGTAACCAAGTTCACGATTTACCAGATAGCTACAAACGCTACCTGATGAACTACTACCGTAAAGCACTTAAAATTATGGGCACCCCGATCAAAATTGAATTTAGAGAAGGTGATAACCCATTTGCAGGGCGTACTAACAAAGTAACGCTTTCGCAAAAACGTAAAATACGTGCCTTTGCCAAAGAAAACCGTAATAAATAAATTCGTTAGAGTTAATTTACTACAAAAAAACGGCGTACTTTTTAGTACGCCGTTTTTTATGCTTTATACCAATTAGCTTAATTAAGTGATTTATTTTAGGCTTGGTATTAAAGATTAAGTAATGCCAATTGCACCAGCCGTTCAACGGTGGTGTCTTGGCTATTTTTAGGCGCTTTGGGGTAATTCTTAGATTTTGGTGGCTTAATAGATACAAACCCATGATTGGTGGCCATTTCGTGAGCTAACAGCTTACGCTCTTTGGGTGTTAAATGGTTTTCGTGTATTTTTGCAAGCTCGCCGCTATCAAGCCATATGCCAGCGCAACCTGGGCACTCGTCTATCTCAACCACTTTGAGCGGTGAAAAAAACCGGCGCATCATTACTATGCTTGGGCACTTTGGGCAATTTACTCGCGATGAGACTTCGCCCTCGCCTTCGGTATAATTACTCAAATACTTAAGTAGAACCTGACCATGCTTTAACTCAGGCGAGCTAAACTTAAAAATTTGACTGTTATCAAAAAATACGCCGCCTTGCACTGACGTAAAAACAGTGATCCCGCCAACAAGTAAAGGTTCAAGTGGCGTATTGCTACGAGGACAATACATTTAAAATTCCTTTTTATTTTAAATTTTTATTATTTACTCAAGTGCTTTATGAATAAGCCCAACAAGCGGCGCTGGTAATGTAATATTACCTGCAAGTACAAACTCATGCGCATCGTCTGACATTTTTTGCCATGTACGGCGAATAATACCTATCCATTTTTGCTCATCGTAATCTGGCTTACTATTAGCAAACCCGAGCATGTAATGCTCAATAAATACCAGGCTTGCTACATCTTCTACTAATTGGCTATCTGGGTTACGTTTGATCTTTTTTTTAGCAACTGCATCGTACACTCTGTTTTGCTCAGCATCGCTGTACCCAGCTTGCTGCATAAGCGCAACAACACTACTTGCATGAAATATATAAAGCGCACTGCGCCATTGATGATAGCCCTGCTTATTCATTGCAAAGTCGCTACGCGGCGACTTCCAACGTTGTATATGCTGCCCACGCACTGCAATTTTCATGAGTTCATCGGCATCAGGCTTAAAGCGAGTTAGCATTTCGCTCATACGCTGTGAGTATAAATACTCTTTTGGAACACTCTCCCCATTAAATTGCTCACTGTTTGGGTCTTGGTTGTTTGCTTCATCAATTAAGGCGATTACTTTATTAAACATGACGGTCATTTTTTATAATAAGTTTTAATCATTCTAAACGCTGATAAAACAATAAACTAGTGCGCCACTCAGTTACGCAGTGAAATTTGTTCAATCAAAAAGTAAAGCCTAGAGGTACAAGTTATAAAAGTAAGCGCATTGATTAAGTTAACTTGGTACTATATTGAGCACAAATTAAAATAAAAAAGCGCGACTAACTCGCCAATAACGGATAACTATGTTTAAAAAACGTATTTTAGCTATTTGCTTAGCAGCCACCTCGCTACCAAGCCTTGCCGACAGTAACAGCGATTTAAAAACCATTATTGATAACCATTGGCAAAATGCCAAAGCTGAAAAAATATTTTTTCGGACCGATCCAGACGGTTGGAAACCAAACGGCACATTACCAAATTGGAGCGAGCAAGCCATTGCTAAGCGCCAAGCGTATAACAACAATGTACTAAAAAGCTTAGCCAACATTGATCCAAAAACGCTCAACAAGGATCAGCTAATGAACTACCGCTTATTTAAATATGAGCGAGAAACCGAGCAGCAAAGCTACCTTTATCAAGATAAGTATTTTCCGGTAAATTTTTTAAGTGGCTGGCATACCTACTTTGCAGAAGCACCCGCTAATATGGCTTTTTTAACAGCTGATGATTACAACGCATTTTTAATCAGCCTTGCCGACTACCCGCGCTTTAATCAGCAAAATATTGATTTAATGAAAGAAGGAATAAAAACAGGATTTACCCATTACTGTAAAACCTTTGAAAATTACAGCCAAAGCATTAGCGCGCACATAGTTAAAAACCCCGAAAACAGCGCCCTTTACGAGCCCTTTACGCGTATACCTAATACATTTAATACAGCGCAAAAATCAAACTTAAAACAAAAAGCCCAAGCCGTAATTAAAGATAAAGTAATTCCTGCGTATCAGCATTTTTACGACTTTTTTGAAAATGACTATATGCCACATTGTAGAGCGCAGCCGGGCATAGCAAGCGTTAAAGGCGGGCTTGACTACTACAAGTACACGGTTAATTACTACACCACAACAAACGCCACACCTAAACAAATACATGAGTTAGGCCTTAAAGAAGTCGCGCGTATTAAGGCGCAAATGCAAAATATTATTGATGAAGTAGGCTTTGATGGCACCTATAGTGAGTTTTTAGAATTTTTAGCAACCGATGAGCAATTTTACGCAAAAGACGCGCAAGACTTGCTAGAAAAAACAGCCTTTATAACGCAAAAAATGTATGGCAAATTGCCCACTTACTTTGGCCACTTACCGCGTAACACCTTTACTATTAAGGGCTCAGCAAGTCGTGGGGCGTTTTATATGCCACCGCCAGATAACCGCTCACCAGGCACTTATTTTTTAGCCTCAACACCTAAACTGCAGCCTTTATATAATTTAGAAGCTCTCAGCCTGCATGAAGCAATCCCCGGGCACCATTTACAAAACGCCATTGCTATGGAGCTAAATGTACCCGAATTTAGACGCACACTTAGCCACTCTGCATTTGGCGAAGGTTGGGCACTATACACAGAACGCTTAGGCAAAGAAGCTGGTTTTTATCAAAGCCCGTACAGCGATTTTGGCCGTTTAGGCTACGAAATGTGGCGTGCAGTGAGGCTTATTGTTGATACCGGTATTCATGCCTTTGGTTGGAGCCGCCAAAAAGCAATTGATTACTTAGCCAGTCACACTGCTTTACCACAAAGTGCGGTGGAAGATCAGATAGATCGCTATATTTCATGGCCAGGCCAAGCGCTCTCTTACAAAATGGGCGAAATAAAAATACGTGAACTACGTGCAAAAGCCGAAAAAGAACTCGGCGCTCAATTTGATATACGCAGCTTTCACGACACTGTTATTGGCCAAGGCTCATTGCCTATGGCAGTGCTTGAAGACGTTATAAACGATTGGATAGCAAAACAAAAATTGGCTATTTAACATTAATGAGGACGGTATTATTTTCCGCCTCTTTCTAAACGGACTTTTTAATGAAACACCTACTTATTTTTATATCATTCATTTTATTTAGCAGCCAAGCTAATGCGTTTTGTTTAGAAGCATCAAACTACATAGAGGGCGTAAAATATGGCGTTTGTGGGGAGCAAACAGATTCAATTTCCCTTACGCCTTATTTTATTATATGGATGCTTTTAAATGTGTTATTTGGGCAAATGCTTAATAAACCAAATGTACACGTGGGGTTTAAGTATTTACTTTTCCTTTGTGCATTTCCACTCAGCCCGCTAGTGCTTTTAATGAATTTAACTGGAATGATGGTATCTCGCGTTTATAAAAAATATTCAAACCCAGCAGCAAATAAAACCCAAGCTAACCATGTTTGCGCAGAACCTGTTATTGAAAAGCCGAGTGTTAATCAGCTAACAATTGGCGAGTACACTTTTGACAGTCTGCAGCAGTCCTTAATTAAAGAAGATAACCTCTACACATTAGAGCCTAAATGCATGCAGGTACTTAGCTATTTAATAGAACAACAGCCAAGAATAGTTAGCCTTGAAGAGTTACACAACAATGTATGGGAGAATCAAATAGTAACCGATACCGCAGTTAGACGAGTTATTAGCAAACTACGTGTAGCCCTTAACGATAACGACACAAACAACCCCAAATATATAAAGTCTGTAATGAAGCGAGGTTATCAGCTTATAGCTAAAGTAAAAACACAACCTATTGAATAGTAATGACTTATAAAAGTTATAACCAAGGTAATACCATGGTTATAACTTTATAATAACTAGTTAATGGCTTTGTTATCGTTATTTTTTGCCAATCGTTTTAATTTGTCTAGGCGCTATAGAGCGACCCATAAAATTAAATAGTTAAGGAAGAAAATATGAAACACTTATTACCTCTATTACTAGTATTAATCATAACAGTAATTACATTAAGCCTTATTAACAGCAACGAGTGTATAGAAATAGGTAACGCATCTATTGCCAGTATTTCATTTGGCACGTGTGATTTATCTAACCCTCAATCAAACATATCACCACTTTTAGCTTTATTTTGGTTAGCCATGAGCGTTTGCTTTGCAATTACATTACCTAAATCAACTGTTGCTAATAAGTACAAAATTGCCTTATTTATATTTGGTTTACCACTCACTGTTTTTGTTTATTTAATTGCCTATATATCTGAAAATATACGCCAAGCCACTCAATCTCTTAAGTAAACCTAGATGAGCAAGTCACACTTGCTCATCCTTTCTTAATTAAATACAAGTGAAAATCAATCCCTACCCGCTTTTGCTTCGTAAACTTAATGATTACAAAAACCAGAGCATAAGTATGAGCAAACGCATTTTATATTGGCTACAAAACGATTTACGCCTAACCGATAACCCAATTTTTAGTGACCTTATGTTGCAGCAATGCGCGCTTGATATTGTATTTGTTATTAACCCGCACTGGTTTAAAAATAATAACTACCAACAAAAACCTTACGGCATACATAAGCAGCAGTTTTTAATGCAAAGCTTGTACGAACTACAACAAGCACTTATTGAGCGCGAGCAAACCCTGCATGTGCTTGAGGGCGAACCCGTATCGCTTTTAAAAACGCGTATAAATGAGCAAAATATTGATGAAGTGGTATACAGTGAGCAATTTGGCCTGTACGAGCAACGACAAATAAACTTACTCAAAGCGCATTGCCCAAATACACAATTTACAGTAACGCAGCAAGACACGCTCTTTAAGCAAAATGACCTCCCGTTTGATTTAAACGAATTACCTAAACACTTTACCCCGTTTCGTAAAAAGGTAGAGGCCGCCAATAGCCCCATTACACCAACAACTTTGCCAAACGGTTTGCTGCCTAAGCCAATAACTTTATGCGCAAAAAAACCTATAGAACGTATAACAAATAAAGCCGTAATGCATGGCGGACTTAACAGTGCGCAAGCTCATTTAAAGCAATACTTTGCAGGCGCAATGCCAAGTACTTATAAAACGACTCGCAACGAGCTTGATGGCTTTAACAACACCACCAAATTTAGTACTTGGCTTGCCTTTGGTTGTTTAAGTGCAAAACAAGTATATAAAGCCGTAGAAAATTACGAGCAATGCAATACGGCAAACGAGTCTACTTACTGGATTAAATTTGAATTGCTATGGCGAGAGTATTTTAAATGGCACGCACTTAAAGCAGGTAACAACCTGTTTAGCTTTAAAGGGCAAAAGCAAACTAAACCGCTTACTACTTTTACACCTACACGCTTTGCTGCTTGGTGTAACGGCACAACGCCTTACCCGCTTGTAAATGCCATTATGGAAGAACTAAACACTACGGGTTATATATCAAATAGAGCAAGGCAAATTGCAGCGAGCTGCTTAGTAAACGAGCTTGCCCTTGATTGGCGATACGGCGCAGCCTATTTTGAGCAACAATTGATTGATTACGATGTAGCAGCAAATTGGGGCAACTGGCAGTACATAGCCGGTGTGGGGGTTGACCCACGTGGCGGCCGCCACTTTAATATACAAAAGCAAACGGCGCAGTTTGATCCAAATGGTAATTACACCAATAAATGGCACGGGCACAGTAATAAAACACAGCAGCTCGATCACTTAAACGAAGTAGATTGGCCTATTTAAGCCAATCTCCCTCCACCAGGTTATATTTAAAACAGCTGCGCAATGCCTACATTAATGGCAAAACCAGCTATGGTTAAAAACAAAAATAAACAGCCTGCTAATAACAGAGGCTTTATACCCGCTTGGCGAATAGCGCCAACGTGGGTACGCAGCCCAAGTGCGACCATGGCAATGGTAAGTAGTATATTGTCAAACCATATAATAGCGCTTGTAGTACCTTGCGGAATAACCGATAACGAATGCACGCCACTTGCCACTATAAATAACACTGCAAACCAAGGGATTGTAATACCCGCTTTTTGCTCGCCGCCATGTGCGTTTATGTTTGCATGCTTTTTACTTTGCCAAAACGATAAGCCTACTAAAAATGGCGCAAGCATCATTACGCGTAGCATTTTTTCTATCACGGCGGTGTCGGCCGCATTGGCACTTACCGCAGTCCCTGCTGCTACCACTTGCGCAACTTCATGAATGGTTGAACCAACAAAAATACCGTACGCATGCTCACTCACACCCATATATTCAAACATAATTGGGTAGGCAAACATACTTAACGTGCCAAACACCACAACCGTTGCCACCGCTACAGATACTTTATGCGCTTGTGCTTTTATAACTGGCTCAGTTGCCATTACCGCTGCGGCGCCACAAATAGAGCTACCCGCACCTATTAGTATAGTTGTTTGTTCATCAAGCTTAAAAACGCGCCTACCTAGCTGTACTGCTAATATAAACGTACCAAGCAGCATTACCACATCGGTTAATAGGCCATGCCAGCCTACACCCGCTACTTGTGCAAAAGTAATCCTAAACCCAAATAAAATAACGCCCGCTTTAAGTAATATACTTTTAGCGTAATCAACGCCTACATCTGTACGCGTAGCAATGTGCGCATACACGCTGTTGCCCACAATAATGCCAAGCACAATACCAATTGTTAAGGAGCTAAATTGCGCACTTTGCATTATAGGTAACTTACTTAATGCAACAGATGCCCCCGCTAACACAACCACCAGCAGCATACCTAACCACCAGCGCGTATCGCCGTATTGCTTAGTATTAATACCCAAAGGCTGAAAACTATTTTTAATAGCGCTAAGCATAATATTCCCTCACTTAAACCAAGTTGATGTGTTGACTTAATTGTAAGAAAGCTCAAAATATAACTCCAATATATTAAAATCATGATTTGATAACTTAAAGTTATACAATTTAGAGTTATGCAATTTAAGGTTATACAATGAACTTACATGCGCTTAGGGTGTTTTATACAGTGGCTAAATTGGGTAGCTTTTCAGGCGCAGCCGAAGCGCTTTTTATAAGCCAGCCCGCTGTTTCTAAAGCGCTAAAAGAGCTAGAGCATCAGTTAAACATACAACTTATTGAACGTGCATCTAAGGGTAAAAAGCTCACCTTAAGCGAAGGTGGACAAGCACTTTTTGATCACGCCCGCAGTATTTTTGCTATCGAAAAAGCCGCCATTGAAGATATTAAGTCGCGCACAGGGCTTAAGCGCGGTACATTAGTTATAGGCACCAGCACCACCATTGCCAGTTATTGGCTACCGCCTTATTTAGCCAAATTTTGTGCGCAGTACCCGCATATAAAAGTAGAAGTACAAGTGGCTAATACCGCGCAAATTGAGCACGCATTGCTAGAATGCACTATCGATTTAGCTCTGGTTGAAGGCACACCTACCGAGCCACATATAATAAGTAAGCACTGGCAAAATGATTTAATGAGTGTGGTTATACCGAGCAACTTTAAGCCCACTAAAGACTTAAAAGCATGGTTAAACGAGCAGTTTTGGTTATTACGCGAGCCAGGCTCTGGCACGTTAGAAATGTCGGTAAAGTTATTAGCAGAGCATGGCGTACAAGCAGAGCAAAGTATGCAATTAGGCAGTAACGAAGCCATTGCAAGGGCTGTTGCTCAAGGTATGGGGGTCGCTTTATTGCCAAACGTAGTCACAGAAGATTTAGTGCAGTTAGGCAAATTAACACGCCTGAGCCAAAAAAATAACGAGCAACTCTCTCGGCCTCTTTATCAACTGCATTATAAAGACAGACCGTCTTCGCATGCTGCGCAAGCATTCGAAAAAAGTTTATTTAGTGAATAGTGATTATGTGAGCTGTAAGTCATGTAAGGGAAAGGTTGTGTGACATGAATGGCTTGTTGTGGTGTTACCTTAATTTATTATATATAAGCCAACTAGTTAAACCCATTGAAAGTACCAATAAATGAAGAACCAATGTTTCACGATTAAATTCACTAAAAAGACTAAGTAAAAAAACAGGAAGTATGCTTAAGATTAAAACTACCGGTAATTTAAATAAATTTAACTTTTGGAGTAATAAGCTAATAGGTAATCCGTAAATGAGCATTAAAGGATAAAAATAAAATAAACTTCCCACCCCTATTGATACACCAAAACCAACACCTGAAATTAATGAACTAACAGAAGTATAGTTTTCGATACCCGCATAAAAATAACAAAAACCAAGGACTGGTAATGCAATTAATGGACTAAGAATCGCAGCAATCAAATTTTTACGTAGATCTTTAGACATATTAAGAAATACCACAACGAGCTTGTAGATTAATTCGTTTTTTATTTGTTTTAATTGATATGCAAACCATAGCTGAATTCCTATTTCTGCTCAGCCAAATGGATCAAACCCGTCTTCACGCACTGTAATTTTAAGAGAACACTCATAGCAGTTCACCAGCTACCCATAAATCTATTAGCTAAATCAGTAAGCCCAAATATGATCAAGCTAAACTTACAAACCCTTAGTTAAATCTTGTGCCAATGACCCCGTTGGCTTTTCAATTACGCGTACTAACTCTTTACCATTTTGCTTAACAATAAACGTTGGGGTGTATTGCAAGTCGTGAGCCTTTGCAATGCCTGCATCGTCTTGCTTGTTGTAACCCACGGCCACATAGTCAATGCTTGCAAGTTGTACTTTCGATGCATCAAGTAACTTAATGAGTTTTGGCACTTCGCGCTCACTGTCGTGGCACCAGGTGCCAAATAATACAATAAGCTCTTTGCCTTCTAGTTTTTGCATTAGGGCTATATCTTGTGCTGTTGGGGTATATGCCTTGTATTGTTCGTTAAATTTGTCGTAGTCGCTTAACAGTGATTGCGTACTTATCTCGCCCGAAAATGGCGCTGTAGCAGCGCAGCTTACAAGCGGCATGCTTAAAGCACACAATAAAATTAATTGTTTAAACATGAGGTTACTCTTAATTTAGGTATTAAACGACTATACCCAATATTGAGTGAAGAGTGAACAGCTCTAAAGCGTTACTTTTTATCCATAAAAAAATTAACTTGCGATAAGTTAGTTAAATATTCTCGCCTTACTGCTTTATTCTCGGCTAACTTATCTAAGTCACCAATTAAGGTAACAAGCTTGGTGTGTGAGTGACGGTTTGTTTCTATAAAATCATCTTGCTTGTCATCACTCTCATCGCGCTCTTTTTTATGCATTGAGTAGCTGTTTTCGTTTTCTTCGAGCCAAATATCGTCAATTAAGCGAATGTCGCTTTTACTAACTGTTTGCTCTTGCATCGCCATTTGCAGTTCATATTGGTTAGTTTGCGGGTTAAACGCATACATTTTTGTATCAACATCCACTTCGTGAGACTGATCAAGCCCCACTAGCTCTTTATTTTTAACCGCAGTCCCTACGTTATAACTCTCTTCTTTGTTGTAGTAATCAGGGCGACTGTATTGATAATCAAAATGGCTACTTACATTTTTACTTTGCGTTACACCGCTAAGATCCCCTAATTGGGTTTGATCAGTCGCTTGGCTTAGCTCAATGGTACTTTTAGGCTGATAATCGCCGTTATCCAGCGCATATGAAAAAGTGGCATCAAAATCAGCGAGCTTAGAAATACCCGCTCCTAATGTATTTGGCGCTTTATTACCGAGCCCTTGGTAACGGGCATCGTTTGTAATCATGTTATCAACTAAATCGGCAACCATGGCGCGCCCGTCATTAAATTGCTGATCTGCAAGCGACTCTAAATTGCTATAACGCTCAGCCGCTGACGACATACTCGCAAAAGCGCCTTTAAATAATGCAAAGCCCTGCAGCATTGCTTCGTCACCTTTTCGCCCAAATGCCGACTCTTTATCGTCTTTGGTACTGTTTACTCGGCTATCTTCTAAGCTTTGATCGAGCGACGCTAAATACTGCTGCATTTGCTGCGTGTCTTTAGCGCCAATCGTTGACATATCAAGTGCAAAATCAATGTCGTTTTGCCCACTTGCGGCTTTAAACACAAGTGCTTGCTGGTTTGATGCTTCATCAATGGAGTAACTTAAATCAAGCGTGTTCTCTTTCGAATCAAGATCTTTATTTTGCGTTGTTGAAAACGACACATCAAAGCCTGTTAGCTGCTCACTATTAAACCCTGCTAAAAAATCTAAACTCATGTCTGTTTCGTTTGGCACTATAAGAGGATTAAATGAGTTTTCACTCACTTTAAAAAATTCATCTGCCATTTCGCCAACACCACTGAGCACCTGCGTAAGTGCTTTATGCTCAGCCTCAGATAAATCGCCATTTACTTCGTAACTTATGCCAAAGCCATCTATCGCTTCACCTGTGTTTTCATCGTACCCTTGCGATGAGTTAAAGATAATGTTTATAACATCACCCTCTTTAGTTTTTACCGAGAGCTCAAACAGGTTGTTATCGCCATCCTCGTATTTTGCACGGTTAAGGCTTTCCATGTAAGGATTAAGTGAGCGCTCTACACGTTGCTGGCTTGAGGCTAAAAACGTTTTTTGCTCATGCCCAAGCTGCCCTAAACTCGATAAAATATCGCTGGTATTAGCATAAGCACCCTGAATATTCTTAACCGACGTATTTAATCGCTCAATTAATTGGGTACTGTTTTCGTTTTTTAATAACCCCTCATGCTGAGAGCTTATTACGGTGCGCAGGGCGAGTTCTTCATTGGAGGGTTTATAGTTATTAAGGCTTGGTGTACTCGATATTGTAAATAGTGAGGTTAATTGCTGCTGTAAAACATCCTCAACTTTTTGATTACTGGCTAGGGCTTCGTCAGTAGTTTCGTTATTTAACTGGCTAAGCAGCTCGTCGGTTATTTTAGGCACGTTAGTGTGTAAAGCATTAATAGCTTGAAGGTCACCGTTACTTTTTGGCGCCGCCAAAGAGGTTTGACTCGTATTATTAACTGATTGACCAAGTAAAGCGCTTAAATTGGCGTGGTTGCCAAGAGTGCTGTTGACCATGATTATCCTTAATCGCTAAACTCTATTAAGTATTTTATCGGTCATTTAGCTAAAAGCTTTAGCTACAGTAATAAAATTAAAAGCAGAAAAAATTAATACTTGAATTTAGATATAATCATCTGCTTTTAATCTAAAATTTTGAAGGCGTAATCTAAATTACTCCTCCTCTTCCAACTCAATATTTCGCTCAGCTAAGGCATTTAATAATTTTTTACTCGGCTCGCTATTTTCTAAACCAATTATTTTAGTAAGATTAGGTAATAGAGCTAAATCATCAATTGCCTTATTTGTTACTTTGGGTACTTCATCTCCCATACCGGGATCCCAAAATGGATGCATGTGCTCTAAAAATACAGCTCCACCATTTAAACCACTGTCTTGATAAAGCTGCGTTACTTTTTCGAGTAAAGTCATCGGTATTTCTACGTTTTTAAAGTACTTTTTAACTTCAGCAATGCACTCATATCCATCTTCTTCTCGATCAATTTCGCGTTTTATATACTCTTTGGCAAATAAATCTAAATCAAACTTTGGTAAGAGGATCTCTTGTCGATACATCAGCTCTTCAATAACGAGTAACTTAAAATTAAAATCACGAAATAAAACGGTGGGTTTATTATTAATATTAAACAATTTAGGTGTGTTTTTTAAAGCATCAGCTTCTAAAAGTAACGATTTTAAGTGTGTCACTTTAGCTTTATCGGTAGTGGCTTTAAGTAATATGCCTAAGCTTTTTCGAGTAGGGGCTGAAACGGTAATTCTACGCAGAGCCGTTTTAATATTTTTGTTGTATTTTTCTTGGCTAACTGAATCTATATTATCTAATTTTTGTTGATAATCGTTAATTATACTTTGTTTTGCGCCCTTTGCTTTAATGTGATTTAGGTGTTCTTGAATATGTGCTTGTTGTGTTTTTTTACCTTCAATCCCAAGCGGGCATAGTATTAAATTTTCAATTAAATAATCCATCTCAATATCAGAAAAATCAAAGTCATTAATCAGGCTTTTAAAAATCAGAGGTGCGTTTTTATAAAACACATCTGCAGGCTTTGCAAGCATACTTAGTAGTTCTGAATGCATCCAGCCGTAACTGCTATTTCTAGCATGCCTAACAATGCTCGAATGTAATAGCTGAGTAAACTCGTTTATAACATCTGGGTGAAACTCTTCAAAAATACCCATTATCAAATTACTATCTTCATCTGAAAATGCTCGATAAAAAGAAGGAAGCAATAGCGCTATATCAACTTTATTGAGTTCATACCGCTTGATAAAATCTGGAGTGTAACTGCCTACTGAAAGATAAAAATATAGCTCTATTAAACCTGAAACAACTAAGTTAATTTTTGTATTTTGCTGATGTACCCGTTGGTGTTCAATAAGTTCTTTTATTTTAGTTAGTATAGTTTGGTGATATTTTAATAACACCAAAGCATTTGGCGAATAATCTGAGCTACTTACAATCTCAATAAACGTAGCAAGGTACTCAACCTCAAGTGTGTCAGATAAATCTATGGTTGAAAGCCAATTCATCATTGCGCTGTATATTTCATCTTCAATGCTAAAATCAGCCCTCATTAAACTACGACATTCTGGCCAATCAATGAGCCCTCGATCATATTGCCTTTTAATGGTTGCTTGCTGTTCTTCTATTAATTTTTTCCATTGCGCATGAATGTTTCTTACTGTTGCTTTATTTTTTTTATTAGGTACACCTTTTTGAACAACACCAAAATTAGGGTCACGAATTAAATCTATATTTTTTTGTATCTGAGAATGTATAGTCAACATATTTACTCGGTAGTCCTTACTCGAAAGATATTTTTGTGGGGTTATAGGGTATTCTTTTTATTTATTAGCAAACTGCAGACAACTTAATCGACGAACCATCACCATAATCATCATGAACCATAACTAATACTGGAATAGGATAATCCCAGCCTCCAGCCTTCCACCAGCTCTCAGCCAGCCATTGTTTTGTTAGATTAGCAATTAAGTAACCCGCGTTGAACTCTTCATTGATATAATATTTCTCATCAAAATGAGGTATAGCATAATCACCCGAAAGTAACTCCACTGATTTACCAGAAAATATTGAAGCATCAGTGCTATTTATCTTTTTTTGTTTTCCTTCGTAATATATCCAAGCTGAAGGAGTCTCCATACAATCATCACCTAGAAATATTTGAATCTCAGCACCTAAAACAGATTCGGGAATTGAAACTGTAAACAAATTCTTGAGCTCGCGAATAAAACAAGGTGATATTTTTTCTAATGAAACTAAAAATTTAGCTTTAAACTGCTCTGAACTTAAACCAAATGGCACCATACGTACTTCTCCCAATAACTAAACATTAAGCCAGCTGATACCGCTTAACATACTGATTAAACTTGTCTTTTATAATTTTATTTCAATGTTTTTTTGTAGATCAGGGGTTGACTCTAAGAATAACTTCCACGCGCCAAGAGCTCCTTTAAGCTGCTGCGTAGGTATATTTTGAAAATAGCTATCGTCTAGTAAAGAATATACTCGTGCATTGTGTAGCGTGAATTCAGTTCCCCATCTTTCGCGGTTCCAGTCAAGAAAGCTACATTCACTTGCTAAAACAGAGTTTATTCTCTTTATTCCTTCATCAATCCAAAAAATAGTTTCACTGTAACGTAACCCACCATCATCTAATAAAAGACTTAACAATACACTCTTACCATTACTGTTTACATTTTCACAAGAGCATATTGGTACAATGCGACCAAACTGAATTCGCCAAGAAAAATTTATTTTCATAGCCCACCCTAAATACATTTGAAATTAAACTATTTAGGAATTTTTAACTCCACTTCTATGATATTAAAAGCAATTACTGGAGAACAAAAAATACAAAATTTATCTAGCTTTTTATTCTTTGTACTAAAAAGTCGACCGCCGCTTTCACCTTTGGTACTAAATAGCGCTGTTTTTGATATAACAAATAAACCGCCATAGTCGCATTTTGGCTTATCGCTAATTCATGCTCAAACTTAAGCTCTTGCAACTGGCCAGACTCAAGGTATGAGTCGAGCGCCCACCGAGTAGACATTAAAATACCCTCACCATTACATGCTTTTTTAGCCAGCCACGATCCGTTATTTGAAATAGCGACCGCAGGCCCAGAAACGTCGTGCCATTGATCATCCACTTTACATAACCAAGGCGTTGGCCCCGCTGGCGTTTTAAAATAAAGGCCACTGTGATCCTTTAATTCCATAACATTATTAGGCACGCCGTATTTTTGTAAATAGCAGGGTGACGCGACAGGAATAAAGCCATTATCCATTAGTTTTATTGCTAGCACGCGTTCATTTGGCGCATAACCACCACGAATGGCTATATCAACGTCGTCACGCCCAAGTGTAGACAGCTCATCACTTAAGCTAACATCTAATATAATTTCGGGGTATAGCGCGCTAAATTCATCAAGCAGAGGCAGTAATATTTTATCACCAAAACTCACCATTGAGCTTATACATAATCGCCCCATTGGTGTTGTTTGATAACTGCGCACTGTTTCGTGGCTTTGCTCTAGCTGATTTATTATTTGCTGAACATCGTTATAGTAAATTTGCCCAACTTCGGTCAATTTAACTATACGGGTCGAACGCTTTAAAAGCGTCGCCCCTAGGCTTTTTTCTAAATCAGCAACCCGCCGTGACAACGACGAGGGCGGCACATCAAATGCTTTTGCGGCTTTGGTAAAACTGCCTGTTTCAACCACCTTAATAAAATACCGTATTGCTTTTAGTTGATCCAAGTTGCCTCTCCATTAAATAAAATGCTTTATTGTCTTAAAGACAAAAGTGATTCGCATTTTCCCTTATATATAAGCAAATTAAAACAAGTAATAATAACCTTAACTTATCTACACGCTTTAATTTATTTAACGCCAATAGTTAAAGCTTAAAACCAAAGGCTACATTATGATTACTTTGCACGGCTTCGCAGCTAGTAACTATTACAACTTGGTTAAGCATGTACTTTTACACAAAGAGCTGCCATTTAATGAGCACCTTATATACAACAACGACGAGCAGTTTTTAGCTATAAACCCTATGGGAAAAGTACCGGCTATAACCACCGCTGATAGGCTAAATATTGCAGAGTCGAGCGTTATTTGCGACTACCTTGAAGAAACCTACCCAAGCAACACGCTATACCCTGAAGATTCAGCCGAGCGTGCTTTTGTTCGCCAAATTATGAAAATAAGTGAGCTTTACTTTGAATTGCCAAGCAGACGCTTAATCCCGTATGTATTTACAGGCTCCCCTGCACCTGAACACGTAAAAGACGACATTCGCAAGCTATTAACGCGCGGTGTAAACGCTCTTTGTGAATTAACGCATTTTTCGCCGTGGATAGCTGGCGAACAATTTAGCATGGCAGATATTTACGTTTACTACGTAAATACAGTGGTTAACGCATTCACGCCAAAAGAGCTTAATTGGGATGTACTGGCCGAAATCCCAGGTTTGAAAGAGTGGCAAGCAAAGATGAGTCAATCGACTATTGCTCAGCAAATAGAGGCAGATCGCCAAGCAAATATGCCTGAGTTTATGCAAAAGGTAACAGCACAAATACTGGCAGCTCAAAGCAAGTAATTAAGCTATACGCTACCCATTCTCAATTTATAGGAACACTCTTATGACAGATAAAAATATCCAACTAACTTCAACTATCAGCGAAGACAATAAACTTACACTTGCCTTAAAAAACATCGAGATGCCAAAGCCAAATGCCGATGAAGTAGTTATTCGTATTGAAGCTGCACCATTAAATCCATCAGACTTAGGCGTTTTATTCAGCGCAGCTGATTTGTCTACTGCAAAACAATCGGGTACTGCTGAAGACCCAGTAATTACTGCTGATGTTCCAGCTCAATTTATGCCATCACTTAAAACACGTGTTGGTAAAGCAACACAAGTAGGTAATGAAGGTGCAGGCACCGTAGTGGCTGCAGGCTCATCGCCAGCCGCACAAGCATTAATGGGCAAAACAGTGGCTGTTATTGGTGGCGGTACGTACCGTCAATTTATATGTGCCAATGTACAAAGTTGCCTAGAGTTAAAAGAAGGGACTACCGCTAAAGAAGGTGCATCATCTTTTGTTAACCCACTTACCGCACTCGCCATGGTAGAAACCATGCGCGCTGAAGGCCATAAAGCCATTATTCACGCCGCAGCGGCTTCTAACCTTGGCCAAATGCTAAACCGTATTTGTATTGCCGATGGCGTTGATTTAATTAACATTGTACGCAAACCACAACAAGAAAAGTTACTGCGCGATATGGGTGCTAAATACGTTGTAAACTCAAGCAGCGACACTTTTCTTGCTGACCTAACAGCTGCAATAATTGAAACCGGTGCAACTATCGCATTTGACCCTATTGGTGGCGGCCAACTAACAAGTGACATACTGAACTGTATGGAAGCGGCAGCTGCGCGCGATATGAAAGAGCACAGCCTATATGGCTCAGACACGTTTAAACAAGCATATATTTATGGTGCGTTAGATCGCGGGCCTATTACACTTAATCGTAACTTTGGCTTTGCTTGGGCTGTAAACGGGTTCTTGTTATTTAATGCTTTAGGTAAATTAGGCACAGATACAGTAATGAAAATGCGCAAACGCGTTGCTAATGAAATCACCACTACATTTGCGAGCAACTACACGCACGAAGTGTCATTAGCTGAGGTATTACATTTACAATCAATCGCGGCTTACTCTAAACAAGCTACCGGCGAGAAGTACTTAATTAAACCTCAAGCTTAATTAAATATTCTTCGTTAAAATTAAAAAGCAGATGCTAATTAAGTATCTGCTTTTTTTACGTTTAAATACACGCCCCCTATTATTGTGAGCCTTGCAGTTAACGCGTCCTTAAAGCTCGTCACAAAACCATCATAAAAATGTAATTTACTGAATTTTTACACATTGTTTGCACCTTTTATTCTTATAGTTTATCCACTTTAATAAAATAATAAGCGTGCATACATGAATATAAAACCTTTTATATTTTATTCAGTTATTGCCTCTACTACATTATTGTATGGCTGTGGCGGTACTGAGCAAACAACCGATAGCAGCACAGAGCAAAGTACTGACTCATCATCAACAATCACGTCAACTGGTTTAGTTATTAACGAAATTGTCGCAAGCCCAAGCGATACCACCTACGATTGGATTGAGCTATACGCCACTGAAGATATAGCCGACTTATCGGTATTTTCACTTGTTGATGATAACGCCGACAGAGAGCCTCAAGCTCTGCCCGCAGTATCGCTTTCCCAAGGTGAGTTTATTGTTATTCAAGCCATTGATGAAACCGATACACCGCCCGATAACGGTTATTACGTCACCTTTAAACTAGGGAGCGACGATGCGGTTACGTTATACGAGGACGGCACTGCTATCTCTGTACTTGATTGGGAAGAAGGCGAAGCCGCTGAAGGTTTTAGTTACGGCTTATACACCGATGGCACCGGCACCGCGCAAACACTAACGCCCACAGAAGGCGCAGCTAACCAAACAGCAGATACCTCAACACTTGTTACAACGCTAATTGCTGAAGATGCCCCACTGCGTATAAACGAAGTATTAGCAAAAGACAGCAGCGGCGGCGAGGACTGGATAGAGCTTTATGTAACAAGCAGTAGCGATGTTTATTTAGCAGACTACACCCTAAGTGATGACAATAACGAACAGTTTGCTCTACCTGATATTACGTTATCGCCGGGTGAGTTTTACCGTATTTACGCAAGCACCGATGATTTAGGCGATCTGCCAAGCGTTGCGTTTAAATTAGGCTCAAGCGATACCGTAAGCCTTTACAGTAACAATGTAATTATAGAGCAGTTATCGTGGAATAAAGGCCAAGCGCTGAGTGGTTACAGCTATGGTCGCTACCCTGATGGCAGCGATGCAACTGCGGTACTCACTCCAACAGAGCTTAGCTCAAACAGCCAAGCAACCCACGGGCCACTCGTTATTAACGAAATAGTGGCAAGCGCCGCAGACGATGGCAACGACTGGTTTGAGCTATACAACAACAGCGCAAATACAATTAACTTAGCCAACTACCAAGTTATTGATGAAAGCGACGACATAGACCCCGTTACCCTGCCCGACATAGATTTATACGCGGGTGAATACATAACTATTTATGCCACCGACGAAGACCCAGGCACTTACTACGTCCCGTTTAAACTAGGCAAAGAAGACGAGCTAAGCTTAATACTCAACGATGAAGTAATTGACTACATTGACTGGGATGAAAGTGATGTAGCCACAGGCTTTAGTTACGGCCTAAGTAGCAATACAGGCTTTACTCATGCGTTTTTAACACCTACCCCAAGTAGTGAAAATACAGTTGCAACCGCCTTTACACCCACAGCGGTTAATACGCTTTCTATTACAATTACTGACGAAAACTGGCAAGACATTCTAGATAACCCACTTGATGAGGAATATCACGAAACCGCTATTACCTTTAATGGTGTAACACTTGATAGCGTTGCTATTCGCACTAAAGGCGGCTCAAGCTTAAGCAGTGTTGCCAACTCTAGCAGCGACCGTTACAGCTTTAAGGTTGATATTAACGAATATGTGTCGGGGCAAAAGTTTTTTGGACTAAAAAAATTCACACTACAAAACTCGTTTAACGACCCGTCGTACATGCGTGAAGTAATCGCCTACGAGCTAATGGATGAAATGGGCGTACCAACGCCTGAGCATGCTTACGTTAACTTTTATGTAAACGGCGAACTATTTGGTTTGTATTTAATGGTAGAAGCCGTAGATGGCGAATTTGTTGAAAAACACTTTACCAACAGTAATGGCGATTTATACAAGCCAGATGGCACAGGCAGCGATTTATTATGGCTAGGTGACGACATACAAAGCTACACCGATATAAACCTGCAAACCAACGAAGACACCACAGATAACGGCGCCTTTATTAACTTTGTAGAATCGCTCGATAAAGGCGAAACCAGCGCCATAGAAGTAGACACACTTTTACGTTATATGTCGGTTAGTACTTCACTGTCCAATTTAGATAGCTACCACGGCCCGCTTGCACATAACTATTATATTTACGATGACGATGGCGTATTTAGCATTTTGCCGTGGGATTTTAACGAGTCATTCGGCACATTTAACATGGATTGTAATAACGTAGATGTAAGAGAGCTCTACATTGATGAGCCAGTAAGCGGCGCATTAAGCGAGCGCCCGTTAATTGCTAATGTCTTTGCCGAGCAAAGCAACCTAGACACGTACCACAGTTACTTAACACAGCTTATTAATGGCTCACTTTCAAGTGACACATTTAACGCACGCGTAAATGAAATAGCCGATTTAATTCGTGAGCACGTACAAAACGACCCAACTAGCTTTTATGGCTCAACCTACTTTGAGCAAAACCTTACCTCTACAACGGGGCAGTTTTACGGCTTAACGTCTTTTATGCAGTACCGCGTAGCAAATATGGTCGCGCAGCTTGATGGCACATTGCCCTCAGCGGGTGATGGCAGCGGATTTTGCGCTAGATAAACAGCCCATCCTTTGTGCAGTGCCAGCACGCTGGCACTGCACTCTGTAACTTTGCAATTTAATAATCTGAGAAAATTATGACAATTCAAGCACGTTTTAAGGATGAACTTTTTGAAAAGGATACTTCAATCTTACCAGTAGCAATTACTGCAATAAACTCTAAAAATAAGCAGGCTCAACCTGAAAAGCCAAATGCTGATGGCTCATTATCAACATTAATTAACGAGTTACTCACCCCATTTGAAGGCTACGGGTTAAACGATCTTAATAACGCTAATTTAATGAACCGTGTAGACAGTAAGTTTATGCTACCACTGTCGTTTTTACCTGAGCTACTTACTCATATACAAGGCCAGTACCGTGTACTTGATATACAAGGTAAGCGTTTATTTTCTTACTATAATCAGTACTTTGATACGCCCGAACTTGATTTATATAAAGCCCACCATAACGGTAAGCTTAATCGCTACAAAGTGCGCCAAAGGCGCTACGTAGATACAGCCACCGAATACCTAGAAGTAAAACTAAAAAACAACCAAAGCCGTACGGTTAAAACACGCATCAAGCTCGAAAAAAACAACGAGCAAGCCCATTGTACTGCGTTTATGAAAGAGCAAATGAAAAACAGCTTTGCACATCTAAACGTAACCCAGCAAAGCGGCTATAACCGCATAGCACTAGCCAACGAAGAAAAAGCCGAGCGCTTAACGCTTGATTTTAACCTGTGGTACAACACCCCAAAAGGCGATAACAAAATAACACTACCGGGCTTTTTTATTGCCGAACTTAAGCAACGTAAAAAAACAAAACACTCGCCATTTTATAAGCTTATGAGCAAACACCACATATTCCCTGCCTCGTTTAGTAAATACTGCATTGGCTGTGCTTTGCTTTACCCCGAGCGCTTAAAAGTAAACCGCTTTAAACCTGTTTTAGCCCGCTTAAAACACCTTAACCGCACTAACCCACTATTACCTTTAGAGAATAATTAAAATGACCAAATTAGATCTTATTTTTCTTTCCCGCTTTTTAGTTAACATCCTATCGCTGGCTGTACTTTGCTATGGCTGTTACTTTCGCATAAGTAAAAATGCAGTGGTGGCAGGCTCGTTTATTTTATTTGGCGTAGGCGTTTTTATTATTACCTTTTTGCTGCACGGCGTTGATATGTCGATGGAATTTGCATTTGGCCTATTTGCCGTATTTACCATGCTAAGGTACCGCACTGAGTCTATTTCGATTAAAGAAATGACTTACTTATTTCTCGTTACTGCCATTGCTTTACTGACCTCTGTAGGGCAAATGAGCTTAATTGAGCTAAGCATTCTTAACGGCATAATTTGCTTAATTGCCTTTTTGATTGACTCTAGCGTATTTGTAAAACGCTACGAAGTACAAAGCGTTTGCTACGAGCGCATAGAAAACATAACCCCGCAAAACCAAGCCACACTCATCCATGATTTAAAACAGCGCACAGGGCTAAACGTAGTTGCTGTAGATATAGAACACATCGACTTTTTAAGAGACGTAGCGCAACTAAAAGTAAGTTACTTAGCCGAAAAACAAACAAAGGCAGCCTAACATGACCTCTAAACAAACGATTACTTATGCGGCACTTTCAGCACTTTGCTTTGTAAGTAACGCAAGCTTTGCCAAAATTAACGACGATATAGACCTAAGCGGCTATATCATGCTCGACTACAACAAGTTTGATACCTCATTATTAGAGGGGCAATTCGAAAGCAACGACTCAGAAAGTACCTCAGAAATACGCCGCGCACGCCTAAGTTTTAAATCAGACATCAGCAAAGACTGGAAAAGTAAATTTCAACTTGGCTTTGCCGATGGCGAAACCGAAATAAAAGACGCCTACTTAGAATACTCTGGCTGGAAATATGCCGATTTAACCATAGGCCAACAAAAAGAAGGCTTTGGCCTAGAAAAACTAACCAGCTCTCGTAATTTATTAATGCTCGAACGAAGCATGATAAGCGAAGCGTTTTCGCCAGGCCGTAGCTTAGGTATTAGCCTATCGGGAGACATAGCCTCAGTAAATTGGCAACTAGGTTATTACGAGCCCGATGAAGACGAAGCAACGTCTGCTATTACAGGGCGCGTAGCTTGGGTGCCATGGCAGCAAAACACCAACCTTTTACACCTAGGCGTCGCATTTAGTGAGAGGCAGTACGACGGTAACGAATTTAGAGTGAATGAACCTCTTGAAGTTTATACCGCCGACTCATTAATAGAAGGCGATAAAATTAATGCCGATAGCCTCTCGCAACAAGGCGTAGAGCTACTATGGCTTAAAGATAGATTTACCATGATGGCCGAGTGGCAACAAGCACAAGTAACCAGTATTGAAAATACAACCAATGATTACGAAGGCGGCTATTTGCAATTTGGTTATCAGCTATCGGGCGGATACCGTAAGTATAAAAACGCAAAACTAGGCGCAAGCTCAGAGCCAGGCTGGGAAATTACAGGCCGCTACAGCCTACTTAAGCTCAAGCAAGAAAACCAAGACGCAAAAACCTACGCCCTTGGTGTTAACTACACCGTAAACAAAAGCATAAAGTTTATGGCCGACTATATTAAAGCCGACTACTTTGAAGCAGGCGGTACTATCACATCGGGCAATGCTATCTCATTAAGGCTGCAGTATTCGTTTTAATACGTTTGGTGTTTAGTAGGTTAGCCCAAACCTGTGTTAAACGCTACGTTTAACACAGGGCTTTGTAGTTACTTAGTAAAGAGTATTTAAGTTAGTTTATAAATACTAATTACCAGCGCCTGCAAATTGTATTGGGTAATCCATATTGCCGCTGCGGTTAATACTGTTACACAGCTTTTTATTAAAACTGGCCAGTGATGGGTCGATGGTGTGCTCATTAACTACAATACCATCACTTCGCCTTTTAACCTCAATAGATCCGATTGTTTTAATCGCTGATAAATCATCGCCTACGTTTTTAAATATAAAATACTCTATGTGTTCAGCAATAGATTCCGCGTTTTCGATATCTCCCTTAACGGCAGGCACTTGGTAGTTAACACCATTACACGTTAAATCATAAACCCTTACTAATTCTAGCTCGTCAGCTCCTTGCATATCAGCAATAACTTTAATAGTTGGCTGCGTTGTTGTTTCAAGCAAGTATTGTGTTTCATTCATTTCACTTAAAGAAAATGTATCAACGCTTTTAGCTATAGAACAGCCCGATAATAAAGTAAAAACTAAAAACACGGTTCTATTAAAAAACATCTTTAAACACCTTATTTCTAACTAATTCAGCTAATATTTTATGACGACTGTCGTAACTATTTTTTTAATAAATCAAATAAAAGATCTGTTTTACAAATAATTGAACCAAAATAGGAACTTTGCTATTTTGTATTAAACCAACCTGAACTAAAGATCTACTTTTTACTCAGCCTCTTTTAATTTATACACGGAAGTAAGTAATGAACAAAGCAGAAATTACACAAAGTAATACGACACAAAAATTTGGGCCTCTTAAAGGAATATGTTGTACCCAGCCTGGTGATAAAATTAAAGGCACATACTTTTTCCCTGGAGCAGGAATGGATGGTCGTTACATACAGCCATTAGTTCAATCTCTCTATGAAGCTGGTATAAAAAGCGCGATGTATGTAGATCGTGATAAATGGTCCGGAGGAACAGCATTCGATGCTGGAATTGGCTCAGTATTAGGCCGAGACTATGATCCAAGGTTTCCAATGCTCTTAAGGCACTCAACTTCAAATGCTTCGCAATTTAACTTAATAGGCTACTCTTATGGCTCTATTATTGCGTCTCAATTGGCAGCAAAATACGCTATAAAAGGTACTGTTATTGATAATTTGGTTTTAATTGGGAGTCCTATCAGTATGGAGTTTTTACAGCGATTAAGAAACATAGTCCAAATAAAAAAATTAATTATAATTGATCTAAACGAATATGGAGATCCAATTTTTGCAGGTATGAGCGTTTTTGAACTTTTTTCTAATCTACCTACACTGGCAGGGCAAATGCCAAATTCTGAAGGTCACTTTTATTACGCAGAACCCACAAATATAGGTGATAAACGTCGAAATACATTAGCTAACGAGCTTTATGCTTTAGGTTTACGCTAATGAGTAGAAATCTAATAGCAAATACCCTTCTTTTAGCCGCTATTTTATTAATAGCGACTACAGAAATGTATTTAGTCATTACATTCAAAAGCTTTATTTTAGCCGGTAAAGGAATGGGGATTTACGGAGTGTTCTTATATTTCATTATGCTTATCATCAGCTCTGTTTTATGGTTTTTCTCGTACCGTGTCAGCAAAAATAAACTTCAAGCATTAATATTTTGGCTTTCAGCATTAATGCTTAGTCCTGTCATTATATTTCAGTCTGTATGGTGGTCTGCCCCACTTTAATAAATAAGAAATAAGCTAGACACTCTCTATGAGAACATTTGCAATATTAGGTTTTAAGTAATAAATGCTTTATCTACCACAGCGGATAAATTACAAACCTCGCTATATTCTTTCTCATTTGAGCTTGAAACAGGACTTTATATAAGGCGAGGCTTTGATAAGTGAATTTCCAATAGGAAGTTGGAATATTTCCCATTCAATGCTGGAATTGAGCTTATTTCTCAATTAACGCAGTAAGGGGTCACCCGTACGTTGCTAGCCTCTCAAGTACAGTAAAGGTTTAAGGATATAGTTAATTTGATAGGCTTACTCTGGCAAACTTAGCTGGTGCGACATCAGCAGACACTGGTAAGCCTTGATGTATGAAGTAAAAATTTGTCCCCTTCAACCCTATTACTTTATATACTCAAGCATTGTTAGCTTAACAATCACATTAGCATTGTTATCTGTTGTCTCTATTGTAATTTCTCTATTTTCACCATCCGAAAAACTTGAGCCCACCAGTTTATAACCATTACTATTTAAATATTATTTAAGGTCACTTTTGATTTGAGCTGAGTCTTTTATACTATGGAATATAAAAGAAATTACCATTGGCTTATTACCGTCACTAGAACTATAAATGTAGCGTTCCCCAATAGAATCTGCAGATGACAAGTTTTTAAATAAATTAGGCGCGAGCAAATAATAATCAAGCGAAGATTTAGAAAAATCTCTTCTTTCCGATAAAGATATTATCACATAGTAAGCACCTAGCAATACAATTAACAATACACTGAAAAATATTGATTTCTTTATCACTTATTTTACCTCCCTAAACAATACACCCCAAGTACAGTAAAGGTTTAAGGATATAGTTAATTTGATCGTTGTCTCTTACAAACATTCGCTAATGCTTCATTGAACGGGCGAATAGAAGTTTAATGTATGAAGTCAAGATTTGAACGCTTTAACCCACATCCGCTGTCAATATTAGCTGATAAAGATTTACTGAGGATTACTGCCCAATAGGGTAACTGACTATTGTTTGATAGTCAGCTAAAGCCATCATCTGGTTTCCCTTTAATCCATGAAATGGGAACTCAGCAAACTCGTATCCCCTTGAGTTTAAATCTAAGCATATTTTGCTATCAGTTAACATTAATTTCCGTGCATGAGCTGGATATATACCTTCATTTTTCTTTGTGACCATAAATGCTATTGGAAAAAAGCTTAATAAACTGACAGTGGAAATATTTCCATTGTTATAAAATCCAACACATTTGGCGCTTAAATGTTTATTGTAAGGGTAATACCAATAATATATGTCGTGAGTCTCATCAATAGCGTTATCTTCACCAAGAACAAAGTTTTTTAGTGGCTGAAAATAAGGCGAATCCTGTGGTCTATCTTTACATTCTTTAACCGAAGTTGCTGCTAGAACATGACCGATCATTGCCCTTGAAAATTTTTTAGCATCAATGTTTGTATTGATAAGTGTGTATGGACTGCCACTATGAAAGAAATAATCTTTTATTTGCAAAGTTAGAGATTTACAGACTCTAGCAACTTCATCATCGTTACCACCGAGATGTATATTATTACAGTTATGACAAATAGTCTTGAACTTACTACCGTTTGGTGAAGGTACGCCTTTAACTCTTGACGCTTCAACCTCCATTAATTCTGTGATGTGACGCTGCTCCACCTTTGTTATTGTTATCGCACCTTTTGGAGGTACGTGGTCCTGAGAAAGTCGGCCGTAAACACCGCAAATTAAGCAAAATCCAGCCTGGATTTTAGTATTCTCAAATCGTTTTGATATGCCCTTGCTATATTTTCCCATATATAACGTCCTTGCGTATTGAGTTGATAGTTTCTTGAGTTGGTTTTAACAAACTATGTAGAAGATCGCTAATACTAAGTTTTTAATTACCTCCTTAAAAGTTAAAGATACTAAGAACATTTTTAATCTAAAAACAGCGATTATCCGATTAAGTGCAATTTGTCATAAAACTGCAATCAAAATAGGTGATAATTTAAACTCGAACTGTATTTTTTATAATCTAGAAGTTGAAGTAAATGAGCACACCAATGACGCAACTCACATTTGCGTTACAATCGTTTGAAGATCCTCTCTCTGCGGCTATGGGCCACACAATGGAATACGAGCAGTTAACCTTGCAAGCCAGTGCTATGCATGAAATAACGCTGCAATGCGTATTGCCTGACGACGCCCACGATAACGATATTATTTCGCTGAGCGCAACGTATCCCAGTGCCCGTGATGCGCAATACTTTACTGAAAAAGTACTCACTAACGCCGACTTAGAGCGTGGTTATGTGTATTTAACATTAAGTAAAATTACCCAAAGCCACTGCTTAGTAATGCAATTGATGCTGCATGGCTTAAATGCCACTTTAAAAAATAGTTTACAGTTTGATATGCAAGTAAATGCGTTTGAGGCTGGTTATAAAAATCAGCAAGCCCTTAAAAGCCAAACTAAGCCACACGGCGTTAAAAAATACTTTCGGAATATGAGCTCAAGTTTATTTTCGTTTTTTTAATGTGTTGGTATACAAATTTATAAAAACTTAATCAGCAAAACTCACTTTACCCATAGTGACCCCAGCAATACCCTGCGCAGTATTATTTAGGTGCTGTTGCTCACCTGCTAGGCATTCGTTGGCTAAAATGGCAAATAGTACGGCTTCTTTGGCATCGGGGTTTATGCCCAAATCATCGGTATTTTTAAATGCTTTAATGGTCGGGCACAGCGCATTAAGGTGCGCCATTAATAATGAGTTATGAATACCGCCACCACTTGCGTACACCACACACTCTTTAGCACTTTGCCCGCATTCATTTAACGCATTTGCAATTACCCTTGCGCTAAACATATTTAAAGTTGCCATAACATCTTCATGGCTTAAGTGCTGTGTATTTGTTTGCAGCTGAGCAGCATATAAATAGCCTAAATTAAATACTTCAGGCCCCGTTGTTTTAGGCAGCGCAAGCTCAAAAAAAGTGTTGCTACACATTGCATTTAATAAGGCTGTATTTACCTTGCCCGCTTTTGCTATTTTTGCGCCATCATCAAAGTGCATGCCTTTAAAATGCTGCTGTACGTACGCATCCATAATGGTGTTACCTGGGCCTATGTCGCTACTAAATACGCTATTTGCATCACCGCTTTTAGGTAAAAACGTTAAATTAGCAATACCACCCATGTTTAATAAAATGCGGTTCTCATTGGGGTTTGCAAAAAATAAGTAATCGCCATATACCGCAAGCGGTGCACCTTCCCCTCCTCCGGCTATGTGTTTTTGCCTAAAGTCGCCAATCGTTGTAATACCGGTAGTAACGGCTATTTGGTCGCTATCGCCAATTTGTAATGTGCCATTAGTAAAGCTTTTATGATTATGCTGCGACTGTGGGCAGTGGTAAATTGTTTGCCCGTGACTGGCTATTACATCAATACTTGCTGGATTTACCTGCCAAGTATGTAAGCACTGATTAACCATATCGCCATGGAGTTTACCAACCCATGGATGCAGTAAGGTAACAAGTTCTAAATCACACTCTCGTTTGGCAAATACCTGCTTTATTTTGCTTTTATACTCGTTGTTATAGTCAACGGTGGTAAAGTTCAGCACTTCAATTTGCGTATTAATACCTGCGCCCGTTACCTTACACAGTGCTACATCGAGCCCATCTAAGGAGGTACCACTCATTAAACCTATAATTAAACGGCTTGGTTTTTGGGCACTATTATAAAGGGCTGCTATGTGTGGGTGCATAAAGGTATCTTAAACAGGTATCATATTTTGCTTATATTAGAGTACTTTAAAACAAAGTTATAGGCGTAAACGGTTAATCTTTGTGATTGTGCAATCTCTAATTGCTTGCTAAGTTGACCCGTATACAACAGACACTTTATTAAAACAATGATCACCCTAAGAGACTTTAAACCAAAAGACGCGCCACACATTATTAATACCTTAAATGATGTACAGGTTACGCGCTTTTTATCCTCTAAAATTCCATTCCCGTATACTCAAGCCGACGCCGACTGGTGGATAAACCAAGGCTCTAAAAGTGGAATAGTTAAGGCCATTGTTGTAGATGAGCAATTTGCGGGGTGTATTGGCATCACCCCCGGAGAATTTGAATATAGCCGCAGTGGCGAAATAGGCTATTGGCTTAATAGCCACTTTTGGGGGCAAGGAGTAATGACTCATGCTATTTCGCAAATTTGCGATGACGCATTTAAAAGCTCAAACCTAAATAGAATTTTTGGCGCTGTATTTGCTGGCAATACAGGCTCTGTAAAGGCACTCACTAAATGCGGCTTTAAAGCTGAAGCCGTTCTCAAACAGGCCATTTATAAAAATGGTGTGTTTTACGATAGCCATATTTTTAGCAAGCTAAAATAAACCGTTTAGAATAAATACTCTGCAAAGCTTGAATTACCAGCCTCGCGCCCAAAGCTCGTGTATTAAGGTACAAATTTTTATTTTCGTATAACTTAGCGCGCATTATTGTTTAGGCTCAACTTGGTTTTAAACGCGTAAACATTCGCTAAGTAAATTCACTCTTAAGAGGAGATTTTTATGTCTGCAACTAGTCGTCAACTTACTTTAGCATCACGCCCGCACGGTGCCCCTACCGATGAAAACTTTGAACTTAAAACAGTAGATTTACCAGCGCTTAAAGATGGCGAGGTGCTGCTGCGCACTATTTACCTATCACTTGACCCATACATGCGTGGCCGCATGAGCGATGCAAAGTCGTATGCCGATCCGGTAAATGTGGGCGATGTAATGGTAGGCGCTACCGTATGCCAAGTAGAAGAGTCTAAAAACGATAAATTCAGCGAAGGCGAATGGGTACTTGCTTACACCGGTTGGCAAGATTACGCCATTACTAACGGCGAAGGCCTTATGCAATTAGGTAAAGAGCCAGAAAACCCATCGTACGCACTCGGTATTATGGGTATGCCAGGCTTTACAGCCTACATGGGCTTACTTGATATTGGCGCACCTAAAGAAGGCGAAACCGTTGTGGTAGCCGCAGCAACAGGGCCGGTTGGCGCAACGGTTGGCCAAATAGCTAAAATTAAAGGCTGTAAAGTGGTAGGCGTTGCTGGTGGCAGCGAAAAATGTACACATGCCGTTGAAAATCTGGGCTTTGATGCCTGTATTGATCACAAAGCCGATGACTTTGCAGAGCAGCTAGAAAAAGCCTGTGATAACGGCATAGATGTTTATTACGAAAATGTGGGCGGTAAAGTGTTTGATGCCGTATTACCTCTACTTAATACCGCAGCCCGTGTTCCTCTGTGTGGTTTAGTGTCGCAATATAATTCTACCAGCCTTCCAGATGGGCCTGATCGTATGGGAATGCTAATGGGGCAGTTGCTTACTAAACGTATTAAAATGCAAGGCTTTATAATATTTGACGACTACGGCCACCGCTACGACGAATTTGCACAAGACATGCAAAAATGGCTACAAGATGGCAAAGTACAATACCGCGAACACATGGTAGAAGGTATTGAAAACACCATTAGCGCATTTAACGATATGCTAAATGGTAAAAACTTTGGTAAAACCGTTGTTAAAATTAACGAGCCACTTTAAATTTTACAAAGCGTTACTGCACATGCAGTAACGCCAACAAGGACTGACATGATTAAACTACACCATTTAAATAAATCGCGCTCAAAACGTATTATTTGGCTTTTAGAAGAGCTTGATGTTGATTACGAAATTGTTGCCTACCAGCGCAACACAGAGACCTTTTTAGCGCCTGACGAACTTAAAAAAGTACACCAATTAGGTAAGTCACCAGTAATTGAAGACGATGGCCTAATTGTTACCGAATCTGGCGCGATCACCGATTATTTAATTACTAAATACGGTAACGGTAAATTTGCACCAAAAGCTGGCACTGCCGAATATGTTGAGTATCAACAATGGCTTCACTTTGCCGAAAGCTCTGCTATTTTACCGCTGTTGCTTAAAATGTTTGTTTTAAAAGATGGCGCTAAAACAGAGTTTTTAGAAAATTACGCCGATGCAGAAACCGTAAAAGTAATTAGCTACTTTAACGACCGACTCCAAGGTAAGCGTTATTTAGTCGGCGACACGTTAACCGGTGCCGATATTATGATGTCGTTTATTGTAGAAATAGTTAAAAGCTCAGGCCAACTTGCCCACTTTAAACACCTTGTAAAGTACGATGAGCAATTACAAAGCCACGAGAAGTTTCATACAGCTAATGAGCTAGAAGCTAAATACGATTAATTAAAGTACAAAACACAGATAAACCAAAGGGGCTTTTTGAGCCCCTTTTTTAGTGCATATGTTTTTATTAAATACCCGCTATTTCGCGCTCAGTAATACACTCATTTGAGGCCATTTCAAACTCGCGGCACGTAAGTGGGCGATTTTCGTAAATGGTACACATTAGGGTATTGCGGTCGAGTGCTTGGCACCAGCCGTCGTCTGCGCGTTTCATTACTTCGCTGCCCCATTTGTCGTAATCAATATACTGAAAAGGCACGCCCGTGTCGGTCACTATGCGCACTTCTAATTGGCAGCAACATGCCTGGCAATTAGCGCAGGTTATGGGCTCAGGTGTAGAGGAAATAGTTTTACTTGGAATAACAGTATTAGGCATAGTGACTTACTTTTTTGAATAAGCCACTAGGATACAGTAACTAATTTAACGCGCTAGTAGTTTTGCTTTTATATCGCTGTAACGCATCTGCTCACAAAGCGCAAAACCACTCAGTTGGCGCACTTTATTACGTGCAAATAATGGCACGCTCATGCCCGCTAAAAAGCGGCACTGAGTTTCAATACCTACACTGTGAATACCTTTTGTTGCCATGTGCGCTAAAAACTCATCCACTTTTTGATAAACAACGTCATCGGCAATGTGAGCAGGCTCTATTGAATACTCAAGTTTTACAGCATTACCACGGCATACACTGCAATGCCCGCATTGCGCTGGCGCATTTTGATCGTCAAAATAGCGCGCCAAGTTATAGCTTAAGCAACTTTGTAGCTCAAAAAAGCGTACCAATGCAGCTATACGTTTAATCTCAGCTTGTTCTTTTTCGATAAAATAACTGTGTAATTGTTTTGCAAGTTCAGGGTTATTTATAACCTCACTATGCACTTTGTAAACTTGGGTAATACGTTTGGTTTCAAGGGTTATTAGGTTTTTTTCGGCTAGGTAGTCAAGCGCGGCCACAACCCGTTTCCGATCAACTTGGGCGGCTTGGGTAAGGGTGTCGAAATTAAGCGTGCCCCATATTTTTTTAAAATCGGTGTGGCTAAATATTTGCGTTAAAAAGGCTTGGCGCTGCTCGTCAAACTGGCTAAGTAGCTCGTTTTTATCAACCAAAAACTTGTATTTAAAATCGGCGTAATAGGCGTACTGCGGCGTTATTGCACCTTGCATTTCTAGTTGTACCAGCAAGGTTTTAAGCGCTAATTGGCGAATGTTACTTTCGCTTGAAAGACTGTATTCTTGCATTTCCCATTGCTGCGGCTGCGATTTAATATCGTTAATTACGTATTCAATGCCGCTCAGCTCAGGGGTGTCGCCATACACAAAGTTTTCTACTGTGTTTAGGCCATCTAAATTAGCCAAGGTGTAACAGTTTGATGGGTTGCCATCGCGCCCTGCGCGGCCAATTTCTTGGCTGTAGTTTTCAATTGATTTTGGTAAATCGTAATGAATAACAAAGCGAATATCTGATTTATCAACACCCATACCAAAGGCTATTGTTGCCACAACAACGTTAATTTTACCCGCCATAAAATCATCTTGAATTTGCCACCTTAGTGTATCTTCAAGCCCTGCATGATACGCAACCGCTTGAATACCTTGCGCACTTAGCGTATTAGCCACTTGCTCGGCACTTTGCTGAAGCGTTACATAAACAATACCTGGGCCATTTTGCGCACGCACTATGTTTGTAAGCTCAGTGTTTTTATCAGCCGTTTTTACACTTAGCACACTTAAATCGAGGTTAGCGCGGTAAAAGCCGGTTTGTACAATGCACTCTGGGGCAATATTAAAACGCTCGCTCATGTCGCGTTTTACTTTTTTAGTGGCTGTGGCGGTGAGTAATAGTACCAGTGGAATATTTAGCTCTTCGCGGTATCGCGGTAATTTAAGGTAGTCGGGTCTAAAGTTATGGCCCCATTCAGATATACAGTGCGCTTCGTCTACCACCAGCATAGACAGCGCAACTTGGCTTATAAACTCTCTAAAACGCTCGTTTTTAAAACGCTCAACCGACACCATTAATACTTTAATTTTACCATTTCGCACATCGTTCATTACGGTGCTGCTTTGCATTTGGCCTTGGCTCGAATCAAGGCTTGCCGCGTAAATACCTTTGCTATTTAAAAAGCTAATTTGATCTTTCATCAATGCAAGTAAGGGCGACACCACCAAGGTTAAGTTTGGTAAATGCATAGCTGTTAGCTGATAACACAACGACTTACCCGACCCCGTAGGAAATATAGCCAGTGACGACTGCCCATTTAAAAGCTGCTCAATGGTTTGCTGTTGCCCTGCTCTAAATTGGCTAAAACCAAAATGCTGCTCAAGTGATTTAATTAATGGCGTGGTCATAAATATCCTTTTTGGCTAGGGAATAGGCTTTAACAGCAAAAGTGCAACGTAAATGAAATATTTGCATATAGCCCAAAGCATCTCAATATAAGAGTGTCTGTTGGCGTTAAAAGCAATTTAGATAAAGCATAGATTGCAAGTATTAGCGGCTTTATTGCAATAATCCACAAAGCACTAAAACCTACTTCAAATCAATAGATTAAAAGATTTAAAAGCATTTAGTGACAGCGTTATGCCCTATTAAAAGCAAGCTGCCTTTTATGTAAAGTAACGCCTTTATATTAGGGCCCTGTAAAGCGCTAAATTTTTCATATTGAGGCAATTTAGACCTTAGTATACAACAAATAAGCTTATCAATTGCTGACATATGTTTTATTTAGGCGCAAAATACGCAGCAGATGCTCAATGGTGCTAACAGCCAAGCTAATTTTGTATACCCAAGTGATTTTTTATAAGCGTTATAAGCAGATTATTTGGGTATATTATTTTTTAAGGGCATTGCTATGAATATAACTAAACCTAAAATCGTCGTTATTGGCGGTGGCGCAGGCGGACTAGAGCTGGCAACACAATTAGGGCATAAATTAGGGAAGAAAAAACAAGCCGAAATTCTTTTAATCGATAAAAACCGCACCCACATATGGAAGCCGTTACTACACGAAGTAGCGACAGGCTCTATTGACCCCGATTTAGATGGCGTTGTGTATTCAGCCCACGCTGCAAAACATCATTATAATTTTCAGCTTGGTACATTTTGCGATATAGACCAAAGCAATAAAACCATTACCCTTGCACCGCATCTAGATGAGCTAGGCCACACTATTTTGCCACAGCGCAGCGTACGCTATGACCACCTTGTTATTGCCATTGGCAGCGTAAGCAACGACTTTAATACCCCTGGCATAAAAGATCATTGCTACTTTTTAGACTCAAACCAGCAAGCTGAGCGTTTTCAGCATTCACTACTCGACAGCTTTACTCGCCTTCACCAAGACGATAACCAACAGCAATCATTAAATATTGCCATTGTGGGCGGCGGCGCAACCGGTGTTGAGCTCTCGGCAGAGCTTTACCATGTATCTGAATTATTAAAGCTTTACGGCCTTACAAATATGTCGTCTAAGCGTTTACATATTCATTTAATAGAAGCGGGGCCCCGTATTTTGCCCGCCCTACCCGAGCGCATAGCCGATAGCGCAAAGCGCGAGTTATTAAAACTCGGCGTAAACGTACGAGAGCAAACACTGGTAAAAGAAGCCACCGAACAAGGGTTTATAACAAAAGACGAAGAACACATAGACGCCGATATAATGGTATGGGCTGCAGGTGTAAAAGCGCCAGATTTTATTAAAGATTTAGGTATTTTTGAGCTTACCCGCAGTAACCAAATTCAAGTAAACGAGTTTTTACAAAGCACAGTAGATGAGAGCATTTTTGTTATTGGTGATTGCTGCGCCTTTACCCAAGAAGACGGAAAGCTCGTTCCACCACGTGCGCAATCGGCGCATCAAATGGCGCTATGTGTAGAAAAAAACCTCATTGCCACGTTAAAACAACAGCCATTGTGCGGCTTTAAATATAGCGACCATGGCTCTCTCGTTAACTTATCGCGCTACAGTACGGTAGGAAATTTAATGGGCAACCTAACTAGCAATACCTTTTTTATAGAAGGTAAAATTGCTCGCTTTATGTATATATCACTGTATCGCATGCACCAGCGCGCCATACACGGCAGCGCAAAAACCTTTGCATTATGGATAAGCGAAAAAGTACTGCGCGTAGTGCGCCCTAAAATGAAACTGCACTAGAACATAAACAGCAGCTAAATAGTCAAAAAGCTTTAATAGGTAATGTAAATTATCTTTTAAAGCTTTTTTGCTTTATGCGTATCTAAAATAGTACCATGCAGTTAGATGTAATTGTAATTCAAGGGATTGACGCTAATGAAAAAAGTACTTTTTGGGATTGTAATAATCACTGCTTTAGCTGTTTATTTTTTTCAAACTCAACCGCACTCTGTAGCTGTAGAGCAAGCAGAACAAGTTAAACCAACCACCTCTCAGACCAGCGTAGTTAATAAAAAGCAGCCAAATGAGGACTCACCGCTACAGGTAGTTAATAAACTAAAAAAACAGATTAGCCTGTGTAGAGATCAGTCACAACAACAAAGCAATAAAGTACAAACATTGAATCAATCGCTTGTTTCATTTTTTGTAAGTGAACTTAAAAAAGGGACATCGGTATCCACGCTTTTAAAGTATACAGATTTATCAAAAATCAATCAGCGTACATACATTGCCCTTTTAAAAGATGCCATAGTTACTGAGCAAAAACAGCAGCTTAACATTACTAGCTCTTTAAACGAGTTAGCTAATTGGCAAGGTATTGAGGCAATTAAGGGCTTCACCAATGATAAAGTAAAAGAAATGATACAACAGCTTGGAGATAATAAGCATAACCCTCCAGGACTTACTCTGAGTGTACCCCTTGATGAAAATGTACAAAAAGAAACGCTTTACGCTTTATTAAGCAACACCGATACATTTACCACTTACTCTAAAACGTTTATTAAACTTGAAGGCAGTGAGGTTATTTCTCCGGCGACATTGTTTGTGCTTAATGCAAATAAATTTACGCCAAAAGAGTTTGAGCAGGCAATTTCATCTAACCAATTTACAGTGAATGAAGTGGCTACCGCTATGAAAAACGATATTCCAAATGAGTATATTATTGCGCTTTAACAGCAAGTTCCCGTGCTAGATGCCCTGCCGTTATACGAAAAAAACACTGTTTTATATAACTTAGCCGATATTGCGGTCAGTAAATTTAATTTACCTCTTGTAAAAGCACTGCAAACAAAAGGGATTACGCCAACCAACGAGCCAGGCCTATTTACAGGTTTAGACGTGGCTATTGTAAACCTGCCTAAAAGCGGTAACTTAACCCTAGCCCCATTAGATACTAAGCACACCCAGCTTTTAGATTATCTTAAAAAGCGTGATTACAAAGCGCATAGCGGCAATGCGAATGAAGACCTAAATAGCAAAGGGGTATTTTTTGTAAATGACTTTATTTACCAGCAAGGGGCCTATATTAATAAGCAGGACAACCCAGCGCAATACGCTTACTTTAGCCCTATTGGTAAAATTAACAATAACGCGTTACCCCAAATAACTGAGCCTGATAATTCTGATGTTGCCCTTTTTTTAGTAGATTTAAAGCAGCAAAAAGCGCAGCTAAACAATAAAAGGCAAAACTGTGAGCTGTTACAACAACAGTTAAAAGATACAGAGCAGCTGCACACAGTAATGCAAGCTTATGACAAAGTTCAACAGGTTAAAAATAAGCACGGATCTAACTTTGTACGTGTTTTGCACGATATAGACCCTGTTTTAGTCAATTATTGGTGGAGTAATCTGAGTAACCAGCTTTCAAACGATAGAAGCCAAAGCACATTTAACGAATATTTATCTAAGAAAGAATATCAAAAAGCTTATGAATACAGCCTCAGTACGGTATTAACTCAAGCCGAAACCGATACGCTTTTTTCTTTATTACTCTTAAACCCTGATGATTTAATCACTACTTGGCAAAACCGCATAAACCCTAAGCCACCGCGTGAGTTAACACGATTAAGCCGCTTTTCGCTAAATCATTGGCAAGCACTCGCACAGACGGGTTTTGATTTTTCGATTACCGATATACATGGGCGCGACGTTTATACACAAGCTGCATCGTCTTCTTCTGAGGCAGTACAGTTTTTAATTGATAATAAAATACCGGCTGATCCCAGTAAGCTTGGCGTAGATATACTCGACTTAGCACTAGAGCAAAGTTATACAAAAGGTGAGTTAAGCCCAATGATTCCTTTAGCTTTGCAGCTTGTGGAAAAATTTGAGCCAAACCACTTAGCCCGCGTAGCACGATTAAAAATGTTTTACCCTGCGATTTATCAGCAGTTAATTCAGCTAAACCCAGCGCTTAAGCCTGCCCAGGGCACAGAGCTAAATCATTATATGTTTGATAATCACTAAATAACCCGCTAAGCACGCTAACGCCACTTAGCGTGCTATTTGAAAAATTAATGTCTTTAATATTTAACATTCCCTGTGTAGAGTATTTAAAACAATTAAAGGATTAGGGCTATGACGGGTAAAACGCTAATTTTTAATTTTGATGGTACTGGGGGCGAGCCTCGCGATGCAGAGCAATTTAGCTCAGACCATTTTAAAGAAGACAGTAGTATTTCTAATATTCTTAAGCTGCATTTATTACTAGGCGGCAAACTCGATGACTCCCCCACCACTCCATTTACAAACCAACTTAGTTTTTATTATCAAGGTATTGGCACTAAAGGTAGCCGCTTAAAACGTATTTTAAACCAAACTTTAGCGCCACGTGGTGACGATGTTGCCAGTATTTTAAATCAAGCCATGAGTGATTTTAAAGCAAATTACCAACTAGGCGATACCCTTTTACTTACCGGTTTTAGCCGAGGCGGCGCACTCGCTAGGCGTTTCGCAAAAATCCTAGAGCCTTTAATTAACGATAATGTTTACGTATGTGTATTTGATACCGTGGCCTCAATAGGTTTATCAAAAGTCAGTAAAGCAACGCGCGGTGCCGAGCATGTAATATTTGAAAACCACACCATTGCTAATAATATTTCGCAGGCACTGCACTGCGTAGCACTTGATGAAAAACGCCGTGCGTTTGAACCCACCCTAATGAACCATCAAAATAATATTACCGAGCTTTGGTTTGCAGGGGCACATTCAGATATTGGCGGCGGTTATTACCGCGATGGCCTAGCTGATATTTGCCTGCGCTATGCGCTTGAATGGTTAATTGAGCAACCACTTAATATTAGCTTATTAACCAGCCACGATATTGACTACGAAACCTTATTGCCTGGCAGTAAATTAGTTGACCAAGACGATGTAACCGTAACGCCCGATCCTCTGGCTTTAAGTCATCAGCAAAATTACTTTTGGTTTAATCCCTTTTTTAAATTGGTGGATAGGGAGTGCTATGTACTTATTGATAACGAAGCCAGCAACCTAGAACCACATATACATCAAAGCGTAGCTACACGAATTAATAAACTAACTAGCTATCGCCCAGAATCGCTTAAAAACCTGCATTACAAAATTAGGTATAACGATAACAGCACATTAAGCTTTACTGGTTTAAGCCAACACATTGCCCTTGAAAACCAAAACATGAGCGTATTACAAGTTTCGCAAAGCCAAGATGTAATGGTGTTTGCCAGCGAGGCACATAACAATACAGGGCTTATGTTAGTTGAAGGCGCAACTTATAAGTTTGAACCCTATCCCAATCAATTTTGGTATGACGACGGTATAAAATGCACCTCAAGCGGCTGGCACCGCGATAATGTGCAATTAGGGGTTAAAGAAATCCCCATGGCATTGCTTGAACCATTTAGACGACTTCCAAGAGCGCAGTGGTTCTCTTTGGTTGGCGCAATTAACAATAACGACGAATATTTATTTGAAATAGCCAATGGTGCTACAGTAACCATTACTAAATCAGGTGAATTTAGCCCCTTTGCCAATGACTTAAGCCGATTTTACGGCGCCAATGCAGGGAAAATAAAAGTAAAAGTAACCCGCATAAGTTAAATGGGCTGTAGACGTGCAGTTTGCTGGCGTTTAAAAACAATGCTTTAACCGAGGTATAAAGTGATTGTTTCACCACCGAGAAGCGAAGGAGAATACCTAGAGAAGTGACTAAACGTTACGGGTGTTTTCTCTGTGTAGCGCGAAGCGCCTCGGTGTACTCGGTGGTGATATACAGATAACTTATACTAATTTACTTTGGCTGCTCGTTTACTTCTCTCTCTTCTCTTTGTGCATATTGTATTAAAGATCAATAAATCACAAAGAGGTTTAGAGACGCTTCGCTTTTAGAGAAGTAACGAGCATCTTGCGCGAGCAAGCTTCGCGCCTACAGCTTTCACTTCTCATTTTCTCCTCATTTTTTCTCTTTGTGCAATACAACA